>NZ_JAGFBV010000009.1 GCF_017948595.1 Flavobacterium geliluteum | reverse complement strand
TACAACTGTGATGGTAATAAAAGTGGGAACGGTACTATCTATGACTTTGTATTTCTCAGACATTTTTTTAACAAATATATTTCTTTTTACTAAATCATGTATTTGAATTATCGTAGTTAGTCGCGTTACAAACGCTTTGTTTTGCCTAAACCTATAAGTAGGTACTCGTTGCAAACGAGCACCAGAGGGGGGGGAAACTCAATGTTGGTTCTAAATAATATTAGATGCAAACTTATAATCAGAGTTTTCGCTGTTATTAACAGAGAAACTCCTTATATCAATACTTATAAATTTGCATCTTAACTTTTAATGATTTTATTTGTTTTTTATCATAGAGTGCGCAGCTTTTCATAAGCAACACTTCGGAGAGCGAGGAGCATTTGCGCAGCAGTGTAGTTTTTTATGAGAACACTTCGTAGAGCGGAGTATTAGACCGCTTTTTCTTGAAGATTGTTATGCAGAATTTTAAAATTTTCTAATATTTTTCCAAACGTTGAGTTTGATTTCATTGGTTCAAGTTCAGAGGTAACCATCTTTACAAAATCATTTTCATCATGTGCGTTAGACTTATTTTTAATCACCAATTCTCTATAAAAAATATCTGTACCAGTATTAATAATTAAGGTTGATATTTTTTCTCTTTCTAAATTTTCATAAGATTTGGCAACATCAATAAATTCATTGTAATTATTAAAAAAACTAACTACATCATTTTGGTAAAATGATTTTACAAAAGCACTAAACAATTGAATGTCTTTAACTGTGTTTGATACAAAACGAAAATTCTCTCCTCGCATTTCATACTCTAAATCTTGAGGAATATGATCCACATCAGCTACAGGTTTTTTGTAAATAGTATAATAATTATTTAAATCGCCATCTAATATTTTTTGTATTTCTTGCTCTACAATATTAAATCGCTTTTCAGCAGTTAAACCATGAGTAACAAATTTGTCACCATATTCCAGCCAACTAAAGGCAATTCTAAATCCCTTGTCATTTGTATCTTTTGTGTAAAATATATTCATATCTACTTCCTTAAATGTATACCCTTCGTCTTCAAGAAAGGCACACTCTTTTCTTATTGTTTGGATATATAGCTCTCTGTTCATATTATTATTTTAATGAGTTTACATCTTGAATGGTATTACCCACACCCTTTCATGAAATACTATTTGTGCTTCTACTGGATTATAATGAATATAATTTACTCACTGTTCTATTTTCTCTAAAGTATCTAAAATTATGGGATGAAAACCATCTTGCCAGAATTTATATTTTTTTGCTCTGCCTGCTTTTTGTGCCTCGTAACTAAATTTTCTTAGCAACCATTCTCGTCTGCTCTCTTGATGCTCCTGAATTGCTACTACAATTTTTTTTGAAGTAAATTTTTTAAAATCACGAATCACATCTTGCAACTCTCCATCAAAAGCGGTAACTATTAAATGAATGTGACTAGTCATATAAACATAAATGTACACTTAATCCTTTTTCTTTAATACAATAATTTAAAGAATCGCCTATAATAGTACAATAAACCGGTCTAACAAATAAATCAACCCAATCTACAACTGTGATGGTAATAAAAGTGGGAACGGTACTATCAATGACTTTGTATTTCTCAGACATTTTTTTAACAAATATATTTCTTTTTACTAAATCATGTATTTGAATTATCGTAGTTAGTCGCGTTATAAACGCTTTGTTTTGCCTAAACCTGTAATTATCTACTCGTTGCAAACGAGCACCAGATATGATGACAAACGAGGACGAGGGGGATTCTTTGTGTTCACGAGCGGGACGCTCGCGCTAGCTGGTGATTTTGAGGTTTATTTCCTAACATCTTTTAAGTGAAAGTTTTTGTATTAATCTATCTCTTATAATAAAACATATTAAATACTAGACCTTTTATTTGATATTTTTTTGTCAAATGCTTCTACTGTACCACCATAAATTCTTCCTAAGTCAAAAATTTGGTTTAAATCTGCATTGATAAATTCAACCACGACAAGATTTAATTTGTGATTTATATATTCAATAAAAACAAAGTCTGTATTATAAGTTGAATTGTACCAATCAATGGAGTCTTTTAAAAAATCTTCATAATCACAAATTATGGTTAATCTTTTCTTTTCTTGTTGCATAAGTAATAATGTTTTTTATTTTAGAGATCATGAAAAATTTTAATCAAATGATAGTGAAAAGATTTAGTAAATTTCAATCTAACATTATTCAAAAAATTACATAAATATGGATGGTGGATTTGATATATTTTTTTCTACTGCTTCTGTTGTGCCACCCAACATTCTTCCTAATTCAAAAATTTGATTTAAATCAGCATTAACAAATTCAATAATAGCAAAGTTTACTTCACCATGTATATATTTGACGAAGATGAAATCTGTTTTATTAATTGAATTGTAATCACTTATCACTTCTTTTAATAAATATTCTTTGTTAGTAAATATTCTTATTTTCTTTTTATCTGGCTCCATTTATAATTATTAATTTAATTTCAGGAAACATATCGTTAAATTGCTTAATTACTCCCTCTGGTGCTCGTTTGCAACGAGTACCTACTTACAGGAAGACACAAAACAAAGCGTTTGCAACGCGACTAATTTAGTAAATCACCATAGCGGTTCAACATTAACATTACAAAAAACGTTGTTGTCTTGTTCATAATTTTTGTAACTGCTATTCACATAATTCCTTTCATGAAATACTATTTGTGCTTCTACTGGATTATAATGAATATAATTTACTCGTTGTTCGATTTTCTCTAAAGTATCTAAAATTATGGGATGAAAACCATCTTGCCAGAATTTATATTTTTTTGCTCTGCCTGCTTTTTGTGCCTCATAACTAAATTTTCTTAGTAACCATTCTCGTCTGCTCTCTGGATGCTCCTGAATTGCTTCTACAATTTTTTTTGAAGTAAATTTTTTAAAATCACGAATCACATCTTGCAATTCTCCATCAAAAGCGGTAGCTATTAAATGAATGTGACTAGTCATATAAACATAAGCATGTACACTTAATCCTTTTTCTTTAATACAATAATTAAAAGAATCGTCTAGAATATTACAATAAACTGGTCTAACAAATAAATCAACCCAATCTACAACTGTGATGGTAATAAAAGTGGGAACGGTATTATCTATGACTTTGTATTTCTCAGACATTTTTTAACAAATATATTTCTTTTTACTAAATCATGTATTTGAATTATCGTAGTTAGTCGCGTTACAAACGCTTTGTTTTGCTTAAACCTGTAAGTAGGCACTCGTTGCAAACGAGCACCAGCGGGAGTTTATCTTAGTTAGTCGCGTTACAAACGCTTTGTTTTGCCTAAACCTGTAAGTAGGTACTCGTTGTAAATGAGCACCAGAGGGGTTATGACAAAGAAGTTCTTTGTGTTCACGAGCGGGACGCTCGCACCAGAGTTAGGGTATTGTTATCTATTTTTCGAAAACTCCATAAATAAAAATACTTTCGGGCATATTTCCACCTCCCATACAATAAATAACAGTTAATTCGTCATTTTCAGAAATTTCAAATTGTCTAGAGCTATGATCGTCGGTATAAGCATAATAAATGCCATTTTCTTCTTTTATTTTGAAATTGTATTTCTTTGCTAATAATTCAAGTTCTTCTTTATCAAAATATCTAAAAGTAGATAATACTTTTATATTTTCTTTTATAATATAAATTCGTTTAGTTCCAATTTCTACATATGAATTACTCCAAATAGCGTAATCTGTAGAACTTAGCCAATTATCATGTTGGCCAGTTACATTATGTAATTTTAAACCGTCGAAAAAAGTATATGAAATATTTTTTTTTAGTTTTTCTAATGATTCTATTTCACTTTTTAATATTTTATATTTTAACATATTTAATGATTCATTCATTTTTGTTAGCCAATTTTTTGGCAAGAAATCATTTTTGACATTTATCGCTATAATTTTTGTAGAAAAATCATATAGAATTTTTTCAAATTCATATTCCTTTAATACTGTTTCATTGGCTAATCCATCATATACATAAAAATATATATCACCTTCTTCTATTTTAAGTCCTTCCTTGTCTTCCCAATCCATTTGGTTATAAAACAAAATACTAATATTCTCGATTCCAAATCCTCCAATTGAATTAATAGTTTGAAGTATGTAATCAGAAAATTCAATTGTTTTTAAATTAGAAAAAAACATACTTAAAGTATTATTTGAAGGACTAAAATCAATTCTTAATTTATTAGTTGATAATTTGTCCTCTGTTATTATCCATTCCATATTTATGTTTTTTTAATCAAACCAGAAACTTGTTATTTTTTCATTTTTACTAGTAAACATAATTTTATAACCTTCAGATGTAAAGCCTTCAGATGGATTACCAGAGGGTAGCTGGCCATCATTTTTGTTTATTGCATCTTCCAATACTTCTTTTAGAGCTTTTTCTAGTTTATCATCTGACCAAATTGCAGGATCATAAATAGCTTTCTTAAAATTTTTTGCTCCATCTCCCTTCAGTAAGCCTGTTGTTTTTAATTTTGCATCTATTGCAGGGATTTTATACTCTACAGTTTTAATTCCTGGGGTAGTACTATTTGTTATATTGGTTACAATTATTTCAGGAACTTCATCTAATGCTTTATCTAGTGGTACTGTGTATCCAGCCTCAGAAACTTGTCTTATTTTTGAAAATTCGATTGCATCATGGCAACCTCCAATTCCATTTTTTCTTGGAACTTCCAAATCCCTAAATTTCACATGTTCCATGGTTGCAGGAAGATCAAATTCAGTAAAGTTTATTACCTTGTTCCATACACCATTTTTCATTTTCCATGTTTCCAAGATTTCTATTTCTTTGGAAAGATTTTGAAATGAATTAGATGTTTTTACCTGCGTTGCTCCTCCTAATTCATCAAACCACGGAATTGCTTCTCCATATTCAAATAACAAATCCGAAGGTACAGATTTCATTTTAAATTTATAATAGTAATATTCTTTACCTTCTTCAACTAATACGGAATAATTTTCCATTAAAGCGCGTGAGGAAATGGTATAACTAGAATTAGCAGGAACAACACCTGCATAACCACCACCTAAACCTTCTCTTGTTTGAAATCTATCCAGGATTTCATCAATTGAAGGAGCTTTTCTTTTGTCAACTCCCCAAACACCTTCGCATGGCGGATATTCTTTAGCAGGATCTAGACCGAATTTTCTATATACTGTTTTTAAATCATTTTCATGGCCTTTACCTTTTGTCCATGCTTCATAAATTTCAGGTGCAAATTTATTACCATTAGCACTCTTTATTTGCGAAGCTGTTTTAGTATAAAATTCTTCAAATGTGACGTTCCTTACTTTTTGCTTCCATACCTTTTTAAAAGCACTTAAATCTTCAATTGATTTTATGCCTTTATCATTCCATTTTTTCCAAACTTCAAATAATTCAAGATCATCATTCAATGACTTAAATACTGTTGATGTTGCAACTTCAAAATCACTTAAAAACTTAGATTTTAAATCTGGTGCTAGTTTAGTTATTTCGTCAGCCAGGTTTTTATATCCCAAATTTTCGATTCGAGTTAAAATTCCGGTTTCTGTATTTGAAGAGAATATCCAGGCAACTATATTTCCTGCGTCATCTTTTCCTATTTTTAGGATTCCTGTCTTTCCTGAAATCATATCAGTAATGACTTCATTTGACTCATAAAGAATATTATTTATTTGATTAGATCCAGATCCAATAGGAGCTATTATCTTTAATCCTTCTTTTGAAAATTCTAAAATATTTTTATTTAGTTGAGCATTTATAATTCTTATTTTGGCTCCGTCAGGCAGGACTTTTAAGATATCATCAGGAACTTTTTCAATAATTCCCAAAACAATATTTCTAGTAATTTTATTGCCAAATTTAGCCATAGCAGGAATAACATTTTTGAGTGCTGTTATTGTTGCTACTGTTTTTGAAGGTGCCGATTTAATGACATTTGCTATTATTTTTGCTACATCTGAAAGTTCTCCGGCTTTCGAAAGAGCATTTATTTCTCCCGCTCCAACATAAAAAGATAATACGAAAACTACATCGTAACATGTTGCGTATGTTGTTTGATATCCATCCAAGCCATATCCATCGACGTAACCGTGATGCTCCTTTAGTGTTGTCCATAAATCAGTCCCTATCTTAGAAAAAGCATTTTTTTCAGATATTCCATTAAATGTTTCATTTAGGAACTTATTTATATCTACTGGATTTGTTGTCAATCCATCTGCTAAGGTTGTAATTCCTAATGCTAGGTCTACTATTGAATTCCATATTCCACAACCACAGGCATTTGGGTAATTATAGAGGTCTTTAGGGATTAACGCAGCTAAACTTTGTGGACTTACCCCTGCTTTTTCAAATAAATAATCAAAAACTTTGTTTTGAACATTATCAATTCGGTTTGGATTATAATAGCTTTCAGGTATCTTTAAATTTTTTAGTAAACAACTTAATAATTCAATAGCTTCATTACCACTGATTAGTTCGTAAGTATCTTTACCCAAAGCTGCAAGAAGTTCAAAATCAAGTTTTATTTCATCACCATCTTTTTGAATTTTTTGTCTTAAATTATCAGCAATTGTACAGTCTGTATCTAATTCTTCATTAATATATTTGTATAGTAGATATTCATCTTTAATTCTTTCATAATCTTCTAAATTTATTACTAAGGTAACTTCGTTAATATTCCACTCAGATACTCCTTTAAGCTTAGCTATTAAATCTTTATGACCATACTTTAGCATTTCTCGAAAATTAATAATCTGCTTAAATGGAATAGAATTCGCATCGCCATCTAATTTATTTATAAATACATTTTTGTATGCTAAAATGTAATCTGCCAATTCATCTTTCTCAGTTTCAGTAATAGTTATATTATTAGATTGATAGTGTTCTAAGACAAATTTATAAAACTCTTGTGCTCTTCCTTTTAGACAATTTATCTTGTCATTAATTGTCGCTATTAATTTTATTTCAATTAGTCCTGCGAGTTGATTTATATTTTTTGAGGCATGAATGTTTTCTTTATTAATGCCTCCATCTGTAATTGTACTGTTTTTTAATATTCCAGAATAAATTGTGTATGATGAACAATCAGAATTGCCTTTTTGCGCAAAGAAAACTTGATTACTTTCGCTTTTCATTGAGTATGGTACTTTACCTGTAAAGTCATAACCATTTACCCCTTCTATTGCGTCTTTATAATATCCTTTAAAGATTTTATCATCAGGTTTAGTAACAAACGCGCACCATCTTTCTTCACCAATAGTAAATCCAACTAAATAACCATTTAAGAAGCCAAAATCTCTAGAATCTTTAGGTAAGCTTATAGTTTCTCCTGTAAGACTTACAAAAGATTTAGTTTGATTTTCATAGCCTGGTATGGTTTCTACGATGGTTCCTATAAGTTTTGACCATGTTTTATACTCCCCATCACTATCCCCTTGAATAAAAGGATACAACTGCAATCCGGGCGCGTGAAGAACTTGCCAATCGTTGTGGCTTAATTCAACACCGGTACCATAATCCATTAATAAATTGGTTGTTGTAGACGTGTTGTATTCTGTAAAAGGATGTTGTAAACCAAAGACTCCATGACCAAGTTCGTGTGCTAAGGTGCGAACAATATTGTTTTTATTAAATATAAAACCATATTGGCGCTTTAGAGGCATGAAACCTAGTATATTCGATTTGTCTGATGGAGCATCAGTGTAAATTATATAATAAGTATCTTTTTTATAATCTGCGCCTAATTTTTGTTTTAAGTTGGCCGTTATTTGCTGTTGTTCGTCTGTGTAAGTAGCTAATAAACCACTTTCGCTAGTTTGTATGCTTTCACCCCAAATATTATCTAAGGTTACATCTATGGTCTTTACATTAAAAGTTACTCCTGCAGGCTCATAAATTTCGTTTAATTGCTTCTGAGCGTTGCTTGGTATCGTAGCTTTATTAACACTTACCAAAGTCACATTCACTTTTTTATTGGTCAAATGCCACAAATCAATAGTTCCTGCAATATCATATTTTCCTGCTGTTTCCTTCGGATCTTTTGGAGTTGCGGGTTTTACAGCTGCAATGATAGTTTCTTTAGCAAAATCTAAAGTCTTTTTCAAAGTCAGCGTTGCAACATTGTCTTTCCAGGCAATTTGAGTACTGTCTATTGCGGTACCATTTTGGGTTTTAAAGACAAGATCTTTCTTGGTTTTCCCATTTTTAAAATCTACTGTAGCCACAACAACATCAGTGCTAGGGTTGTCAGATATCGCTTTGTAATTTACTTTGTAAGTACCACCACCTTTTTTCGGAATTGTTTGATAGGTTTTAGTCAGGCTTCCGTTTTCGGTTGCTGGAGCAGTATCAAAAGCATATTTTCCATCTCCTTTAGAGAAAACCACGTTTACATCTGCAGAAGAAATCTCGGCTACGTCGCCGCCAGATCCCATTCCGTTTGTGTTTTTAGAAGTCGGAATTCCGCCCGGAGCTAATTGTCCTGTTTGTTTAATATCTCCGGCGAGAGCATTGGCAGGAACAGCAAATTGTTTTCCGTCTTTATCTGTAATGACTATATCATTTACCGTTTTCTCTATAACAGAAGTTACACCTGTAGAACTAGTAACTGTTATACTTCCATCAGGATTCTTTACAACAGATTTTATAGATAAATCATACTGATGATTGACAACATTACCGGCATCACCAAAAGCATCATTTACGACACCATCTAGATCAGCCATCCCTTTCCAATCCGGATCATAACTAGCTACAATCTCACCTGAAATTAATTTAAAATCGGTATTGACTCCGATATTATTAAAGGTGATTCGGATACGGGAGAACTGCCCGATGTTTATTTTTTCCCCGCCTAAAGCATCTGCGGCATCTATTAGTTTTCTGAATTTTTCTAAGAAAGGAAGTGTTACATACCCTTCTCCGGTAAAGTTGCCGTTGTTTCCTGTTGCTTTTAAAACTACAATAGGAAAATCTCCTGCGGTAACAACATCGTTTGGAAAAAGCTGAGGTAAAGGGTTTTTGTTGGCCAAATCCTTAGGGTCTGGCTTGATTCCGCAACCTGCAAAAGCAATTTCGTCTTGAGCAAGTGTTGTAAATTCGTGAATGGTACTGTGGATATATTTGCCCACATCACAAGAAGCTCCTACGGTATATTCGTAGGTAGCATTGGGTTTTAAGTTGCTAATGGTTGCAGATTCTCTAGGCGTAACGATCTTATACCACTCTGAGTTGGCATTTTTCTCACGATAATTTACCTGATAATCATAATTATCAATATTGCCACTCCAGGTTACCTTGGCTTGATTTTCGCTCACGCCAGTGGTTGTGATCGATAAGGGAGCTGTACAAGATACTTCGTAGTTAAAAGAAAAAATTTCACTATAACCATTGTTTTTAAATACTCCAATTTCTTCGGCGCCTAAGATGGCTTTTGCTTTTATGCGCCAGGCATATTTTTTGCCCGGTATAAGCTGTGGCTGATTGATGCCATACTGCAGCGTTGTATTTCTGGTTGTAGTGGTGTATAAAGGCGGCGAATAAGCAAAAGCATTTTGTACAGGTGTATAATTGTCCCAAATTTCTACCAAAGAAAACTCATATTCTACATTGCTAACATTGATGCTTCTTGGTGTCCAGCTGAATACAATGTTCTGAATATTGGACTGCATTATAGAAGCATTATTCAAAGGCAAGTTTAAGAACGGAGGCTCATTCTGGAAAATAATAGTGGTGACACTCGTTTTTTTAGACAGCTTTTTGTTGGTAGCAAAATCATATACCTCAACAGAAAAATTGTAAATTCCTTCCGGCAAAGGCTGCGCGTACTGATTTGGATTTAGACCCAATATGTTTTGAAATTCAAAATAAGGTGCTAAGTCAACATTGGTAAGTTGTAACGGAAAACCTCCCTCAAGATATAAGGGTCTTGCGCCTACCACAAAATCGTTGGTAGCAAACGAAATAGAATTGCCCTGAAAATAGAACTTTAATCGCACTTGTCGGTTCGAGATCGTCAAATCGTTTAAAGCCACTTGTATTTTAATCGGGCTATTTATGGTTGTCGCATCGGCATAGTTACTCAAGTAAATAGGAGAGGGCTGCGTGATTTGAGTGCTAATTGTAACAGGAAATGTCTGTGCGTGGCCACTCCATCCTATAAAAGAGCATACAATAAAAACAAGAAGGTGTAGTTTTTTTAGCATTTTGGGTACTTGCGGTTTATCCATTATTTTTGGTATTACTATCTTATTACTGTCTTTCGACTTTAGTTTTCTACAGTTTTATTTCTGAATATGTTTTAAATCAATATCATCAATAGTGGCATTTTTAACGGCCAGATCATGATAAAACGGAATCATTTTTACCTCAAGAATATCTACTATTTCGGTTGCTGATTTTTTGTCTTTTATTAATTTAAAAGCTTCTTCAATTTCTTGAATGCTAAAATTAGCTGCATATTGGTTTTGTTGTATTTCGCTTGACGTAATTTTCGATAACGCCGAAATTTCGCGATACATCCATCGATGATGCATTAATTTATCACGGTTATTATTACTTCTTTCAACCAATTTCAAATACGATTTATACGCAGTTTTATTGGTAACATCTGCTTCTTCTTTGCCATTTAAGGCATGATTATTTACTCGTCCAACGGCGATAGAGTATTCATTTTCAAGACTTTCGTCTTTACTAAACATATCTTTTTCTAATTTCTGATAAGCTTCTGCCAAGTATTCATTATATTTTTTTAACGTTTCAGCGGCAGTATCATAAGCTTCCAAATAATCCAGCACTTTTTCTTTAAATTGTTTATCATCAGGAGTTAACGTTGCCAGTGTGAGCAAATGTTCTAAATTGGTATTTTCTTCTGTTGGCAAAGGTTTTAGAGCCAGCTGCATGTCTTTTAGCTGTGTTGTAATTTGATCACGATTTCCTTCGAAAACTTTTCCGTTAAAACTTATTTTCAGCGTTGGATTTACATCCTGATCTTCTTCTGTTTTAGGTTCTCTTTTTGGGCGTAACTTTATTTTATCAAAAGAATAGGTATACGTCAGAGTTCCGGTAAGATCATTGTTCTTTTGAGTCGCTGAGTTGCTAAACAGGGAAATGATTCCCATATTAAAATTATGTTTTTGCATATAAATATACGATCCGTTTACTCTAAAATTGATGACATCATTTTGCTTGGTTCCATCGTTATAACTGGTATTATAACTGGTAGAAGCAGAGGTTGTAAATTTTTTGTCAAAAAATAATTTTGTAGCACCAATGGTAGGGCCAAAGATCAGACTTTTGCCACTATCAGTTTTTCCGTAAGTGTTATTAATGGCAGCATTTATATTCAAATCTTTTTCGGGATAGCCGATGCTGTAAGAGATTCCGGAATTGTAATAAGTGCTTGCACCTCCGGCAATTGTTTGTCCTTGTTGCTGATTGACGGCATCTTGCATCGAAAAATTAGCATTGATCGATTTTTTGATTCGTTTATCATTTTTTAATAAATAATTAATCGCAAGCGAAGCGTTTTGATTGACTTGTCTAAAATTTAAAGTATCGAGATAATCAAAATCAGAAACCTGATTGATGTAATCAAATTGGTTGCGACTGTTGGTATACGACTGGAAATTAGAATAATTGATGTTGAAATTTAGTTTTTCATTCGCACGATAGTCAATGGTCAGTGCCGATACCAATCGTTTCATCTGACTTTCTTTTTGTTTGTCTAAATTGTCTTTTTGAAGTCCTAAATTTACAGATATAGCAACTTTGTCTTTATAAAGCGATTGCGAAGCATTTACAGTAATATTTTCTAAATCATTGTTGAAATAATACCCCCCAAGAGTTCTGTAATTAGGATCGATTCGTTCATATCCTAAGCCCAAAGTACCTTTTCCTGCAGGATAAACCAACTGACCTTTGAAGGCATTGTAACTTGCTGTTGTATTATTCGGACTTAAAAACAAAGCAGCTATTCCTTTAGCTTTCGAACCATCAATTATTCGGGTATCTTCGGTAATGCTGCTGTTTGCAAATTCTGTAGATACTTGTAGCTTTTGAAAAAGTTTAAAACCGGTTTCAAAACTTATAGCGGTATTTTCTTTTGGAGCAATTCCTAATTCAAATGGAACTGGGTTTGAGATTGAGTTTATTTCGTCTTTAGCTTTAAAAAAGGTAACTCCTAAAGTTATTTTTTCTAAAGCATAATTGGTTTTAAATCCATAACCAAATCTTTTATAAGTAGGCAGCAAGTCAGGATATGCGCTGTTGTATTCGCTATTTTTTAATAATCTGCCGTACATCGCGCTAATTTTAAATTTTCCTTGCGGTGTTAGATCAACTCCAAAACCAGAAAATTGATGTCCGCTCAAAGTGTAAGGAGAAAAAGTCATGCTCACATCTCCAATATGTGCTGTAATCCATTTGTAGGATGGGTGGATGCTCAGTCGATTCATTAAAACAGGTTTATCATAACCAAATTTTTGATTGGTATAGGAAAACGATAGCGGAATATTGTAGAGTCCAGCTATATTAAAATTAATATTTCCGTTTAAAAAGTAGCTGAATGGGTCTCTGGCTGCATTTCCAGAATAGAATACAGTATTGGCAGAGGCACCTCCGGATACGTTTACTAATTTTGCTTTTGTGACTTCCTGAACATTAAAGTTTTGTGCAAAACTTAATGCGCAGACAAAAAATGCCAGTATGTAAAATTTTAATCTTTTTAAAATCATCTTTTTTGTGCTATGAAAATCAAATCGACAGCTTTATTTTCTGCCGATAGATTGTCATTATTATTTGCTATTTGTTTTGAATAAAAATCAATTATTGAATAATGATTTTTCTCAATTTAGTACCCTGTTGTGATTCAAAGAGAACAAAATAAATTCCAGAAGCAAGACCATTCAACTCAAAATTGAAAGAATAGTTGTCTTTTCCTTCTTGGTATTTAGAATCAATTACCTTGTTGTTGCTCAGGCTATAGACCTTAATATGGCCGGGCATTATTTTATCCAATGTTACATCTACTGTGAATTTTCCGCTTGACGGGTTAGGATAAATTTTTAGATCAAACTTTTTCTGCGAATCGGTATTGTCCGGATTTTCATATTCGCCCTCCGTCACCATTATGGTTTTTGTCTGTGTTGCAACACAATTTCCTTTCTTGGTAATAATGGTGATATCGTGTTCGCCAATTGTATTAAAACTTATCTCGGCATAATCCTTATCTTTAGAAATAACGGTGACACCTGCAGGTAATACCCATTCTACCGAATCCGGAATAGGATTACTGATGTCGACAATTATAATTTTTTCTTTTAAAAACGCTTGGGATGCAACAGCAAATTCAGCACTAATTGCGGTGTTCTGACTTGCTATTTTGATTGTATCTGTAGCCTCGCAACCTAATCTATTGGTAACAACTACCGTATAATTTGCAGGTTCAGATACTGTAATCATAGCTTTATCACTTGTAAAACCTTTATCTGATGTCCATGAATATTTTGCTTCATTATCGTTTATAGCCGCATTGATAGTCAATGTCTGATCGAAACATAGAGTTACATCTTCGCCAAGATCTATTACTTCTTTTGGAGGATTTTCAATAGTGTACGTTTCATTTATGATACATCCTTTGTTATCTTTTAGTTCTAAAGTATAAGTACCCGCTTTAGCATTACTTAATGTATTCGAAGTTTCGCCCGTATTCCACAAATAGGTATAAGGCGCAATTCCCGCCACCGGAGTAACCACTATCGTTGCATCAGAACCTCCAAAACAGGTTGGAATTTTTGTAATTTGAGTGGCACTTAAATGTGTTGGAGCCGTGATTGTAATTGTTTTGGTAATTGTACAACCATTGTTATCTGTTACGAGTAACGAGTAATTTCCGGGAAGTGTATTGGCTAAATTGGCTGTTTTTGCTCCCGTATTCCATAAATAGGTGTAGGGTAAAGTTCCTCCTGTAATTGCCGATGTGATGGTCCAGTCATTACCATCGCCACAACGAACATACTCAGCAGAAAGTGAATTTGTTAAAGCGGCTGGTTCTGTAATGGTAATATTCTGACTTTGAATTGATTTTCCGAAAGAATCTGTTGCAACCACATAATAAGTTCCTGCTTTTGCATTTGTTAAGGTTTCTGCCTGACCCACTATAACTGCTGGATTGCTGATTTCGTACCATTTGTAATAATAAACCGGGAGTCCGCCCGTAGTATTTGCTTTTATACTTGCGGTTGCATCTCCGTGACATTTTACAATATTGATCTGGTTAACTTCGATAAATAAAGGATCTACCTGATCTAAATCTCTTTTGGTAATTACGCAGCCTTTTGCATCAGTTACAGAAATAAAATACTGACCTACATAAATGTTATAAATACTTGTATTTGAAGCCTTATTATTATCGGTATAAATGAGGTTCATGTCTTTATCATACCACTGGAAATTGTAGTTTGGGGTTCCTCCCTGGACAGTAACAGCAATACTGGCATCATCTACTCCTAATGCTGATGGAGGCGTTTTGACAATCTGACTCAAGTATAAAAGATCCGGTTCTGTAATCGTAATTTCTTCTGAAGTGGTACATAGATTATCATCTGTTACGGTTACGGTATAGGTTGATGCCCTTAGACCCGAAAGAGTAGTTAGATTAGCATTTAGACCTGTACTCCAGACAATGCTGTAAGGCGCAGTTCCTCCTGTAATGGCGATATTGATTGCACCATCCTGACCATTTTTACAAGAGACATTCTGTTGTGTATAATTAATTTTTAAAAGATCAGGTTGTGTTATTGTAACTGGAGTTGATGTAAAGCTATTTCCAAAACCATCAGAAACTTCTAGTAAATAAGTGCCAGCAAGTAATGCCTCAGAAGGATTTGTTGTTGATGCAACCACAGTAGGTGTAAGCTGATTGTACCATTTGTAAATATAGCTTTTATCGGCATCCAAAGTTCCAATTGGTGCTCCTCCTGTTATTGTTGCTTGAAGAACCCCTTGTTTGTTATCGAAACATTTTATATTTTCTATCTGAATAATTCCAGTTATCAACAGTTTATCTGGCTGTATTATATTGTATTCTTTAGTTATAGTACAATTGTTATTGTCGGTCACGGTCAATTCATAAGTACCAATAGTTAATTGGTCCAATAATTTTGCGTTTCCTATAACTGTTGGAGAACCTTTTACTCTCCATGCATACGTATAAGCCGGAGTTCCACCAGCAATCGCAACCTCGATTATACCATTATTGGTTTCAAAACCACTAAGGTTCTGAACTTTTATGTCTGTAATGCTAAGTGGCGCGGTAGGCTGTGTTATGGCAATGTTTTCTAATTTTGTGATACAATCATTATCATCTGAAATATAAATACTATAAACACCAGACTTTAATGTTACCAAATCTTCGGTTGTTGCATAAACGGCGGCATCATTATCTTTTTTCCATTCGAAAGTATACGGTTTTGTTCCTCCGATCACATCGATATTGATAATTCCAGTATCATTTCCGAAACATAGAACATTTGTTTTATTGGTAAGCGATACCGTTAATTTTTCAGGCTGAATTAAATCGAGAACAGCAGACGTTGTTTGCGCTCCCTGAGAATCGGTTACAATTACTTTGTATTGTTCAGCGCCTAAATTGCTTATTGTATTGCTATCTCCACCAATTATATCTCCTTTACTGTTAGACCATTGGTACGTGTAGCCTAAAACTCCCCCAATTACGTTTGCTTTAATTTCACCATTAAAATCGCCATTACATTGAATTGATTTTGTTTCGTTTAATGTAACAAGCAATTCGGGATTTTGAGTAACAGTAAAACTTCTTGTAGCAATACAACCCGAATTATCTGAAGCTATCGCTTTTGCATCGCGAACTTCAACAGTATAAATTCCGGCTTCTAAACCTGAAATATCTTTCGTTGTTTTTGTAAACAATGTATCAAGATTATAGGTCCATTTATAGGTGTAACCACCGTTTCCGCCTGTCACAGGATTCAGTGCGATAGCTCCTGTACTTTGTCCAAAAATAGCAACTTTTGTAATGGTTGCATCAGGAATAATAATAGGTTGAGGAGTAATAAGCGTAAAATTTACTTCTGTC
This sequence comes from Flavobacterium geliluteum, assembly GCF_017948595.1. GTDB lineage: Bacteria > Bacteroidota > Bacteroidia > Flavobacteriales > Flavobacteriaceae > Flavobacterium > Flavobacterium flavipigmentatum. The sequence goes on along the minus strand of NZ_JAGFBV010000009.1, from coordinate 123,670 downwards.
GAACAAAACAATTGATCTTTGATTATAACTTTATAAACTCCAGCACTAAGAGCGCTTGAAGACGAGGTAGTAATACCAGTTAATAAACTGCCATTTTTAAACCATTGATACGTATAAGTGCCATTATCAGGAGTTCCGCCAACTGCTGTTATAAAAGCTGTTCCATCATTTCCGCCAGCACAATTAACGTTTGTAGCCGTAAAAGTTGCCGTAAGTGGTTGCGCTGGTTCTGTTAACTCATAATCTTCATAAGCGTCTGGATTTACACCATCTTTTACAATAATGCGATAGGTTCCGAACTCCCGATTTGTCAAGGATGGATTTGTTTCTCCGTTTAGAATATTTGCCATTGCACCGTTCATTTTATACCATTGGTAGTCGTAATTTCCAAAACCACCAACTCCTTTAATCGTAATGCTTCCACTTGTATCGCCTTTGCAATACACATTTACTTTATCAAGAAGAACGATACCTAATGCATCCAAAACTATTTCGGCACTAGGTTCTGTACAATTATTACCATCAACAACAACAACTTTATATTTTCCGTTGGATAAGCCTGTTGTTTGTCCTGTTATAGGGTCTGTGTTTGGAGTAAAAGGATCTCCGTCTTTTGTCCAGATATAGGTATAATTAAGCGTTCCGCCACTTGCTGTAATTTTTATGGTTCCATCACTAGAAAGTGGAGTAGAAGGTTGCGTTTGTGTGATAGGATCAATGACTAATGGACTACTGGGTTCTGTAATCGTAACATTGCCTGTAACTGAGCATCCGGCTACATTTGCATCGGTAATAGTATATGTGTAAATCCCTGCGGATAGATTCGTTCTGTCTTTGGTAGTAGGACCATCATTCCAGGTAACTGTATAAGCACCTGTGCCGTTAATAATGTTTAAAATTATGGCTCCAGTTTCTTCACCAAAACATTTTACATGTGTTAAGGTTGGAGTAACAGTTATAAGTTTGTTTTGTTCTAATTCTTTTACAGCTGATGCGACATTATTTGCCTGGTCTTTAACAATTACTTTATAAAATCCTGCTTTTAAGTTAATTGCAGTTTTTGAATATTGGTTAAGAGATACAGGATTTGTTCCCGCTAAATCATCTGTTTCATACCAGTCATAAGAATAAGTACGAACCATATTTGATGGTCCTATAGGATAACCTTCAACTGGATTTGCAGTTAATGTTCCAGTATTCTTGCCATTACATGTTATTTTATCTGGGTTTGAAATTGTAACTTCAAGTAACGCAGGTTGATTAACTATAAAGGTTTTGCTTGCCGGACAGCCTTTTGAATCACTTACATTTATGACATAGCTACCTGCAGAAAGCGTATTAAAATTTGTCATCGTAAATGGAAGGCCATTCCTTGTCCAGTTTTGCGTATAGGTATTACCGCCAAAGGGTGTTCCTCCAGAAATTCCATAACCAGTAATTTGCCCATTAGGCTCATTAAATCCTTTTGCATCAATAACTGTCCCAGATATTAGTATGGCTGAAGGTTGTGTGATGGTTACAGCTCTTGATCCGTCGCCCTGAAGAGCACCAACCTGAGAATAACCCAATAAACAAGTAAAGAATAATAATAATAAGTAGTGTTTTTTCATCAGTATTTTGTGTTTTGGGTTGTTTAGTTTTCTATGCAATTATTACTATCAATAACTATTACATTATGGATTCCTTCTGATAACATTGGTATTGTATATGGATTGGTGGTAAGCTCTTTTTTAGTTTGATTATCTAAAATATAGAAATAGGGAGGTGTCCCACCAGCTGCAGTAATTAAGATTCCACCACTATCTGTACTGCAATTTGGTTGTACAGGCATTGTAGTAAAAGTTACTTTCTGCCTTGCGGTGATTGTGAAATAAGTAACAGGTGAAAGTGTAGAAGGAGTATTATTTTCAAACTGATTCTGAAATTTAAATTCATAATTACCAGGGGGAATATTTTTCCATTTAAAAGTAGTTGCAGATATTTTTTCTACTTTATCAGCATCATTAGAATTTGCCGAAGTTACTATATTGCTGCCTACGGGATTCCGAGTAAAGAGATAATTTTCTCCTGGCTCTAATGGTCTGCTAAAAGTAAATGTAACATCACCATTACTATAATTGCATAAAGTATAATTAGGGTTTGATGTACTAATTAAGTTAGAAGAGCAGGGAATAATATCATAAGGCATCGTATTGGTGAAGTTAGTTTTATAACCAGATTGGAAGTAAATTTTTGATTGCCCACTATATCCTAAGTCTTTTATTTTAAAAGAAATTGATGCCTTATCCTGAAATTGTGCTGCAAATGGTGTCCATGAACTATTGTCATACTTATATTGCCAGTTCCAGCCATTTTTTAGTGTAATGACATCTTCTATACATTTTTGGTTGGTATCTTCAGGATCAGGTATGTGCAAACTTATTACTTCAAAATCACCAATACAACCTCCAAAATAATCTCGAGCGAAAGAATCTTTATCATACGTCGTAGATTTACTAAGTTTGCAGTCGGTACCATTTTTGTTTCCAGCTGTTGAACTGTAGTATTCAATTGTGCTGGGATTATCTGTTACATAGAAAAAATCATATTCAATTTCAGTCTCCGAGCCAGTATTGACTCCTTTTGTTATTACAGTTCCACCTATTGAGAGTCTCATACTACCGGCATGACTTCCATCCCATCCTACAGAAGGTGACAAAGTCGAAATTACCAGAATTCCATACTCACTTTGACCATGTGCTAATAGATTTCCTAAAAAAAATATAAAAAAGAGTAGTTGTTTCTTCATAATGCTATTTTTCTATACAATTATTACTATCAATAACTATTACGTTATGAATTCCTTCTGATAACATTGGTATTATATATGGATTTGTGGTAAACTCTTTTTTAGTTTGATTATCTAAAATATAAAAATAGGGAGGTGTCCCACCAGATGCAGTTACTGAGATTCCACCACTATCTGTATGACAATTTGGCTCTATTACTGTTGTAGTAAAAGTTAATTGCTGCCTTGGAGTGATTGTGAAATAAGTAACAGGTGAAAGAGTAGAAGGAATATTATTTTCAAACTGATTCTGAAATTTAAATTCATAGTCACCTGGGGGTATATCTTTCCATTTAAAAGTAGTAGCAGATGTTTTTTCTACTTTATCAACTTCATTAGAATATGCAGAAGTAACTATATTGCTGCCTATGGGATTCCGAGTAAAAAGATAATTTTCTCCTGGCTCTAATGGTCTGCTAAAATTAAATGTAACATCACCATTACTATAATTACACACAGTATAGTTAGGGGCTGATGTATTAAGTAAGTCAGAAGAACAGGGTATGATATCGTATTTTACAGTGTTGGTAAAATTTGTTTTGTAACCTGTACGGAAAAATATTTGTGATTTATTTTCATAACCAATTAATTCCTTTATTTTGAATGAAATACTTCTTTGATTTTGATATTCGCTCGTAAAATCTGTCCAAATAGTTCCATCGTAACTGTATTTCCAATTCCACCCATTGTTTAATTCAATAGTCTGTTCAATGCATCGATTTGTATCTGCTGGTTGGTTAAGATGTATGAGATAAGGAATTGTTGAAGCAAAACATCCAATAAAAGAAACTTCAGTATTTATATTACCATTATCAATATCAAAATCTTTATTTTCAGAAATGAAGCACCCATCCTGATAACTATAAAAATTAAAGTTTATTTTTCTAGTGGAAAGGTTTGGCGTTACATAAGAAAAATCTTCCTGATTAAATATTGGACTAAAGTATTGATTTGGATTAAACCAGAGCTCACTACCACCACCTTGGATATAATGTTGACCAGGAGTTTGTTCCATTTCATATCTGGCATCAATATCAGAAATAAATAATATACCATATTCGGTTTGTGACCAAATCATGTTAATTCCGCAAAAGAAAATAAAAAAAAGAAAGTAAAGCTTCTTCATAAATTATTGTTTATTATTTTTCAATGCAATCTCGGCTATCTAACACTACTACCGTATGATCACCTTCTAATAATTCATTAGGAATAGTGTATAAACCTGTAAAAGAATGTTTGTTTGTTAATGGCTCGCCATCTAAGACATAAAAATAAGGAGATGTTCCTCCTGAAGCTGAAATTTGTATTTTACCCTTATCATCAACACATGCAGGTTGAATAGGGGATACCTTAAAAGTCAGAGGGGTTACGTTTGCTATCGTAAAAGTAGGACTAACTACAGGCAGAGAACCAACTAATGTGTTATTATCAGTATTGGTTTGAGCTTGATATTTAATAGTATAAGATCCTGCTGCGATCCCAGTCCAAGTAAATGATTGATTTACTATTTCTGCTGCACTGACAAATTTATGAGTCATAAAATTATTGTCCTTAAATAAATTAAGAAGTAATTTTTGATTAGTTGTTATATCTGTTTTAAAGTTTAATGTAACACTGCCATTAGATTCATTATTACATCTTACATCGGCTGCAATTGGATCTCCGTTTAACAAAGGAGAGCAAGAGGTAATATTGTAATTGACAACATTTGAATAAATATTTTCCTCAGTAATAGAAGGATCTGAGTCAATTAAGGCACGAAAATAGATTGTACCAAAATAATTATTTAGGGCAGTAAAATTAGCTTTAATAAATTGAAAATTTTCATTAAATACAGTATTTGTATTTGTTTTAGTATAATTAACAGCATCTGTGCTATATTCCCAATAAAACTTTTGAGTGCCTGTGCAACCAACGGCAGCTAAGTTTATAGCATCACAGAAAGAATTATCAGCTGGAGGATCATTTAGAACCTTATTACTTATTATTTCAAAGCTAGGGTTGTCTGGTCTACTATAACCATATGCCACACCTTCATATTTTTGACAAGTATTTATTGGAGCGACCATTAAATTGACACTATGATAATCACCACAAGGACCAGAACATGAATATGTTTCAGCTTTATAACTGGTAAAAAGATATGCGTTTGGCATTTGATTAAAAATAAGATATTCTCCGGCCTCAGCAATTGGACACAACCAATTACCATTATTATCTAAAATTTTATATTCATATTCATAATCTTCATACATGTGAGTGCCATCGACATAATAATCACAACCGCCATAATTCGTTTTCATGATATACGTTTGAGAATAGATTTGATCACAAATGCAAATACAAAAAAGTATAAAAAGTAATTTTTTATTCATATAATTGTTTTCTATTCATTTAAAATTTCACAGAATAAAAATCCATTTGAGAGGTTCTTCCGTCTTTAAAAATGGCTCTTATACCATATTTATAATTGGTATTTATGGCAATTGTTGGATCTGATAAACGCTTAATCTTTCCTCCCACAATCTGAATTAATTGCAAAGGATCTTTGTCAGATGCTTTATAGATTTCAAAACTATCAACATTGGCATTTGGGTATTCCCAAGAAAGATCAATTGTATTTGTTATTTTATTAGCCTGTGCAAAAAAACCTTTTACAGGAGGCATTACAGAATAATTGGGTACAAATAAGTGTATTTCAGGAGAAGGATTAGAGACTAATTTGCTTTCATCTTTTGCAAAAATGGCATACGTGTAGGTATGTCCTTCAAGGACGGTTTTATCTTCAAATTTTTCTTCTTTATTTTTTGTTTCTAAAATTAATTTCCATTCTTTTTGATCATCTTCTTTTCGATACAATTGATGTACTGCCACATCTTCACTGTGACTATTTGCCCATTCAAGGAAAACAGCACCTTCTTTTATTTCATAATTCATAAAAACAGGTGATGCAGGAGGAATAATATCTGGTTTTTTAAGAATTAAGGTTTCTGAAAAATCAGACATATTGTAGCGATAATCAACTGCGATAATTTTATAATAGACTTTAGGATTCAAGTTTTTAATTAATACTTTATCTTCAAAAGTATTGGGTTCACTAGGGCTAATCGTTAATTGACTAAATTCTTCTTCGGCAATATTTCCTCTATAAATACGATATCCTAGAAGATCTTTTTCTTTATTAGGCGTCCATGTAAGTTTTACAACGCCCAAACTATCAATAACTCCTTTTAGACCAATTGGTTTTGCTGGTGGAATTGAATCTACAGGCTGTACGAGCATTGGAAAAGAACTTCTGCTATTTCCGTTTTTGCCAATTGCAGTAAGGGTAAAATAATTGGTTGCCGATAACTTATTGTACACCACATTACGAGATTTTGGAGAAATATTTTTTAGTACTGTTTTATAATTGTCACCCTCTTCATCGGAACGGTTAAGTTCGAATCCAGAAATTTCATTATCACCTTCTTCAGGAAACTCCCAAATTAAGTTTACCGTTGTATCATCTTTAAATTCTTTTACTGTAAGATGTGGTACATATTTTAGTAAAGCTTTACTTTTTCCAGTAACAATGTCGGAATAAGGACTTAGCTCTCCAAAAGGAGAAATACCCTGAATTCTATAACTGTAAGAAGTATTGTTGGGAATAGAATCTACATAAAAGATACGGTTATTATTGGCATTTTGCTGATTTAAACTTGTGTAGGGTTTCTCTGTAATTCTTTCAAATTTTATTTTATCGCTTGAACGTTCTATGTAATAACTACCGTAAGCATGAGCTAATATTTTAAAATTCCAACTCAACATAGTACTACTATCTGTGAAATTTGCCGTAAAATCCATTGGTTTTGGCAACGGTTCGTATTCCTTCAATCCAACAAATAGTCCGCCATAGTCAATGCTTAATTCGGTTTCCGGTACGTTAGAGGAAATTCGGTATGCATATTTTTCGTTTATCTTCGCCGTTTTGTCTTCAAATCCTAAACCTGCTTTTTTTGCAATTTCAAAGTCTTTATCTGCCGAAAAAAGAGCAAAAGTAAATCGTTGTTCTGTTTCTTCAGAAAGGTTAATAATCGACTCTAAATTATCTTTTCCGGTTACAGCAAATTCTTCTCCGTATAGTGCTTGTGCCACGATTGCTGCATTGTCATTTGTTTCAATGAGTTTTTCCCATGCTTCTAATGGTTCTGGTTTAAGAACTTTGGCCAATACTGTTTTTTCAGGCACAGACAAAGTCTTATTATCTCTCGTAACAGTATATCGTTCTACAGAGTATCCGTATTTATTCAATTTTTTCCAGACCGTAGCATTAGTAACCGCCCATCGTAACAAAATTTTATCTTTTTGTACTCTTGCAATAACTTGTATTTCTGGCTTTTTATTTTCAGCAGCAATGGGTTCGGTTTTATCTTGAGAAAAACCATTACTAATGATTATGAAAAAAAGTATAATTAAAAATTTGAATTTCATGCTTAATTTAATTTATTGAAAGTAAAAACCGAACTAGAACCCAATTGACCACCAGGAAGCGTATAGTTTAATTTAATGTTATAAGTCCCGTCTTTTATCATAGGAAATTTTCCATTAATGATATAGTTATATTTATCAATCATGCTCTGATTGAGACTATTCAAATATTTATTTACTATCTTATATTGTAACTTTACAAAATCTTCTTTGTAATAAAAAGGCTGATTATAACGGTAGGGTAGCCTTTCCCTTAGATATGCACTTTTTGGATTGTTTATTAAGTCAGATTGATACCACGTGAGAAGTTCAATTCCTTTAGTAGGCGGATTTCCTAATATATTTGTATTTCTATTGAATGTGAGATCAGCTTCTAATGGATATCCTTTATAAACCAGAGGGTAGATATCATTTTTATAATAACTGTCGTCTAATATTGCCTCAACACTTACTAGTGGAGTATTTATAGTTTTAGCATTTCCAATTATTTCGATTTCATCAAAAGGCTCAGTTGATGAATTTTCTGCGTGTAAAGAATGAACATCAGAATAAATGATTTCTATATATGTATTTTTTGGTTTCTTAGCAGCCATTTTTTCTTTAAATGTGTTGTATTGGCTGGTATTAAATTTGTATTGTAATAATTCTACACCTTCACCGCTTGTTACCGTTGCATTTAATGTATTACTTTTCATTTCAATATTTGCACCATCACCTAGATCTTGAGATTGGTAATTTTGAGATAAATTTGAGTTGGCATCTGTTTTGGTTTCCAATGTCATCAAGGTAATATTATATGGCTTTGATGTTTGCAAGACTGGTAAATCAATACTAACCTTCCTATCTGAATTGTTATAAGTTATTAAACCTGTAGTTGTATTATCTCCTGTTTTGTAAAATGCCTGCTGTGACTGACCTGGTTTTAGATCAAAGAGATAAGGCTGACCTTGTTTTAAGACAATGTAAGCTTGTTTTGATTCGTTTTGATAAACATATTTTTGATCAAAAACAGGGTAAGAATACGAAATGTTATTTACCGGAATATTTTTAGGTGCTGTACCAGTTGCAAAATTTCTAGTTTCTGTTTCGGTAGCAATTTGTCCTTTGTCTAAAACAGTTTTCCATGTCCCATTTGTATATTCTTGAAAACTTACTTTTACAGTCAATATCAAATCAGAATTAGGAGGCAATATATCTGTAGAGGTAAAACTTAATAAATCTTTGGTATCATTCCAAGAAATTTGTCCGGGAAGGGCTACTCCATCTTTTTTAATAGTATATTCTTCCAATTTTAATTTATAAGTTTTTGTACCGCTATCTTCTTCTAGAGTAAAATTTTTCTCGACGGGCACATTAAAACCAACTTGAGGTACCGTAAAAACATCTACATCTTTGGCTCCTTCAGAAGGAGTTATATCTGCAATAGATTTTAGCCCTCCTAAAGGTGCATCATTTACAAATTCGCATTGTTTACCAAATTCGAGTTTAAATCGGAAACTACCTTTAATGGCACCACCCAAGATATCAAAATATCCTGCCATATAACCACGAATCCAGACTGGGTTTGGAAGTTTTGCTTGTAGTAAAACGGCACCTCCACCTTTTATAATGGATATTTTCTTTCTAATAAAAAACAGTTTTATGTTAATTCCGAGTTCACCTTGTAAATAGGCATACGACTGACCATTGGCGTACCATCCATTAAGGCCAATTTGTCCCGATCCTTTACATTGTGCTTCGCCATAATCTTTTACCATAATGTCAAAACCAAAACCAGCCTGAAAATTGGCATAAAACATTAAGAAACTTAAATCTCCTGTTTTTAGGCTAAAATCTGAGCCAAAAGCAAAACCTTTACCAGATGCGACACTATTTTCATCTCGCATGTAATCAAGAGTTGCAACATCAACACCAAGTAATTGCGCTACAATGTCCGGTGGTGGTGGACTTCCAGGAATATCATCTCCCATCATAAAATAACCACCGGCTTCTACTTCAAGAGAGCCGATTGCTAGTTTAATTCCTAATCTATCAGTAGGTGTACCCGCGCGTACATACCATTTATCTGGACCAAAATGTAAAACAGCCCATCCAGCTCTGTTTCCTGAGGCACGACCCTGAATAAAACCACCAGGAGTAGCGATATATAAATCGAATGAACCGTGTAATGTTTTAGCTCTAAAGTCATATTCTATAGCAGCAAAAGCATTAATACCCATAGAGGCTTCCACATCATTAGGGTATAACTGTGCGGCAGCTTTTGATAAATTAGATGTTTTTAAAGCTTCTACGGCTATCTTACCCATTAAAGATTCATTTTCTGTCACTGTTTTCAAAGCATCCGTTAATTCGGCTGCGCCAGGGATTTCAAAAGGCTGCATAACGTGACCCTCACCGTAGATGCTAATTCGGTTTATACCTCCTCTACCGTTAAAGGCGATTTCGAAACCGGCACCACCCCAAAAAGCATCGGCGGTAGCGGTTCCTGCAAATTTAATCATGGCTTTTACACCAAGACCAGAGTCGATATCAGGAACATAATTAGACCCTGAAGCTGTAAATCGGTTACTAAAACCATCTTTTTTCATTCGATAATAAGCACCTCCACCAAAACCTTTAAAAGTAATGGCACCCGCTGGTATGTTTAGACCATCTACCATTGCGTCAACGTACCAGTATCTAAAACCGATAGACCCAAAAATAGCATTGGCTTCTACTTTTATCCCACCTGTGAAGTCGCAGCTTAACATTCCTTTGAAGCCTTTTCCATAAACGGGATCATTATCCATTATGGTAATGCTTCCCTTTAATTTCATTCCACCTAAATCTGCTCCAATCGAAATTTGTTCAAATTTAAGATGATCATACTTCCATTTCTGAATTCCTTCATCCTTGCCAAATTTTCCAACTACGTAAAATTTAGTCTGGCCATTAAATTGATTTTCCATCATATTAATGGCAAGATCAACCTTTAGGCTGGCACTTTCTGGAGTGGTCATTAAAGCAATTTCATTGATAGTAACTGGGAAATTACTAACAGTAGAGCCATCATTTTGCACATTTTTATACCCAAAATAATCTGCACTAATATAGGGAGATACGGTCTGCAGCATTAGATTTTGAAAAATCACCCCTTTAAAGGATACCGTTTCTTTTTTCTCTCCTGTGGCGGAACTTCCATTTCCAGAGTCCGTTTTTTCTAATGCAATTGCTTCTGCTGCAGTTATAGGTTTGTTGCTGGCATTTAATGATAAAGTACCGTATAGAACTGCTTTTGGGAGAAAATTGCCATCTTTTACTTTTAATTCGACATAAGAGTTTTTTTCGATAACAGCTTGGGCTTTAAACGCCTGAAAACAGATGCCGTTTGTAACCTGGGCATTTAATAAGTACTCATTATTAACAGGGTCTATCAATCCTTTATAAGCTAATTCAGACCTTGTGCCGCCATTACATTTTTCTGATTTATCAGAAACAGGTAAAAGAATATCACCGCCAAAACTGGCAGCAGTCAAAGAATTCGCAACTAATGTTATACTCACACTGTTAAGAGACATTTGCCATCCAGACGCATTTCCCTCATCAATTCCTATTAGGTTAGTACCTGAAAACGTTCCAGAGACCCCCATACGATCTATCAGTAGATTTGTTGCTTCAAATCGAATTCTTTCCTTACTTTGTTTTTTCTTAAATTCCTCAGGTAAAACTATTTTAAGAGATTGTACATAAAGACCACGCCACAAATTTTCGTTTCCGGGAACCAAATATTTACTTGCATAATTTGGAGGCCATTTTACACTTGTAGAATTTCGTAAATCACTAAAATCAATTACGGCTGTGTTTAATTCAAAGCAGAAGCCTTTTTTAGAAGTTAATTGAAATTTTGGCAATGATATTTCGATTAAAATGTCATTCCAATTAGAAACTACAGTTTTAAACGTCCCTTTAACAAGAGCGGGTTCTGCTACAGCAACATAATTATTGTCTACAGGTTCTAAAAGTTTTCTTGAAAATTGTACTTCAGCACTTATTCCAAGTTCTTTAAAACCGTTACAATCAATAGTTACGTATGTTTCGTTTTTAACGATTCCAGTCTTCATATCCATTCCGCCCTTCAGAATCAATAGTAAGTTTTCACCGTTAATTTTGATAGGTACGTCGCCTAATAAAACCAAATTGGTATCGCCAACTAAACCTCCTTTGTGGGATAATCTAATATTGTTGGCTCCAAAAAATAATTCTTTTGGTTTTCCGTCTGCACCGTGTTGTGGTATGATGATTCTAACAAAAGCCGTAAGTTCGGTATATTCAGGTGTAAATTTGGCATTACTTATTCCTAATAAATATTGGATACCACCAATTGTCTTTTTGATACCAAGTGGTAACATCGACAATTTTTTAGGTTCTAATACATCTGTTAGATTACCACTCTCGTCAATTTTAAGACAAGTTGCCATTGCAGTTTTTAAATCGTCACCAGTCTGGCTACTAACAGGAAAATTCTTTCTTAAATATTCATCTGTAAATTCACTTTCTGAATTTTGCGTATAAACAAAGGATTTTTTTTCTGAGGAAATATGATCCTTAGAAAGAACATTTTTAACTGCTAAAGTTTTTTTTGAATTGCTTATCGTATCGGTATAAGTACTTGAAAAACAATTTAAACTCAGCGAAAATAAAATAATAGAGTATAGAAAAGAGCGTAACTGAAGAGTAGTTTTTTTCAATTTTAGACTTGTTAAGTTTCTAAAATAAAACAATAGAATTTAAGAAAAAACCTATTTTTTATATGTAGAATTTGTTAATGGCGTTCAAATATATAATTTATTTAACAGGAATAAGACATGTTAAAAAAAGTTTTTTAAATATTTTTTAACATGTTTTTATTTACTGCCATTTCAAGTAGTTTTTGTGCTAAAAAATCTCAATCAAATCATAAAACAAAAAAAGCCCTGAAAAAATTCAGAGCTTTTGTGGGTATAAAAAAACAAAAATGTTATTCTTCTTTCATTGTATGATAAACATTCATAACGTCATCATCTTCTTCTATTTTTTCGATTAGTTTTTCAACATCGGCGATTTGAGCCTCGGTAAGTTCTTTTGTAATTTGCGGAATACGCTCAAAACCGGAAGATAAAATATCTAAACCTCTATTTTCTAATTCTTTCTGCAAGGCACCAAAGCTTCCAAAAGGGGCGTAGATTAAAATTCCGTCTTCATCTTCAAAAACTTCTTCTGCACCAAAATCAATTAGTTCCAACTCCAATTCCTCTGGATCAAGTTCTCCTTTTGCAATTCTAAAATTACAAGTATGATCAAACATAAACTCAACCGAGCCCTGAGTTCCCATTGTTCCGTTGCATTTATTAAAGTAGCTGCGAATATTGGCAACTGTTCTATTATTATTGTCCGATGCAGTCTCAATCAAAATTGCGATTCCGTGAGGCGCATACCCTTCAAACAAAATTTCTTTATAGTTGGCAGTATCTTTATTACTCGCATTTTTTATAGCGCGTTCCACATTGTCCTTAGGCATGTTGGCGGCTTTTGCGTTTTGTATTACGGCTCTTAATCTAGAATTGGCATCAGGGTTAGGACCGCCTTCTTTAACCGCCATAACGATGTCTTTACCAATTCGGGTAAATGTTTTGGCCATAGCTGACCAACGTTTCATTTTTCTTCCTTTTCTAAATTCGAACGCTCTTCCCATTACTAATTTTTTATTTTGAGATGCAAAAATACGGTTATTCCTTATTTTTCCAAAATCAATCTCTATTCTTTTTTAATTTATGTTTTTCAAATTTCAAGTTTAAAAAGTTTCAAGTTTCAAGTTTTTTTATCTGAAACTACTTAAAACCATTAAATTCATTAATAATATTTACCGCTTCATTTAGATAAGGATTGGTTTTCACACTGTTAATTTGATACTCATTCATCACTTTCTCATAAGGGTAGGTGCCTAATAAAAACTGATTTACGGTTGAGTTGTAAATGTCCAAAGGGTTGTTTTCTTCATTAAGGGTATTGATTTCTGTCCACAAACTATTTCGGATTTTTTTCTGTTCAAAAACCGCATCCAAAGTCATCGGAATCTCTGCTTTTGGCGTATTGACCATCTCATCTATTTTTTGATTTATTTTTTTAATGTTGTTAAAATAATAATTATCGGCAAGTCGCACCGAACTGTTATGCGCTACTTTATCAATAATGCCCCGCTTTACATACGGTCTGTATTTTAGAGGTTGAGGCAAACTGTCATTAGGAATTGCAGTACTGAAATTACTTTCTTTTTGGAAAATATTTTGGTAAAATTCCGGGAGAATCACATCGGGAGTTACCCCAGTTTTTTGATGACTTTTGCCCGTAACACGATAAAATTTATTGATAGTAATTTTTAGGAAATCAGTGTTTTTATTTTCGTCAAGCGAAACAATGGTTTGCATGGTTGCTTTGCCCAAAGTACCGCTCCCAAGCAACAAAGCGCGATTGTAATCCTGCAAAATCGATGAAAAAAATTCGCTTGCAGAAGCCGTATTGCTATTTACTAAAATAACTATTGGGCCTTTATAAATGACACCTTTGTAGGGATCGTTGATAATAGATTGATTACGTTTGTTATCGACAACAATCGAGATCGGACCGTAGTCTACAAACATTCCGGCTAATTTTATAGCTTCTTCCATAGAACCACCGCCATTATCAATCAAATCGATCACCAGACCTTTTATATGGTCTCTTTCCAATTTTAATACTTCGCGCGCCACATCATCAGCACATCCTTTTCTAGAATTACCATCTAAGTCGGCGTAAAAACTCGGAATTTTTATGTAACCAATTTTATTTTCTTTACCAATAAGAAAACTAAAAACCGAATTCTCTTCATCTTTCATTACTTGTTTTTCGATATATACTTCAAAGTTTTTACCCGAATTTCGCTTTAGCGTAAGCGTAATATTTTTATTAGATTCGGATAAAATCATGGTCGAAATTGACTCTAACGAAGAACACGAAACATGCAACGTTTCTTTTTGATTGGAAATAGATATGATCTGATCGCCTTTTTTTATTTTCCCCGTTTTAAAGGCGGGACCATTCGGATCAATTTCTTCTATGATGATTTCGTTCTTTTCATTCAGATTCACGCTCATGCCAAGTGACAAGCGTTCTTTGGATAATGAAGCCACAAAACTTGATTTAGAATCATTGCTAAAGTAGGCCGTATGCGGATCAAAATAGATACAGAAAAAATTATATAGTTTTTCTTCCTGCGTATTTTTGGTTTCCAAAAGTGTGTTGATTCTGCAAATTTCGTTGGTTAAAATCATTTCTTTAGAAGTACTTTCTAGCAATTTAAAGCTAGTTTGAGCCTCATCTGGATCCTCGCTCGATTCTGCAATATCATCCAGAATCTGATAGCGAATTTTTTTTGTCCATACTTTTTCCAGATTTTCTTTTTCTACATAAAAATCAAATGATTTCTTATAAAACCGAATCGTATCTTTTAAATTATAATCAATGGGCTGCACTTTAATTTTTTCCAGAACAGATTTGGTTCTTTCCAATCCGTTATGGTATGTTTTTTCAATATCTGAAAGAAAACTGCAATCGTTTTTTAAAATTAAATCGTCAAGATTCAGACGGTATTTTTGCGAGAGTTCTTTGTATTCACTTTTAAAAAAGATGTTTCGTGCGGGATCTAATTCGTTCATGAGATTGTCAAAAACAAAAGCAGATAAACTATCATCTACAGGTTTAGGCTGAATGTGTTCTGACTGGATAAGCGAATTTATTTTATTTAATATTTCGCATGTTTTGGTGCTATTTTGACTAAATAGGGCACCTGAGGTCAGCAAAAGTAGTAGAGAAATTTTTTTCATAAATCGAAAAACATCGTTTAGATTAAAATTACACTAATTTATTTTACCAAGCATTATATTTTTTCTAAAAAATCTTACATACAAACGATTTGGTTTAATAAAAAAAACATCATTTTTTAGCAATAAAAAATACTTTCTACTTTTTTGTAATGCTAAAATTGAATTTAAAAACCAGAAAACAAAAAGATTTTAAACGATAAAAAAAATGCACTACTTTTAAAAATAGTGCATTTCTAATCGATCAATACTAAAATTTATTTTTTATAAAAAGGTAATTTTACCACTTTTGCAGGAACATCATTTTTCCTAATTCGGATAAAAATATCGCTGTCAAGAGCACTGTTGTTTACGGTAACATATCCCAAACCAATTCCTTTATTCATAGAAGGTGACATCGTTCCCGAGGTTACAATTCCAATCACAGCACCGGAAGCATCTACAATTTCGTAATCATGTCTTGGCACTGCACGTTCTTGCATTTCAAAAGCTACTAATTTTTTGGTAACACCTTCTTCTTTTTGTTTTTTCAGGCTCTCAGAATTGGTAAAATCTTTGTTGAATTTTGTAATCCATCCCAAGCCAGCCTCCAGCGGAGAGGTAGTATCATTAATATCGTTTCCGTACAAACAGAATCCCATTTCCAGACGCAAAGTATCACGAGCCGCCAATCCTATTGGTTTGATTCCGTAGGCAGCGCCCGCTTCAAAAACTTTGTTCCAAACTTGTTCTGCTTCGCTATTTTGGCAATAAATTTCAAAACCTCCCGAACCAGTATATCCTGTAGCCGAGATGATTACGTTTTCTATTCCGGCAAAATCAGCCACTTCAAAATGATAATATGCGATGGCAGACAAATCGATCGAAGACAAACTTTGCATTGCTTCAACCGCTTTCGGACCTTGAATAGCCAATAAAGAATAGTCATCAGAAAGATTTTTCATCTCAACACCCAAATCGTTGTGAGCCGAAATCCAATTCCAGTCTTTCTCAATATTCGAAGCATTTACAACTAGTAAATACTGCTCTTCCTTCATTTTATAAACAATCAAATCATCTACGATTCCGCCGTCATTATTCGGTAAACAAGAATATTGTGCTCTTCCAATGGTCAAAGTCGAAGCGTCATTCGAAGTTACTTTCTGAATCAAAGCCAAGGCATTTGGTCCCGAAAGTAAAAATTCGCCCATGTGCGAAACGTCAAAAACGCCCACACTGTTACGAACCGTTTCGTGTTCAGCATTCACGCCTTCGTAAGTAATCGGCATGTTATAACCAGCAAACGGAAGCATTTTTGCTCCCAAACCCTCATGTATGTGCGTTAGCGCAGTATTTTTCATTGTGTTGTTTTATAAAATTGTGACGCAAATTTATTCAAAAAATATCGAAAATAAGCAGTATAAATTATAAAAATCGCAAAGATGAGGAGCTATTTCCTGCTATTCACTATATCTTTTTGTTTTTAAAGAAAAAACAAAAAGGATGCCGTTTTTATCAGGGCTAGGGCATCTCGATAATCAAGTAATAGTCGGCTTTTCAAAGAAAATTACGTAAATTTAAGGAAAATTGTATTCCAAATGATAATTCCAATTCCCATCACAAAACAAGAGATACTAAAGATTTACAAACCAGTAAATCCTGTTACACACAAAGGAATTCAGGGACATGTGGTGATTATTGCGGGGAGTTATGGCAAAATAGGAGCAGCGGTTCTAAGTTCTAAAGCCGCTTTAAAATCGGGCTGCGGTCTCGTCACTACTTTTGTGCCCAAATGTGGCTATGAAATCCTGCAAATGGCTATTGCCGAAGTGATGGTCGTGACCGATGCAAATTCTAATTTCATTACCGATATTCAACTTCCAGTAATTCCTCAGTCAATCGGAATTGGTCCGGGATTAGGGCAGGAGCAAGCTACTCAAAAAGCAGTATTCAAATTTCTAGAAAATAACATTTTGCCTTTGGTGATCGATGCAGATGCCCTCAATATTTTGGCGCAAAACCCATCTTGGTTAGGGTTATTGCCTCCAAATAGTATTTTGACACCGCATCCGAAAGAACTCGAACGGTTAATAGGCAAATGGCAATCGGAGACTGAAAAGTTTGAAAACACAATTGCTTTTTCAGAAAAGTACAACGTAATCATGGTCATGAAAGGCGCTCCAACCCACATTGTTTTTAAAAATACAATTTACCAAAATACAACCGGAAACGCCGCTTTGGCAACAGCAGGAAGCGGTGATGTCCTTACGGGTATCATCACAAGTTTATTAGCGCAAGGTTACGAACCGCTACATGCAGCCCAACTTGGTGTTTTCCTCCACGGATTAACAGCAGATATTGCGCTGCCAGAAACAGGTTATCAATCTTTTACAGCATCTGATATTATTGCGAATTTAGGAAAAGCGTTTTTAAGTTTAGAGAAATAATTTAATCGCAAAGGAGTTCGTTAAGAATTGCGGAAAACCTTTTGACCTTTGCGGTTCAATAAACAAAATTGTAGATTTGTATTATGAAAAACTTCGATCTCAGAACCGTAAACGTAACGCGTTACATTACTCCTTTGCGAGAAGGAGGTTCTTTACCAGCTTTGGCAGAAGCCGATGACGATTTTAAATATGTCTTAAAATTCAGAGGGGCGGGTCACGGTGTAAAAGCCCTGATTGCAGAACTGGTGGGTGGTCAAATAGCCAAAGCATTGCAACTTCAATTGCCCGAATTGGTTTTTGCAAATCTCGATGAAGCCTTTGGAAGAACCGAAGCCGACGAAGAAATTCAAGATTTGCTACAAGGCAGTCAGGGACTCAATCTGGCACTTCATTTTTTGTCTGGTGCCATCACTTTTGATCCCGTTGTGACTACCGTTGATGCCAAACTTGCTTCGCAAATAGTGTGGTTAGATGCTTATATTACAAACGTAGACAGAACTTTCAAAAATACCAATATGCTGATCTGGCACAAAGAATTATGGCTGATCGATCATGGAGCTTGTCTCTATTTTCATCATTCCTGGAACAACTGGGAGCAACATGCAAAAAGTCCTTTTGCTCTTATGAAAGACCATGTTTTATTGCCACAGGCGTCACTTTTGCAAGAAGTTGATGCTGAGTTTAAAAAACTTCTGACTGCTGAAGCATTGGAAGCAATTGTCAATACGATCCCGCTAGAATGGCTGGAGTGGGAGGATACCGATGAATCTCCCGAGGCTTTGCGAAATATCTATTTGCAGTTTTTGACAACTCGTTTAGATCATTCAGAAATCTTTGTAAATCAAGCGCAAAATGCAAGATAGTCACTTATATGAGTATGCCGTAATTCGTGTGGTACCAAGGGTGGAACGCGAAGAATTCCTGAATATCGGAGTGATTTTGTTTTGCAAAAAAGCCAAATTTATAAAAGTGCTCTTCCATATTAATGAAGTAAAAATAGAAGCACTTTCTAATGATTTTGATATCGAACAACTCAAATGTAATTTGACCGCTCTGGAAAAAATAGCTAATGGTGCCAAAGATGGCGGCCCCATTGCAGCGATGGATATTCCGTCGCGTTTTCGCTGGTTAACTGCGATTCGCAGTTCGGCGATACAAACATCACGACCGCATCCGGGACTCTCTTTAGATTTAGAGAAAACAATGCAACGTTTATTTGAAGAATTAGTATTGTAAAAAGCAATTTATTAGTTTTTTAAATCTGATCATTTACTGTTTTTTGTTTCTAATTTTAGGCTTTTACAGAATTATTTGTGTCATAACTCGTAGGCAAATCTATTCTCTTAAAAAAGGAATAACCCTATTTTTGATATAAGTAAATAATAGTTCAGGGTTAATTTGAACTTTGTATTGCTTATATCAAAAATAGGGTTAGACAAAACCAAAACTTAATAACTACTATTATTTTTAAAACTAAAGTTTTAAAAATTGGTAATAGAATTGTGGTTTCTTTTTTTGAAAAATTAGAAAGAACCGCAAGTATTACCTGAGAATGTAGCGCCCGCTCCACCAGTAACATCCGCTTTTACTGCCGAAGCCGCAAGAGTTACGATAGTGTAAGGAGGTGTAAAAGCTGTTTTGCTTCCTGCTGTATTTCCGCTAGTATTAGTAAACACGTTTCCAACTGCTGTAACAGCTGTAAAACCGGTCATTAAATCAATAGGAGTTTTTACGCCTTCAAAAACATTGTTCTCTACTTTAATATCAGCTTCAAATCCTGCAGCGATACACTTATTGCTTACGGTGCTGTTAAAGTAGTTATTGATCAAATGTACTTTTCCAAAACGAACTCTTGGCATTCTTTCTTTGCAGCCAGGAGCCCACCAGCAACGAGCAAAAGTAATTCTTAGTTTCCCGCGATCTGCAGTTGCGCCATCGCTTGAACCTATTAAGTTTGAATATCTGTGATCATCCGAACCTCCTGAACCTCCAGCTTTTGGTGGTTTTAAATAACCAAATTTGCAATAAGAAACCGTAATATAATCTGATTTGTTTTTGATGTCAAAGTTGCCATCTACACCATCTCTAAATTCGCAGTGGTCTACCCATACATTTTGGCAATCGTCCAAAATAGCGTTGTCCCATCCGTCGGTGTCATAAGCACCGGGTCCTTCAAAAATAAGATTTCTGATAATTAGATTTTTACATCTTTTGATGTTGATGATACCTGAGCCATCTTTTGTCTGGTTGGTAGAAACCAATTTTGCTCCGCTTGTACCATAAATAGTTTTACCGGTTTGGTCTTGCAGTGACAATCTTGTTGTTACCGTAATAGTCCCCGTAACTTTGATTACTTTTACAGAACTGCTTTCTATGGCAGATTTTAATTGAGCGTAAGTAGTAACCGTTGTTTCGGCGGACGTTCCTCCACCAAGTGTTCCTCCGTTTTGAGAGGCCCATCCCGGAACTTGAGCACAATTACCCACTTTTGCTGTAAAGTCAGTTGTTGTAGGTACTGTTGTTTCTACAGTTGTTTCAGCATTTGCTGTCGAAGCCATTTCTTCGGTATTACATCCCGTAAGACCGATCATCAGTGCCATTAAAAGCGCTGAACATTTTGATTTAAAATTCATAATAAAAAATTTGAGGTTATAAATAGTTAACAGTACAAATCTGATTATAAAAACCGAGAGAAAAGTTGAACTTGTTCAACGTTTTAAAAATAATTAGGGCAAAAATATTTTTTTAACAGTTGTTAGTTTACAAAAAAGGACAAAAAAAGTACATTTGCGTAATCGATTACATTATTTTAATTTTTTCCGTTATTTAAAATAATTTAGAAAGAAATAAAAACAAAAAACATGTACCAGTCCCTCAGATCAAGTATTGAACGAAAAATAACTCTCAGCGATGAAGAGTGGCGGTGTATTGCAGAAAAAGTAGAATTTATTAAATTGAAGAAAAATGAATTCCTGCAAATTCAGGACTCCAATAGTTCTTATGAAGGCTTTATTCTTAAAGGAGCATTCAAAACTTATATTCTGAATGATAACGGAACAGAAAGTGTGATTTTTTTCTCTTTCGAAAATGAATGGATGTGTGATATCGAAAGTTTTTATCATCAAAAACCAACTACCTACAATATAAAAGCGATAGAAGACAGCGAGATATTGGTCATTAATAAAGCTAATAAAACCCTCTTATTTAAGGAGGTTCCCAAACTAATTCAGTTTCATATTTTAATGGTCGAAAAAGCCAACATCGCCATACAACAGCGGCTTTTGGATGTTTTGAACAAAACCGGCAAAGAAAGATACCTGGATTTTATAAACAAATATCCACACAAAATAAAAACCGTCAACAACAGAAATTTATCCTCGTATTTGGGGGTTTCTCATGAATTTTTATCGAAGATTAAGCGTAGTTGTTAATTTATTAGCACCTAAGGTTCTTAGATGCTGAGTTGCTAAGGTTTTTTTATTGATTTATATTAAAAACCCTTTCGCGAAATTTGCGATTAACCTGAAATAAAAATTAAACCTTTTTCTCTAGATAAATAAATTCTAAAGGTTCTTTTGAAGTGGTAATGTGAATATCACTTTCTGGAAAAGCTTCTCTTGCGCCCGTATCTTCATAACCGTGACGTTTGTACCAGGCAATCAGCTCTTCGCGAACCGAAATTACGGTCATGATAATACTCGACAATCCTAAAGCTTTGGCATGATTTTCTGCTTCGGCCAACATCTTTTTGCCAATGCCGCTATTTTGCAATTCGGGCGAAACGGTGAGCATTCCCAAATACAATTGATCTTTTTTTACTACCAGTAAAACCGAACCGATAATAGTGTTTTCCTGAGTATATTTCAGTATCGTATTTTTAGGGTCTAATATGGTTTGTGTCAATTCTTCTTCGGTGGTTCTTTTTCCTGAGAGGATATTGGCCTCGGTAGTCCAGCCTTTTTTAGAGGTTTCGCCTCTGTAGGCCGAATTGATTAAGGTATGTAATGCGGGAACGTCTGCTAATGTTGCTATTGAAATCATGGTTTTTTAATTATAATTTTCAAAGGTACATTGTTTTTGGGAGACTCTATATTTTTATAAGTGGCTTCGCTCGATTTATAAAAGAAAAACTTCTTTTGAATACTTTGACATTTTCTGTTACAAAGTAGCTGCTTTTTTGTTGCAAAGGCCTTCATTGGTAAATCTAACGAAAATTGCATTTGGTCGACAGTTTCTTTCATTTGGAATAAATAATATTTTTTCGCTCAATATTGTGTCTAATTTTGGTAGAGAAAAGCAGTAGCATCTGCTCAGAGACCTAAAAAAATAACCTTTAGCAACGCAATACGATGGAGTATATTATTGATACAAAAGCAAAGATAAATGGCTATAGACACAGTGTACTGAGTCTTGTAACCAAAGTAGTTTCGAAGGAAAATAAAATGGGCATTATTGCACCAAATTGCGAAAGTATCACTAAGATATTAGTTGTAAGACCCGAACATAGTTTAGGAAATCAATTGCTGTTGTTGCCTTTGGTGACCGAATTGCAAAATCAGTTTCCGAATGCCGCTATTGAATTATTTGTAAAAGGAAAGGTGAGTTTTACCATTTTTAAATCGTATAAAAATGTGTCGATCATTTCTTTGCCTAAACATCATTTTAGAGACATTTTTTTGTACTTATTTACTTGGCTAACATTACCTTTTAAGCGTTATAACTTGGTCATCAATGTTGTAGAAAATTCTAATTCTGGAAGACTGGCGACACGATTGGTACATTCGAAAAATAAAATATACACACATTGTGCTTATCCTTTTATCAAGACAAACAAACACATTGCGCTTAAACCAATTATTGCCCTAAGAACTTATATGGATAGCGGTATGATTATGAACTATAATTTTTTTCCAAAATTAGATTTACGATTAACACCTTTAGAAGTAGAAGAAGGACTTGATTTAGTTTTTGATGTCCTACATACGACCAAGAAGGTAATAGGTTTGTATACGGCGACAACCGGTGAAAAAGAATATGATAGTGACTGGTGGGAGGAGCTTTACAACGGTTTAAAAAATACATTACCCGATTATGATTTTGTCGAAATTTTGCCCGATACCAAGCGATCTAATATCAAGGATAAGATTCCGAAATTTTTTAGTCCTTCTATCAGAGAAATGGCTGGTTTTATTGATAATTTACAACTGATTATCAGTACAGATGGCGATATTATGCATTTGGCAAACGCTACTAGTACGACGACTATTGGTTTATTTAAAACCACAGACAAAGAAGTGTATGGCCCTTATGGCAATAATAATTTGGCACTCAATACCAATGACTTGACCATACAAACCATTATCGAAAAGATCAAGATACTTCTTGAAAAATAAGAAGCTCCTCAGAAAAATAGAGAAAGCAAACCAGCAAGAAAGCAGCAATCTAAAAAAGGGTATAACTCAGAAAACTCAAAAAGGAATTTGAATAGAGAGAGAAATTATTTTCATAATGAATGTTATTGTTTTTTTATGGTGTTAGAAGGGAAATGCCTCCTATTAATGGAGGCATTTTTTGTATTATTGTTTTTTTGAAAGATTTTTTATTCGTTAGGTTCCCATAATTCTATTTTATTTCCATCTGGGTCAAGTAGGTGAACAAATTTTCCGTACTCAGAATTTTCAATATCATCTAGTACGGTCGCACCATTGCTTTTAAGTTGCTTTACAAGTTCTTCAATATTTTGCACGCGATAATTGATCATGAATTCTTTTTTTGAAGGAGCAAAATATGCGCTCCCTTTTGTAAAAGGCGACCATTGCAGCATGTTTATTTCTTCAGGGTTATCGATATTTCTAGATTCAAAACTGGCACCATAATCATTTGTTTCAATTCCTAAATTCTTATCGTACCAAGCTCTTGTTGCTGCTGGATCGTCAGAAAAAAAGAAAATCCCTCCAATTCCGTTTACTTTCGGGTTTATGTCTTTATTTGTATCGTTGTTTTGCTCTTTCATTATTTTAGTTTTTTAGTTGTACTAATGTAAGAATTAAAGTTGTCATTCTATACAATATATTGGATCCTTTTATTGCTTTATATATGCAAGTTCTGACACTTTAAGCAGAATTAATCAAGGTGCTTAATGCGGGAATATCGGCTAATGTTGCTATTGAAATCATGGTTTTTCTGCTATGTTGTTTGGTTGTAAGTGGCAAAGAGAGACTGTTTTTTGGAGACTCTTTCGATTTATAAACTACTTCGCTAGTTTTATAACTTGCTTCACGAATTTTATAAACTGCTTTGCTAGTTTTGTAAATTACTTCGCTAAGTTTATAAATTGCTTTTCGAGTTTTGTAAACTGCTTCGCAAGATTTATAAAATGCTTCGCTAGGTTTACAACTTGCTTCGTAAGTTTTATAAATTACTTCGCAAGATTTACAAACTGCTTCGATAGGTTTATAACTTGCTTCACGAGTTTTGCAAATTGCTTCGCTAGTTTTTTAAAACAGCAGCTTTCATTTTAGTATAAAAGACCACGACAATATAGCTACTTATGTTTAATAGTGTGGTTAAAAAAATATAGTATTGAAAGGTAAAAAACGTATTCAAAAATAAAAAAGAAAGCCACAACTTACATCAAAATATATTGGTTGTATGTTGTGGCTTGTATTTTAAAACAGTAAAAAAATTATCGTAAAAAGGCTTTCAAATCCTCATAATTAGAAATTTTTACACTAACTTTTTCTTCGTTTATCACGCTTTCAATTTGTGTCGGAATTGTGAGCGTAATGCCCAAAGCAGGTTCGACCACATCTAGGAATTTAATGGGATGTGCCGTTTCTAAGAAAACACCAATGGCATTATCGTGTTTTTGCAATTGTTTTTTAAGCCCTAAATAACCAACAGATCCGTGTGGTTCTGCGATATATCCGCTGGTATTATAAATTTGTTTTAAGGCTTCCAAAGTTTTATCATCGGTGAAACTGTATGAAGAAAAATCTTTTTCGAAAGCAGCTAAATCATTGTTGTATAATTCTTGAATTCTCACAAAGTTACTTGGGTTGCCAACATCCATAGCGTTAGAAATCGTTGCTTTTGAAGGTTTTGGGTCGTATTCTCCACTTGCTAAGAATCTTGGTACCGTATCGTTTACGTTGGTAGACGCTACAAAATGCTCAATTGGCAAGCCTAATTTTTTTGCCATGATTCCGGCACAAATATTTCCGAAATTTCCACTCGGACAAGAGAAAACCAAAGGTTTGTTTAGTTTTTTTAAAGCTTTGTAAGCAAAGAAAAAATAAAACATTTGTGGCAGCCAGCGCGCAATATTGATAGAATTGGCCGAAGTAAGGTTTTTGTGAGCCAAACTCTCGTCTAAAAAAGCTTTTTTGACCATGTCCTGACAATCATCAAAAACACCATCAACTTCTAGGGCTTTGATGTTTTTTCCGAGAGTCGTTAACTGTTTTTCCTGAATATCACTTACTTTTCCTGACGGATATAAAATGACAACATCGACACCAGCTACGCCTAAAAATCCGCTGGCAACAGCACCTCCTGTATCTCCCGAAGTCGCTACCAAAACCGTATTTTTACTGTCTTTTT
This sequence comes from Flavobacterium geliluteum, assembly GCF_017948595.1. GTDB lineage: Bacteria > Bacteroidota > Bacteroidia > Flavobacteriales > Flavobacteriaceae > Flavobacterium > Flavobacterium flavipigmentatum. The sequence goes on along the minus strand of NZ_JAGFBV010000009.1, from coordinate 98,474 downwards.
CGTCTTTATTAAAGTAGGCTAGACAACGCGACATAAAACGGGCACCAACATCTTTGAAAGCCATAGTTGGGCCATGAAATAATTCTAGAGAATAAATATCTTTTTCAACTTCAATGACCGGAAAATCAAAGCTTAAAGTGTCGGCAATTATTTCTCTTAAATGGGCTTCTGGAATTTCATCACCAATAAACTGATGTATGACATCATAAGCAATGTCGTGATGACTCAGATTTTCGATTACATTAAAAAACACAGGATTTAAAGGTGTAATGATTTGCGGAAAATACAATCCTTTATCACTTGCTAATCCTTGAATTACAGCTTCTTTAAACGAAACTTCTGGTGCATTATGGTTTAAGCTAAAGTATTTCATTGTTTTTAAGTTCTTAGTTCTTAAGTTATTAGTTCCTAGTCCCTAGTCCTTAGTCTTAATTTCAATCTTTAGCTTTTGCAACTAAGGACCAATTACTAAGAACTAAGTACTCATTTTAAATAATTCTCACGCCATCAGGATTTATTTTCGAAACGTGAATTTCATAAGGCAAATTCATTTTTTCGTATACGTCGCTCATCGCTTTGGCAATTTGATCTGCGGTATTTTTTCCTCGGCTTAAAGCAAAAATAGAAGGGCCAGAACCTGAGATTCCAGAGCCCAAAGCACCGTTTTCTAAAGCCGTTTGTTTGATTAAATCAAAACCAGGAATCAAAACGCTACGCAACGGTTCTACGATTTCGTCATGAAGCGAACGCCCGATTAAATCATAATCTTTGGTGTACAACCCTGCAATTAACCCACCTACATTTCCCCACTGCATGATGGCACTTTTTAGGGAAACCGTTTGTTTTAAAACAGAACGGGCATCAGAAGTTTTTAACTCAATTTGAGGGTGAACAACCGTTGCGAACAATTCTTCAGGACTGTCAATCCTGATAATATCCAGTGGATGATAACTTCGCACCAGCGTAAAACCTCCCAAAAGGGCAGGGGCAACGTTATCGGCATGTGCATTTCCGCTGGCTAATTTTTCGCCTTGCATGGCAAATTGCACCAAATCTTTGCGAGAGTAAGGTTTTCCTAATAATTCATTGATGCCAAAAACAGCTCCTGCAGCACTAGCAGCACTACTACCAATACCGCTTCCGGCTTTGATGTGTTTGTAAATTTCGATTTCAAATCCGCAATCCACTTCTAAGGTTGCCAGCATTGCTAGAGCAGCTACTCCCGCAACATTTTTATCGGTTTCTAAAGGCAAATCGGCACCTATAATTTTAGTAATGCGAACACCTTTTTGTTCTACTTTTCGAACAATCATTTCGTCACCTGCATTGTCCAGGCAAAGTCCCAGAACGTCAAATCCACAGGAAAGATTCGCGATTGTAGCTGGGCAAAAGAGTTTTATTTCTGTCATTTTTTTTAAGGTTCAGAGTAGCAAAGGCTCAAAGGAACAAAGGCTTTTGCAACTCAATATTTTTATTTTAGGCATAGAGATCAAAGAGGCAAAGCGACAAAGTGAAAAACCTTTGAACCTTTGCTACTTTGAGCCTTTGCACCTTTTATATGTTCCCAATACGAATTACATCTGCAAAAATACCAGAGGCGGTAACGGCAGCACCAGCTCCGGCTCCTTTTATTAATAATGGCTGATCTACGTAGCGATCGGTATAAAAGAGGACGATATTGTCTTTTCCTTCTAAATTATAAAAAGGATGATCTTTAGGAATAAATTGCAGGCCAACGCTTGCTTTTCCGTTTTCGAATTGCGCTACATATTTCAATCTCGAATCTTTGCTGAGTGCTTCTTCATAGATTTTCTCAAAATGAGGAGCATGTTTGATTAAAGAGGTAAAAAAGGCTTCGTTATTAGTCGTTGCCAAACATTCGGCTGGCAGGAATGATTCGTTGGCAATGGCGTCAATATCCATTTCGTAACCGCTTTCGCGAATGAGAATCAGTATTTTGCGTGCTACGTCAATTCCGCTGAGGTCAATTTTCGGATCAGGCTCGGTAAAACCTTGCACGCCCGCTTCTTTTACCACATCGTGAAACGAGTTATTTTTATCAAAATTGTTAAAGATAAAATTCAGACTTCCAGACAAAACAGCCTGTATTTTATGTACTTTATCACCAGAAGCAATTAAGTTTTTTACCGTATCGATAATCGGTAATCCCGCACCCACATTGGTTTCAAACAAAAATGGAGCATTGTATTGACGAGACAAGCTCTTTAGTTTTTTATAATTATCATATGCCGATGAACAGGCAATTTTGTTGCAGGTTATTACCGCAATGCTTTCTTTTAAAAATTGCTCGTAAGTTTCAGAAACGCTTGCATCGGCTGTAATATCTACAAAAATACTGTTGCGTAAATTGAGTTCTTTCGCACGGGCAATAAATGCTTCTTTTTGGGCAGTTTCGCCATTATCTAAAGCCGCTTGCCATTCTTTTAGAGAAATTCCGTCTTCGTCAAAAAGCATTTTTCTAGAATTTGACAACGCAATTACGCGAACGTTTATCTTTAAATTATCTTTTAAAAATTTTCTTTGATTGTGAATTTGCTCGATGAATTTTTCTCCAACGTTTCCAACACCCATTACAAACAAATTGAGTTGTTTGGTGTTTTCTTCAAAGAAGTTTTCATGTAGGGTATTCAATGCTTTTTTTACGTCTCTTTCGTTAATTACTGCCGAGATATTTCTTTCAGAAGCACCTTGCGCAATCGCACGAATGTTGACATTGTTTTTTCCTAAAGTGCTAAACATTCTTCCGCTCAGACCTTGGTGATTTTTCATATTTTCACCGACCAAAGCAATAATACAAAGGTTTTTTTCTACAATACACGGATCGATTTTGTTTTGTAAAATCTCAATTTCAAAAGCTTTATTGATGGCAATTTCGGCATTATCAGCATCCGAATTTAGAATTCCGATACAAATAGAATGCTCCGAGGAGGCCTGAGTGATAAAAATAACATTGATTTTTTCGTGTGACAATACTTCGAACAATCGTTTTGAAGAACCTGACACACCAATCATTCCTGAGCCTTCTAGTGTTAAAAGCGAAATGTTGTCAATATGGCTGATACCTCTAACGGCTGTGCCATTTGCAGGTGCCTGATTGGTAATTAAAGTGCCTTCTGCTTGAGGATCAAAAGTATTTTTAATTAAAATTGGAATATTTTTCCGTAAAACCGGCTGTATTGTTGGCGGGTACAATACTTTGGCACCAAAATGCGACAATTCCATCGCTTCCTGATACGAAATAGTAGCAATTGGCTGGGCTTGTTTTACGATTTTTGGGTTAGCAGTAAACATTCCGTTGACGTCAGTCCAGATTTCAAGTTGTTCAGCATCAAGCGCTCCGGCAAGAATTGCTGCCGTATAATCTGAACCTCCGCGCCCCAAAGTAGTAGTGATGCCGTCGAGCGTTAAGGCGATGAAGCCCGGTAAAATATTGATTTGAGACTCGTTTTCTGCAAAATATTCCTGAATCAATTGATTTGAAATTTCAAAATTTACTACCGCTTTACCAAAGTTACTATTTGTTTTAATGATTTCGCGGCTGTCTTTGTAAACAGAGTTTTTATTAATTTGATGATACGCTTGCGCAATGATATAAGACGAAAGCAGCTCTCCAAAACTCAAAATAGTATCGGCAGTTCTCGGAGATAATTCGCCTAATAAAAAACAGCCATCCAGTAAAGTTTCCAGATGATTGATTATTCTTTTGATATGGCTCAACAAACTGCTTTGTTCGCTTACCGGAATTAATTCTTTTAGCGTATCCAGGTGTTTTTTCTCAATTTCGGCAACGATTTCTCTAAAACTTTCATCGTTAGCGGCTGCTTTTGCTGCTGCCAGTTGCAGTAAATCGGTTACTTTGCTTAATGCCGAAACGACTACTGCTAGTCTTCCTTCTTTTGAATTTTGATTAATAATTTCTAGAACGAGTTTTATATTTTGTGCATTGGCTACCGAAGTTCCGCCAAATTTTAATACTTTCATTTTGATATTTTTTTCTTTTAAAGCAAATGTTTTTATGTATCCAATGACTCTCTTCTTTCGAGAAAAAAGTATAGATAACCAAGGATTGTATGTAAAATGTATACCCCTAAGGGGTAGTAGTAGTCGTAGTAGATGTTGTAGCAGCAATTGCAACTCTGTTTTGAGTTGTCATTGTAGATAGATATTTGTAGCTGTTACTTTTCATTTCTTATTTTCAAAAGTACAGTTTTTTATAAAAGAGAAAAACCTTTATTTTCTTTTTGCGAATATTTCAATAATTCAAAAAGTACCAATTTAATATTACGTATTTACTAAAATTAAATCTTTAAGGTTACCGTATTCGTATAATTTTACTTATTTTTTTGATGCTATAAACTGAATTTCAAAGATTTATTTTATAAAAAAGGAATAAAAAAATACCTACTTTGTCCTATATGTTAAGTAGAATATATTTTTGTAAATGATTTTTTTGAAATTTAAAGAGACAGCGCAGGTAAAAAAAGTAAACATATGGTTTATTGCAGGGTTACGTTTGTTTACGGAATAAAAGGATAATTTATAAAAGGTTAAAATTTTAATTATTAGGAATAAAGGTTGCTTTTTAATATTGATTTGTTGAATTTTGAGCTCTCAAAATACAGATAAGATGAAAGAAATCCATTATATAAGTTCAGAATTATTGACATTAGAAGGTTTACAAGAAATAATTGTACATCAAAAAATGATTGAATTGTCTGACGAAGCCAAAATAAATGTTCAAAAATGCCGTGATTATTTAGATAAAAAAATGGCCACACATTCGGAGCCTATTTATGGAATCAATACTGGTTTTGGATCGCTTTGTAATGTAAAAATTTCGAACGAAAACTTATCACAGCTTCAGGAAAATCTCGTAAAATCGCATGCTTGCGGAACAGGCGAAGAAGTGCCATTAGAAATCGTAAAACTGATGTTGTTGCTTAAAATACAATCTCTAAGCTATGGCCATTCGGGAGTACAATTGCAGACTTTGAATCGCTTGGTAGATTTTTATAATAATGATGTTTTACCTATTATCTATACACAAGGTTCTTTGGGAGCTTCGGGAGATTTGGCACCTTTGGCACATTTGTCGTTACCTTTATTAGGAGAAGGCGAAGTGTTTTTTGAAGGCAAAAAAGTACATGCCAGCGAAGTTTTGAAACATTTTGGCTGGCAGCCGATCGTTTTGCAATCTAAAGAAGGTTTGGCTTTGCTAAACGGGACGCAATTTATGAGTGCTTATGGGGTACATATTTTGATGAAAGCCTACAAATATTCGTATTTGGCAGATCTAATCGGAACTATTTCGCTAGAAGCTTTTGATGGAAGAAGTGAACCTTTTAACGAATTGATTCATTTTGTGCGCCCTCATAAAGGACAAATTTTGACTGCACAGCGCATCAATGAGTTTTTGGAAGGAAGTGAAATTATTGCACAAGAGAAAAAGCATGTTCAGGATCCGTATTCTTTCCGTTGTATGCCGCAAGTTCATGGAGCTTCAAAAGATGCGATGGATTATGTTAGAAAAGTATTCAAAACCGAAATCAATTCGGTTACCGATAATCCCAATATATTTATAGAAGCCGATGAGATTATTTCGGGAGGTAATTTTCACGGTCAACCTTTGGCTTTAGCTTTAGATTTTATAGCAATTGCTTTGGCCGAATTAGGAAGTATTTCAGAAAGAAGAACCTATCAATTGATTTCGGGATTGCGCAATCTTCCTGCTTTTTTGGTAGATAATCCTGGTTTGAATTCCGGCTTTATGATTCCGCAATACACTGCTGCAAGTATTGCAAGTCAGAACAAGCAATTGGCAACTCCGTCCAGTGTAGACAGTATTGTTTCGAGCAACGGGCAAGAAGATCATGTAAGTATGGGCGCAAATGGAGCCACAAAAGCACTTCGTGTTATGGACAATTTAGAGCGTATTTTGGCAATCGAATTAATGAATGCTTCGCAGGCAATTGCGTATAGAGCACCCCTGAAATCAAGTGATTTTATCGAGATGTTTCTCAGTAGTTACAGAGAAGTTGTGCCTTTGGTAAAAGAAGACAGGATCTTGCATTACGATATCCAAAAGACCGTTGTATTCCTGGATAGTTTCCAAATAGAAAACGATTTGTTAACAATGGCTTAACATTGCAAATTAATATTGAAGTAATTTTGCGGTATCAAAAATATAAAAATGTCAATAAACAGTATTTTCCAATTTTTAGTGCCGAAAGACAAAAAATTCTTTCCACTTTTTGAAGAGGCTTCAAGCAATTTGATCGAATTGGCTTCTAATTTACACGAAGCTGTAAACCTTCCGTTGAAAGAAAGAGAAGTTCTTTTTCAGAAAATAGATGAGTTAGAACAAAGAGGAGAAGACATTACACGTCAGACTAATTTAGAGTTGAGTAGAAACTTTATTACTCCATTCGATAGAGAAGACATTCACACATTAATAACATCTATTGATAACGTGGCTGATTATTTGCATGGTGCAGCCAGCAGAATGAGATTATATCAGGTTGATAAAATTACAAAATCAATCAGAAAGATGACCGAAATCAACCTTGAGGCGTGTCAAAATATTGACAGTGCCGTAAAAGAGTTGAGCAACTTAAAAAACATGAATGTTATTAAGGAGGCATGTGCCAGAATTAATAAACTTGAAAACAAATCGGATAACGTTTATAACAAAGCAGTTTTTGAAATTTTTGAAAACGAAACAGACGCTAAAAATATTATTAAATATAAAGAAGTGTTATCTGTTTTAGAATCTGCAACAGACAAATGTAAAAGTGTTGCAAACATACTAGAATCTATTTCGGTAAAACATTCTTAAATTCAATTTATTTCATTCTGAAGTTATAATTTTATGACGCTACTTATAATTATTATAGTATTAGCTTTAATTTTTGATTACATCAATGGTTTTCATGATGCGGCAAATGCTATAGCTACAGTTGTTGCAACAAAGGTTCTAACGCCTTTTCAGGCCGTACTTTGGGCAGCTTTTTTTAACTTTTTAGCTTATTGGGTTTTCGGATTTGGTGTTGCAGATACAGTAGCAAAAACCGCACATACCATGGAGATTAATTTGGTAGTGATTTTGGCGGGTGTTATCGCGGCTATTTGTTGGAATTTATTGACATGGTGGTTAGGAATTCCTTCTAGTTCATCACACACTCTGATTGGTGGTTTTGCCGGAGCAGCTGTGGCTCACGCAATAGCAGTACACGGTTTTTCTGGTTATGTTGGCGAAGATGGAACTACACATTATTGGTACGAAATCGTAAGTTGGTACAAAGCAGGTAAAGATGGCGGAATGCCTTCGGGAGTTCTTATCATTATTGCCTTTATTGTTTTAGCACCATTATTGGGAGCATTAGCATCATACCTAATTTCAATCTGGTTGTTAAATGCTTCTCGTAAAGTTATTGGCCCTAAAATATTCACAGTTGTTTTAATGATCGCTACTGTATGGGTTGTTAGTCGCTTGATGGTTCCTTATGAAGAGATTGTTGAGCATGGAAAACCTCGATTTGATTCGCATTTTTGGAGCGTAGCTTTTGATCCGCATAATATCAAATGGCTTTTAGTGGCCTTTATTATCTTAACAGTAAGTGGTTTTTGTTTGATCTTTAGTAGTTTAAATCTACATCAGGCTGATGCTGCGCTAAAGAAAATGCAATTATTATCTTCTGCGGCTTTTAGTTTAGGTCACGGAGGTAATGATTCTCAAAAAGTAATGGGTATTATAGCAGCGGCTGTTGCAGTTTATATCAATACAAATCCGGGAGTTCACATGGCTTCATGGTTAGACGTTGTTCTGCCAAATGATGATATGGGTATAAAAGGTGTAATGCCGGGTTGGATTCCGTTAGCGTGTTATTCTGCAATTGCAGCAGGAACTTTAAGTGGTGGTTGGAAAATTGTAAAAACAATGGGTTCTAAGATCACAAAAGTAACTTCTTTTGAAGGTGTTGCCGCAGAAACAGCTGGAGCTTTAACATTATATTTTACTGAGCATTTAAAAATTCCAGTAAGTACAACCCACACAATTACAGGTTCTATTATTGGAGTTGGATTAACAAAACGTGTCTCAGCAGTTCGTTGGGGAGTAACCGTTAGTTTGATCTGGGCTTGGATATTGACTATTCCTATATCGGCAATTTTGGCTGGATTGGTTTATTTTATTTTAAGTATATTTATGTAAATAATGATTTTTGTAAAATGTGAAAGATAAAATCGCATTTTTAAAACATATAAAAAAAGCTAGTTTCAAATTCAGAAACTAGCTTTTTTTATGCTTTTATATTGCTTTTATTCTTTTGTAAATAAAAATTCTTTTCCTCCTTGTTTTAAAGTCATTTGTTTTTCACTGGCCTTAAATTCTAAGACGATCCCAGCCTGATCAAACTTAAAAACTGTTGCGCTACTTGCCTCTAGAGGAAATGCAGATTGACCAGTTGCTTGTGCCATCAAGGATGCGTCCTTTTTAGTAATGGTTATTTTTAGTGGAATTTCTAAACTGGCATAAGTGCCTAAATATTGATCTAATGTTTCGGGTTTTAATGTTACTTTTTCAAAATTAGGCATTTCAAAAGGTTTGTTGAAATAAGAACTCAACGCACATAAAATGATATTATTTAGATCGTAATTCAGTCCGTTTGAAGTAAGGGCAACCGCAAGTTTTTCTTTTTCGAAATAACTCAGTAAAGACCTGAAACCATCAATTCCACCGCTGTGTCCGTAACTTTTTCTTTCAAAATATGGATATTCAAACATTCCCATTCCGTATTTGTCTTTTATGGTTTTCATTAAATTTACATTTTCTAATGAAATTATTTTTCCAGCAAAAAGGTTTTCGATAAAAATAGTCAAATCTGTGGGGTTAGAAACAAGTGCTCCAGCGCCTTGTGGGATAGATAGGTCTGTTTCTGTGCTTTTTTTCCATTGTCCCGAAAAAGTATACGAGTTACACTCTTTTGTATCTAAATTGATTTTTCCTCCATAATACGTGTTTTTTAGTTGTAGAGGTTTGATGATTTTTTGGGTTATAATTTCGCTGTACGGTTTCTTGTAAACGTCTTCTAATATAAAAGTGAGTAGAATAAAATTCGAATTGCTGTAATCAGCTTTGGTATCAGGTTCAAATTCTATTTTTCCTGTAGCAATTCTTTCAATCATTTTCTCTTTTGACTGAAATTGGGTTTCCCATGAACTATAATCTTCATTGTTGGTAATATTATGAATTCCGCTTCGGTGATTTAATAAATTTGAAATCGTAATTTTATTAGCATTTTTTACCGTTGGAAAGTATTTGTCGATTGTTTGCTTGAGATTTAATTTTTTCTCTTCGATAGCTTTAAAAATTAAAGCCGTAGTGAACATTTTAGAAATAGAACCAATTCGGTATTTTGTATTTGTATCTGATTTTTTTGAAGTTGAGATGTTATCATATCCAACAGCATTCGAGTAAATGACTTTTCCGTTTTCAGAAACGGCGATGCTTCCCATGTATTTATTATTTTTATCTAAAAGCTGAAAGAGACTGTCGAGTCGTTTTGAGTTGAAATTTTGAGCAAATCCGCTTGTAAGAATAAAGGCAAGCAGTGAAGAAAAGATTAGTTTTTTCATAAGGGTTATTTTTGATTAATTGATTTTTTAAATTTTAATAAAAGGGTAATCAGAAAGTAAAACAAAAATGTAGAAAGGATCATGACAGGAATAAACCAATTGCCTAAAATTTCTACAGCATTACTATGCAATTTATCTTCAGGGCTCATCATTCCTAGTACAAAAATAGAAGCAGAATGCTCTTTTATAAATAAGCCAACGTGTTCTGGATTAAAGATCTTAGCAAAAATCAAAAATACAAATCCGAATAAAAACAGGTATAAAATAAAGAAAATGACATACGAAATTCCGTTGGTAAAATTCAAGATCAATGCTCTAAAAACATGAACAGGATTGAATGTTCTGGTAGCTTGTTCCAGTTTTTTATCTGCCACAAGCGGTTTCAATACTTCTTCAGGGGCTCCTAGTTTTTCAATAATATCTAAAAGTGAATCAATTTCGTTTGTGTTATTTTTGTACTGAATTGCTTCAAAAATATGACTGTTAAATTCCATATAGATGTCATCCTGATTATCTTTTGATAACGAATTTGTCGCTTTTTTGATGCGCTTCATATAATCGTTATAAATTCTCTGCGAAGCTTTTTGCTCAAATTGTATGGCTTCTATTTTCATTTGATGATTTTTTTGATTGATTTTTCTAAATTTTCCCAGTACACATTCATCTGACTTAAAGTTGCTATTCCGGCCGGGGTCAGCGAATAGTACTTTCTTGGAATGCCGGTTTCTTGCTCTACCCATTTTGAAATGACTAAATCTTCAGTTTTCAACCGATTCATTAACGGATAAAGTGTACCTTCTGCAATCTCTATTTCAGTGTGATTCCTTATTTGTTCAATAAGTTCATAGCCATAATACTCATTATTTTTGAGTACGTTCAGGATGATAAAGGTCAAAGTTCCTTTTTTTACCTGTGATTTCCAGTTTGTTACAAATGTCTCATTCATAAAGCAAATGTATAACAAAATACATAGTATAACAATGTATCTAAGTAAATATTTTTAAAATAATTGTTTAAAGTCTTAAAAATGAATTAGTTGTGTTTGATAAAAAAGATTAATGAGGTTGATTTTTATGAATAAAAAAAAGCGACACCGTTAAGTATCGCTTTCAATTTTATATAAATCTAAAATTAGATTGCAGTAACAATTGCTAAGAAATCATCAGCTTTAAGAGCAGCTCCTCCAATTAAACCACCGTCCACATCCGGTTTAGAGAAGATCTCTTTGGCATTATCCGGTTTTACAGAACCACCGTACAAAATAGAAACTTCATCGGCAATAGCTGCTCCAAAAGCTTTACGAACGGTTTCTCTAATAAATTCGTGCATTTCCTGCGCTTGTTCCGGCGAAGCCGTTTCTCCCGTTCCAATTGCCCAAACAGGCTCGTATGCCAGTACGATATTGGTCCATGATTCTTTTGCAATATGAAAAACACCATCACGTAATTGATTTTCGACAATATTAAAATGATTTCCTGATTGACGATCTTTCAATTCTTCTCCAAAACAAAAAATTACAGTCATTTCATGTTTCAAAGCAGTATCAACTTTAGATGCAATTAAGGCATCACTTTCGTGAAAAATAGCTCTGCGCTCAGAGTGGCCTAAAATCACAGTATTGACACCAACGCTTTTAAGCATGTCTGCAGAAATTTCTCCTGTAAATGCACCACCTTCTGCCTGATGAACGTTTTGTGCTGCAACTCCAATAGTTGTGTTTTTTACTTTTGCCACAGCAGCAGCTAAGTTTACAAATGTTGGTGCAACAATTACCTGAGCAGTAGTCTGTGCTGGTATTTTAGCAATTAATTCGTTTAGTAATTCTTCTGTTTGACCAGCATTTTTATGCATTTTCCAGTTTCCTGCAACAATTTTTTTCCTCATTTTGGTAGTTTTTATTTTTTAATTTTTGTTTTTATTGAAGTTACATCTCAAACTTATTTCAGGCTCGATAAAGTCTCATTGATTTTTTCAAAATCTGTTTCGATTGCTCGGTACAAAACAATCTTACCTGTTTTGTCAACAATGATGTATCTCGGAATCCAGTCAAGGTCAATGGCTTTTCCAAAAACACCTTTCATACCGTCATTCATCATAAAATGATCGCCCTTTAATTCGTGTTTTTCAATTCCGATTTTCCATTTATCAGCCGTTTTATCAGCCGAAAGGAATAAGTACGAAACATCTGGATTATTGGCTTGTAGTTCTTTTACTTTAGGCATTGCTTTTATACAATCGCCACACCAGGAAGCCCAAACTTCGATCACCAAAGTTTTTCCTTTGTATTTTTTTAAGATGTTTTTGAAAGTAACCTGGCTGTCATCTGTAGCTAATAATTTTTGAGATAAAGCCTCTTTAGAAAAATTTGTTTTTTGTGCCTGTGAGCAAGAAAAAGTTATAACGGCAAAAAGTAGTAGTGCTATTTGTTTCATTTTAATTTGTTTTAAACAAAGTTAATCAAACAATTTGAATGCCAAATGGAGATTAACAAAATTTGAACACTCCTTTATTTTATAACAAATCTTAAAATTTTGGTTAGAAAAAAGGTTCTGAAATCGTAATAGTAGGCCGCAAAAATGATGTTTTTAATATTTTTTTTTAGAAGAGAATTCCAAAAGGATAAAAAAAAAGTCTATTTTATATTCTGTAAATTGGTTTTGGAGAAAAAAAATAGCTTTTGACATAAAAAAAATCGGTAAAACACAAATGTGACTCACCGATTTTTTATGATTTAAGAAGAGAAAATATTATAATTTCAAGTCCTTAATATCGTTATAATGTACTTTCTGAATCACAGTTCCGTTATGTAAAACCACAATACTCGGATTGGCTCTTTCGATCGTTTTTAAGGTCGTGGCATCACAGAAATAAAAATCTACATTTAAGCCAAATTGTTTTTTTGCTTTTGCAATTTCATCAGCTCCAGAAGCCGTCATGGCAATTACCTTGTAGCCTTTTGCTTTTGCTTCCTGACTAAGTTTTTCTAATTTCTCCATTCCAGATTGTGCAGACAATTTCAAATCGTAGGTAACAAAAATCAATAGTTTTGATTCTTTTAGCAGCTCTTCTTTATAATCAGAATCGTCTTTTGTCATGGTGAAATCGTGAATTGGCGGCACATAACCTTCTGTGATTACTTTGTCTTTTCGGTCAACAAAAGTGGCTCCTTCGGGAATGTTCATCAAATCTTTTTCGCTAAATTCTTTATCAACGCCGTTTACTTTATAGATAAAAATCATTTCAACCACAGATTTTGGCGCTCCTTCTGGAATTTCCATTCCTTTTTCGATATTCGTTCCCACTTTGTAAGGACGGAAATCTTTTATAGGATTGTGGTTCAAAACCCAAACCGCCATAAAGGCACATAAGACCACACTTGCATACACTGTAAAATTGGTTTTTTGAGTTGTGAATAACGGTTTTATTAATTTTTGATTGAAAAATAAAATCAGAATAAAGAAAAGTAAAACGATATCTTTTGTAAACGATTGCCACGGTGTAAGGTGCAAAGCGTCGCCAAAGCAGCCACAATCTTTTACAACATCAAAATAAGCAGAGTAGAAGGTAAGGAAGGTAAAAAAGACAATTAAAATCAGTAAACTTCCAATCGTTATTTTTGACTTATATCCTACCAGCAACATTACGCCCAAAACCACTTCGAGAATAACCAAAATAATCGCCAATGCCAATGCCAACGGCTCTAAGAACGGCATGTTAAAAACTGGTTCGCTAAAATATTCTGCTAGTTTATAAGAGAATCCAACAGGATCATTAAGCTTTATTAATCCGGAAATGATAAATAATACTCCGACAAATAATCGGGAAAACTGAGTAAGGATGTTTTTCATATTTTAATTTTTTTTGCGACAAATCACAACACTTAAATAATGTAATTCGCAGCTTAATATTTATTTAATAGGATTTAAAATTAGGGCAAAAACAGCATAATTGATCATATCCTGATAATTGGCATCAATACCTTCAGAGACCAAAGTTTTACCTTTATTGTCTTCAATTTGCTTAACGCGAAGGAGTTTTTGGAGAATCAAATCTGTTAACGAACTTACACGCATATCGCGCCAAGCCTCGCCATAATCGTGATTTTTGGCTTCCATTAATTCTTTGGTCGCCTTAATTTTAGCATCGTACAATTCAGTTGCTTTTTCTACATCCAGATCAGGTTGATCAACAACGCCTAACTCTAATTGAATTAAAGCCATGATCGAATAATTGATGATTCCGATGAATTCTCCTTGTTCATCTTCGTCTACTTTGCGAATTTCGTTTTCCTGTAAACTTCTGATTCTTTGTGCTTTTATAAATATCTGATCGGTTAGAGAAGGCAATCTCAAGATACGCCAGGCGCTGCCGTAATCTTTCATTTTGTTGACAAATAAAGTGCGGCAAACTGTAATTACATTATCATATTCAAGGGAAGTATTCTTCATTTATTGCTGTATATTTGCTAAAATTTCTTCAAAAATAAGGATAATTTTTTAAGAGTTTCAAGTTTAAGGTTTTCTTTGTTTCAAGTTTTTTCTAAACAAAGTGTTAATGCCAACAACTTGAAACTTGAAACCTGAAACAAAAACAATAAAAATGCTGATTAACTGCAAAGGCCAACTGATTGATTTGTCGATTCCTAAAGTAATGGGAATTTTAAATGTTACGCCAAATTCTTTTTTTGATGGAGGAAAATATAAAAATGAGGAGCAAATTATCTCGCAAGTAGATAAAATGTTGTCTGATGGCGCCACGTTTATTGATATTGGCGCGTATTCGAGCAAACCAAGTGCCGAATTTGTTTCTGAAAAAGAGGAGATAGAACGTATTGTTCCCGTCATTAAAATTATTTTAAAGCATTTTCCTGAAGCTCTATTGTCAATTGATACTTTTAGAGCCGAAGTGGCAAAAGTGAGTTTAGAAAGCGGAGCAGCAATGATCAACGATATTGCCGCCGGAGAGTTAGACAATAAAATGTTTGACGTGATTGCAAAGTACAACGTTCCGTATATCATGATGCACATGCGCGGTAATCCGCAGACAATGCAAAGTCTAACGCAGTACGACGATATTGTAAAAGAAATGTTGTTCTATTTTTCTGAAAAAGTGCAAAAAGCAAGGAGTTTAGGAATTAACGATTTGATCCTCGATCCTGGTTTCGGTTTTGCCAAAACAACCGATCAAAATTATGAAGTTTTGCAAAAAATGGAACTTTTTAATATACTAGAATTGCCTGTTTTGGCTGGTGTTTCGAGAAAATCGATGATTTATAAAACATTGCAAACGACTGCGCAAGAAGCCTTAAACGGAACAACAGTTTTGAATACCATTGCATTGACAAAAGGGGCAAAAATAGTACGTGTTCACGATGTAAAAGAAGCGGTAGAATGTGTTACTTTGTTTAGTAAGATTAGTTTATAAGATAAATAAACACTTCAATTTGTCATTTCGACGAAGGAGAAATCTTCGTTGCAGAATCGACAAAGATTGGCTTTTCTTTACCGAGTTTCTTGCGGAGATTTCTCCTTAGTCGAAATGACATACCTTGTGTTTTTAAAAAATAAATAATTATGAAATATATTACTTTAATTATTACTTTAATTCTTTTTAGTTGCGGAAAAAAGGAAGATGTATTATTACCAAAATCCAATGTTTCTGTGGTAAAAGAAGTAGAGGATCATTCGCCTATTTACATCTTTTTTAAAATCGAAGGAAAAGACACAATCGCCGATGTAAACCGAAAAAACAGTATTATTTCGACCAATTGGATTTTTAATATCGACAAACGTCTGCCTTTAAAATTGGTAATTCCCGAAGTAATGAAGTTGCAGGAAAAAAAGCGCGGAGACAGCGCTCATAAAAATGAGAAAGCCGAGAATTATTACTCTTACGCCGATACTGTCGGAAAGAATTTAGCCTTTTTACCTTTCACGAAAGTGTATTATAAAATGGAAAATGTCAGTAAAAACAGCAGCCAATTGTATTTCAGAAAAAATGGGATGATAGAATATAGAGGTAGAAAAACGTATGATTTTCCTAAAAATAATTTGCAACCTTTTCTGGATAGCTTAGTAATAAATCCTAAAGCTGAAATTATATTTTCATACGATAAAAAGATGCTTTATGGAGATTATATTCAATGTAAAATATTGGTAAAAACGATAGTTGATAAAAAGATTCCTTTCGTTTTTATAAATGACGAAAAAGAGTATATCTACTAAATAATTTTAGGATTAACCAAAATCAACAAATCAACGATTAAACGTTATTGATGGTGATACGGTTCATTCCTTAAAATAGTAAATCCGCGATATAATTGCTCGATAAAAAACAAGCGTACCATTTGGTGTGAGAACGTCATTAGCGAAAGCGAAATTTTACCTTGCGATTTGCTGTAAACTGTTTCTGAAAATCCGTAAGGACCTCCGATTACGAATACCAGCGTTTTAATTCCTGAGTTCATCTTTTTTTGCAATTCTTCAGAAAAACCAACACTTGAGAAGTTTTTTCCGTTTTCATCCAAAAGAATTAATTGATCGGTTGGCGTTAGTTTCGAGAGAATCAATTCGCCTTCTTTTTCCTTTTGCTGGCTTTCAGATAAGTTTTTTACGTTTTTGATATCTGGAATGATCTCCAAATCAAATTTGATGTAAAACGACAAACGTTTGGTATAATCGTCTATCAAAGTCTGCAACGATTTATTGTCGGTTTTGCCAATGGCAATAAGTTTGATGTTCATTGTTTAGTTTTATTTTTTGCCACAAATTAAATGCATATTAAAAAATAATCCTTTTTACTCCTTTAATCTTTGGCATAAAAAATATTTAATTCTTCGAAAATTGATTTTCAAAAGTTTTGAATCTTGCATCCAAATTCTTAAGTAATTGTTTTTTTACAGCTTCATCTTGAATAAAACTGTAGTTGATACTGTTATAAACATATTGTTTGATGGTGGCATACGAAACATCAGGATATCTTTTGGCAAGTAAAACATATTGTTCGGTCATGTTGGTGCGTAAAATTCCTGCATCGTCAGTACTAATTACGATGGGTACGTTAAATTCTTTGTAAAGTGTAAATGGATGACGTCCTTCTTTTACTTTTAAAATAAATTCGTTACTAGCCAAATTAATCTCGATCGGAATAGTATTTTTTGCCATATAGCGCAACAAATCATAAGAGTTTGCTTCGTATGCAATGTCTACTCCGTGTCCGATTCTGTTGGCACCCGCTATATAAATAGCATCGTTTATATGCCAGGTTAGATCTTCTGGTTGTACCAATCCTAAAGTGAGTTCGCCAGCGTGAAGCGTATATTTTACAGCAGGAAATTTAGTATGACAATATTTAAACATCATCATGTGCAGCCAGTAGTCCTTCATAGAAGTATCGCCATGTTCTGGAGAAACGATGTTGACACCCGCCACCAATTTGCTGCTGTTTGCCGAAATAAATGCAATAGTCAGGTTTTTGAACAAATCAACCGGATTCATGAAACGAAGAACAAAATTTTGATAGCGCATGGTAAAACGGTCATCGTCTATTTTTAAATCGTTGTGTAGTTTTGCGATGAAATTGGTATTAAAATCCTCAGCATATTTTTTGGCCTCTTTTTTCTGAATTGATTGATACAATTCGTCTAAAAGTTGTAGCACGGCTTTCTCATCTTTTACTGCTGCCGCTTCGTGCAATTTTACATTAAAAACACTTAAATCATCCACTTTCATATCACACGGAATCGTTGACAGTTGTGTTTCGATATAACTGACATTTTCTGTAAGCGCTCGTTTTTTTAATTCAACCAAACCTTCTGCAAAATGACCGGCAATAGTGGTTTCAAATTTAAGAAAGGAATCAAAAAATAAATCATCAGAAGGTACAGAACCATTATAATCTTTAGCAGACCAGGTTTGCATGATTTGTTGTTTGTAAAAGTCTAATTTTCCATTGTTTTTAAGTGAAGAAAAAGTCTCCCAATTGCCTTTTGAAGCTTTTGTTTTGGCGACTTCCATCGTTTCTGTATTCAGGTAAAAATCTTCTGCAATAGCTCTTTCCAAAAGAGGTTCTGCATAAACTGATCCCGAAAAATGATGGTGTAAATCGCCGCCTTTTGGCATTTGTTGAAAGAAAGCTGTTAAGAGAGCTTCGTTATTTCTGATTTTTTCTAAATAATTTTCAGCTGATTGAGAAAAGCCGATTTGTGCTATAAAAAAACAGAAAAGTGTAATTATCCTTGACATACTCTAAGTTTAAATTACATGCAAATATATGACTTTTGGAGGAGATTAAAAAATTTGATTTTCGTGATATTTTTTTTAACGCAAAGAACGCAAGATTTTTTATCTGCAGACTTAATACAAACGTAAAGTTCGCAAAGCTTTACCTATAAAACTTTGCGAACCTTGTGTAATTTTTTGTGTGCTTTGCGGTAAAAAAAACTTAGATCCTTAAGAAAAAAGTACATCATGAATCTCTGGTGTCTTATCAAAAACACTTTTGGCAAAAGGACAAAGCGGAAGGATTTTTATATTTTTTTCTCGTGCATATTCTACAGCTGCCATAACCATTTTTTTACCAACACCTTTTCCGTTAAATGCTTCATTTACTTCGGTATGATCAATGATAAATTTGGTGTCACCTGCCCATGTATAGGTCATTTTTCCGGCTTGTTTCCCTTCTTCTAGAGCTTCAAAATAGCCTTTTCTTCCGTCGTTTGTTTGTTCTATTTTCATGATAAATTATATTAAAGTGGTTTTAATTTCGATTGAATGTGTCAATGTTTTATGAATCGGACAGCTGTTGGCAATAGTTTCCAGACGTTGTTTTTGTGTGGTGTCAATTTCTCCAATAACCTCAATTTTTCTGGTAAATTGTGCTACGTTTCGCTCGGTATCTCTTTCAAAATCTACTTTAATCGAAATTTCAGACACATCCCATTGTTTGCGATTGATGTACATTCGTAGCGTAATCAGCGTGCAGGAAGCCAGTGAGGCAGCCAAAAGTTCGGTAGGGTTAAAGCCTAAATTTTTGCCACCCATTTCTTGAGGTTCATCGGCAATTATAACATTATCGCTGGAAGATTTTATTTCGGTGCGATACAAGCGTGTATCGATTGTTGCGGATATCGTTTGCATAAATTATTTGATTTTTGGTTCAGGTAAAGGGACAAATTCGGTTTCGCCCGGCACTTTTGGGAAAGTCTGTTCAGTCCAGTCTTTTTTTGCTTTTTCTATTAGATTTTTATCCGAAGAGACAAAATTCCAAAAGATAAAATGTTCTTCAGGAAAAGGTGTTCCTCCAAAAATATATACAGTCGTATTTTCCGCCAATTCAAACTCACACAAAGTGCTGTCGTTGGTAATTAGAATTTGTTTTGGATCGTACACATGATCGCCACTTTTGATGCTTCCTTCGAGTATGTACAAGCCACTTTCTCCAAATAAATGGTTTCCGATGTTTATTTTTTGCGCTTTTGTACTTTTAATTTCGATAAAATACAAAGGACTATACACTGGAACAGGTGATTTTTTGCCAAAAGCTTCACCCGCAATAAGTTTGTATGAGACGCCATCTGCTTCCCAATTTGGTATTTCGTCTGCTTCGATATGTGCAAAATTAGGTTCCATTTGCTCTAAGTCTTTCGGTAATGCAACCCAAATTTGCAGTCCGTGAAGCATTTTATCAGAATGTCTGAGGTATTCGGGCGTTCTCTCAGAATGTACGATTCCTTTTCCTGCTGTCATCCAGTTTACGGCGCCCGGTTTTATCTCAAGTTCTGTTCCTAAACTATCGCGGTGCATGATACTTCCTTCAAACAAAAAAGTTAGTGTCGAAAGGCCAATATGTGGATGAGGAGGCACATCCATGTTCTGATATTCATTAAGATGTGCAGGTCCCATGTGATCGATAAAAACAAATGGTCCAACCGCTCTTTTTTCGCGAAAAGGCAATAGTCTGCCGACCATAAAATTGCCAATATTGGCAGAACGTTCTTCGATTATTAAACTGATATTTGACATAGTAATGGTTTTTGTTTTAACAAAATTAGTTTGCCAACATCAATAGTCGGCTTAATTTAGATTAAGAAAAGCTTTTTTTGTTATTGTTTTATAAAAGTAGGAAAATTAATTGATCAACTCAAATTCCAAAACATCACTTTCGGTACCGTTGATGATGATCGAAAGCTGATGCATACCCGTATGAAAAACGCGAGTCGTAATAACTTTGAAAGATTGTTTCCTTTCTACTTTAATTATTTGATTGGGCGAATAACTCTTCTCACTAATTTTAAAGACTTTTTTGGCCAGATGACCCTTTGCTTTTTTATAATGGATAGCGTATTCTAAACGAACGTTTTTGGCTTCGTTATTTTTATTATTTAATTGAAATTGAAATTCCAGATAACTCCCGATTTTTACTACTGGCGTTTTAATTTCGAAAGAGGAAAGTGCAATATTAGTACTTTCTAAACCATAATGACTTAATATTTCGGGATGTCCCTGTTTTAGCAAAGTCCTGCAACCGTGTTTGATAATACCATCGGTTTCTTTGCTGATTCCGCGCCATTTTTTTGCTATTTCGAGCACAGTTTGAGCATTATCTTTGGCAATATCATTCAGGCTATTAGCAACGCTTCTGCGCACGTATTCTGAGGAATCGTTTTTTAGATTTTCTAAGATTGGCAGTATAGAAGCGGGATCTTTCTTCAGGAACGGAATCGCCATTGCCCACGGCAACCTAGGACGGCTTCCTTCGCTGGCCAGTCGGCGTACATGATGGTTTTCATGCAAGGACCATTGCACCATTTCGTCAATCATTTTTTCTTTGTATTTAAGAATAAAAGGACGAACAGCAAATTCGCAACTGATAAATTGAGTGATAGAAACAAAGGCTTTCGCCGAAGTTTTAAAATCGTCTAAGCCATACATTTCGATATAATCGGCAAAGAATATAAAAGCCAGATTGCCGTCTGTAAACTTGTTTTTCTTTAAGTTTTGAATGATTTTATCGATCAGTAAAACGGCTTCTGAGAAACTTTCGGGCATAAATTGATGCAAAACTACTGTTGTATGCTTCATTCGGTCTTTCCATTCTTTTTGAGCAAAATCGTCTTGGTAAATCGTATCGATAAATTGCTGTTTATCAAATGTTGGATGAATTTCGGCTACAGCCTGACCGAATTTTTCGTAAAAAGTAACCGAGTAAATGTCTTTTATTAATGCCATGATTTTGATAAGATGAGGATCAAAGATATTTAATGTTCCTTTAATTTATTATAATTAAGGACAAGAAGTTTTAGTCATATTTTTCGATTTTCGAAGAAGCGAAACTTTCAAATAGACAAAATTTATCCTACTTTAGCACCTCATAAAACTAAAAAAATGATTAGCGAAGAACAATTTCAATCCGAATTAAAACTGTTAATTAGCAATGCAATTCGAGAAGATGTGGGTACAGGCGATTACAGTTCGCTGGCTTGTATTCCTGAATTGGCAAATGGGCAAGCTAAATTGTTAGTAAAAGATCAGGGAATTATTGCCGGTGTTACAATGGCCAGAATGATTTTTGAATATGTAGATCCTTTACTGAGAGTAAAAACTTTTATAGAAGATGGTGAAGAGGTGCATTATGGAGATGTAGTTTTTGAAGTTTCGGGAAGTTCGCAATCGATCTTGAAAGCAGAACGAGTAGTCTTGAACACGATGCAGCGTATGTCTGCGATTGCGACCAAAACACATCAATATACTAAGCTTTTGGAAGGGACAGGAGCAAAAATTTTGGATACACGTAAAACAACACCCAACTTTAGAGTGGCCGAAAAATGGGCGGTAAAGATTGGTGGCGGCGAGAATCATCGATTTGCACTTTATGATATGGTGATGCTAAAAGACAATCATATTGATTTTGCGGGAGGTATTACACGTGCCATTGCAACGACAAAAGACTATTTGAAAGATAATAATCTGGATTTGAAAATTATTGTAGAAGCCAGAAATTTGGATGAAATTCGTGAAATTCTCCAAAGCGAAGGTGTGCATAGGATATTAATTGATAATTTTAATTATGAAGATACAAAAACAGCTGTTGCTTTGATTGGAAAGCAATGCCAAACAGAATCTTCAGGAAATATTAACGAAAAAACCATTCGCGAATATGCGTTATGTGGTGTCAATTATATTTCTTCGGGTGCTTTGACGCACTCTGTTTACAACATGGATTTGAGTTTGAAAGCTTTTTAGTGACGTGAGTTACGGGAATTTATACTCTGTGTTTTTATTCTAATCTAAAACCTGAATTTTAAAATCTAAAATAAAATTATGTCGCAAGAAATAGAAGCTCGGATTGAAAAAATCCCTGTTGTTCGAAATTTAGTTCGGCTTTTAAAGAAGATAAAATTCCCTTCGCTGGAAGGGTTTTCGTTGTACGATTTGCTCGAAATGTACATCATTGGAATTATTGAGGGCGCATTTTCGTATCATGCGAGTGCCGTTTCCTTCAGTTTTTTTATGGCTTTGTTTCCTTTTACTTTATTTATTTTAAATTTAATTCCGTACATACCTATAGAAGGATTTCAGGCAGATTTTTTACAGTTTGTGCAGCAAGGAGTTCCTCCAAATACCTATGATGCGATTAATAAAATCATTAGTGATATTTTAAATAATAGTCATTCGGGACTCTTATCCTCGGGTTTTTTGCTTTCTATTTTTTTGATGGCCAATGGTATTAACGGAATTTTAAGTGGCTTTGAATCCTCTAAACATGTCTTTGATAAACGAGGTTTTTTTAGTCAATATTTAGCGGCACTTGCTATTTCGCTGGTAATGACATTAATATTGTTTGTAACAGTAGCAACGATCGTTGTTTTTGAGGTGATAATTCAGAAAACTATCATTCAGGATGTGTTAAGTGATCAAATTCCGCTGATCATTTTGAGTAGGTATTTGTTTATTTTACTGATGATTTTGGTAACGTCTTCGCTATTATTGCGTTACGGTACAAAACAATATAACAAAGTACCTTTTATTAGTATTGGATCGGTTTTTACGACCATATTAATTGTTATATCTTCGTTCTTTTTTGGAATTTGGGTTATAAAATTTTCAAAATACAACGAACTTTATGGTTCTATTGGCACATTATTAATTCTAATGTTTTATATTTGGATTAACTGTATGATTCTGCTTTTGGGATTTGAATTGAATGCCTCAATCAGAAAATTAAAACAAAAAAACAAAAAAAAATAGTATGAGAAATTGGATGTTAACGATTGGAGTTGTTTTTCTGGCTCTAAACACAATGCAGAGTCAGAGTGTTATTGGAAAATGGAAAACAATTGATGACGAAACAGGTGAAGTAAAATCAGTTGTAGAAATTTATGAAAAATCTGGAAAGGTGTACGGTAAAGTGGTAGAAATACTAAGAGCCAGTCATAAAAAAGATTTATGTACAAAATGTGATGGTGCAGAAAAAAACAAACCAATTTTAGGAATGATCATTATAAACGGACTCAAAAAAGATGATGATGAGTACAACGGAGGTACTATTCTGGATCCGACCAACGGTAAAAAATACAAATGTTACATCACTTTAGAATCTGCCGATAAATTGAAACTTCGCGGTTATGTTGGAGTAGCCCTTATGGGAAGAACGCAATATTGGACTCGAGTAAAAAACTAAAATATGCAAAAAGTAGCATCGATAGTTTTATTTTTAGTAGGGTTATCAAATGCTTTTGGACAATCTAAAAATAACGCATTGCAAATAAGTCATCTTACGGGTGACTTTTATGTTTATAAAACATTTCATGATTACAAAGGAAATCTGATTTCTGCCAATGCCATGTATCTTGTTACAGAAAAAGGGGTTGTGCTTTTTGATGCGCCTTGGGATGAAACGCAATTTCAGCCTTTGCTGGACAGCATAAAAGCGAAACATCATAAAGAAGTTGTGATGTGTTTTGGTACTCATTCACATGACGACAGATCGGGTGGTTTTGGTTTTTATAAACAAAAGGGGATAAAAACATATAGCATCCAACTTACGGATCAAATTCTTGAAAAAGAAGGAAAAAACAGAGCCGAATTTGTTATTCCGAATGATACTACTTTTACTGTTGGGCAGCATACTTTTCAAGTATATTATCCTGGTAAAGGTCATGCTCCGGACAATATTGTAGTTTGGTTTGACAAAGAAAAAGTGATGTACGGAGGCTGTTTTATAAAAAGTGCCGAAGCAAAAGATTTAGGTTATTTAGGTGATGCCGATGCTAAGGAATGGAAGAAATCGATAAAAAAAGTGCTAGCTAAATTTAAAAGTCCCGTTTATATAATTCCTGGGCATGATGATTGGACTAGTACAGACTCTTTGTATCATACTTTAAAATTGGTAGAGAAATATTTGGCGGAAAAAGCTTCTGGCAGAAAGAAATCTTAATATATAGTTTAAAAATCACATGTTTTTTGTCGAAGTTATTTTACCGCTTTCACTAGCCAAAACCTTTACGTACCGTGTTTCTGAGGCCGAATTTCATTTTATAAAAAAAGGAATGCGCGTCGCCGTACCTTTTGGAAAAAGTAAAATCTACACCGCTTTGGTACTGGACATGCATCAAAATGCCCCAAGTTTATATGAAGCCAAAGAGATTCATCAAATTTTAGATGAAAAACCAATTGCTACCGAAATACAGATCAAACACTGGCTTTGGGTGGCTAACTATTATATGTGTGGCATTGGCGATGTGTATCGAGGTGCTTTTCCGACAGGATTATTATTAGAAAATGAAACCATTATTTCGCACAAAACAGATGTTTTTGTTGATAAAAACGAACTCTCAAATGATGAGTTTCTTGTCTACGAAGCCTTGCAGCAACAGAGTTCATTAAAAGTTCAGGATATTATTTCGATATTAAATAAGAAAAATATTTTTCCGATTCTTCAAACCATGATAGCCAAAAATATCATTGTTTTAGAAGATGAAATCAAAGAAAATTACAAACCCAAACTCATTCGATATGTAAAATTGCACGAGAAATATGAGTCGGATGAAGGTTTAGGGCAATTACTTGAAATTCTGAAAGGAGCCAACAAACAAAAAGAAATCGTTCTGACTTATTTTCAGTTGAGCGCTTCTGAGAAGAAACCCATTACGGTAAAGAAATTGGTAGAAACGTCACAATCTACTCCTACGATTGTAAAAGCTTTGATCGAAAAAGAGGTTTTTGAAGAGTATTTTCTGCAGCACGATAGAGTTTCTTTTGCCGGAAAAGCTTCAGAAAAACAATTGCAATTGAGTGATGCGCAGGAAGAAGCTTTTAATCAAATAAAAGAAAATTTTGCTAAAAAAGAAGTGTGTTTACTTCATGGCGTAACGTCCAGCGGAAAGACTGAAATTTATATAAAACTAATTGAAGAATACCTTCAAACAGGCAAACAAGTCCTGTATTTGCTGCCTGAAATTGCGCTTACAACACAATTGGTGTCACGTTTGCGACATTATTTTGGCGATAAAGTAGCCGTTTTTCATTCGAAATATAGTAATAATGAAAGAGTAGAAGTGTGGAGACAGACGTTGGAAAACGCAGAAAAAGCTCAGATTGTGATAGGAGCAAGGTCGGCGTTGTTTTTGCCTTTCGCCCATTTAGGCCTCTTGATTGTTGACGAAGAGCACGAGCAGACTTTTAAGCAGACCGATCCTGCACCAAGATACCACGCCCGTGATGCCGCGGTTGTATTGGCTAATTTTCATGGAGCCAAAGTGCTTTTGGGTTCGGCAACACCAAGTATCGAAACGTATTTTAATACCCAAACTGAAAAATATGGGTTGGTAACCCTTTTTGAACGTTATAATAATGTGCGAATGCCCGAAATTGTTCTTGTCGATTTGAAAGACAAACATTTTAGAAAAAGAATGACGGGACATTTTAGTGATCTTTTAATCGAAGAAGTGGCAGAAGCGCTGTCTTTAGGTGAGCAGGTTATTTTGTTTCAGAACAGAAGAGGTTACTCACCTATTATAGAGTGTATGACTTGTGGTCATGTGCCGCATTGCCAACAATGCGATGTGAGTCTCACTTTTCATAAACATAAAAACCAACTGCGATGCCATTATTGTGGTTACTCTATTGCCAAACCAACGCACTGCCATAGTTGTTCGAGTATTGATTTGACAACAAAAGGCTTCGGAACCGAGCAAATAGAGCAAGAACTAATGACGCTTTTTCCAAAAGCCAAAACAGGTCGGATGGATCAGGACACTACTCGCGGAAAGTTTGGTTTTGAGAAAATAATTGATGCTTTTAAAAATAGAGAAATTGATATTTTGGTAGGAACGCAAATGTTAGCCAAAGGTTTGGATTTTGATAATGTGAGCCTCGTGGGTATCATGAATGCAGATAATATGCTGCACCATCCCGATTTTAGGGCTTTTGAACGTAGTTTTCAGATGATGACACAGGTGGCAGGAAGAGCGGGGCGGTCAGAAAAACAAGGAAAAGTCGTTATTCAAACCTATAATCCAAATCATAATACGATTCAGCAAGTTACAACCCATAATTATATAGCTATGTATAAGGAGCAATTGTATGATCGTCAGATTTACAAATACCCGCCTTATTTTAGAATTATAAAACTGACGTTGAAACACCGTGATTTTGATAAATTAAAAGAAGGTTCGATGTGGTTGTATCAGGTTTTAAGTCAAAATTTGAAAATGCCTGTTTTAGGTCCGGAAGAACCGGCGATTAGTAGAATCAGAAATGAATATATTAGAACAATTTTGATTAAGATTCCGCAAAACGAGCCATTGGGAAACACAAAAAAAACTATTCAGAAAATGCTGAATAGTTTTGAGGCTGTTGCTCACTACAGAGCAATAAAAGTTGCGGTAAACGTTGATTTTTATTAACGCCTACGGAGTTGCAGATAGAGCTTTTACCAAATCTTCTTTTTTGTTTCGGCTTAAAGGAATTTTGGTAATTCCAATTTCTGCAAATTTACTATTAAAGCGTTCTACCTTATCGATATTAATTATATAGGACTTGTGTACCCTGATAAATTTGTCTCTTGATAAATCATTTTCAAAAGATTTCATTGTCGAAAGTACCAGATTGCTGTCATCTTCAGTCACTACCCGCACGTAATCGCCAAAAGCTTCAATCCATTTTATTTTTGAGGTAAAAATTTTGAGTTTTTTTAGATTACTTTTAATAAAAATATGATCACCTTCTTCTTCTTTTATATCTTTTTTAAGGATATGCAAGTCGAGCGCTCTCTTTACAGAAGCATTAAAACGTTCTACAGATAATGGTTTTTGCAGATAATCTGTGGCATCATAATCAAATGCTTTTAAGGCATATTCTGCTTTAGAAGTGATAAAAATAATTTGCGGTTTTGTTTTTAACCCGTCAAGGAAGTCAAATCCGTTAATAACGGGCATTTCTATATCTAGGAAAATTAAGTCAATATTATTTAGAGAGATACAGCTTTTTGCTTCAATTGCATTCGAAAAGTCCCCGATTAAATGCAAACCAGGGTGATTATTTGCTAATTTAGCAATAATTGTCCGCTGTATAGAACTGTCATCAACGACAACACAGTTTAGTTTCATAACATTTAAAAATTTAGAATAAATTCAGGATAGCTTAGTAAATGTATTATATTTTTAATAATAAAACTAAAATACAGCTATGTTTTTCGCTTTACAACGAATAAAGATAAAAAAGTGTTGTATATTTAAATTTAATCCTTACTTTTGCACCCAATTTTAACAAATAAATAATTGTATTTATGAATCATTATGAAACTGTTTTCATTTTAAATCCCGTTTTATCTGAGGTTCAGGTGAAGGAAACAGTAACGAAATTTGAAGAATTTCTTACTAGTAGAGGAGCTGAAATGGTATCGAAAGAGGATTGGGGTCTGAAAAAAATGGCCTACGAAATCCAGAACAAAAAAAGTGGTTTTTATCACTTATTCGAATTCAAAGTAGCTGGAGAAGTTCTAATTGCTTTTGAAACTGAATTTAGACGTGACGAGAGAGTTATGCGTTTCTTGACTGTAAGTTTAGACAAACATGCTATTTCATGGGCTGAAAGAAGAAGAGCCAAATTAAAATCTACTAAAGCTTAATTATTATGTCTACAATAGAGCAATCTGCAAAAGGAAAAAAAGACGGGGATATTAGATATCTTACGCCTTTAAATATTGAAACTAACAAAACTAAAAAGTATTGTCGTTTCAAAAAATCAGGTATCAAATATATCGATTATAAAGATGCTGATTTTTTATTGAAATTTGTTAATGAGCAAGGAAAAATTCTTCCTCGTCGTTTAACAGGGACTTCATTAAAATACCAAAGAAAAGTGTCTGTAGCTGTAAAAAGAGCGCGTCACTTGGCTTTAATGCCATACGTGGCCGATTTATTAAAATAATATTAAAAACAAAGTTGTTGGTTTCCCGTCAAAGGAACCTAACTTCTCAAATATAAGGACAACAACATGGAACTTATTTTAAAACAAGACGTACAAAACTTAGGTTTTAAAGATGATGTAGTATCAGTAAAAGCTGGTTACGGTCGTAACTTTTTAATTCCTCAGGGATTCGCACAATTAGCTACACCTTCTGCAAAGAAAGTTTTGGCTGAAAACCTAAAACAAAGAGCTCACAAAGAAGCTAAAGTGGTTGCTGATGCAAAAGCAGTAGCAGAAAGCTTAAAAGCTTTGGAAATAAAACTTACTGCAAAAGCAGGTGGAGAGAAACTTTTTGGTTCTATAACAAACATCGATATTGCAGAAGCTTTAGAGAAATCAGGTAACGTTATTGATAGAAAATTCATTACTAGTGGTATCGTAAAACGTACAGGAAAATATACTGCAAGCATCCGTTTACACAGAGATGTTATCGTAGAATTGCCTTACGAGATTATCGCTGAAAAATAATATTCTGTTAACATTTTGTTAATAAAATATAAAAATCACTCTTCGGAGTGATTTTTTTTTGCCTAATTTTGAGCGAAATAACTCATTCAAAATTAAGGAAAATGAAAAAAATCTTTACATTATTGTTGTGTGTCTGTAGCTTTATATTCGTTACTGCGCAGACAACGACTTCGAGCATTAAGGGAATTGTAAAAAGCTCAGGAAATGAACTTCTGCCGGGTGCTACCATTCTGGCAATCCATACTCCTACAGGAACTAAATATTCTGGACTTTCTAATGAGGATGGAAGGTTTAGTATTTTGAATATGAGAATTGGAGGTCCTTATAAAATAGTAGTAAGTTTTGTAGGATATCAAAATCAGGAATACAACGATGTGTATCTTGATTTGGGAAAAGTATTTAATTTGGATGTTCTTCTGGCCGATGAAAGTCAGGCTCTAGAAGAGGTAAAAGTGGTTTCTAAAAACAAAGTCTTTCAAAGCGGAAGAACCGGTGCAGAAACTACAATTGGCCGAAGAGAATTGACTTCGTTGCCTACTATTTCGAGATCTGCAGAAGATTTTACACGTTTAGAGCCAACGGCAAGTGGCGGTTCTTTTGGTGGTCGAAATGATCAATACAATAATTATTCTTTAAATGGTGCGGTCTTTAATAATCCGTTTGGGTTAGATGCGGCGACTCCTGGTGGACAAACTGGTGCGCAGCCTATTTCTCTGGATGCAATTGAGCAAATTCAGGTAGCAACTGCTCCATATGATGTTACTTTGTCAGGTTTTACAGGAGCTTCTGTGAATGCGGTAACCAAGTCGGGTACGAATGAATTTCACGGTACAGCGTATGCTTTTTATAGAAATCAGGATTTAACGGGAAGCAAAATAAAAGGTGAGAAAATATTTGTACCTTCTTTAGAGCAAACTCAGGCTGGTTTTAGTTTAGGTGCTCCTATTATTAAAGATAAATTATTTGTTTTTGGAAATTTCGAAATTGATAAAAGAAGTGATTTAGGTTCTAATTTTGGAGCAAACAACAATGATGGTGTAGCGGGAATAAACGAATCCAGAGTTTTAGAGTCGGATTTGATTGCTGTTTCTAATGCTTTGGCAAATTTGGGTTACAATACTGGTGCTTACCAAGGTTTTAAGCATGAATCTAATTCGAGTAAAGGAATCATAAAATTAGACTGGAATATTAATGACAATCATAAGCTTGCGGTAATATATAACTTTCTTGATTCTTCAAAAGACAAACCGGCTCATCCAACGGCTTTAGGTTTTAGAGGTCCAAATGCTTCTATTCTTCAGTTTCAGAATTCAGGTTACCAGATCAACAACAAATTGAGTTCGTTTTTATTGGAGTTGAATTCTAAGTTTAGCGAATCGGTATCGAATAAATTACAAGCAGGATATACCCATTTTGACGATTACAGAGTACCGTTTTCAGTTCCTGCTCCTGTTATTAATATTCAGGACGGATCAGGTGCCAATTACATTATTGCGGGACATGAGCCCTTTTCTATCAATAATACTTTAGATCAAAAAGTATTTCAGATTACAGATAATTTAACGTATACTCTTGGTAAACATGCTTTTACTTTTGGAACTTCATTTGAAAAATTTCAGTTTAAAAACTCTTTTAACTTAGGAGGTTACGATAATTTTGGAAACCCAAATGGTTACGCCGGTACTTTCTTTACGCCTTACTCTAATGTTCAGGCATTTTTGGATGACGCAGCAAGACCTTTCGCCTCAAGTATTATTGCGCAAAATTTGCAATACGCACAAGATACTTACAATTCAAAAAGTCAATTTACAGTAGGAAGCGATGGCGGATGGAAACTGGCAGAACTTAATGTTGGCCAGCTGGCATTTTATGCACAGGATGATATTAGCGTAAGCGATCATTTTAAGTTATCACTAGGTCTGCGTGTTGATAAGCCTTTGTATTTTGATACAGCAGATTTAATTCAAAAATATATAGATACTGACAATGGTGGTGCAGGAAGAGATAATACCGTAGATTATTTTGATCCAAAAACGGGACAGGCTACAAAATTAATTTCTACAGATTTGCCAAGCGACAGATTGCTTTGGTCTCCAAGAATCGGATTTAATTGGGATGTAAAAGGAGATGCTACTTCGCAGCTTCGTGGTGGTTCAGGAATTTTTACAGGTAGGATTCCATTTGTGTGGTTAGGAAATCAAGTAAGTGGTGCCGATGATAGTTTTTTTCAGATCATGGATCCTGATTATAAATGGCCGCAAGTCTGGAGAACGAGTTTGGGTTACGATCATAGATTTGAAAGTAATTATATTGTGACTTTTGATATGTCTTATAATAAGGATATCAATGGAGTGCAAGTACAAAACTGGGGATTAAAAGCGCCAACAGGAACTTTAGCCGGAGCTGACAACAGATTGATTTATACAGCAGGTGACAAAGGTGCAAATAATGCGTATGTAATGACAAACTCTGATAAAGGAAGTGCTTTTAATGCTTCGGTAAAAGTGCAAAAATCCTTCGATAACGGATTGTATGCAAGTTTGGCTTATAACTACATGAAATCTCAAGACGTTAACTCTATTGAAGCCGAAATTACAGGAGATGCTTTTGCGTTTAATCCTGCTTTAGGAAATGTAAATAATGCAGTACTTTCTAATTCTAAATATGGAGATAATCACCGTTTTATTGGGGTTGCTTCAAAAAAATGGAAATATGGCAAAGACAAATGGGCTACTACAGTTTCTACTTTCTTTGAATATGCACAAGGAGGACGATTTAATTATACTTACGGAGGAGATATCAACAATGATGGTTCTGCGGTAAACGATTTAATTTATGTACCTACAACGGCAGAAATTGGTCAAATGACTTTTACAGGAGCTGGTCAAGGCGAAGCTTTTGATAAATTTATTAGTCAGGATAAATATCTAAGAGATAGAAGAGGCGAATATGTAGAGCGTTATGGTGCTATTGCGCCTTGGAGAGGAAGATGGGATTTGAAATTATTGCAAGATTATAACTTTAAAGTATCATCTGCTTCAGAGAAAAAAAATACGATTCAGTTTAGTATTGATGTTTTAAATATTGGGAATTTATTAAATTCAGATTGGGGATTGGTTCAGAATCCTACAAGTGTACAGCCTATAGGAGTTTCGGTTGTTGGTAATACCCCAACGTATACTTTTACGAATACACAGACCAAAACGTTTAATTATGATGCTAGTCTAGCGTCAAGGTGGCAAGCGCAATTTGGTATTAGATATATTTTCTAGTCAAATAAAAAATGTATTAAATTTGCCCTCTCGTTGGAGAGGGCTTTTTTTATGATTTTAATTTACCTCTTTTAACAAACTATAATATTCAAAAAAGAAACAATGAAATACGCGAGATTAACAAAAGAGCAATTTGATGAATTACATGCTGAATTTACCAACTTTTTAGCCACACAAGCGATCGATAAAGCAGAGTGGGACTCGATAAAGCAGAACAAGCCAGAAGTTGCAGAGCAGGAATTGGATGTTTTTTCAGATTTGATTTGGGAAGGCGTTTTATCTAGAGCAGAATATTTAGAACATTTTTCTAAAAATCACATTTTTTTGTTTCAATGTTTCGAAACACATGTTCAATCAATTGTTTTAAAAGCATTGGTTCCAGAAACAGATTTTCTAACCAAAGAAGGGTTGCAATGGCTAAGTGATAATATGTTTACGGAAAATATTGAGATGAAAGTGGGTAAAAAAGTATTTACTGAAGACAGAAACCTATCGATCTTCGAATTGATACAGCAAGGTGCTTTCTTGACTGATGGTCAGTTATTTAAACAGATTAATACGATAATAGAATCATAATATCTACCAATTACATCATTAAAAAATTAAAGCAGGTAATTTCTTATAATTACTTGTTTTTTTTGTTTTAATTTTAACAATTGTTTAATTTTAATTTTTTTAAAATTATTAGACTCCACTATTTTTATTATTATTTAATCGCTCTTTTTTTATTAAATTCATATTTTTAAAATTTATTTTGTAATTGTTTAACTTAACAAAATTTTCAAATTATAACACTTTACTATGATGCCTAATTGTAGTATAATATAGCTTTTTATTTATTTATTATAAGTAATTACTTATATTAAATACTAAAATGATATTTTTTTATTTTGTGTTAGTGAAATTAATGAAAGTCAAAAGCTCCTTATTTTATTAGGTTTTTTAAAAATATAATCTATTTCTGTCAGTTTTTTTTGTGTAATAATTTGAAATATTATGAATTAGATATTTGCTAGTTTTAAAAAAAGGTTGTAATTTTAATCAACAAAAGTTAAAGCAATTATATGCTTTTGTACAAAAACAAATGTAGAAATAAGCATTATAGCTTATTGTTGGTAAATGAAATTGAAAATTGTTTTTTAGGCATTTAACTTGTATTTAAACATGATGGTTTTTTAATCAGTTTTTCGTTTTTCAAGAACAATTAATAGTATGCTTATGAATCTAATAATTACTTTTTTTAATCAGATCACACGGAGTGTTTATTTTATTTCTTTAGTTCCAACTTTTATTTTGGAGTGGGGCAAAGAAGAGCACTCGTTTTTAAATTTCCAACCAAACTTATTGAAAGCTTTTTTTAATAGGTTGCATCCTAAACCCAGTAGTACTTGTTGATCATTTGGGAGTTGTAATTAACAACTTTCCCGATGATTTGTTATTTGTTTTCTAATCAACTACAAATAACTCCTGAGCAAAAAGTTTATGATATTGTTTTTAAAGAATTCCCCAATTCTACTATAATTTTAGATTTTCTTTTTTAGAAAATACAATCCCACACAAATCTCTCCTGTCTGGAAAATTGAGTACTTCAAGTTTCCGTTTTTAAAATTTGCCTTGTTTGAAAAAATAAGGTTGATAGAATTTTATGTTTTATTCAGAACCAAACAACATGAATTTATTTTGAGCTTTTAATCGAGTTCTAATGGACTTATTATGAAGTAGCTAATCATAACGAGTTCCAATTATTTGATTATTAGTGTTTTAAAATTGAATAGGTCTTTTGGCTTATCTCAACAGGTATTTTATTGTCCATTTTCTAATCTTCCAAATTATGAGAAATTATCTAAAAATCAATAATCTTAACTTCCAGAAAAGATTATTCAGACTATTGTTTTTTTTACTTTTATGTACGAATGCCGTGGCACAAAATGTTTGCAGACCTATATCTCAAACAAACAGTGAGGGCGGAATTTTATGTATTGGCTTAAATGTAGACAATCCTAACAATGCATTCGATGTGGATGCAGGTTTAAGCACCTATGCCACGCTAAATAATGCGATAGGCGTGGGGTGTTTTGTTCAGGAAACATTAACTTTTAATCAAACTGCAAAAGCGGGTGACCAAGTAGTATTTTATATTGGTACCGGCAATGGTTTATTAGATCTAAGTTTACTTTCTAATGTTTCAGTGCAAGCAAGGTTATCCGGGACAGATGTAGGTCCAAGAGTAGCATTAAACAGTCCGCTTTTGAATCTCGATTTGCTCAATGGTAATACTATTGCAATGATTAAATATACACTCCCAGCCGATGCCAATCAAATTCAGATTAGAGTAGGAGGCCTTCTAAGTTTATTAGTAAGTTTACGTTTGTATGATGTGCGTTTAGATTTTGCAAAACCTACCATAAGCGGAGGTTTGAATCAAACAATATGTTCAGGAAATGCCGTAACGCTTACCGCGACGCCAGCTGCCAATACTACCATATCTTGGTACAGTTCAGCAGTTTCTACAACTCCATTGGCTACAACAAATAGTTTTACGACTCCTACATTGACAGCTAATACCGCTTATTACATAGGGGTTTCACGACTTGCAGGTTGTGAGGGTAACGAACGTTTGCCTGTTGTAATCAATGTGTCAAATCCTATCGCACCTGCTATTAGTAGCTCAGGAACCTCAATTTGTACGAGTGGTACAAACCAACAGACTACATTATCAGTTATTAATCCGGTTCTTGGAACTACATATGGATGGTTTTCTACCGCAAGTGGTGGGGTTGCTCTCGCAAGCGGAACTAGTTATTCGCCAACAGTTCCTGTTGGAGTAACCAATTTTTATGTAGAAGCTTCTATCGGCAGTTGCGTAAGTCCTTCTCGTACTCAGGTAACAGTAATCGCTACACCAATTCCGGCTGCAGCAACAGTACTAACGCAAAGTGTAACCATACAATCAGGCCAAAATGCAACTTTGAGTGCAATGACAACTGAACCAAATGTTACTTTAAACTGGTTTGATGTACCAACAGGAGGCGTTGCTATTGCAAGTAATACGTCATCCTTTGCAACACCCATCTTAACAGCTTCAAAAACTTATTATGTAGAAGCAGAAAGTGCTGCAGGAAATTGTTTAAGCACTGTAAGAGTACCCGTAACAGTTACCGTAATACCATCGCCATTAGGCACTTGTCTTGAGGCAAGCAGTCAGCAGACTTTTGCTAACGGATTGTGTTTGTTGTGTGGAGTTGCAAACTCTAATTTTTCTGTAGATGGAAATATAGCTACTGCAACACGACTTTCTGTCCCAGTAGGATTGGTAAACGCATACATTCAGCAAACGTTACAATTTAATAATCCGGGTAGAGCAGGTGACATTATTGATGTTGAAATGGAACTACCTGCCGGAGTATTGGATGTAGGACTCTTGGATTATATTTCTTTGGCCACTTATAATAGCGCTACTTTTAATAATGATCGAGTTTCAATTAATAATTTATTGAATGTTCAGTTGCTAGGAGGAAACAGATTTCGAGCAAGTATTGTAGCAGGAGCAGCCTTTGATCGTGTTGAAGTACGGTTGGGAGGCGTAGCAAGTGTGCTTACAAGTTTAGATATTTACAATGCTTCTTATCGTTACAAAGCACCATCCATCACAGGAAACACAACAATTTGCAGCGGTCAGACTACTACTTTAACAGCAGCTCTTGGTGTTGGAGAAACAGTAGCATGGTACGATGCCAGTACCGGAGGCACTTTATTAGCCAGTACAGCCAGTTATACCACGCCAGTTCTTACCGGTGCCACTACTTATTATGTACAACTTACCAGAAATGGTTGTGTAAATAGCGAAAGAACTTCCGTACAAGTGAATGTAAACAATCCTATTGCACCAACAATTGCTGCTACAGGAACCATTATTTGTGCCGGTAATGCCACTACTTTAACCATAACAAATCCGGTAACAGGAACAGATTACAGATGGTATGATGCTGTAATTGGGGGCACTTTATTAGCTACAGGTAATTCTTTTACAACTCCGATTTTAACGATTAATACAAGTTATTATGTAGAAGCAGGAATAGGCACTTGTACAAGTACAGGCCAAACTCAGGTAGCTGTTACCGTAAATCCATTGCCGACAGCTCCAACAGTGGCTTCGGCAAATGTCACAATTCAATCAGGTCAAAGTGCTTTATTGATGGTTTCGAATCCTGAAGCAGGAGTAACTTACGAATGGTTTGATGCTTCAAACGATCAAAGCAAATTTGTTGGTACAGCATACCAAACAGATCCTTTAACAGCAAATGCGTCTTATTATATTATTGCAACAAATACGGCGTCAGGATGTATAAATCCGGTAAGA
Organism: Flavobacterium geliluteum; assembly: GCF_017948595.1. GTDB lineage: Bacteria > Bacteroidota > Bacteroidia > Flavobacteriales > Flavobacteriaceae > Flavobacterium > Flavobacterium flavipigmentatum. The sequence goes on along the minus strand of NZ_JAGFBV010000009.1, from coordinate 62,250 downwards.
ACTACTGTAAATGTTATTGTAAATAAGCCCCTTACGGGATGTTTGAGAGGCAATGCTGTAACTACAACTTACGATGGTATTTTATGTGTATTGTGTGCTGTAAACTCTCCAAATAATTCTGTAGATACAGATATTGATTCGGCAGCTTCACTGTCAATTCCGCTTGGACTTGGACAGGATATTTTTCAAGAAATTGATTTTACAAATTCAGGTTTACAAGGAGATATTATCGAAGTTGAATTGGGAGTTCCGGGAGGTTTATTAGATATTTCACTTCTTTCGAATATTACTTTACAAAGTTATAACGGAGCAAGCAATAATCCTGATCTAACGGCTGTTAATAATCCGCTTTTAAATATTCAATTGCTAGGCGGAAATCGTTTTAGAGCGAGTTTTGCCGCTGGAGGAGATTTTACAGGTGTTAGAGTTACCCTTGGCGGATTGCTAACGGCCTTGGCCCGTCTGGATATTTATAACGCTTCTTATCGTTATAAAGAGGCCGTTATTGCAGGAAATACAACAATTTGCGAGGGAAATACAACCACTTTAACAGCATCTTCCTCGGTAGGTACAGAAACATTTCTTTGGTACGCAACCCCAAACGGATTGACGCCACTAGATGCAGTACCTTCTTCTACTTATACAACGCCGGTATTAACAGCGACCACAAATTATTATTTAGAGGCAACACGTGGTACTTGTGCCAACAGTGTTCGTCAGATAGTAACGGTTACTGTTTTACCAAAATCTGTGGCTGCCGATGTTATAATTAATAGTCCGCTTATAGCTTCATGTACAGGCGAGATTACTTTGGCGCCATCATCAGCTTTAGCTGGAGCACAATTTAAATACTATGCAAATCCGGACAAAACAGGTGAAATCACAACAGGTATAAACGGTGCAACTGGCGCTTTGACCATTACAGGCCTTACAGCGTTAGGAAGTCCTTATACCTATTATATTTCGGTTTCTAATGCTTTGCAATGCGAAAATGAGGCAAGCACTTTAAAAGAAGTTGTTGTTAATTTTCCGGCAGTGACTACTTTTAATGTTACTGCAACTTTAGCAGGTTGTGATAAAGCCAATTTAAAGGATGCTATTCAAAATATAGACAATTCAGGAAGTACGATTTATACTTTTTTTGATGCTTCAAATAATCCAATAACAGTTGATGCTGCTTCAAATATTACTATTTCAGGTGATTATTATATTCAGGCTCAGGGTAGTATTGGAAACTGTTCTTCTGATAGAAAATTAGTAACAGTTACGATCAGTCCATCACCAACTTTGGTTGTGGCAGATCCGGTTACAGTGGCGCCAAATGCAGGTCCTATCGCTTTAGCAGCGACTTCAAACGGAACTTTATCATGGTTTGATCCTCAAGGAAATCCATTGCCTGCTAATCCGTCAGTTACTTTGACAACGCCGGGAATTTATGCATACACCGTTGTAGCAACACTTGGAAATTGTTCTAAAACTGGTACTTTCTTCATAAATGTTATAGATCCAAATACTTGTCAGTCATTAACAGAAAGAGTTTATGCTAATAGCCAAAGCTCGGGTTCAATAGTAACGGGTACGGTATCAAACGGAAGTAATGCTATCGACGGAGATGTTAAAACATTTTCGACCATTACTACAGGACTTGGTCTTTTAGGGATTGGTACTACGTGGCAAAATTTGCAGTGGTCAGCACCTGTTGCGCAAGGAACTCCGGTAACTGTAAAATTAGGTTCGGAATATAGCGGAGTTGCTTTGGCTGAAAATTTATCTGTAGTTGGATTTAGAAATGGAGTTCAAATAGGGAATTTTCAGTCGGTTTCTGGTTCTTTATTGAATGTATTAGCTGGAGATAATTCATTCGAATTTACCTTTGTTCCTGCGGATGCAACCGGGCCGAAAGAGTATGATGAGATTAGAATTCAATCTTCATCACTTTTAAGCGTAGCTCAAAATACTAAAGTTTATGAGGCATATTATTCCAGACAAGTTACGACTGTTACTTGTACTCCGGGCGATATAAAAGATGTTTTTTATGGAGCAACTGACTTAGGTGTAGGAGTAGCAACTGCCACCGTGGGAGTTAGTGATGCATGGAATGTCGCAGATGGAGATGCTTCCAGCTACGCGACCATGTATAGTGGTGCTGGTATTCTGGCAGCTGCAGATCTAACAGTATTGTTTAAAACGCCTTCTATTGCTTCGGATACGCTTAGAATAGTAGTTTCTAAACCGGCTGTTCTTTTGACTGCGGGCGTACTTACGGGATTAACTATTCAACGTTTTTTAGGTAATGTTCCCGTGGGAGCTCCTATTGATAATACCAGCAGTATTTTAGAAGTAAAATTATTAAACGGAGGTTTATCATCTGCGGTTGTAGTTTTTTCTCAGCCAGAGGCTTATGATAAAGTTAGAATTCGTTTTGGAGGAGTTGCTGGTGTATTAGACTTTTTGCGAGTACACACGGTAGAACGCTTGGCCAATACAAAAGTGATAGGAAGCGACATCAATAATAAAGTAATTGTTTGTCCGGGAACGCCTATTACACTTTCGATACCCGAAGAAAATTGTGCAAAATATGCCTGGTATGATTCGGCAATGGGTGGTAATCAAATTACTACCGGAGTTTCTTATACCTTACCGGCAGGCATACCCGCAGGGATTTACAGATTTTACATCCAGTCGATTAGATACGATTGCGAGAATTTGGCCAGAGGAGAAGTTATTGTAGAAGTAAAAGCGACCGCACCACAAGGAGCGATAGCCAATATAACTTTAAATGGCGGAACAGATACAACAATCTGCTCTTCTACAGGGTCAGTTACTTTGCAGACTGCTGTAACCGGAACCCCAGCTTTGACAAATCCTGTATATTACTGGTATCAGTTTAATGGAACGACAAGTCAACTAATCGTGGGTGAAACGTCCAATCAATTATTACTAACGGGTTTAACACCTGGAACTTATACTTATTACGTAGGAGTTAGTTCAGATGAGTTTTGTGAGACTGCACCGGCAGATAGAAAATCGGTAACGTTTACGATTTTACCTGAGTCAAAAGCAACAGACATTCAGTTAAATAATGCATCTGTTTGTTCGAATGTGCCAGCATCATTAACACCAACTACTACTTTAACAAATCCTGTTTTTACATGGTATTTAGATAATAATAAAACACAGCCTGTTACCAACGGAGTACCTGCAGGAGTTACGTATACGATAAGTCCAACAGGAGTTTTGACGGTTACAGGATTAACAAAAGCATTGTCTCCTATATCGTATTATGTGGCTGTTTCCAGCGATACCAGTTGCGAAAATCTGGCAGGAGATCTTAAAGTAGGAACCATTATTGTTACAGATCCGGATACTCCAACAACTACCAGCAATCCGCAAAGTTTTTGTACCGTAGATGCGCCAACATTTGCAAGTATTCAGGTAAACGAGAGCAATGTGGTTTGGTATGCGACACCAACAGGAGGAGCAGAGATTCCGTTGACAACGCTTTTAACCAGCGGAACTTACTACGGAGCAATTAGAGATTCAGCTACAGGTTGTGAAAGCTCTGTGCGTTTGCAAGTTGCGATCACTGTAACCAATCCGGGAACACCTTCAACGTTGAATGCTTCTCAAAGTTTTTGCGCAGTAGACAATCCTACATTTGCAAATATTCAGGTAAATCAAACTAATATTATTTGGTATGCCAATCCAACAGGAGGAACTGCTATTGCTGTAACAACTGCTTTAACGACAGGTGTGTATTATGCCGCAATCAAAGATGCAGTAACAGGATGCGAAAGTGCCACAAGATTGCAAATTACAATTACTGTTACCGATCCAGGAACACCTTCTACATCCAATGCTTCTCAAAGTTTCTGTTCTGCAAATATGCCAACATTTGCGAGCATTCAGGTAAACCAAACCAACATAGTATGGTATGCAACCCCAACAGGAGGAACGGCTATCGCAGCAACAACTGCTTTAACTACCGGAGTATATTATGCTGCGATTAAAGATGCTGTTACAGGATGTGAAAGTGTAATAAGATTGCAAATTACTGTTACGGTAAGCAATCCTGCAACACCAACCACTACAGATAATACACAAGAATTTTGTAGTAGTAACGCACCAACTGTAGCTAACATTCAGGTAAATGAGTCAAATGTAGTATGGTACAGTGCACCAACAGGAGGTACAGCACTACCTGTAACAACAGCTTTGACTAACGGAATCTATTATGGAGCCATAAGTCAGGGAGTTGGTTGCGAAAGTACTACAAGACTACAAGTGACCGTAACGATAAATACTCCTGGTGTAACACCAACTACAAATGCTACAACTCAAAACTTTTGTAGTATTAGTACACCAACCGTAGCTAATATTCAGGTAAATGAGTCAAATGTAGTTTGGTACAGTACCCCAACAGGCGGAACGGTGCTGCCAGCAACAACACCTTTGGTTAGCGGTTTGTATTATGGAGCAATTTCAAATACAGCAGGGTGTGAGAATTCCGTAAGATTAGTAGTGACGGTAAATGTTAATATACCTGGTGTAATAACAACACCAAACACAACTCAGAACTTTTGTTTATCTGCAGTACCAACAATAGCCAGTTTAGTGGTAAACGAAACAAATGTGGTTTGGTACAGTACACCAATAGGAGGAACTCCATTAGCTACTAATACACCACTTATTGCTACTACCTATTATGCATCGGCTGCTATCAATGCAACTAATGGTTGCGAAAGCGCTACACGTCTGGCAATAGTAGTTGGTTTTGTAAATGATGCTTCGGTACCCATTACTGCAAGTGATGATACACCATGTGTTTTCCAAGGGGTAACTTATTCTATTGCAAACGGAAAATCAAATTATGTATGGTCTGTTACAAACGGAACTATTACTTCAGGAGGAGGAAGCAATGATGGAAATGTAACGATTTCATGGCCATTTGTTGGTCCGGGAAAAGTTGAGGTAACTTACACAAACACCTGTGATGAGACAACAACAAAATCATTAGATGTAACAGTAGCAACTTGTTCAGATCTTACTATAACCAATACCGTTAGCAATCCTACACCCAATTTTGGTGAGGAAGTAGTCTTTACAATAACAGTAAATAACGTGGGTCAGGGTACTATTCTTAATACGCTTGTAAGCGAATTAATACCAAGCGGATATAGTTTTGTATCGGCTACCACTTCTGCAGGGGTATACGATACCGGAACGCAGGTTTGGACAATCCCAACTTTAAATGGAGGAGAAAGCCAAACGTTACAAGTGAGAGTTATTGTATTGCCAACAGGTAATTACTTAAATGTAGCTACCATAGAAATTTCAACTCCGTTAGATGTTGACCCTACAAATAATTCAGCTTCAGCATCTGTACAGCCAATTTGTCTAACCGTTTATAATGAGTTTACACCCAATAATGACGGAGCAAATGATCTGTTTAGAATTGATTGTATCGAATCATATCCAAACAACGAACTGAAAGTTTTTAACAGATGGGGAGCTTTAGTATATAGTAAAGTAAATTATGAAAATGATTGGAACGGTACTGCAAATGTATCTGGAACTATCAGTAGAGGAGATCTGTTGCCAACAGGTACTTATTTTTATGTGATAGATATTGGAAACGGGACGATTAAAAAAGGATGGTTATCTATTATGAGATAATAACCTTGCGATCATTGAATTAATTTAACTAAATAAGTATCGTTATGAAACTATATATAAAATCATTAGCAACATATTTTGTATCAATATGTTCTTTTATCACGGTTGGTGCTCATGCACAGCAAGACCCTCAGTATACTCAGTATATGTACAATACAATGTCTGTAAATCCTGCTTATGCGGGATCTACAGGAGGTTTAGAGGCAACACTTTTACACCGCTCTCAATGGGTGGGTATTTCGGGTGCGCCGCAAACGCAATCCTTTTCTATTCAATCGCCACTCCAAAACGAAAAAATCGGATTAGGATTGAGTATCGTAAATGATAAAATAGGACCTTCAAATGAAGTGTATCTTGACGGAAACTTTTCATATTCATTGCCTTTAGGATACGAAAAAAGATTAGCGTTTGGTCTTAAAGCAGGTTTTAGAATGCTCGATGTAGATTGGTCAAAAGGAAAGTTTTACGATCCTAATGATGTTCTGCTGAATCAGAATATTAACAATCAGATCAATTTGGCTATCGGTGCCGGAGTTTATTATTATACCGAAAAATGGTATTTAGGACTTTCGATACCTAGCTTTATTCGAAACTCTTATTATGATGATGTACAAGAGTCGGTTAATTACGACAGACTTCATTATTATTTTATGGGAGGTTATGTTTTTGATTTGAATTCTAATTTAAAATTCAAACCCGCCTTTTTAGTAAAAGCAGTGACTGGTGCTCCAGTCATTGCTGATGTTTCTGCAAATTTTATGATTGCCGAAAAATTTGTAATAGGAGCTTCTTACAGAACAGATGAATCTGTGAGCGCGCTTGCAGGCTTTCAATTTTCGAGAAATTTCTATCTTGGATATTCCTTCGATTATACGATAAGCCAATTAAACAAATACAATGATGGTTCGCACGAAATCATCCTTCGTTATCAGTTTAACAAAGATCAAAGCAAAATTAAATCTCCTCGATTCTTCTAAAAAGACAACTTATGAAAAAATTATATAACCTAAGTTTAGTGTTGAGTTTTACGATTTGTTTTGCTCAGACTAATTTAAAGAAAGCTGATGCACTTTTTAAGAATTATTCTTATCTAGATGCGTCAAAGGCTTACGAAGAATGTTTGCAGAATATCAAAAATCCTTCTGCCCAAACATTAAAAAATGCAGCCGATTCGTATTATTTTATTTCTGATACTCAAAATGCGCTCAAATGGTACAAAAAACTGTACGAAGTGCAAGGAAATAATTTAACAGATATTTACTATCTGCGTTACATTCAGTCTATGAAAGGGGTTATGGATTATGATAACGCTGATAGAATTACAAAAGAATATCTCAATAGAAAGGGAGATCAGAAAGAAATAAACCGATATGTAACTCAAAAAAGGCAACTCGATAGTTTGGCCAAAACAATATCGCTTTACGACATCAAAAATCTCGAAATAAACACGAGTAAGTCAGATTTTGGAGCCACTTTTTATGGAGATAAAATTGTATACACATCTGCGAGAGATACCACCAAGTTTGGAGAAAAACTCTACAGCTGGAACAATCAGCCATTCCTGAATTTATATGTAGCTGACCGAAACACCCCAGATAATAGCCTGTTTAACGAAAATTTGTTCCTACCCAACGTTATGACCAAATATCATGAGGCAACGGCAACTTTTGATAGCAGCGGGAATACAATCTATTATTCGACCAATATTGTCAAAAAAAATAAATTGGTTATTGATGAATCTAAAACCAATAATTTTCAGATCGTCAAAGGCACTATTGTTGATGGAAAGCTTGTAAATTCTGAAAAAGTTCCTTTCAATAGTACTGATTATTCGGTGGGACATCCTGCGCTTAGTGAAGACGGAAGATGGTTGTTTTTTGCCTCAGATATGCCTGGCGGTTACGGAGAAACCGATTTATACGTTGTAAAAATTGAAGCAGATGGTACCATGAGTTCTCCAAAAAATTTGGGACCAAAAATTAACACGATTGGCAACGATTTGTTTCCTTATTTTAGAAATAGAGTGCTCTATTTTTCCTCAGACGGACATTACGGTTTGGGAGATTTGGATATTTATCAAAGTGCTTTTTTAGAAAATGAAACTTTTGCCGAACCTAAAAATTTGGGCACACCCATCAATAGTAATAAGGATGATTTTGCTTTTACTATTGATGCAGCAGGTAGATTTGGTTATTTTTCTTCAAATCGTGCCGAAGGAAAAGGTGACGATGATATTTATTCTTTTATCAAAGGAAAACAAGTTTGCAACCAATTAATTACCGGAATTGCTACAAATACAAAATCAAAATTGCCTTTGTCTGATGTAATGATTACGGCTTATGACGTATTTAATGAAACGCTTGGTACGACACAAACCAATGCAGAGGGGAAATATGTAATTTCGGCTCCTTGCGACAAAAAAGTACGATTGGTGGCAACAAAGATGAATTATAGTGATGATGAAAAAACCGTGCAGACTGCCAGTAAAAATGGAGGAGAAATTGAAGATGTAGATTTTCAACTCACCAATTATGATGATCTGGTTGTTAAAAGTAAAGGGGTAGAAAAAGTAGACGTAAAACCTATTTATTTTGATTTTGATAAGTTCGATATCACAGCTTTGGCAGTAGAGGAACTGTCTAAAGTGGTTTTTTTAATGCAAAAATTTCCTAATATCCGCATCAAAATTGAGTCACATACCGACGCTCGCGGAAAGGACGCTTATAACTTAAAACTTTCAGACAACAGAGCAAAATCTACACGCGATTATATTGTTTCGCAAGGAATTGAAGCTTCAAGAATCGAGAGTGCTATAGGTTATGGCGAAACACGATTAATAAATAATTGCAAAAATGGTGTAAAATGTACCGACGGGGAGCATGTTGTAAACCGTCGTTCAGATTTTATCATTATACATAAATAATCTAGATTGATCTTGTAACTTGTTTAAAGTCAAGTGAAATTTAGAGTTTTACAAGACCATTTGGAAGTTGGTTTTTTGTTTAATTTTTTTAAATAAACGAAAATGGAGAAAATCAAGTTGCATCTTTTTGCAACTTGATTTTTACTTTTTTAAAACTTTACTTTTTTTGATAAATATGTATAAAATAGTTCTAATTTTGAGGTACAGATCATCAAATTATAATTCGCTTCATTACAATACTTTATGAACATTCAAGATACCATTCAAAATTTAAGAGAAGAACTCAATCAGCACAATTACAATTATTATGTGCTTGATAATGCCAGTATTTCTGATTATGATTTCGATAAAAAATTAAAAGAACTTCAAGATTTAGAAGATAAGCACCCAGAATTTTTTGATGAAAATTCGCCAACGCAACGAGTAGGTGGCGCGATTACCAAAAATTTCAAAACGATTGCGCATGAGTATCGAATGTATTCTCTTGATAACTCCTATTCTAAAGAAGATTTGGTCGACTGGGAAGCCCGTATTCAGCGAGTTTTAGGGAATGTGGCGCTACAATATACCTGCGAATTAAAGTATGATGGCGCTTCGATAAGCATCAAATATGAAAACGGAAAATTGGTTCAGGCCTTAACCCGAGGCGACGGTTTTCAGGGTGATGAGGTGACTAATAATATTAAAACTATAAAATCGGTTCCGCTAAAGCTAAAAGGAAACTTCCCCGAAAAATTTGATATCAGGGGAGAAATAATTTTACCTTTTGCCGGTTTCGAAAAAATGAATCAAGATCTGATTGAAATTGGAGAAACGCCTTATTCTAACCCTAGAAATACAGCTTCTGGAAGTCTAAAATTGCAGGATAGTGCTGAGGTTGCCAAGCGTCCATTAGAATGTTTATTGTATTTTGTTACTGGAAATAATTTGCCTTTTTCTTCTCAGTTTGAAGGATTAGATTCTGCCAGAAAATGGGGTTTCAAAGTACCTCAGGAGGCAAAATTGGCAAACAATCTTCAGGAAGTCTTTGATTTTATCGATTATTGGGACACACATCGTCATCAATTACCGTACGAAACAGACGGCGTAGTGGTAAAAGTGGATAGTATCAGGCATCAGGAAGAACTGGGTTATACTGCAAAATCGCCTCGTTGGGCAATGGCGTATAAGTTTAAATCTGAACAGGTTTCGACCAAACTAAACTCTATAAATTATCAGGTTGGGCGCACAGGAGCGATAACTCCGGTTGCCAATCTTGCACCTGTACAATTGGCTGGAACGATCGTAAAAAGAGCATCTTTGCACAACGCCGATCAAATAGAAAAACTGGATATTAGAATTCATGATACTGTTTTTGTTGAAAAAGGAGGCGAAATTATTCCAAAAATTATTGCAGTAGATTTAGAAAAACGACCTGAAAATTCAGAGGTTACAAAATACATTACACATTGCCCGGAATGCGAAACAGAGCTGGTGAGGAACGAAGGCGAAGCCAATCATTATTGCCCTAATTTTTACGGATGTCCTCCGCAGATTATTGGTCGTATTCAGCATTATATTTCGAGAAAAGCAATGGATATCGAGGGACTTGGAGGTGAAACAGTAGCGTTACTTTTTAATAATGGATTGGTTCATAATTATGCCGATTTGTATGAACTAACGGTAGAACAGATTTTACCTTTAGAAAGAATGGCGCAAAAATCAGCGGAAAATTTGGTGAAAGGCGTTCAAAATTCAAAAGAAATTCCGTTTGAGAGCGTGCTTTTTGCACTCGGAATTCGTTTTGTCGGAGAAACGGTTGCCAAAAAATTAGCCAAACATTACAAAAATATTGATGCTTTACGTCAAGCTTCTTTAATGGATTTGGTGCTGGTAGATGAAATTGGTGAAAGAATTGCCAAAAGTGTGATCGAATTTTTTGAAAACGATGAGAATCAACGTATAATTGAAAGATTAAGAAATCATGGTATACAGTTTGAAATTGTTGAAAAAATAAATCCTAACGCAACCGAAAAATTTGTCGGTAAAACCTTTGTGGTTTCAGGTGTTTTCTCTCAGTTTTCAAGAGATGAATTAAAAAATACTATCGAAGATAATGGGGGTAAAGTAGGAAGTTCTATTTCTGCAAAAACTGATTTTGTTGTGGCCGGAGACAATATGGGGCCAGCAAAACTTGAAAAAGCAACCAAACTCAATATTCCAATTCTTTCGGAGGATGATTTTATAAAAAAGTTAAATGAAAGCGAATAAGCCTGCACTTATTCTTTACTTTGTAGCATTGGTTGTTACGATTCTTTTTGATTTTTTTGATGTAGAATTTTTGGCTATGTGTGCCAAAGCGACAGTTGTACCCTCTATTTTTTTTTATTTTTTGGTTACAAATGGTTATAAAACAGGCAAACAGGAAAGCTTAATTTTTCTATTCTGTTTTCTAGGTGAAGTTTTTGATCTGATGAACATAGAAATTTCAGAAATGGGCTCACTTTTGTCGTTTAGTGTAGTCTATTGTATACTTTTAAAAATGATTCTTATTGATGATACTATCAAAATAAAAATCAAAAAAATAGATGTTTTACCCGCTTTTATCATAGTAATGCTCATTGCTTATCTACTGATTTCAATTTTAAATTTACAGTATGAAAAAATGAGTCAATTTCAGCTGCAATACGGTATTTACGGAGTTGTTTTAAGCACTTTAAGCATTACCTCTTTCCTTAATTACATGACAAAAGGCACGCCTGTTACTTTGGTATTGAGTATGATGTCGCTGTGTTTTATAGCTTCAGATGTGTTTTATATTTTTAGCCAATATTTTCCCTTTTCAGCGGTTTTGGTCGTGATAAAAGATTTTTGCCAGATTTTGTCGTATTATTTTATGACGCGCTATTTATTAAGTAAAAAAACAAAAAAGGTTACACAATAATTGATTTTCCTTGGTTGGTATGTGCTTTATTGTTATCAAAATAAAAATCAATTCGGCCTAAATTAATTCCGTAACAGCCCACTTGGTTGATCAGTACATCCTGGCCCATTTTGTTTTTTGCAACAGTAGGTTTGTCCAGAAAAGTGTGCGTATGCCCGCCAATTATTAAATCGATATCCTGAGTCAGTTCGGCCAATTTCAAATCGCAAATTTTTGAACCATCATCGCGATAGTTGTATCCCAAGTGCGAAAGACAAATAACCAAATCGCATTTCTCTTCTTTTTTTAATAATTGAGTCATATCCTGGGCAATTTCTACAGGATTATTGTAAACAGTTTCTTTGTACATTTGCTTGTCAACCAATCCTGCAAGTTCAATTCCGAGACCAAAAACGCCTACTTTTATTCCGTTTTTATTAAAGATTTTATAAGGCTTTACGAGGCCATTCATTACGGTGTTTTTAAAATCATAATTCGAATTAATGAATTCAAAAGTAGCATGCGGCATTTGAGCATACAAACCATCCAAGCCATTATCAAAATCATGATTTCCTATAGTCGAAGCATCGTATTTCATCATGCTCATCAATTTAAACTCCAATTCACCTCCATAATAATTAAAGTACGGAGTTCCCTGAAAAATATCACCCGCATCAAGCAAAAGTACATTTGGATTCTCTTTTCGAATTGTTTCAATAAGTGCTGCACGACGTGCAACACCGCCTTTGTTAGCATTACGGGGATCATCGGCAGGAAAAGGATCAATATGGCTGTGCACATCGTTGGTGTGCAAAATAGTCAGGTGTTTTATATCGCTGGTTTCAAAACTGCTCAAGGACAATCCTAAACTTAATAATGCGGTACTAGCAGCTGTTTTTTCAATGAATTCTCTTCTTTTCATGGCTATATTTTTAGACAAATACGTCTGAATTTTTATCGGTATGGTATTAAAAATAGAAAAATTACTCTTCTGTAATTCGAATGTCTTTCGAAATCGGAATCGTATCTACTTCCTTAAAATAATCAATCAATACATTTCGAAGTTTATAATTCAAATCAAATTTGGCGACATTGGTTTTAAAGAAATTCATGTTGTCTCCACCGTTTGCCAGATAATCATTAGTGGCAACATAATATATTTTATCAGAATCAAGCGGTTTTCCCTGAATCATTATATTGGTAGGAATATTGTTTTTTGAGATCGTAAAAGTAGCACCCGCCAAAGGATGTGGTTTTTTTTCTTTAATGATATAAGCAGCCATTTCTGTAATTTGAGTCCCTTTTAGGGCTAAAACGACCAAATTATTTTCAAAAGGCATGATTTCAAAAGCAGTTCTGGTGGTTACATTTCCTTTTGGAAGAATGGCACGAATACCACCATGGTTTAAAAGACAAAGATCGATCTCTTTTTTCTCTCTTGCTTTAAAAACAATATTTCCTCTTTGTAAACAAACATCAGCCATAAGATTCCCAATGCTGGTTTGCCATTTGCCAGAACTTTTTTCTAATGTTTCGGGACAGTAAGCTAAAATATTATCTAAATCTTTATTGATATGTTCGCGATATGGTTTTATAAAATTTTCTATTTCAGTAGTTTGTGCTTCTTTTTCCGTTACCGGAAGCTGCTTTCCTTCAATTTTTGTGAGGTTGTAACTCTTGTGACTGCAGGAAAAAGTAAAAAAAAGTGTTAAGAATATAACAAAAAGTTTTAAAAACCCGTTATACTTTTCTAGATTTACCATCTTAAATGAGACTTAAATAATTAATTTTGTAATTTGGTAAAAGTACTATGTTTTTAAATTATATAAAGGAATTTTTTGTGAAAAAAACATTAAATAAAAACTTGCATATTGTAAAAAACGAAGTCTTTACTAGTAATATACAAACTATTGGTTTACTGGTTGATGAAAGCAATTTTAGGCATACTAAAGCTTTGCAGAAAGAGCTTATTCTGAATGGAATTCTTCCAGAAAATATAAAGATAGTGGTGTACAGAGATAAATTTAAAAAGAAAAAAGAATACGTTTTAGCTACTTTTGGAAAAAAGCAAATGAATTGGAAAGGGGAGTTTGAACCCACTTTTTTGAATGAATTTATCGCTACAGAATTTGATCTTTTGATTAGTTATTATGATGTCGAAAAGACCGCTTTGATGATGGTAACACAAAAATCGAAAGCAAAATTTAAAGTAGGATTTGCTTCAATTGATTTGCGTTTTAACCGCTGGATGATAGACATTCCTTTAGAAAATTATAAACTTTTCGTTTCAGAATTGTTTAAGTATTTAAGAAATATAAAATAAATTATAAATTAGAATATGCAATCATTAATAGGGACTGGTGTTGCACTTGTGACGCCATTTAAAAAAGATTTCTCAATAGATATAGAAGCTTTACGCCGAATCATCAATTTTTCGATAGACGGAGGGGTTGAATATCTGGTTGTTATGGGTACCACAGCCGAAAATGCCACACTTACTTCAGCTGAAAAAGAGTTGGTGATCCATACAGTAATCGATACAAATAAAGGAAGATTGCCTTTGGTTCTTGGAGTTGGAGGAAATAATACTATGCAAATTGTAGAAGAATTAAAAACCAGAGATTTTAGTGCTTTCGAGGCTATTCTTTCGGTTTCTCCCTATTATAACAAACCTACTCAGGAAGGTATTTATCAGCATTTTAAAGCCATAGCAGAGGCGTCTCCGGTACCGGTAATTTTGTACAATGTTCCGGGAAGAACAGCGAGTAATATGTTGCCTTCTACGGTAATTCGTCTGGCCAATGATTTTAGTAATGTTGTGGCGATAAAAGAAGCAGCGGGTGATATGGCGCAAGCGTTGCAATTGATAAAAAATGCGCCAAAAGATTTTCTTGTTATTTCTGGCGATGATATGATCGCTTTGCCAATTGTTTTGGCTGGTGGTGCAGGGGTAATTTCGGTCATTGGGCAAGGTTTTCCTAAAGAATTTTCAGAAATGATTCGTTTAGGACTGAACAGAAAAGTAAATGAAGCATTCAAAACGCAGTACTTTTTGTCAGATTGCATCGATATGATTTTCGAACAGGGAAATCCTGCAGGAATCAAACAAGTCTTTCAAGCCCTTGGTATTGCTGATAATACTGTACGTTTGCCCTTGGTACCAGTGGACGATTCGCTGGCAGGTAGATTAAATGAATTTGTAAAAAAGAGTATTCGATAAAATCATAATTTGCTGTATTTTATTAAAGAAAAAAATATTTTGTAGTAGCTAAATTAATAACTAAATTTGCCACCGAAACTTCGGTGTGATTTTGCTTAGTCACAATTGACTAAGAAATCATAATAAAAGTAATAAAATGAAAAAAATAGTATCTCTATTGGTTGTTGTTGTCCTTTTATATTCTTGTAGTGACTATCAGAAAGCGTTAAAAAACGAAGATGTTGCAGCAAAATTTGAAATAGCAACAAAAATGTATGATGCAGGAAAATACAACAAAGCAATTAGGCTTTTTGAGCAATTAGCGCCTAGTTATAGAGGAAAACCACAAGCCGAAAAGTTGTTTTACATGTTTTCGCAGGCGTATTACAAAACAGAGCAATATTACTTGGCAGGTTATCAGTTTGAAAGTTTTGTTTCGGGTTATCCAAGAAGCGAAAAAGTGCAGGAAGCGGCTTATTTAGGGGCTTACAGCTATTCAAAATTGTCTCCGGTTTACAGTTTAGATCAAACAGATACCAATAAAGCATTAGAGAAATTACAAGCTTTTATTGATAATTATCCAAACTCAGAATACATTCCAAAAGCCAATGAGGCGGTAAAAATGTTAAGCGAGAAGTTGGAGAAAAAAGCATACGAAAATGCAAAAGGATACAACACGATTTCAGATTACAAGTCGGCATTGATTGCTTTTGATAATTTTATTGCTGATTTTCCTGGAACAATTTTCAAAGAGGATGCGCTTTTTTACAAATTCGATTCGGCATACCAATTGGCTATTAATAGTGTTCAGTCAAAAATGCAGGATCGTTTAAATGTTGCTAAAGTTGCTTACGGCAATTTAGTAAAGTTTAACAGCAACAGCAAATACAAAAAACAGGCAGACGAGATGAATGCCAGAGTGGAAACAGATTTACAAAAATTTACTAAATAAAATAAAGTCATGGATTTAAAAAAGACGAATGCTCCTGTAAACACAATAACTTACAATAAAACAGTTATTGAAGAGCCAACAGGAAATGTGTATGAGGCAATTACCATTATGGCTAAAAGAGCAAACCAAATTAACTCTGAAATTAAAAAAGAATTGACAGAGAAATTAGAAGAATTTGCGACATATAATGACAGTCTTGAAGAAGTTTTTGAAAATAAAGAACAAATTGAGGTTTCTAAATTTTACGAAAAATTACCAAAACCACACGCTTTAGCGGTACAAGAGTGGTTAGATGGTAAAACGTACCACAGAGGTTCAAACAAATAATAGTACAATGTCAGTTTTAAACGGGAAGAAAATTTTACTGGGAGTTTCTGGTGGAATTGCAGCGTATAAAACAGCATCTTTAGTACGACTTTTTATAAAAGCAGGTGCACATGTCCAAGTGATAATGACACCTGCTTCTAAGGATTTTGTAACACCACTTACGTTATCAACTTTGTCAAAAAATCCTGTCCATTCCAGTTTTTTTAATGAAGATGACGAGAATGCTGAATGGAACAATCACGTCGAATTGGCTCTTTGGGCAGATTTGATGCTTATTGCACCTGCAACAGCCAACACATTGTCTAAAATGACAACTGGCAACTGCGATAATCTTTTAATAGCCACTTATTTATCGGCAAAATGTCCTGTTTATTTTGCGCCTGCAATGGATTTAGACATGTACAAACACCCTTCCACCATTGCTAGTTTTACCGCTTTGCATCAGTACGGTAATGCAATGATTCCTGCTGAGAACGGTGAGTTGGCTAGTGGTTTATCTGGCGAAGGCAGAATGGCAGAACCAGAGAATATTATTGCTTTTCTGGAAGCTGATTTAGAGAGCAAATTGCCTTTAAAAGGAAAAAAAATACTAATTACTGCCGGTCCAACATACGAAGCAATAGATCCTGTGCGTTTTATAGGTAATCATTCGTCAGGAAAAATGGGGTTTGATATTGCAAATGAAGCTGCAAATTTGGGCGCAAGTGTCGTTTTGGTAGCCGGACCAACACATTTTAAAGCAAAAAACAGCTCGATTGAGGTTATAAACGTAGTTTCGGCAGAAGAAATGTATGCTGCATGCCATTTGCATTTTGATGCAGTAGATGTAGCGATTGCAGCCGCGGCCGTAGCCGATTATAAGCCAAAAGTCGTTGCTGCTCAAAAAATAAAAAAAGCTCCGGAGACTTTTTCGATAGAACTTGAAAAGACAAAAGATATTTTGCTTTCATTAGGAGCCATTAAAAAAAATCAGTTTTTAATTGGGTTTGCTTTAGAAACTGAAAATGAAATTGAGAATGCTAAGTTGAAAATTCAGAAAAAAAACTTAGATTTGATTGTTTTAAATTCATTGCAGGATGAAGGAGCAGGTTTTCAAAAACCTACTAATAAAGTTACTTTTATTGACAAGTCATTTCAGATTGAGCCAATGGAATTAAAATCAAAAGAGTCAGTTGCAGTTGATATTTTAAACAAAGTGATTTCGCATTTCTATGAAAAATAAATTAGTTACTTTCTTAGTATTTTTAATCTTTGGCTTTACTCAGGCGCAACAGCTAAACTGTACGGTTACTATAAATTCTGAAAGATTACCAAATCCCAATCAGCAAGTGTACAAAACGTTGCAAACGGCTTTGGCTGAATTTATAAACAAAACAGATTGGACAGGAGCTGTGCTAAACCCAAACGAGCGAATCAATTGTTCGATGTACATCACACTTTCTTCTGCAAATTCAGATCAATTTGCGGGAACGATACAGGTACAATCGTCCAGATTGATTTACAATTCCTCTTATTCGTCTCCGATTTTTAATTTTAGTGATAAAGATTTAAACTTTAGATATACAGAATACGAGCCTTTATTGTTCAATCCGGCTACTTTTGAGTCTAATTTGGTCTCTGTAATTTCTTTTTACAGTTATATGATTTTAGGCCTGGATGCCGATACTTTTCAGTTGGGTTCTGGAAATCGCTATTTCGAGATTGCTCAAAATATCTGTAATGTTGCTCAACAAGGCGGCTCAAAAGGCTGGAACCAGTCTGATGGTCTTCAAAATCGTTATTTTCTAATAAATGATATATTGTCACCTACTTATTCAGATTTGCGTCAAACTGCTTTTGGCTATCATTCAGGATTAGATACCATGAGTCAGGATTTAAAAAGTGCCAAGGAAAAAATGAAATCATCGCTTTTATTGATAGCAAAGCTAAATTCGGTTAAACCGAATGCCTTTCTTACCAGAGTCTTTTTTGATGCTAAGTCAGATGAGATTGTTTCTGTTTTTTCAGGTGGTCCAAGTATTGCCATTACAGATTTGAAAGAAACATTAGGCAAAGTTTCGCCTCTTAACGCTGTCAAATGGAGCCAAATCAAATATTAGTTGATTTTAAGCCGTTACCTACTTCAATAATTTTTTACTTTTACGCTATATGATTACTTCGCTCTCGATTAAAAACTATGCACTAATTGAAAAACTTTCTATTGATTTTTCAAAAGGGTTTTCGATAATTACGGGTGAAACAGGTGCTGGTAAATCTATTATATTGGGCGCTTTAGGATTGGTGCTGGGAAAAAGAGCAGATTTAACTTCTTTAAAAAACAAAGAAGAAAAATGTGTTATCGAAGCACAATTCGAAATATCTAAATACAATTTAAAATCTTTTTTCGAAGCGAATGATCTTGATTATGAAGATGAAACGATTATTAGACGTGAAATTTTGCCTTCGGGAAAATCGCGTGCTTTTATAAATGACAGCCCTGTAAATCTTCAGGAATTGCAGGAATTGAGCGTTTTTTTGATCGATATTCATTCGCAACAGCAAACACAAGAACTTTCTGATGAAGGTGTTCAGTTTAAAATTATTGACGCCATTGCAAATAACACAGAAGTTATTTCATCCTATCAAAAGCTTTTAAAAACGTACAAATCAGAGAAGTCAAAACTCAATGCTTTGTTGAAAAAGCAAAGTGATGCTGGAAAAGAGCAGGAATACAATACTTTTTTATTGAATGAATTGGTTGTAGCAAAGCTAAAATCGGGTGAGCAGGAAGAACTCGAAGCCGATTTTGAAAAGCTGAATAATGTAGAAATTATTAAAGAATCTATTGATAAATCTTTGATAATTGCCAACGAAGAGCAATTTGGTGTTTTTCATAATCTGAACGAAATTAAGGCTTCGTTGCAAAAAATCGCTCCTTTTTCTTCGGAGTATCAAGTTTTATTTGAAAGAATTACCAGCCTGACAATCGAATTTGATGATGTTTCCAGAGAGCTTCAAAATTGTTCAGAGAAATTATTAAATGATCCAACTCAGTTAGAATTTATCAGTCAAAAATTGCAATTGATTTATAATTTGCAAAAAAAGCATCAGGTTACTACTGTTGACGAATTATTGCAAATTCAGGCTGATTTAGAAAATTCAGTTTTAGAATTAGGAAATATTGAAGAAGAAATTGCTTCATTAACCAATTCTATCGATATAAAAACGCAAGAATTGGATGCTTTTGCAGCAACAATTCATCAAAATAGAAATATAGCCATTCCGGTTTTATCAGCGAGGTTAATCGCTATTTTAGAAACTTTAGGCATGCCCAATGTACGTTTTAATATTGAGCTCTTGCCATCTGAAACGTATTTCCAAAACGGAAAAGACGAATTGCAATTTTTATTTTCAGCGAATAAAGGGACCGATTTCGGATTGCTGAAAAAAGTGGCTTCGGGAGGTGAAATGTCGCGAATTATGTTGGCTGTAAAAGCAATTTTGGCACAATATTCTAAGTTGCCAACCTTGATTTTTGACGAAATTGATACTGGAGTTTCCGGTGAAATTGCCATTAGAATGGGAGAAATTATGAAAGAAATGAGTGCTACCATGCAAATTTTTGCTATTACACATTTACCACAAATTGCTGCCAAAGGCGAGTCGCATTTTAAAGTCTTCAAATCTACCATTGATGACGACACGCAATCAGAATTGAAACTTTTATCAAAAGATGAGCGTGTCGTAGAAATCGCGCAAATGCTTTCTGGTGCAAACATCTCTGATTCGGCATTAAACCACGCAAAAGAATTATTAAATTAAATTTTTGAATTATATTTGTTTAGTCAATTTTAGAATTAAATCCGTATGTTGAAGATTTTTAAGGTTTTATGTTTTTTATGCTTTTTTGTGACTCAAATTAAAGCACAAGATTTGCCTCAAAACGCCGTGTTGGATTCTAAAGAAGTTAAAAATGACTCTTTATATTTGATAAAAGATTTTCCAGAAGGTGTTTACCACACTTATGAAGATTTTCTTCAAAAAAAAGCCATTAATATGGTTAATGCGATTGAAAGGAAAACTATTTTCGGTTACAAATCTATACCTAAAGATGTTCTTGTAGATCATGCATTTTTTTCATGGACAAAAAATAAAATAAAGGTCACAGATTTTTTTGCTATTTCTTATAACGGCAATCTTTACATCCAACAAAAATATTTCCATGAATATTCTGTAAAAGCAGATAAAAATCAGGATGGAGACAATTCTAATTCGTATCACAGAGTTATAAATGATGGTAAATTTTTCTATTTAGAAGGACCATTTGCAAATGCATGGTCAAAAGCATTTGCCTATGGTACTGGCGGTGCGGTTGGAGGAGCAATTGGTGCCAACCTAAATAGTTTAAAAGGTGTTGTTTTTGATGTAAAGAAAAAAGAATTCAATTTTATAAGAGATTGTAAAGATTTAAATCTTCTTATTGAAGAATATAAGGGAAATATTATTGACTGTACCGAAAAAAAAATAGATATAACATCTGTTCGTGAAAATGTTGATAAAATAATAAAATAGCTACTTAGAGTAGTACAAAATTAAAAGCTAAATTAATATCATAAACAATATAAGATGATTATAGAACCTAGAATGAGAGGATTTATTTGTTTGACTGCTCATCCAGAAGGATGTGAGCAAAACGTAAAAAATCAAATAGCATATATACAATCAAAAGGAGCCATTTCGGGCGCAAAAAAAGTATTAGTAATCGGTGCCTCAACAGGTTTTGGACTGGCATCAAGAATCACAAGTGCTTTTGGTTCTGATGCAGCTACTATTGGTGTTTTCTTTGAAAAACCTCCAGTAGAAGGCAAAACAGCTTCGCCAGGTTGGTACAACTCAGCGGCTTTTGAAAAAGAAGCGCACAAAGCGGGTTTGTATGCAAAAAGTATTAATGGTGATGCATTTTCAAATGAAATAAAAAGAGAAACATTAGATTTAATCAAAGCTGATTTAGGTCAGGTGGATTTAGTGATTTATAGCTTGGCTTCGCCAGTACGTACCAATCCGAATACAGGGATTTTGCACCGTTCTGTCTTGAAACCAATTGGACAAACATTTACTAATAAAACCGTTGATTTTCATACAGGAAATGTTTCGGAAGTTTCTATTGCTCCTGCAAATGAGGAAGATATAGCAAATACTGTTGCTGTAATGGGTGGAGAAGATTGGAAAATGTGGATGGATGCTCTTAAAGCCGAAAACTTATTGGCAGAAGGAGCTACAACAGTTGCTTATTCGTACATAGGGCCATCATTGACAGAGGCAGTGTATCGCAAAGGTACAATTGGTCGTGCCAAAGATGATTTGGAGGCTACAGCTTTTACAATTACCGACAGTCTTAAAGATTTAGGAGGTAAAGCGTATGTTTCGGTAAATAAAGCGTTAGTAACACAAGCAAGTTCTGCAATTCCGGTTATTCCGCTTTATATTTCGCTTTTGTATAAAATCATGAAAGCAGAAGGAATCCACGAAGGTTGTATTGAGCAAATTCAGCGTTTGTTTAAAGACAGATTGTACAGTGGATCTGATGTTGCTACAGATGAGAAAGGAAGAATTAGAATTGACGATTGGGAAATGCGTGACGATGTTCAGGCAAAAGTGGCACAGCTTTGGCTGGAAGCAACTACAGAAACTTTGCCTGCAATTGGCGATTTGGCAGGTTACAAAAATGATTTCTTAAACCTGTTCGGATTTGCGTTTGAAGGAGTAGATTACGAAGCAGATACAAGTGAGTTAGTTGGTATAGAAAGTATCAAGTAATCACATCCATTATAATCCTAAAACCATCAATCAAAAGTTGATGGTTTTTTTGTTAATATAACATATCTTTGTTCCAATTTTCAATTTGACAATAATTGCCACTTAATACGCATATTCTGCTATGATTTTTTCTCTAATTATACCCGTGTATAATCGACCGGATGAAGTTGATGAACTTTTGGAAAGTTTATCAAAATCTGATTATAATGAAGCTTTTGAAATTGTTCTTGTAGAGGATGGATCTTCGATTCCTTGCAAAGATGTAGTGATGACCTATCAGGGAAAACTAAATATTTCGTATTATTTTAAGGCCAACTCAGGACCTGGTGATTCAAGAAATTTCGGAATGCAAAAAGCAGTTGGAGATTATTTTATTATTTTCGACTCAGACTGTATCATTCCGCCTAATTATTTATCAGAAGTCCGAAAAGCACTCAACAACGAATATGTCGATTGTTTTGGAGGGCCGGATAAAGCGCTGGATAGTTTTTCGGACATCCAGAAAGCAATCAATTTTGCAATGACTTCATTCCTGACTACAGGTGGAATTCGTGGTGGATCTGAGAAAATCGGAAAATTTCAACCCAGAAGTTTCAATATGGGAATTTCAAAAAAAGCCTTTGAAGCCTCAAAAGGATTTGGAAACATTCATCCTGGGGAAGATCCTGATTTATCTATCCGATTATGGAACTTAGGTTTTGAAACCAGATTGTTTCAAAATGCGTATGTATATCATAAAAGAAGAATTGATTGGGAAAAATTTTCGGTTCAGGTGAATAAATTTGGAAAGGCAAGACCTATATTAAATAGTTGGTATCCAGAGCACAATAAATTGACTTTTTTCTTTCCAACAGCATTCATATTAGGATTATTATTAGCTTTTATACTATTAATTTTTAATTTTGATCTGTTGTTACAATTATATTTCGTATATTTCGTTATAATTTTTCTTACAGCAACAATTCAAAATAGAAGTATTAAGATAGGATATTTAGCGGTTATTGCTGTTTGGAAACAATTTTATGGATATGGAACAGGATTTTTAGAATCCTACATAAAAATTATTCTTCTGAAAAGGAAGCCTCAGGAAGCTTTTTTAGGAATGTTTTTTAAAATATAATATGACAAAAGTTATTGGTCTTACAGGTGGTATTGGAAGTGGTAAATCTACAATTGCAAATTTTTTTGAAGAGTTTGGAGTTCCGGTTTATATCGCTGATGATGAAGCTAAAAAAGTGATGCAAAGTAAAGAAATTGTTTCGGCAATAAAAACTGCTTTTGGCGAAGGTATCTTTGAAAATACTATTCTGAACAGAACCAAATTGGCCGAAATTGTATTTAACGATCCTGATAAATTGGCGCAGTTAAACGCCATTGTGCATCCCGCAGTAAAGAAAGATTTTAATGCATGGTTAGCAGAAAAAAAAGAATATAATTTTGTGGTTTATGAAGCCGCAATTTTGTTTGAGAGTGGACGTTATAAGCATTGTGATACAATAATAACGGTTACAGCTCCGGAAGAAATAAGAATTGACAGAGTGATAAAACGAGATAATACCACCAGAGAGCAGGTTTTAAGCCGAATGAAAATGCAATGGGATGATGAAAAACGAATTTCTGGAAGCGATTTTGTAATTAATAACACTAATCTTAAAAAAGCCCGAGAAGAAGTGGTGGAAATTCTTAAAATTTTGAATATAAAACAAAAACAGTCTTAAATGTTAATATTTGGTTAATGTATTGTTCAGTATATTGTTAAAATATTAATTTTGTTTCGATGAATAAATTATTTTTTAGAATACTTGTTTTATTGATGAGTTTATCTCTTATCGGGATCATTCTGGTACAAGTATATTGGTTCAATTCTTCGTTCAAAAACAATGACGAACAGTTTAAATACCACGTTACTCAAGTAATTAGTGATGTTTCTGATAAGTTAGAAAAACAAGAAGAATATGGTTTTTATGAGAAGATTAACCGTATTAAAGACAGTACAGGTAAAATTCCTCAAAAAGAAGATTTATTAGAGATATTATTTGTTCAAAGAAATACAAAAACAAATAAAACGATTGTTTATAAAAACAGCATTATCTCTGAAAATTATGATTTAAGCGGTTCGTTATTTGATAAAAAATTCAGTTCTGATCGATTTAAAAATTTTAGTTCAAAAAGGTTAACCGAAATTTATAACAATAATAATAGTATCGATAATAATACTTTAAATCAAAGCATTATACCTGATATAAAGATCGAAAAAGACGGAAATTTAGACATCCTGAACAAAGCCCAAATGCAAATTTCATATAAAGATTATGCTTCGGCATTACCTATAAATGAAAGAATTACAAAAGAGAAAGTAAAGAATCTCCTGAAAAAAGAATTAGAAGAGCATGGTGTAAAAACCAAATTTGAATTTGGAATTTACAGTAGCGGGATTGCAACAAAAATCAAATCGGATGGATTTCATTTTGATAAAGACGCTACCTACAATACGCCAGTTTTTGCCGATAATGAAGGCAATAGTAAATATGAGTTATTAGTTACGTTTCCTAACAAAAAGAAATTTTTGTTATCAGATTTAGTAAGTATCACAATATTATCAATCATTTTTACGCTTATTATTATTGTTGCATATACTAGTGCATTAAATCAGTTATTACGTCAGAAGCATATATCAGAGATAAAAACAGATTTTATCAACAATATGACGCATGAGTTCAAGACTCCGATCGCAACTATAAATTTGGCACTCGATGCGATAAAAAACCCTAAAATTATCGAAGATAAAGAAAAGGTTTTTCGCTATCTCCAAATGATTCGTGATGAAAATAAGCGCATGCATGCTCAGGTTGAAAACGTGTTACGTATTTCTAAGCTAGAAAAGAAAGAGCTTGATATCACCAAAGAGCCAACGGCAATTCATGATATTATAGAAGATGCAATAGAGCACGTAAATTTAATTTTAGAAGACAGAAATGGTACCGTAGTAAAACATCTAAATGCTGCAAGAACAACCTGTCTGATAAATGAAGTAC
Source organism: Flavobacterium geliluteum (assembly GCF_017948595.1). Taxonomy (GTDB): domain Bacteria; phylum Bacteroidota; class Bacteroidia; order Flavobacteriales; family Flavobacteriaceae; genus Flavobacterium; species Flavobacterium flavipigmentatum. The sequence goes on along the minus strand of NZ_JAGFBV010000009.1, from coordinate 37,440 downwards.
ATTTTACAAACGTGTTGGTTAATATTTTAGAAAACGCTATAAAATATTCACCTGATATTCCTGAAATCGAAATTTTTACAGAAAATGTAAAAGACATGATTCTGATAAAAGTAAAAGATAATGGATTGGGAATGAGTAAGATAGCTCAAAAAAGAGTTTTTGAGAAATTCTACAGAGAGCATACAGGAGATTTGCATAACGTAAAAGGTCACGGTTTAGGCCTTGCTTACGTAAAAAGAATAGTTGAAGACCACAATGGTCAAGTATATGTTGAAAGCGAAAAAGGGAAAGGTAGCACCTTTATAATAAAAATACCATTAATAAATTAAAATATGGAAAATAATAACAAAAGAATACTTTTAGTAGAAGATGACCTTAATTTTGGGGCAGTTCTTAAAGACTATCTAATGTTAAATGACTTTGAAGTTACTTTAGCTAAAAACGGTATGGAAGGTTTCGAGAAATTCAAGAAGGATGTTTATGACTTATGTATTCTGGATGTCATGATGCCATATAAAGATGGTTATACACTGGCTAAAGAAATTAGAGAAAAAAATAGCGAAGTGCCAATTATCTTCTTAACTGCAAAATCGATGAAAGAGGATGTGTTAAAAGGATACAAAGCCGGTGCAGACGATTACTTAAATAAGCCATTTGATTCAGAAGTGCTTTTGATGAAAATCAAGGCAATTATTCAAAGAAAATCAGCCGATACAAAAGCAGAACAAGTTCAGTTTGAATTTAATATTGGTAAGTTTCACCTTAATTCAAAACTAAGATTCTTAACTTTTGAAAATGATGAAGCAATAAAATTATCTCCAAAAGAGAACGAATTGCTTAAAATGTTAATTCTTCATGAAAATGATTTGATGCCAAGAGAATTAGCATTGACAAAAATCTGGAGAGATGACAACTATTTTACTTCAAGAAGTATGGATGTTTACATTGCCAAACTTAGAAAATACCTAAAATCTGACGAAGATGTTGAAATCTTAAACATTCACGGTGAAGGTTTCAGATTGGTTGTAAAAAGCAAAGTATCAGAATAACTTTTACTTACAAAAAACAAAGCTCTGAGAAATCAGGGCTTTTTTTATGTTCAATTTTAACTGCAATCGCCACATAATCTCGCTATTTGAGGATGATCTCAAAACACCTCAATCCTTTGTATTTTATATTTTAAAAATTTCAAATTCAATTTTCAGAAGCTATTCCTGCTATTCGCTTGTATCTTTTCCTTGCTAAAGAAGCAAGAAAAAGGATACCGCTTCTATCAGGGCTAGGGGTTTATTTTTCAGATAGATACATTTTTTTTTTAATTAGAAATAAACACTTTAAAAATCATTCTTTAATTTTTTTTCTAAAATAATTTGGAAATTCAAAAAACAATTCTGAATATTTGCACACGAAAAAGTAATAATCCTTTAATAACGAAGAAAAATGTTTGAATTTACATTATCATCTCAAGGCTTCACACCAAACATATTTGGTGCAGCACTTCTTCGTGGCTTATTTCAATCTTAGAAATTTATTTTTAGATATATAAAAAAGCCCGAAGACAATTAGTTTCGGGCTTTTTTATTCTAGACACTTCAAATTTTCCCGAATAACAGTTCCATTATTTATCTCAAAAAGATAAAAGATCCCGCACGCTTACATTTTATTCCGAAACATTTCGGGCTAAAATTCGCATGCAAAAAAGTAAGAATAATTAAAAAATTTATGGGAAATAAATTATCTGGAAAAGACCTGATCAAATTAGGCTTTCCAAAAAACAATTCAATAAACATAGCCCTCGGGCAAATAAATAGATACAGAAAAAGAGAAAAAAAAGAGTCTATTCTAACAGAAGCCAAAGAAGTTTTGTTGCATCCGGAGAATTTCGAAGGACACGGAACCTGGGGAAAAGTTGCCGAAGGGCTTATAAATCCTGTTCAGGTAAGAATGCACCAATTGAAAACAACGAGAGCTCCTTTTACCATTTTTGGCGAAAACGAAATCGATCAGCAGGCAAAGTTTCAATTGTATGATTCATTGAAACTACCAATTTCGGTTGCTGGAGCCTTAATGCCAGACGCCCATTCGGGCTATGGTTTGCCAATTGGCGGGGTTTTAGCCACAGACAATGCTGTGATTCCGTATGGTGTAGGAGTTGACATTGGCTGCAGAATGAGCTTGTCTATTTATGATTTGCCAGCTTCATTTTTTAAAGGAAAAGAACATCAATTACAGGCAATTTTAAAAGATAATACCAAATTTGGAATGAATGAGACACATGCAACAAAAGCCGATCACGATGTTTTTTACAAAAGTGAGTTTCAGGATATTCCTTTGCTAAAAAATCTTTTGCCAAAAGCGTACAAGCAGCTTGGCAGTTCTGGTGGAGGAAATCATTTTGTAGAGTTTGGTATCGCCAAAATTGACAATCCTGAGAATGAATGGAAACTTGGTGCAGGAGAATATTTTGCTGTATTGTCGCATAGTGGTTCTCGAGGTTTGGGAGCTAATATTGCTAAACATTATACCTATTTGGCTACCAAACAATGTCCTTTGCCCAAAAATGTACAACATTTAGCATGGTTAGATTTGAATACGCATGACGGTCAGGAATACTGGTTGGCAATGAATTTGGCCGGAGAGTATGCAAAAGCGTGTCATGATGATATTCATAGAAGAATTGCCAAAGCAATTGGAAAGCGAGTAGTGGTAACGATAGAGAATCATCACAATTTTGCATGGAAGGAGTTGGTAAACGGTAAAGAATGTATCGTGCACAGAAAAGGCGCAACGCCTGCAGCAGAAGGACAACTAGGGATAATTCCTGGTTCTATGACAGCTCCGGGATATATCGTAAAAGGAAAAGGAAATGAGAGTAGTTTAAACTCTGCTTCACATGGTGCTGGAAGATTATTTTCAAGAGCCAAGTGCAAAAGTACTTTTACACAAAGCGAAATCAAAAAAGTCCTGAAAGCAAATGATGTAACCTTAATTGGAGGCAATATTGATGAAGCGCCAATGGCTTATAAAGACATAGAGAAAGTGATGGCCAATCAAACTGACTTGGTGGAAGTACTAGGGACTTTCACGCCTAAAATCGTTAGAATGGACCGATAAAAAAATTAAAAATGGAGAAAATAATTCAGATAACGGCGGGTCGCGGACCATCAGAATGTACTTGGGTGGTGGCACAAGTACTAAAAAAGGTGCTGGAAGAAGCACAAGAGCAACAATTAGAAATTACCCTGCTTCAGCGAGAAGTGGGTCAGGAAAATGGCACGATTAATACAGCAACAATTTCTGTCAAAGGGAAAAATGCTATAACATTTGCTAATTCGTGGATAGGAACGATTCTGTGGATTGGTCAAAGTCAGTTTCGAAAAATGCACAAGCGTAAAAATTGGTTTATAGGAATTTTTGAGATTGAACCGCAGAAAAATGCATCAATTTTAGACATGGATATCCAATATCAGGCAATGCGTAGTTCGGGAGCAGGAGGGCAACATGTTAATAAAGTGAGTTCTGCTATTCGGGCAACACATCTTCCTACCGGGATTGCTGTAGTAGCTATGGATAGTCGTTCCCAGTATCAAAACAAAAAACTGGCAACAGAAAGATTATTAAAAAAAATAGAAGACGAAGCGCTACAGCAACTTAAAAATCATGTTGTAAAACAATGGGAAAATCAACTGAATATTCAGCGTGGCAATCCTGTGAGAACTTTTACCGGAACTGATTTTAAGAAGAATAAAATAACCAAAAGTTATAAAGGAGCTCGTCAGAAATTAAAAAACGATTTACGAAATGAAAACAATTGATAAATATCTTTTTCAGGCGATGGATAATTACCCATATTCACTGGAAGAGACGATAGAATCCTTAGACTATGCTTTTTCGTATGATTCTAAAAACACTATGGTTTTGTGTTTGTACGGGAGAATTCAGGCAGAACAATTATGGAATTATGAGGAAGCTAAAAACTATTTTCAGGAGGCTTTGGTTATTAATATTCAAGCTCTTGAGGTTTATCCGCATTATATTCATACTTTAATTTTGAATGAAGATTATCAAGAAGCAGAAAAACTTATCGATTTTGCACTAACTGTAAAAGGCATCAATAAGGCAGAAATATTGCTTAAAAAAGCCCTTCTTTTTGAAGTACAAATGCAGTTTAAAAAAGCTTTAAAAGAAATTAAAAATGCCAAATTGCATTCAATTCATTATTTTATAGAAGCAGATTGTGTCGAAATGGAGAAAAGAATCAAGTCTAAAATTGATTTATCCGAAAATAAAAAGAAGTCTAAAAAGTCAAAAAAGACTTCAAAAAAGAAGTCTAAATAATTTTTGACCAAAACAAAAACGATGCTTTTTCAAGGAAGAAAAGGCATCGTTTTTATATTATTTCCAGTGCAAGTGTAAAGCAAAGCAAGTTTTTTCATCTTTTGTAATGCTAAAAGTAGCCGCTGAATTATCGTTATTTTCACTTTCGTGAATGACTACCTGGTCTTTTAATGACAACTCTTTCATAAAGTTCATTTCGAAGCTTTTTACTTCTTGCTTTAGAATTCTATTTGCATTAACATGATCCAAACACCACTCTAAATATTTTACATTATTAACATGATTGACAATGTCTAAATCTGATAAATAAACCGTTTTTTCAAAGATAGCTTCTTTTTCATGATTGATATTTATTTTAGAAAATCCTTCTACTGTCGCTTTGTTTTCAGGATACAATTCAAAATGTTCATACGGCAAAGCCAAAGCTTCAGGACGACGAGCTTGTGTATTAAAAACTGCCCAATACGTCTCGCAACCTACTATTTTTTTACCCTTTATGTACATTTCGAGTGCACGAACAGAACGTGAATTTTCTAAACTATTAATCCATGTTTTTACCGTTACGACATCTTGCCATTTTGGTAAAGCTGTAATTTCAACCCGCATTCGGCTTAAAACCCACGCTTGGTGAAACTCTTGCATGTCATAAAAACTAATACCGCCTATTTCTGAATGTGCAGCGGCAGTAAGTTGCAAAATATTACATAAATCTGTATATTTTAAATACCCATTTGGTGTGCATTGTGTAAAATTGATTTCCCAGTCTTTGCTTAAAACTGAAGTAAAATTGGGTGATATTGGCATTGGTAGGGTAGATTTAATATTTTAGATTCTAGATTTTAGACTTTAGATTTTTTTGAAATGCGAGAATAATATTTTAAAACTAATAAAAATAAGACCAAATAATATTATTCCAAAAATTATAAATTCTTTCGAATTTAAATTTTTAAAATGAGGATGTTGGGTTTTTTCTTTTAATGCTATAAAAAATGCAATAGTCAAAACGATTGTAAAAAAAAGAAATAAAATATTCCCTATTAGTTTTAAAAATTTCATCTTAATAAAGTTTTGATATGATCTATAATTTCTTTTCTATCTGTCGCATAATCAAACCATTTGGTAGCTTCATTTCGTTTGAACCATGTTAATTGTCTTTTAGAAAAACGTCTGGTATTTTTCTTGATTTCTTCGATAGCAAAAGGCAATGAAAATTCACCATCAAAATAACTAAATAATTCTCTGTAGCCCACAGTTTGCAATGCATTAAGAGCTTTATTAGGATATAATTCTTTTGCTTCTTCAAGCAAACCAGCCTGAAGCATTGTGTCTACGCGTTGATTGATTCTTTCGTAAATAATCGCTCTGTCGGCTTCTAAGCCAATTAAAATAGGCGTAAAATTGCGATTGTTTTTCTTTTGATTTAAGAAAGAAGAGTACGGTTTTCCTGTTCCCAGACAGACTTCTACAAAGCGCATCATTCGTTGAGGATTTTGCAATGTTTGCGGATTTTCTTTTGTTATTTGTTGAAAATAGTTTGCATCCAAAAGTTGTAATTGTTCTTGTAAATAACCTATTCCGAGTTTTTCATAATTAGAATTTACCGTCGTTCTTACCGAAGCATCAATTTCTGGAAATTCGTCAAAACCTTTAAGAATAGCATCTACGTAAAGTCCAGATCCTCCAATTAGAACAGCAAAATCATTGTTTTTAAATAATTCTTCTAACACATTTAAAGCCTCTTTTTCGTAATCACCAACTGTATAATTCTCAAAAATCGATTTATTTTGAATAAAATGATGTGGAGCGGATTGCAATTCTTCCTTATTTGGAACCGCTGTACCAATGGTCATTTCTTTAAAAAACTGACGGCTGTCGCAGGAAACAATTTCGCATTGAAAATGATTTGCCAAAGCAATGCTTAGGGCCGTTTTGCCTATAGCTGTTGGTCCTACTATGGTGATTAAGTATTTCAAAAGAGTTTTTTTGCCTTAAAAATTAAGTATTTTGAGAGATTTGCTTTTTCTGATGTAACTCTGAATAATGTTCTTTACATCTCGATTGTTTTGCATCGGAATTAAAATATTTTTCAAAATATCGATATTCGTAACCTGATAATTAAGGTCATAATAAGCATAACCTTTGTAAATTCCGTTTTCAACAAGTACGGCACTTCTTTCATTAATATTTCGGCCTTTGTCTAATAAAATCATGCTTTTATTCTCAAAACTGCTTTGCGAAATAAATTGTTGTACCCTCGCATTGTAAATTTCAGGACTTATTTTACCCACACAGGCACCATCACATTCTTTAATTTTGTATTGAAAACAATCTTTTTTGGTACTATACAATCCGGTTAATTTTTGGCACAATTGGTAGGAGGCAGTAAATTTGAAAAGTGCATTTTTTCCTTCTTGTAAAGTTGCAAACGAGGTAATTTCTTTTTTACGGCCATCTGCTTTTTCCAATTTCAAATTCAGATAACCGTTAGCGTCTTTTTCGGCGTAAAGTGCGTATAAAAAGATTGTTTTTCTTTGCGAACGATTGTACCTCGGACGGTTTATTTTTATTTCTTCACTTTCTTTCAAAAGTGCAATCAGTTCGCTTCCGGTTTCATCATAAGTAATAGTAAAAACTTCTGCTTGAATTTTTTTGCTCTTTGTAGTGATTCCCGTAAAGTGCTGGTTGACTCTCTTTTTTATGTTGAGACTTTTTCCAATGTAGATTAAATCACCGCTTTCGTTATGAATATAATAAACACCTGTTTTTGAAGGCAGTTGCCTCATTATGTCTAAAAGTTTTGGCGCAATGCCTTTTTCGACTTCCAGTTTTATAAAATCTTTTACGATTGTTTTTTCAAGATCTTTTTCTAAAAGCATTTTAAACAATTTGGTCGTTGCCATAGCGTCTCCGCTGGCGCGATGTCTGTCTGCCATTGGAATTCCGAGGGCACGAACCAGTTTTCCTAAGCTATAAGAAGGTTGTTCTGGAATTAGTTTTTTGGCAAGTTCAACCGTACAAAGTGTTTTGGCTTCAAAATCATACCCTAAGCGTCTGAATTCGGTACGTAAAATTCGGTAGTCAAATGAGGCATTATGTGCTACGATAATGCAATCTGAGGTAATTTCGATAATGCGTTTTGCAACTTCAAAAAATTTTGGAGCAGAACGTAACATAGCATTATTTATCCCCGTTAATTTTACTACAAAAGGCTGAATCGGAATTTCAGGATTCACAAGGCTAATAAACTGATCGACTACTTCATGACCGTCAAATTTATAAATGGCGATTTCGGTAATTCCTTCTTCATTAAACTGGCCTCCAGTTGTTTCTATGTCTAATATTGCGTACAAATTCAGTGTTCGGTATTCAGTTTTTAGTATTCAGTTAGCAGCTACAATAAAACATTATCGGCCTCCAAATATGCTGCTGCCAATTCTCACCATGGTGCTGCCACATTCAATTGCAAGTAGATAATCTCCGGACATGCCCATAGATAGAGTAGATACGGATTCTAATTTGTTTTTTGTCGAATCAAAAATAGATTTTAATTGCAAAAATTCTTTTTTAATTTGGTTTTGATCTTCTGTGAAAGTTGCCATTCCCATCAACCCCAAGATACGAATATTTTTCATTTCTTTAAATTCAGATGAAGATAATAATTCGTTCAGTTCATTTTCATCCAAACCAAATTTAGATTCCTCTTCGGCAATGTATATTTGAAGCAGACAATCTATAATTCGATTATTTTTTAAAGCTTGTTTATTGATTTCCTGCATTAATTTTAAGCTGTCAACGCCATGAATCAAACTTACAAAAGGCGCCATAAATTTGACTTTATTCGTTTGCACATGACCAATCATGTGCCATTGAATGTCCTTTGGCATTTGTTCCCATTTCTCGGCCATTTCCTGGATTTTATTTTCTCCAAAAATACGCTGTCCGGCTTCATAAGCTTGCATTAAATCAGAAACAGGTTTGGTTTTAGAAACGGCAACTAATGTTACCTTTTCGGGTAAACTGGTTTTGATTGTATTTAAATTCGACTGAATCGACATAGTATTTCTTTTTTTATGAAAGGATAAACTGCTTAGAGATTTTCTCTGCCTTTTTACTTTCACTATAATCATAAAAACCTTCACCAGATTTTACACCTAGTTTTCCGGCTCTTACCATATTGACCAATAAAGGGCAAGGAGCATATTTTGGGTTTTTGAAACCTTCGTACATTACGTTTAAGATTGCCAAACACACATCAAGGCCAATAAAATCAGCTAGTTGAAGCGGTCCCATTGGGTGTCCCATTCCTAATTTCATTACCGTATCAATTTCGTAAACTCCGGCAACTTTATTATATAACGTTTCAATTGCTTCATTTAGCATAGGCATCAAAATTCTGTTGGCCACAAAACCCGGATAATCATTTACTTCAACCGGAGTTTTACCTAATTTTACAGATAAGTCCATAATAGTTTTGGTCACCTCGTCACTCGTATTGTACCCACGAATGATTTCGACTAATTTCATTATCGGCACCGGATTCATAAAATGCATTCCGATAACTCTTTCAGGATGAGCAACAACAGCTCCTATTTGCGTAATTGATATCGAAGAAGTGTTGGTTGCAAAAATAGTATTATGAGAACAAGCCTCGTTTAATTGTTTGAAGATATTCAATTTTAATTCAACGTTTTCAGTTGCTGCTTCTACCACCAAATCGACACCCACAACACCATCTTTTAGGTCTGTATAGGTAATAATATTGGTAATGGTTTTGGCCACATCTTCTTGAGTAATGGTTCCTTTAGACAACATTCTGTCTAAATTTGCGGCAATAGTAGCCATGCCTTTGTCTAATGATTTTTCTGAAACATCAATCAATTTTACGGTAAAACCACTTTGTGCAAAAGTATGTGCAATTCCGTTACCCATTGTTCCTGCACCAATTACTGCTATAGTCTTCATTTTTTTGTATTTTGTTTTTAAAATTTAAGGTCTAAAGTTACTTTTCAGCAAGCTTTAAACCTTAATATTAATGAGTATAATTTATATTATTTTTGGAAACAATCAATAATTTGATACGCCACTCGCAAAGCGTCTGTAGCCTGTTCCAGCGTAACAACTGGAGTAGTATCGGTAACAATGGCATTTGCAAATGATTCTAATTCGTCCAGAATGGCATTGTTTTGTTCTACGTCAGGATTTGTAAAATAGATTTGTTTTTTTACCCCTTCGGCATTTTGCAAAATCATATCAAAATCTCCCGGAGTTTCAGGAGCGTCTTTCATGCGAACGACTTCGCATTTTTTTTCTAGAAAATCAACAGAAATGTACGCATCTTTCTGAAAAAAACGTGTTTTACGCATGTTTTTCATAGAAATTCTGCTAGCAGTAAGATTTGCCACACAGCCACTTTCAAATTCAATTCGGGCGTTGGCAATATCGGGTGTATCGCTAATTACTGAAACACCACTTGCGCTGATATTTTTTACTTTTGATTTTACAACACTCAAAATAGCATCGATATCATGAATCATTAAATCCAAAACAACAGGAACATCTGTACCACGAGGATTAAATTCGGCCAATCGATGCGTTTCGATAAACATTGGGTTTTCGATCATGTTTTTGGTAGCAATAAAAGCGGGATTAAAACGCTCAACGTGACCTACCTGGCCTTTTACATTGTACTCTTTTGCCAGAGCAATAATTTCTTCAGCTTCGTCAACAGTATTGGCAATTGGTTTTTCTATAAAGATGTGTTTTCCTGATTTGATCGCTACTTTTGCACATTTATAATGTGAAAGTGTTGGTGTTACAATATCGATGACATCAACAGCATGAATTAATTTTGCAATTGTACTGAAGTTTTTATAGCCAAATTCTTTTGAGATTCTTTCGGCGTTTTCCTGATTTTCATCATAAAATCCGACTAATTCGTATTTGTCAGACTGTTGTAATAAGCGTAAATGTATTTTACCAAGATGACCAGCACCTAAAACTCCCACTTTTAACATGATAATGTATTTTAAACAAAAATATAATTTATTTGTTGAAAGTAAAAGTTTAGTTACTACAAAGTCTAAATTATTTAAACAATTTTAAATGTATTTATAGGCTTAATTTTTCTTTGAAGTTATTGGTTTGTCTTCTGGATATCTCTACTTTTAATTCTTTTGGAAGATGCACAAGCAGATTACCACTAAACCAAGGGTCTATTTTTAGGATATATTCGACATTTATAATTTGGTTTCGATTGGCTCGGAAGAAAAAATCATCTGGGAGTTTTTCTTCAATGTTATTTAAGGACTTATTTATTATTGCTTTTTCGTCCTGAAAAAATATTTTGGTATAATTGCCATCTACTTCAAATAAAAAAATATCAGCAATTTTTACTAGCCAGCATTTTTCGCCATCTCGTATAAAAATCTGATTGTTTAAAGTGAGTTTCTTGCTATTTTGTTCTACTTTTTCAATAAGATTTTGTTCTACTTTTTCGATTGCCTGAGCAAATCTTTTTGGATTTATTGGTTTTAGTAAATAATCTAAGGCATTGTATTCGAATGATTTAATGGCATATTCGTCAAAAGCAGTCGTAAAAATCGTGATGGGTACTTTGTCCAGCATTTCCAATAGTTCAAAACCATCTTTTTCGGGCATATTTATATCTAAAAATAGCAAATCGGGCTGAGTTTCCTGTATCAGCGTAAAACCGGAATCGACATTTTCAGCTTCCCCGATAATTTCGATTTCAGGATGATTTTTTAGTAATTCTTTCAATTCATTTCGTGCCAATCGAGAATCTTCAACTATAACAGCTTTTATTTTTTTCATACTTAAAGTATTGGAATAATTATTTTTGCAATTACTTCATTTTTTATTTCCTGCAATTTAAAACTAGCATTTTCGCCATAAATTAATTGCAGTCTTTTTTCAATATTTTTGATTCCTAATTGAGTAGAATCTTTTTCAATAGTAAGCATTCCTGTATTTGAAACGAATATGAGCAAGCTGTTATTTTCTAGTTTTGTTTGTAATGAAATCTGGCCTCCATCTTTTAGTTTTGAAATTCCGTGTTTTACAGCATTCTCTATTAACATTTGAATAATCATAGGCGGTATTTCTAATTTCAGAGTGTTTTTTTCTATTTCAGAAGTAAAATTTAAACGCTCTTCTAGCTGTATTTTCGAAATTTCAATAAAATTTTCTACCATTTCGATTTCTTCTTCCAAAGCAATTTTAGTTATATCATTTTTTGTTAGAGAATAGCGAAGCATTTCAGATAATCGGGTTATCATCTCTCTTGATTTTTCAGGATTTTCTAAAATTAATCCCCGAATATTATTCAGGCTATTAAACATAAAATGGGGATTGATCTGGCCTTTCAAAGCGTTTAATTGCGAATCTTTCAAATTGTTTTCAATTTCCATTCGATCCATTTTATTGTTTTTGATCTGCGAAGTTGTTTTGTAAATAGTGTACACAATTATCCAAAGAAAGAAAAGGAATCCCATTGCAAAAATAAAAATGACTTGTTGTTTTGCGGATTGCGTAGGATGGTCAAAAACTTCGGGCCTTTGATAAATATAATTGAGCATAAAGTAATTGTAAGCCATCAGCGTACCATAATAAAGCATTGCAGATGCAAAAATCAAAAAAATCATTTTGATGATTTCCCAAAACTTAAAATCGTCTAATTTTATATAGCGGTCATAAACAAGTTTTAAAACCATTGAAACAGCAGTAAGGAAGCAAATATTGAAAAAAAAATCAAGAAGAAGCTGCCAATTTTTATATCCTAAAACATTTAATTTCGGAAAAATAATTTGAGGAATAAGAATTATACCCGAATAGATAGTCCAGATGATGATTTGAACTAAGACAAAAATATATTTCTTTTTTTTAAGCATTTTACTGTTTATTTAACATTCAAAAGGCATTTTATATCCAGCATAAATTACAGATACAAAAATCAGACAAACTGCAACTACTAGGATTACTAGTGTTTTTGCTATTATTTTTATTCAAATATAAATTTAAATTTGTGAAAACCATTTTACAAGTACTATAGCAAAAGCGATTACGAATTTAACCATTATTTTAAGTTTAAAAACTTTGGCAATAATTGCTATTGCCAAAGTTACATTATTATCTAATTATTTTTTGGTTGAAAATCAGGATGCCCAACTTGCCATAGTGCAAAGCTTAAAATATCTGCAACTTCCTCGTAAGATTTTAGTTTTGAAGCTCCTCCAAAATGTCCTGCTTCATAATCTACTTTTAACAAAGTGGGTTTCTTAGAAGTATTTACTTCTAGCAGTCTGGCTGCAAATTTAGCTGGCGACCAAACAATGATTCTTGGATCATTAAAACCTGCTGTAGTCAAGGTTGCTGGGTATTTTACACCTTCTTTCAATTGCAAATAAGAATCCATTTCGATTAGCGCTTTAGCATCATTTTCATCTTTCATAGTTCCGAATTCTGGTATATTTGCTGGTCCGTTTGGTGTATTTTCTCCTCTTACAGTATTCATGCTACCTACTCCAGGAATTGCTACAGCATACAAATCAGGTCTTTCTGTGATGGCTCTTCCAACAAATATTCCTCCTGCACTTCGACTGTAAATAACTGTTTTTGTTGTGTTTGTGTATCCTTCTTTAATCATATATTCAGTACAAGCAATAACGTCTTTCCATGTGTTTTGTTTGGTACTTTTCTGCCCATCCAAATGCCACTTTTCGCCCAATTCTCCGCCACCTCTTACGTGGGCAATAGCAAGTATTCCGCCTCTTTCTACCCATAAAAGCAAACTTGGATTGAAACTTGGAGACATTGACATTCCATAAGCGCCGTAACCGTAGAATAAAACAGGATTATTTTTGTCTTTTTTAATTCCTTTTTTATAAATAATCGAAAGCGGAACTTCAATACCATCATACGATTTTACCATTAGTTCTTCAATTTCAAAATTTTCAAATTCTGGATATTCAGTAATGGTAGAAAGTTCTTCTCTGATAAACGTATTTGTTTTTATATCATATTTGTAACGTTCTCCTTTTGTTGTCCAGCCAGTTGTTCTAACCCATAAATCTGAAAATTTACTTCCTCTGGAAGTTAGAACTATTGTAGCAGATTTTTTTGGTGTTTTAATTTCCTTATGTTTTTTACCATCAAAATCAGTAAAGTATAATTTGCTTTCAATTCCGTTTTTTGTTTTGGTATAAAAAATTCCATCTTTGGTAATCGTAATCGGATTTAAATTCGCTTCTTTATCTTCTGGAATTACAAGTGTTGCCGTTGCTAAATTTGGATTATTAATACTTGTTTTCGTAACTTTAAATTTAGGAGAATTTAGAGTTGTATAAAAATAAATGTCCTTATGGCTAAATGCAAAAGCTTTAATTTCATCTTTTCTGTCCGTCAATAATTTCCATGTTATTTTATTTTTATATAAATCAGAACCTTTTGCTATAAATAATTTTATATTAAAGTTTACCGAAGATGGAGAAAAGAAAAGCATATCACTATCTGGATCATAACTTAGAACAGGAATTTCTTCGTCTGTAACATTCAATTCGGGATACATTGCTTTAGAAAAAATCACTTTATCCTGAGCAATATCGGTACCAACGACATGCAATTTGGTCACAATATTCATTTGCGCTTTTACATCATGAATCTCTGTTGTCGGAGATTGAATGTATATAAAAGACTTATCATCTTTCAGCCAATTGGCATAGCCAAATCTCAATTTATCAATTTTATCAGATAGAATTTTATTATCAGCTACATTTATTAGTAGCATTTCACTCATCTCACCACCGTTTTTTGAAATGTTTACTCCAATAAGTTTTCCACTTTTATTTGGAGAAAAAGAACTAATCTTAAAAGTGTCTTTTTCTTCACCTTTTAGGCTTTCAGGATCAAAAATTAAAATTTCTTTTCCTTTTAAACCATTTCGTTTATACAATTTTGCTACTTGATCTTTTGGTGTTGTTTTTTGATAAAAATAAGTTCCATCTTCCATAATTTGCACCCCGCTAATCGCTTCAGTAACTCTGTCGTTTATAGAAGTCAACTCATCAATAAGGGTTTGTTTTCCCGGAATTGAATTTAAAATGTTGTTAGTATAATCAGCTTGACTTTTCAGCCAGGTAAGAGTTTGTTCATTTTTTAAGTCTTCCAGATTTCGATATTTATCTTCAACTTTAATTCCGAAATAAGTATCTGTAACTGGAACAGAAGGTGCTTTTTCTTGTTTGCTCTGTGCAAAAGAGTTGCTCGAAAAAATTAGCCCAACAGATATAAAAGCTATTTTTTTTTTTAATGTATTTGTTTTCATAAATGATGTTTTTTGATTGATGATTTAATTAATGATTATTTGAATACGATGAGTGTAAAGAATTTATAAAGTGAAAATCCTACTGCAAATCCTACTACAAATGATTTTGCAATTTTGTAAACGTTTACTTCTTTTTTAGTTTCCATGGTTTTTGATTTTAGTGATTAATTAATTGATTTGATTTATTTGATTGATGATTTGATTGTTTTTTTTTAAGTTATTATTTCTTGTTTGATGATTCAAAAGTAGGAACACATGTAATGAAAATTTAAAAAAAATGACGAACGGTTAATACAAGCATTTGAGTGGTAAATGATTTGCAATTTTGGCAATTTGAAAGAAGTTTCTGAGTTGAAAACATTCTTTACGAAAGCATTTAAAATTGATTTACTTTCTTATTTTTACCAAAAATAATTACATCAATTTTGAAAGATACAGCCAAACATCAAGGACTTCGCAATCAATTAGTAAGCACTTTAGAACAAAAAGGAATTACCGATAAAGCTATTTTGGATGTGATAAAAAAGATCCCAAGACACCTTTTTCTGAATTCAAGTTTTGAAGATTATGCTTATCAGGACAAGGCTTTTCCGATAGGAGCAGGGCAGACTATTTCGCAACCTTACACAGTAGCCTTTCAATCTCAACTTCTGGAAGTGAAAAAAGAGCACAAAATTCTCGAAATTGGCACTGGTTCTGGTTATCAGACAGCAGTTTTATGCATGTTGGGAGCAAAAGTATATAGTGTAGAAAGACAAAACGAGTTGTTCAAACAAACCTCTATTTTGTTTCCTAAGCTCAATATTCGACCAAAACATCTTTCTTTTGGTGATGGCTATAAAGGTTTGCCACATCATGCGCCATTTGATGGAATTATAGTGACAGCGGGTGCGCCCTTTATTCCGCAGCCTTTGATGGCGCAGCTTAAAATAGGAGGCAGGTTGGTTATTCCGTTGGGAGAACAAGTGCAGATTATGACATTATTGATCCGTAAAAACGAGACACAATTTGAAAAACATGAGTTTGGAGAATTTCGATTTGTTCCCTTATTAGAAGATAAAAATTAAGCAAAGAAAGTTTTTTTTAATTTTTATTTGGAGACTAAGTCAATGGCGCGAATTAGATTTTCTTTTTCGATTTGAAGAATATAATTTACAAAAAAAGATTTATCATTCGTGTTCTGAAATTGTTCCACAACCTGTAAATATTCATTTTTATGTTTTTCATCTCCTTGTATGGT
Organism: Flavobacterium geliluteum; assembly: GCF_017948595.1. Lineage (GTDB taxonomy): Bacteria > Bacteroidota > Bacteroidia > Flavobacteriales > Flavobacteriaceae > Flavobacterium > Flavobacterium flavipigmentatum. The sequence continues at coordinate 21,523 of NZ_JAGFBV010000009.1, read as the reverse complement.
AGCAAAAACATACCCATTTTGAAGTAAAATCCAGTTCATCAATAAATTTGCTATTTGTAGATTGCCTTTTTCAAAAGGAAGGACTGTCAGGATTTTTAGATGTGCTTCTGATGACAAAAGTATTGGATGCAGGTTATTTTTGTTGGTTTCGTACCAATTAAAAAACAAATTCATTTCACGAATGATTTCTGGATCGTTTTTATATTTCCCTGATTTTTCTGGTTTTATACCTCTCAAAGCAAGATTATGAATGTTTAGAAAATCTTTTTCGGTGATGGGTATTTTTTTCTGATTTAAATCTTTAATGTAAGCAACTGATTCGTGAAGATTAATGGCTTCAAGATGTTCATTCATGCTTTTTCCGGCAATGGTTTGTCCTTCATTTATAACAGATTTAGTTTCTTCTAATGTTAGCGAGTTTCCATTCAAACGATTACTTTCAGAGATAAATTCTAATTCGAGGATTTTAGAAATACGGTGTAAATCAAAATGGTGAAAGGACTGAATTTGTTGTTTTAAAGTTTCAATTTCGTCCAGAACGCTTTGTATCGTGGTTAAAAATGTAGAATGGATTGTTTTTTTATTTTTCTGAAGTTCTTTTTCTGCGAGCAGTAAAGCTTTCAAGGCAAATTCTTCGTTGCCAATTTCGTAAAGAATTTTTTCCTTTAGCCATGCGATCATGATCGTCTCATAATCTATTTCTAAAAGCTGCGCCAATTTTGTTACTTGTTCTTTGGTTGGTTTTCGAGTTCCCGTTTCAAATTTACTAATCAAAGCCTGATCAATACCCAGAATTTGCGCTACTTCACGAGTTTTAAATCCTTTTTGCTCACGAGCATTTTTAAGAAGTGTTTTCATTTAAAAAACGTGTTTAAAAAAGTCTTGACAAATTGAGTCATTTTCTTTTGATAAAAAAAACAATACTGTAAATATTGTTTTCTTATTGAATTAAGGAATAAAAGTGCTCTAGTCTTTTGATTTTAAGACTTTTCAAATTTGGACTTTTTTTAATTGTATGCTTTTTTTATACGGTCCAAATCACGTTTCGTATCCTGTTCTTTCAGCGATTCGCGTTTATCGTAGTTTTTCTTTCCTTTACAAAGACCAATTTGAAGCTTGGCCAAACCTTTTTCGTTGGTAAACAATTTAAGCGGAACAATTGTTAATCCTTTTGCCTGAACACTTTTTTGAAGAGTTTTTAGCTCTTTTTTATTCAAAAGCAATTTTCTTTCGCTTCTTGATTTATGATTGAATTGGTTTCCAAAGGTATATTCTTCGATATAAGTATTGATCGCAAACAATTCGAGATTGCTAAACTCACAAAAACTTTCGGTGATATTGGCTTTTCCTAGTCGTATCGATTTGATTTCGGTACCGGATAAAACGATCCCAGCAGTGTAGGTATCGATTATTTCAAAATCAAAACGGGCTCTTTTATTAAGTATATTGACTGTTTTTAACATAGTAGCAAAGGTATGCAAAATTGAAAACTTTTACGTCATCAAATATAATGAAAGATTTTTTTTAATCTATGATTTTAATCATTTCTACCCGACAACCTTCCTGGTAATTTTGTTAAATAATTTCAAAAATAAATTTAAAATGAAAAATTTTTTAACATTCGTAAGTATTGTTTTAATTGGTTTAATAGCAAAAGCGCAAGATACTAATCAGGGTTTAAAAGGTACATGGTTTGCTACATCGCAATTTGGTTATCAGCAAACTAAAACGGCCGATGCTAAGAATACGAGTATGTCTGTATTGCCAATTGTAGGTACATTTATTACACCATCTGTTGCTGTGGGTGCTGGTGTTGGTTATATCAATATAAAATCTGATTCGGATGCAGGAACTGCTGCAAAAACCGATTTAATTGTTATTGAGCCTTTGGCAAGAAAATATTGGAATGTTGCCGGTTCTTTATACTTTTTCGGACAATTGGCACTGCCGGTTATAACAGGAAAAGAGAAAGAAAGTGAGTTAAAAGTAACTCAGTTTGGTCTGGCCGTATCTGGCGGTTTTGATTATTTTGTAACCAAAAATTTCTCTGTAGAGTTTTCTTATGATTTGGCCAATTTTACTTCTACAACATTAGATCCTAAAACAGGTGAAAAAACGACAGTTACTAATTTCGGACTTGCGCATGTAGCAAATGTAGACTCATTTTACAATAGTGCTTTGGGCGGAAGCAACCCCAATTTGACTTCTCCACTTTCAGTTGGATTTAAATTTATATTCTAAGAAGTTGTAGATTGATTTAGATTACAATTTACTAATTTTGTAAAAAAAAGAAGACCGTACTTTTTTAGAGAACGGTCTTTTTATTGTTATTCTAAATTTCTAAGATGCAAAACCAGTCAAAAGATCCTTTACACGGCCTTACACTTCAAAAAATAGTCGAAACCCTAGTTACTTTTTATGGTTTTGATACTTTAGCAGAATTGATTCCGATAAAGTGTTTTACATCAAATCCAAGTGTAAAATCGAGTTTAACTTTTTTAAGAAAAACAGATTGGGCGCGCAAGAAGGTAGAAGAATTGTATATAAAATCAATTCCGAAGTTTCCTGAAAACTAGTTAAGTTTGTACGAAAGCATTACACCTCCGCGGTACGGAAGCCATTCGCCGCTTTTATTCCAGTTTTTTGCTTTTTCGTACCTTCCAGGCGTTCCGTCGTTGTAATATCCGTGGTAAAAACCTTGATGCCATCCGCCTCCTGCAAAAATATCCAGTAACAATTTATCACTTACTTTTACATTATAACCCACGGTAACTCCTAATCGATAACCAAAACCATGCTCGTATTTATTAGTGTCAAAATAATTCCATTTCTGTAATTCGTAAACGTCTGGACCTGCATGGCCTCCTACATAAAATCCGTTGTATTTTTCTTTAAAATGGTAACGAACTTCAGGAGTCAGCGTGTAAAGTTTCATCGGACTATGTCCATTAAAAGATTCCCAAAAAGAAGCCATAACATCAACGCTAAAAGTAGTTTTTTTGCCAATACTGGTTTCAATTCCAACATTAGGAACTAAAATTAATGCAGAAACGGCATTAAATTTTAAATAAGTCTGGCTTTGGGATGTTACAGTAACAAAAACAAAAATTAAAATCAATAATTTTTTCATGGAAGAGATTTTATAAGTGCAGGTATAATGCAGAATTTATTATTTCGCGTGCAAATATAACGTAAACTGCCTATTTACTATTGTCAAAATAGTATAATTTAACGAGAATTGTTTTTTTCTTAAAGTGTTAAAATTACTTACTCTTTAATAATGAGTAAATTACTTTATCTAAAAAACGACCTTCATAAAAGTCAGATTCTTTAAAATGTGCCTCTTTTACAAAACCACATTTTTGCAAGACCTTTTCTGAGGCAAGATTCTCCGGATCAATAACAGCTTCTATTGAGTGCAGATGTAACTCATCAAAACCATAATCAATCAATTTATTTATCGCTTCCGGAATGATTCCTTTTCCGTGATAATTAGGTAATAACATATAACCAATTTCGGCACGATAATTTTCGGGCTGCAATCTGTAATACCCTATAATTCCGAGTAACTTCGGGTTTCCTTTGAGTGTTATTCCCCAATTTATACCGGTATTTGTTTCAATTTTATCTTCGATCATAGTGATATGTTCCAGAGCATCTTCGGTTGTTTTTACCAAAGGTCTCGGGATATATTTCATCGTTTCAGGATTCGAACGTAGTTCAAAAATTTCTGCAACATCCTCATTTGTTATGCGTTTTAAAAGCAAACGCTCAGTTGTAATTACTGGAAATGGATTAAAATTGAATATTAGCATTTTTTTGCGTTATAATATTGTGATACTAAATTTTGCATCGAAAGTCTGATGAGCATCCAAAATAAAAATTCCTTCTTTTTCGAATAAATCACCAGAATTATCAGTCGTGTCCGAGTAACCTAACCAAGGTTCGATACAGACAAACGGAGCTTGATCTTTTGTCCAGAGCCCTAAACTCGGAAAATCTTCAAAATCAACTTTTACATACGGTTTTGAATTTTTAAGAATACTCAAGGATTTAGATTTTAGATTTTTAAAAATCAAAGCGTCATTTTTAAACAGCTCAAACGTCAAGGGTACTACATTTTTTGTGGTCTCTAAAGTTTTGGTGGTATTCGAAATTAAATCATTTTCAAGCAGAAAAAATGTTAGTTTCTCCTCTTTTTCAAATTCAAAAGCATAACTTTCAAAATCACCCGGCAGAGCAATGGCAGGATGTGCACCAATAGAAAAAGGCAATTTCGAATTATTTTTATTAACTACTTTATAAGCAATAACCAAGTCATTTTCTTCCAGGGTGTAAATAATTTGCAATTCAAATTCAAAAGGATAATTCAAAAGTGTTTCTGCAGTTGCGAGTAATGAAAAAGTGGCACTATTTTCGGTTTTTTCAATCAATTGAAATTCCATATCACGAGCAAAACCGTGTCTTGGTAATTGATATTTTTTTCCATCAATGGTAAAAGTATTATTTTTTAAAGTGCCTACAATTGGGAAAAGAATAGGGGAATGTTTGCCCCAAAATGCGGGATCACCTTCCCAGATGTACTGTTGGTTTTCATGGTTTTTTAAAGAATATAATTCGGCTCCTTTATGTTTTATAGAAGCACTCAGTGTTGCATTGGATAGGGTTGTGATCAAAATTTTACGATTGAAAAGGATTAGTTTTTTACATTGTAAATATATTTGATAAATTTTATCTTTTCTAAAAAAAACTTTCAAATTATTAATTTCATAAATTTTATTCGAAAATAAATTTACGCTTTAATTTTTCTATATAAATACCTTTTTTTTTCATTAATTTGCTAGATAAATAGCTAAAAAGTATGAAAAAACAAACCTTAAAAGCCTTTTTAACGATGGCTTTGTTTGCTGGAATGTCTTCTGTTTGGGCGCAACAAACCCCATCTACAGGAGCCGCGACTCCGGTTAATAACTATGATTATCATGATGCGTTTGCACCTCATTTTTACACAAAAAATGGCACACCAACTCGTTCTGCAAGTGGTCAGCCAGGTGTTGAGTATTGGCAAAACAGAGCCGATTATGCGATAACGGTAAAGTTGAACAATGCTACCAATGAAATTATTGGTACCGATGAAATTACTTATACTAATAATAGTCCTGATAAATTATCGTTTGTTTGGTTGAATTTGGACCAAAATTTATTCAAATCAGATTCAAGGGGAAATGCAATTTTGCCCTTGACAGGAAGTCGTAATGGTGCTCAGGGTCAGGTTTTTGATGGCGGAAATAAAATCAAATCGGTTAAAGTTATTTCTGGTGGAAAAACAAAGACAGAGGTAGAGGCAAAATATATTGTGACCGACACCAGAATGCAAATTTTTCTTCCAGGAGAATTGGCTTCTAAAGGAGGTTCTGTAAAAATTAAAATAGAATTCTCTTTTATCGCTCCGTTTGAAGGATCGGATAGAATGGGAGTTTTAGAAACCAAAAACGGAAAGATTTTTACAATCGCACAATGGTACCCGCGTATGTGTGTGTACGATGATGTACGAGGCTGGAACACAAATCCGTATTTGGGAGCTTCTGAGTTTTACTTAGAATACGGTGATTTTGATGTAAAAATTACAGCGCCGGCCAATCATTATGTGGTAGGTTCTGGTGAGTTGATCAACGGTTCTCAGGTTTTTTCGGCAGAACAGCTAAAAAAATACAATGATGCAAAGCAAAGTGACAAAACGATTGTTATTCGCTCTGCTGATGAAGTGGCCGCAACAGCAAATACAAATGCAACCGCTGAAAAAACGTGGCATTATCAGATAAAAAATGCTCGTGATTTTTCTTGGGCATCTTCTCCGGCTTTCATTTTAGACGGAGCAAAAATTAACTTGCCAAGTGGCAAAAAAGCGTTGGCATTGTCTGCTTATCCTGTAGAAAGTTCCGGTAATGAGGCTTGGGGTCGTTCTACAGAATACACCAAAGCATCTATCGAAAATTATTCTAAAAGATGGTTTGAATATCCTTATCCAGCAGCTACAAACGTGGCAGGAAACGAAGGTGGTATGGAATATCCTGGAATTGTTTTCTGCGGATGGAAGGCTAAAGGAGATGATTTATGGGGAGTAACCGATCACGAGTTTGGACATATTTGGTTCCCGATGATTGTGGGGTCAAACGAGCGTTTATTTGCTTGGATGGATGAAGGTTTTAACACTTTTATCAATTCTGTAAGCTCTTATGACTTTAATAATGGTGAGTACAAACAGCCAGCGGCTAATTTACATCAAGAGGCAGAATATTTTACGAGTCCAAAATTAGAAACAATTATGAGTTCGCCAGATAATATGAAAGAAGCCAATATTGGCGTTTTATGTTATGCAAAGCCTGGCGCAGGATTGGTAATTTTGAGAGAGCAAGTTTTGGGAGAGGAACGTTTTGATAAAGCATTGCGTACTTATATAGAGCGTTGGGCGTACAAGCATCCAACTCCTGATGATTTTTTTAGAACTATCGAAAATGTTGCTGGAGAAGATTTAAGTTGGTTCTGGAGAAGCTGGTTCGTAAATAACTGGCGTTTTGACCAAGGCATCAATTCTGTCAAATATGTAAAAAATGATCCTGCCAAAGGCGTTATCATTACAGTTGAAAATTTTGATAAAATGCCTATGCCAATTGTTTTGGATGTGAAAACAAAAAGCGGAAAAGTACAAAGAGTTAAATTGCCGGTCGAAATATGGCAACGTAACAAAGACTGGTCTTTCAAGCATAATTCTACAGAAGAAATAGAGAGCATAACATTAGATCCAGATCACGTTTTTCCGGATTATAACGAAAGTAATAATGTTTGGACAACAGGAACAGGGAAAGTAGAAAAAGACATTGTTTTAGACGGATATTTAGGTCTTTTTTCTACACCAACAGCACCTTTAACAATCGAGCTTACAGAGAAAAATAGCACTTTGAATGCCGAAATTACCAATTATCCAAAGTTTACTTTAGAGCCAATAGCAGGCGAAAAAGATAGTTTTGAATCGAAACGTGCGGGGCTAAAATTTAAATTTAATGAAGCTAAAACAGGTTTTGATATGATTATTTTAGATAATGGGCAGGTGATTCCGTTTACTAAAAAGTAATTTTTTAAAATAATAAAATTCTGAAAACCCGATAGTTAATGATTACTATCGGGTTTTTTTGTGATCAAAAATCACAATATGATAAAAATATGTTAGAATTTTAAAAATTTGTTTTACGAATAAAAAAATAGTGTATTTTTGCACCGATGAATAAAATAAGTTTACATACAACTTCTTTGTCACGGACAAACTCACCTGCTACTTCTCCCGAAGTACGGATGCTATCTCTATAGTATTCACAGAGTTTTTCGCCGCGTATTTATTTATATTCATTTTTCATTTTGAAATCACATCATTTGTCCATTGGGCAAACCTATCCTAAAAGTACATATTGTGTTCTTAATTTTTTAAATCAACTATTTGATTTTAAGAAAGTTACTTCTGTCTTGTCTATTTTTATTGTATTGGTTTTCAGATTTCAAACTCAACAAAATGCTTTAATTTATAACTCTAACTTCAACTATTGAAATGAAAATCTCTATTGTTGTTACTCAGGAAGAACACTTCAAATTTGCGCAAGAAATTTGCGACACGATAGAATCATCGGCCTTATTAAGAGGTACGGGGATTGCTAAAAGGACTCCTGAATACATTCAGAAAAAAATGTCGAGCGGTGATGCGATGATTGCTTTGGCAGACGGAAAATTTGCAGGTTTTTGTTATATCGAAAGTTGGCAACACGGAAAATTCGTGGCACATTCCGGCTTAATTGTGCATCCGGATTACCGAAGCTTAGGTTTAGCCAAAAAAATCAAGTCAAAAGTGTTTGATTATTCACTAAAAAGATATCCAGATGCCAAGATATTTGGTATTACAACCGGTTTGGCTGTCATGAAAATCAACTCTGATTTAGGTTATAAACCTGTGCCATTCTCAGAGCTTACCACAGATCCGAGTTTTTGGTCAGGCTGTAAAACCTGTACGAATTATGAAATTCTAAAAAGCAAAGAGAATAAAATGTGTCTATGTACTGGAATGTTGTACGATCCTAAAGAAAAACAAAAAGATCCGCCAAGACATCCTTTTAATGAAGCTGTTTTGAAAAGATTGAAAAAAATTAAGCAATCTTTATTTTTGAATAAAATGCTGTCTTTCGGTTTTTTATCCTAAGAATATTAATTAAAACGAAATCTCAAACTTGCTGAATACGAAAGTATTGGCCTAAATTATAAAAAATGAAAAAAGTTGTATTAGCTTATAGTGGAGGATTGGATACCTCGTATTGTTTGAAATATTTAAAAAACGAAAAAGGATACGAAGTGCATACCGTACTAGTAGATACAGGAGGATTTGATGCTGAAGAATTATCAGCAATTGAAAAAAGAGCCTACGAATTAGGAAGCGCGCAACACGCTAACTTAACCATTGTAGATAAATATTATGACAAAGCGATAAAATATTTGATTTTCGGAAACGTATTAAAAAACAATACGTATCCTTTATCAGTTAGTGCTGAGCGTGTTTTTCAGGCTATTGAAGCTATAAAATATGCCAAAAAAGTGGGTGCAAGCGCTATCGCGCACGGAAGCACAGGCGCAGGAAATGATCAAATTCGTTTTGACTTGATTTTCCAAACTATTGCTCCCGAAATTGAAATTATCACCCCAATTAGAGATTTGAAACTCTCGAGACAGGAAGAAGTAGATTATTTGGCTCAAAACGGAGTACATTATTCTTGGGAGAAAGCACAATATTCTATCAATAAAGGACTTTGGGGAACCAGTGTTGGAGGAAAAGAGACTTTGACGTCGGGTAAACCGTTGCCAAGTGAAGCATATCCTTCGCAATTGCAAAAAGAAGGCGAAGAAAAAGTGACTTTGCATTTTGAAAAAGGAGAATTGGTAGGTATAAATGGTACCATCGACAAACCTTCAAACAATATTGTTGCGCTTGAAAAACTGGCAAACGCTTACGCAATCGGGCGTGACATTCACGTAGGTGATACCATTATCGGAATTAAAGGAAGAGTTGGTTTTGAGGCTGCTGCTCCTTTAATTATTATCAAAGCACACCATTTATTAGAGAAACATACATTGGGTAAATGGCAGCAATACTGGAAAGAGCAATTAGGAAACTGGTACGGAATGTTATTTCACGAAGGTCAGTTTTTAGATCCTGTAATGCGTAACATCGAAACATTTTTGCAAGACACGCAGGCAACTGTAAATGGAGTTGTAACCGTTTCACTAAAACCATATCATTTTTCGCTTGACGGAATTGAATCTGATAATGATTTGATGAATACAGGTTTTGGACAATACGGTGAGATGAACAATGCTTGGACGTCTAATGATGCCAAAGGATTTATTAAGATTTTAGGAAATGCACAAAATATATTTTCATCTGTAAATCATTTAAACCATGATTAATATCGGAATAATTGGTGGGTCTGGCTACACAGCCGGAGAACTCATCAGAATATTAATGTATCATCCCCATGTAAACATCGATTTTGTTTACAGTACGACCAATTCGGGGAAACCACTTTCTGTGGCGCATCACGATTTGATGGGGGATATCGAAATGAATTTTACAGATACTATTAATCCCAATGTAAATGTGGTTTTTTTATGTTTGGGTCACGGAAAATCGATTTCTTTTTTGAAAGAAAATCAATTTGCGAGTCACACTAAAATCATCGATTTAGGAAATGACTTCAGATTGACCAAAGATGCTCATTTCGAAGGAAAAGAATTCGTTTACGGCTTACCTGAATTGAATAAAAAGGCTATAAAAAAAGCAAATTGCATTGCAAATCCGGGTTGTTTTGCTACGGCGATTCAGTTGGCTTTATTGCCTTTGGCTAAAAATAACTTGCTAAAAAATGACGTTCATATTAATGCGACTACTGGAAGTACGGGTGCTGGTGTAAGTCTTGCCGAAACCTCGCATTTTAGCTGGAGAAACAATAACATGTCGCATTACAAAGCTTTTGAACACCAACATTTGGGAGAAATCTACCAAAGTGTGAATCAATTGCAAGCAGATTTTTCAGACGAACTGATTTTTGTTCCGAATAGAGGAGATTTTACTCGAGGAATTTTCGCGACTTTGTATACGACTTCTGATGAAAGTTTAGAAGATTTGGTTGCCAAATACGAAGATTACTATAAAAGTGAGCCTTTTGTAACCGTTACAACGACAAACATCAACATGAAACAAGTCGTTCAAACCAACAAATGTATCATCAGTTTATTAAAAAAAGGGAACCGGATTTTAATCACTTCAATCATTGATAACTTAACCAAAGGTGCTTCGGGACAAGCGATTCAAAACATGAATTTAATGTTCGGACTAGAAGAAACCACAGGTTTACATTTGAAACCAAGCGGATTTTAGGAAAAATTTGTTTCAGGTTTAAAGTTTCAGGTTCCACTTTCTGTAGGTAACATGAAACAAGAAACAGGAAGCTTAACAATAGTTTCAAGTTTAAAGTTCCAAGTTTTACGTTGTGTATAACTTGAAACATGAAACCTGAAACAAAATAAACAAAAAACAAGATGAATTTATTCAACGTTTACCCATTATATGATATAACGCCTGTAAAAGCAATAGATTGCACGATTACAGACATTAACGGAGTGGAATATTTAGACTTATATAGCGGACATGGTGTGATTTCGATTGGCCATACGCAACCTGATTATGTAGAAAAATTAAAAAATCAATTAGATCATTTAGGATTTTATTCGAATGCGATTCAGAATCCTTTGCAGGTTGAATTGGCGCAGAAATTAGGCAAGCTTTCGGGTTTAGAAGATTATGAGTTGTTTTTGTGCAGTTCTGGTGCTGAAGCGAATGAAAATGCCTTGAAATTAGCCTCTTTCCATAACGGGAAATCGAGAATTATCGCTTTTGATAATTCTTTCCACGGAAGAACTTCTGCCGCCGTTGCGGTTACAGACAATAAAAAAATTGTAGCCCCAATTAATGCACAGCAAGTTGTGACTTTTTTACCTCTTAACCAAATCGAATTAGTCGAAGCAGAACTTGCAAAAGGGGATGTTTCTGCTGTAATTATCGAAGGAATTCAGGGCGTTGGAGGTTTAGATCAGGGAACAACAGAATTTTTTCAAGCTTTGGAAAAAGCATGTAAAAAACACGATGTTGTTTTGATTTTGGATGAAGTACAATCAGGCTACGGAAGAAGCGGAAAGTTTTTCGCTTTCCAGCATCACGGAATCAATGCTGATATTATCTCGGTTGCGAAAGGAATGGGGAATGGTTTTCCGGTGGGAGGAATTTTGATTTCTCCAAAATTCGAGGCAAGTTTCGGTTTATTAGGAACAACCTTCGGCGGAAGCCATTTGTCTTGTGCAGCTGGAATTGCGGTTCTGGATGTCATGGAAAAATTGAAACTACAAGACAATGTAAACGAAGTTTCGGCTTATTTTTCAGAACAAATCAAACAAGTGCCTGGAATCAAACAAGTAAAAGGTAAAGGTTTGATGCTCGGAGTTGAATTTGATTTTGATGTAAGCGCCTTGAGAAAAAAACTAATTATGGAGAAACATATTTTTACAGGAAGTGCCAGCAATAAAAATCTCTTGAGAATTTTACCACCATTAACAGTAAAAAAAGCAGATATTGATACCTTTATTGTAGCTTTAAAAGAAAGTTTGGAAGAGCTATAATGTTAATTTATTTAATCGTTTAACTGGTTAATCGATTAAACGAATTAACGATTAACCATTTAAACAAAAAAAATGAATCCATTATCAATCGAAAAACGAAACTTAGTTTTGCATACCATGGCAAAGCTGGTCGAGCAGGAGCGGAGTCAAATAATTCTCACCAATCAGGAAGATTTACTGGCTTACGATGGCTCAGATTTGGCTATGGAAGAACGCTTAAAAGTAGATGATAAAAAGGTTGATGAAATGATTTTGTCACTCAATCAATTGGCTTCTCAGGAAGATCCGGTTGGAGTAGAGCGTTTTCATTTTATTCATGACAATGGCATCAAAGTCATTAATAAAACGGCTGCTTTTGGTACAATTTTGATTATTTACGAATCTCGACCAGATGTAACGATCGAAGCTGGTGGAATAGCCTTTAAATCCGGAAATAAAATACTATTAAAAGGAGGAAAAGAAGCGTTGCAGTCCAATTTAAAGATTGTGAGTTTGTGGCACCAAGCCTTGGAAGAGAATGGCGTTGCTAAAGATTGGGTAGAATATTTGAATTTTGATCGTGCCGAAACCCAGGCTTTTTTAGAAAAACCGACTCAAAAAGTAGATTTGATTGTGCCAAGAGGCGGAGAAAAATTAATCGAATTTGTCAAACAACATGCTACTTGCCCTGTAATTGTTAGCGGCCGAGGCAATAATTTTATCTACGTTCATGCAAATGCAGATACTGATTTGGCTTTGAAAGTAATTGTAAATGCCAAAACGTCTAAAATTTCGGCGTGTAATGCGGTTGATAAAGTGCTAATTGATTCCAGATTACCCAATTTTGAAGGTTTTGCCGCTATTTTGATCGAAGCTTTAATTGAGACGAAGGTAGAAGTGATTGTGGATGAGTCTTTAAAAAGCTTTGAAAATACAACAACATTCCAAAACGAAGATATTTGGTATGAAGAATTTTTAGATTATAAAATTGTAATTGGAGCAATTGATTCTGAAGAACATGCAATCGAAAAAATCAATAAATATTGTGGCGGACATTCGGCTGTTATTATCACAAAAGAGAATAAAGTAGCACAAGAATTTATGGAAGCTGTTGATGCGGCGGCGGTTTATCAAAATGCTTCGACTCGTTTTACAGACGGCGGACAGTTTGGTTTGGGCGGAGAATTAGCGATAAGCACCGATAAATTGCACCAAAGAGGCCCCATTGGTTTGCAACATTTGGTTACCAATAAATGGTATGTTTACGGAGAGGGACAGATTAGGTAATTTTAGATTTTAGATTGATGATTAACGATTTCTGATTTTTGATTATTGGAATTTAAAAATTTGGAATTTATTTAATGATATAGCTTTGTGAACTTTAGCGTTTGTAAACACAACATTATAAAAAAACCTTGCGCACTTGCGGTTAAAAAACTGCAGTTAAAATAATAAAAATGGGAAAAAAGCGGATTTTATTAAAAATAGGAAGCAATACTTTAACTAAGGAAACCAATCATATTTCGCGGGGAAAAATCGAAGATATTGGTATGCAAATCGCCGCTTTAAACAAAGATTACGAATTTGTAATCGTGAGTTCTGGAGCTATAGCCGCCGCAAAGCAATTTGTAAAACTCGAAAGTAAAGGCAAAGAAATTGCATTGAAACAAGCTTTGGCTTCGATTGGTCAGCCTCATTTAATGCGGATTTTTCATGAAAATTTCAGTGATTTAGGATTGTTGACATCGCAATGTTTATTGTCTTATTCAGATTTCGAAAAAGAGCAATCAAAAGTAAATATTGTCAATACCATCAATGTTTTGGTAGAAAATAATTATATTCCAATTATTAATGAAAACGATACTGTTGCGACAGATGAGATTCGGTTTGGCGATAATGACAAACTAGCTGCTTTAACGGCGGTTCTTTTAAATGTTGATATTCTTATCATTGCGACCAATACAAATGGCATTTACACGAAAAATTCCATTTATGATAAAATTCCCGAAACTATACAATTAGTAAAGGATTTAGAAACTTTAGAAAAAGAAATTGGAGAATCAAAATCATCACACGGAACAGGCGGAATGCAATCGAAAATTGAAGCGGCCGGAATTGCAAAAGCGGCCAATATAGAAACCTGGATCGTCAACGGATTGGATGATAATTTTATTTTAAAAGCATTAAAAGACGAAATTCCGTTTACGAAAATTGTGTAGCAATGTTTATTTGTTTAATCGTTAATTCGGTTAATCGATAGCGCTACAAAGAACAGAAAAATATAAAGTTAATTTTTTAATCAAATAAACAATTTAACCATTAACCGATTAAACAAAAAACAATGAATTACATTTCAATTCAAGATATCGACTCATTATCAAAATGGGTAAAAAGTGCGTTAAAAATCAAAAAGAACCCACTTAAAAATCAGAAGTTAGGAAAAAATAAAACATTGGGAATGTTATTTTTTAATCCGAGTCTGAGAACGCGTTTGAGTACGCAAAAAGCGGCTTTAAATTTAGGAATGAATGTTATGGTAATGAATTTTACCAATGAAGGCTGGACGTTAGAATTTGAAGACGGCGCCATCATGGATTCTGGTGCTTCAGAACACATCAAAGAAGCCGCCGAAGTAGTGTCGCAATATTGTGATATTATTGCCATTCGTGCCTTTGCAGGTTTAATGGACAAAGAAAAAGATTATGCCGAAACGGTAATTTCAGGATTTTTAAAGCATGCTACTGTGCCCATTGTTAACATGGAAAGTGCTGTCCGTCATCCGATGCAATCTTTGGCAGACGCCATCACAATGGAGGAATACAAAACAAAACACAAACCAAAAGTAGTGCTTTCGTGGGCACCTCATCCAAAGGCTTTGCCACAGGCGGTTGCCAATTCTTTTGTAGAAATGATGCAGATGCAAAAAGACATGGATTTTGTAATCACGCATCCTGAGGGTTACGAATTAAGTCCGGAAATTATCAAAGATTGCAAAATAGAATACGACCAAAATAAAGCATTTGAAAACGCCGATTTTGTGTATGTAAAAAACTGGAGCAATTTTAACGACTACGGAAAAGTAACCAATATCGACCCAAGTTGGACTGTTACAGCAGAGAAAATGGCTCTTACCAATAATGGAAAGTTCATGCATTGCCTCCCAGTTCGTCGTAATGTGATAGTAAGTGACGAAGTGATCGATAGCGAAAATTCAATCGTAATTCAGCAGGCGAATAACAGAACCTATTCGGCACAATTGGTTTTACAGAAAATTTTAAAGAAGTTATAAATAAAGTTGCTAAAGTTCTGAGTTGCTAAGTCTCTATCAAATTAGAAAAAAACTTAGCAACTTACCAACTTAGCAACTCAGAATCTTAAAAAATGGAAGTTAAAGTAATAAAAATTGGCGGTAACATAATTGACAACCCAACAGAATTAGAGCAATTCCTGACTGATTTTTCTAAGATCCAAGGCTATAAAGTGCTGGTACACGGTGGCGGAAAATCGGCCACAAAAATGGCGGAAAGTATTGGTTTAGTGCCTCAAATGATTGAGGGACGCCGAATTACAGATTCCCCAATGCTAGATGTCGTGGTAATGATTTACGCAGGTCAAATCAACAAACATATTGTGGCGCAATTGCAGGCAAAAGATAATAATGCTATTGGTTTTTCAGGCGCAGACGGGAATTTAATTCAGTCGACAAAACGAAATCATCCCACGATAGATTACGGATTTGTAGGCGATGTACAGCAAGTCAATACTAATTTACTCAAAATATTACTTGAAAACAATATTGTGCCCGTTTTTTGTGCCATTACACATGATAAAAACGGACAATTATTAAACACAAATGCCGATACCATTGCAAGTGAACTATCCATTGCTTTATCGGAAGTTTTTGAGGTTACGCTAACCTATTGTTTCGAAAAACAAGGTGTTTTACAAGATTCAGAAGATGATTCTTCGGTAATTACGACCATAAACGAAGATTTATATAAACAACTAAAAGCCGAAAAAGTAATCCATTCCGGAATGATTCCAAAATTGGATAATTGTTTTAATAGTTTGTCAAGAGGCGTTCAGAAAATCAAAATAGGGCATCATAAAATGCTTCAAAATCCCGATGTTCTGCATACAACCATTACTTTATAAAAGGTAATGCCACAGATTAATGGATTAAAAAGGATTAAAAATCTGTGAAAATTCTTTTAATCTGTGGCAAAAAAATAGAATTGCGCTATTAATTTTAAATATTAATTTAAGAAATTTACACAAATTAAAAATGTCACAGATTTAATTAAAACTTTGTGACTTCGTGCCTTTTCGGCAAAGAAACCATAACTATGAAAAATATTGCAACGCTTACTCAGGAAGCAATTAGTCTATTAAAAAATTTGATTGAAACTCCTTCCTTTTCAAGTGAAGAGGATCAAACAGCACTTTTAATAGAAAACTGGTTCAATCAAAATCAAATTCCTTTCAAGAGAGAAAATAATAATGTTTGGGCGTTCAATAAATATTTCGACCCAAGCAAACCGACACTTTTACTGAATTCACATCATGATACCGTAAGACCCAATCAAGCCTATACAAATGATCCGTTTAAAGCCATAGAAAAAGACGGCAAACTATTCGGGCTAGGAAGCAACGATGCAGGAGGCTGCTTGGTATCATTATTAGCAACTTTTGTACATTTTTATGAGAATCAAAACTTGTCTCATAATGTTGTGATTGTGGCTTCCGCCGAAGAAGAAAGCAGCGGAAAAAACGGCTTAAACAGTGTTTTGCAACATTTACCAACCTTAGATTGCGCCATAGTAGGCGAGCCAACTTTAATGCAATTGGCTGTGGCTGAGAAAGGTTTGTTAGTTCTTGACGTAAAAGTAAAAGGTACGGCAAGTCACGCCGCACATCAAAACGACGACAATTCATTGTACAAAGCAATTCCAGTAATGGAATGGTTCAAAAACTATCAATTCGATAAAATTTCAGAGGTTTTGGGCCCCGTAAAAATGACTGTAACGCAGATTAATGCTGGGAAACAGCACAATGTCGTGCCATCAGAATGTGATTTGGTGATTGATATTCGTGTAAACGATTGCTATTCGAACAGTGAAATTCTCGAAGTCGTAAAAGCCAACGTAAAAGCAGAGGTTACGCCAAGATCTATGCATTTAAACGCTTCTTCTATTCCAATTGAGCACGGTTTGGTCCAAGCTGGAATCGCTTTAGGAAGAACAACTTATGGCTCGCCAACCCTTTCAGATCAATCGGTTTTGAGTTGCCAATCTCTAAAATTAGGACCTGGTGAAACGCTGCGTTCACATTCAGCAGACGAATTTATTTTTATCAACGAAATCGAAGAAGGTGTCGACTTGTACATCAAAATACTAACAGATTTCTTTAAATTATAATATTATTTAGTAGCTAATCCCGCTATCCGTTGCAATCTTTTGTGCCGAACCCCGGCACAAAAGGATTTCCACTACTATCGGGGCTAGGACATTCGGTGAATAAGAAACACAATAAATTAAAATAAAACTTTGTGAATCTTTGAGTTTTTCTTTGAGAAACTCTGTGTAGCAAAAAAACATACAGCTTATGAAACTTTGGGAAAAAGGAATTGCAACAGACAAACAAATCGAACATTTTACAGTTGGTAATGATCGTGAACTCGATTTGGTTCTCGCAAAATACGATGCTTTAGGTTCGATTGCACATGCAAAAATGTTAGGCCAAATTGGGTTGTTGACTTCAGAAGAAACAACTTCTCTAGTTGAGGCTTTAAACGAAATTATCGCTGATATTGCAAAAGGAAATTTCGAAATCGAAGACAGTTTTGAGGATGTACATTCTAAAATAGAATATTTATTAACTGTAAAATTGGGTGATGCCGGAAAGAAAATCCATACGGCACGCTCTCGTAACGATCAGGTTTTAGTAGATGTGCATTTGTATTTAAAAGACGAACTAAAAGCCTTAAAAGAACAAGTAAAAACATTGTTTGATTTGCTTATGGAATCTGCAGAAAAGCACCAAAATGTTTTATTACCAGGTTATACGCATTTGCAAATCGCGATGCCGTCGTCATTCGGAATGTGGTTTTCTGCTTACGCCGAAAGTTTAATAGATGATGTAACGATGCTAAACGCAGCATTAAAAATTGTAGATCAAAATCCGTTGGGATCTGCTGCTGGTTACGGAAGTTCCTTTCCTATCAACAGAACTTTTACCACGCAGGAGTTAGGTTTTGAAACGTTAAAATTTAATGCCGTTGCCGCACAAATGAGCCGCGGAAAAGCAGAGAAAACAGTAGCTTTTGCCATGAGTAGCGTTGCTGCCACTTTATCAAAATTTGCTATGGATGTTTGTTTGTATATGAGCCAAAACTTTGATTTCATCAGTTTGCCGGCACATCTTACAACAGGTTCAAGCATCATGCCACACAAAAAGAACCCTGATGTATTCGAACTAATTCGAGGAAAATGCAATAAAATTCAGGCACTCCCATACGAAATCACTTTAATTACCAATAATTTACCAAGTGGCTATCACAGAGATTTACAACTTTTAAAAGAAGGTTTGTTTCCTGCGCTTCAAAACCTAAAAGCGTGTTTGGATATTGCGATTTTCTCTGTAAAAGACATCACGGTAAAAGACAATATTCTAAAAGACAAAAAATACGATTATCTTTTTACGGTAGATACTTTAAACGAAATGGTTGTAAGCGGAATGCCTTTTAGAGATGCTTACAAAGCCGTTGCAGAGCAATTGGAAGCGGGAACGTATCAATCTCCAAAAGAGACCCAACATACGCATGAAGGAAGCATTAATAATTTGTGTCTGGACGCTATAAAAGATAAAATGAAAGCAGCTTTTTAAAAGTATTTCAATTCATAAAAAAACCGATTTGTAACAGAAACAAATCGGTTTTTTTTATGCAAATAAAAATAGTGATTCGTTTTTATTGTTTACAACTTGTACTTATCACACCAGTAGAACTAACCTGAAGTGTTGCTCCGGCGCCACAATAGGCATTAGCCACATATTCTTCGACTTTTCCTAAAGGAATTGTTGTATAATTATAAGAAGGCTTATTTACTGTGGTGCCAAAATCCATAGGGCCTTTACGACAATTTGAAAAAGCGATTCCAACGGTTCCGCCGTCTGTGCTGGTATATTCTCTAAAAACCTTATCCACTTTTGCAAAATCTGTACTTTCAACATAACAAGTTGAATTTTTTACTCCACCACCTAAACCAATCGCCAAAGAACCGGATTCAAGAGTATTGTAATAACAATTTAGAATATGAATTTCGGCATTTCTGGCACGGGGCATTCTTTGTTTACAGCCTTTAGCCCAATAACAGTTTTTAAAAGTGATACTGTAGTGTCCGTCAGCAGGAAAATCGTTCTTGTTAGAACCAATTAAGTTGCTGAAGCTATGATCATCTGCTCCTCCAAAACCTCCTGATTTGGCACCTTTTAGATAGGTAAATTTACACCATGAAATAGTGACATTATCTGTTTTTCCTTTATTGTCAAAGTTACCGTCCTGACCATCCTGAAATTCGCAGTGATCCACCCAAAGATTCGTGCAGTCGGCTGTTAAATTGTCTTGACCATCAATATCATAAGATCCGGGACCAATAAAAACTAGATTTCTGATGATTACATTATTCGAACCCGATTTTAAATACAAAATCCCCGCTCCGGGATTCGATTGGTTTTCATTTACAAGTTTCGCACCTGGTAATCCTATTATCGATTTATTCGTAACGATTTCCTGTATAGGCTTTCCGCTCGGAATTGTAATTGTTCCGGACACTAAAATGATCTCGGGAGAATTCGATTTTATTTTTGCGACTAAATCTTCGTAAGATGCAACTGTAACAGGATTTGAAGTGCCGCCTCCAGTAGCTTTAGCACCAAATCCTTCAGGCGATTCCATGTAATAGTTTTGGGCAGAAAGATTAGTTAAGCTAAATAATAGAAATAGTAGAAGAAAAGTTTTTTTCATTTTTAAATTAAATTTCATTAGTGTAATCGATTGCGCAAAATTAGCTTTCGAAAATAATATTTTATTTTCGAAAGCTATAAAATAAACAAACCGCCTAAAAATTAATTTAAGCGGTTTGTTTTTATAAATTAGGTTTATTATAAAACATAAATTGAATTACCATAATTTGGCCAAATACTAATTGCATTTGCTAAAAAATTTTCATGAACATGAACTTTTAGACCATATTTATTTTGTGTGAAATCTTGATTTATAATGTTATTTGCGTTAGGACTTTTTATGTATAAGTCTGATAATAATACATTATTTGTACACCATAAAGAAATTAATGTATTATTAGAATTAAAGTTTAATGTAACCCAATTATTGTTTGAAACATTTATTTGTTTAAGGTTTATAACTTGAGTAGTATTTAATGAAGTCAATTTGTTTTCTTGAATAAAAAGATCTGTTACACCAGTATTAGTATGTAACTCTAAAGAAGTTAACCTATTATTATAACACCAAACACCCCATAAATTTGTTGAATTTTCTGGAAAAAAAATTGAATCTATCATATTGTTTTGACACCATAACTGCTCTAAAAGATATAAACTACCAAGATTTAAAAATTCTATTTTATTATTTTGGCATTCCAGCAATCTTAATGTTTGCATGCGAGAAACTGCTAATTTTGTCAAATTATTATTGTTAATTTTTAATTGTGCTAAAGATTTAAAACCAGTTAATCCAGTTACATCACTTATTCCAGAATTACTAACATCTAAAATTTGGAGATTTCTATCAATATCAATGTATTGATCACCAATAACTGCATCTTCTCTACCTGCTCCAATGCTAATTAACTTTGTTCGAAAGTTCAAGTCTGGTACGTATGTATTTACCCATACAGCATCAATTTTTTTAGTTGATGAGCTTTTTTCTGCTTTAAAAAATGCAACAGATTCCATATATTTGGGATATTGCATATTTAGGTAGTCTTCAGGAGTCGGATTTGATTTAAAAGATTTTACTTTAATTGTAGAATTTGAAATTGTAGAATCCAGATCATTTTCGCTTGAGCAAGCAACTAAACTAATTACTAATGTAATTAACAGTAATTTTTTCATAAATTTTGTATAAATTTGTTAAGTTATTTCGCAAATATATATATAAATTTTGTGCTAAAGTTTAATTCTGATTTTTATTAATAATTAATTAAAATCAGAAATGTATTATTTTTTTAATATTTTATTTAAATGACTCAGAAGAGGGTTATTACTAGTGGAATTAACTAATACATGAATTATATTATACTTAATTTGTATTGAAAATTCAATAAATTAGAAAAAGGAGAAGACTTAAATAGTCTAACTATTGCTAATGATAAAGAGTCATTTCCAGACAGCAAATTACCGCTTGTCGTTTTGTTTAAAAACGCTGCTGGTAAAAAAGGAGTTATCTACGTTAAATCTTTAACTAGAGTAGGTTCTAATCCTAGAATTGTTGCGGATATCAAAATCCAAAAATAATTGAGAGTCATATCTTAAATTATAATATTCAAAATGCGCTAGTAGATTCTAGCGCATTTTTTTATACATCTCTTTTCAATTTTAAAGAAAAAAATTACGACTAAATACATACATTTGAATAATTAATTCAAGTTGCTAGTTAATTGTTTTATTTAATTGTAATCCGAATACAAACAATGTAAGCTTTATTAGAAATCCTTCCAATGTAACAGCATGTATTGTTCTGGGGAATAATTTTTTAATA
>NZ_JAGFBV010000098.1 GCF_017948595.1 Flavobacterium geliluteum | reverse complement strand
TTTCATTAATTGAAAGAGCTTTGTTTTTATTTCCTCCGGCCTTTCCAATTAAATTGAATTCTGTTTGGTCCGGGTCGTAACCAAAGATTGTTCTACCTTTCAGATTAGTAACTTCTTGAAATCCTGCAGGAATTTGATTAAGTGGTTTAAACCATGCAAACACAACACCGCCTTGCTGAAATATTGCCAGTTTCTTTTCAATCAACCCAATCCTGGCATTTAAAGTTTTTATTTCTAATGGCCTGATAAAATCAC
>NZ_JAGFBV010000097.1 GCF_017948595.1 Flavobacterium geliluteum | reverse complement strand
ATATATATATATATATATATATATATATATATATATATATATATATATATATATATATATATATATATATATATATATATATATATATATATATATATATATATATATATATATATATATATATATAAATATATATATATATATATATATATATATATATATATATATATATATATATATATATATATATATATATATATATATATATATATATATATATATATATATATATATATATATATATATATATATATA
>NZ_JAGFBV010000096.1 GCF_017948595.1 Flavobacterium geliluteum | reverse complement strand
CAAACGATTATTCCAGCTTGGAAAATGGCAGTATCAAAAAGAGAAATAACAGAACCTTTACTTTTTCATTCAGACAGAGGCATACAATATGCTTCGATAGAATTCAGAAAATTGATTAATAAAAATATTTTAATCACTCAAAGTATGAGTAGAAAAGCTAATTGTTGGGATAATGCTGTAGCTGAAAGTTTTTTCAAGACCCTTAAAGCAGAACTTATCTATCAGCATAAATTCACAACCATTGAAGAAGCTAAATT
>NZ_JAGFBV010000095.1 GCF_017948595.1 Flavobacterium geliluteum | reverse complement strand
TAGTCTACTAGTATCTCAGGCAGTAACAACTTAAGGATATCGATAAAAGAATCTTGCATTAGGGTATAATTTGAAAATACAAATATCTAGATTTTAATATTTCCCCACAACAATATGTGTTGATCCCTTATGGATCAAGACGAAAACGGATCAACACGAAAACCTGTGGAGTTATAAAAATTATGCATAAATAGTAGTGAGTCTAAAAAGGAAGTATTCCACATTCCTCACACCTCTGAATTTTGATCTGAATGCTTT
>NZ_JAGFBV010000094.1 GCF_017948595.1 Flavobacterium geliluteum | reverse complement strand
TTTACCTTTAGAATTAATAGATCAATTTTCAAAGAAACTATTTTTCACAAAACAATTCAACGAATGATTACGGCATTGCCAATTTATCAGTATCAAATAATACAGAGGCTAAGTATATAACTCAATTTTTTTATAATTAATTCAAGTTGCTAGTTAATTGTTTTATTTAATTGTAAACCGAATACAAACAATGTTAGCTTTATTAAGAATCCATCCAGAGTAACTGCATGTATAGTTCTTGGGAATAGTTTTTTAATATC
>NZ_JAGFBV010000093.1 GCF_017948595.1 Flavobacterium geliluteum | reverse complement strand
TAGTCTACTAGTATCTCAGGCAGTAACAACTTAAGGATATCGATAAAAGAATCTTGCATTAGGGTATAATTTGAAAATACAAATATCTAGATTTTAATATTTCCCCACAACAATATGTGTTGATCCATCAAGACGAAAACCTGTGGAGTGATAAAAATTATGCATAAATAGTAGTGAGTCTAAAAAGGAAGTATTCTACATTTCTAACACCTCTGAATTTTGATCTGAATGCTTTTATTTTAGCATTGAATGATTCTGCAGAAGCATTAGTACTTCTGTT
>NZ_JAGFBV010000092.1 GCF_017948595.1 Flavobacterium geliluteum | reverse complement strand
AATGCTAAAATAAAAGCATTCAGATCAAAATTCAGAGGTGTGAGGAATGTGGAATACTTCCTTTTTAGACTCACTACTATTTATGCATAATTTTTATAACTCCACAGGTTTTCGTGTTGATCCGTTTTCGTCTTGATCCTTGATTTATTAAATTTGGAGATTTTTTATATAAACAAAAAACCCCTGTTTCGTTTGAAACAGGGGTTTTAAAAAGAAAGGCGACGACATACTCTCCCACATAACTGCAGTACCATCTGCGCAGGCGGGCTTAACTACTCTGTTCGGGAT
>NZ_JAGFBV010000091.1 GCF_017948595.1 Flavobacterium geliluteum | reverse complement strand
TATTCCGTTTCCTTTTGGCCTGTCTGCATCCCGTCCTGTGAAACTGCTTTCTTTTTCTTTTTTCCCTTTTTCTGTTTTCTTTGGAAAAATATTTTTTTTCTTGGTTTCTGTACAGGCTCAGTTGAGTAAGGTTTATAAATCTGCAAAGATTAAGGGTTTATAAAAAAATATTTTTTACCTAAAAACTTAAAAAATGGGTTTGTTCTTTTCATTGAAGCTTGCCGTTATCTGCTGTTCGAACTCATGGAAATGATGTTCCAGCAGATTGCTGAGATAGGCATAGATGGTAATGTTG
>NZ_JAGFBV010000090.1 GCF_017948595.1 Flavobacterium geliluteum | reverse complement strand
GAAAACAGAAAAAGGGAAAAAAGAAAAAGAAAGCAGTTTCACAGGACGGGATGCAGACAGGCCAAAAGGAAACGGAATAAGTCCCGAAGGGTGGCTTGGGAGTACGCGAGCAAGACATTATGCCGTAGTCTTTTGGACAGGCTGATCCAGCCCGTCCTATCTTAGTTTTTTTTTTATTATTTCTTTGGGATAAAATAAAAATGGACTTGCAACAAAAAGTGGGACAAATTTTCTAAGACCTATGCTACACTTTTAATTTTATAAAATTCTAGTTCGATTTCTTTAGGTGTTTTATATCCCAAAGAAGAATGCAGACGTTTTCTATT
>NZ_JAGFBV010000089.1 GCF_017948595.1 Flavobacterium geliluteum | reverse complement strand
CTTTGTAATATTTTGCCCTGTTCTGCTGATAGTAATGATGTTGTGCCACCGGTTATTACATCATTAACAATGTTCAGGTATTGCCCGGCAATTTTGACAAACTCATTTAATGGTGCATAACCATTGGTAGCGCCTTTTTGGTTTTTATCTTCTTTTCCAATTAACAGATTAGCATGTGCCGTCTCATCTGTTTTATGTGCGTCAAATTGGCTTTTTTCTGCTTTACCGTTAAGAGTCGCAGTAAGGTTAGAAACCGCACTTTGTGGTATAGATTCACCTTTACTATAAAAGAAACCGAACGTAGCCCAAAATTGCGCTTGTGTTGGTT
>NZ_JAGFBV010000008.1 GCF_017948595.1 Flavobacterium geliluteum | reverse complement strand
ATTCAATGCTAAAATAAAAGCATTCAGATCAAAATTCAGAGGTGTGAGGAATGTGGAATACTTCCTTTTTAGACTCACTACTATTTATGCATAATTTTTATAACTCCACAGGTTTTCGTGTTGATCCTCCATAAGTTTTTAAATTAAAATGAAAAACTACTATCTTTCAATTTTATCCAAAAAAAAACCACCACTAAAAAGTGATGGTTTATTGTTGAGCCGGCGGAGGGACTCGAACCCACGACCTGCTGATTACAAATCAGCTGCTCTAGCCAACTGAGCTACGCTGGCGACTCATTACGGGTGCAAATATAAGTCTGTTTTTCGTTTTTCCAAAATATATTTGCACTTTTTTATACTTTTTTTTGCCTACAATTCGTTGATTTTAGCAATCAATTGATTTGCAGTTTGTTCCAATTCAACATTTATTTGCTTGAAGTGAGATTTTTTATTTTCAACGTTCTTTGCGTTTACTTTTGTGATTAAAGTATCAAAAGCAGCAATAGCCTCATCGATCAAAGCATTCGTTTCTGGAGTAGGATTTCCTGTTGTAGACATTTCAAACAAGTAAATTGCTTCAATAATATCTCCTAATACGAAGTTGATGTCTTTCTTTAAATTTTTAACGTTTGCCATTTTATTTTAATTTTAATTTGCGTGTGCAAAAGTACATATAATCTTTATATTACGTGCTATGAAATGTAAATTTCTAAAATTGAAGCTTTTCCGCTCAGAACAAATCTAATTATCGCTGCCGGAATCAACACTGTATCTCCTTTTTTATAAGACTGTTTAAAACCATCAAATTCAATATCAAAACTTCCTTCGATACACATATACACCGTAAAAGATTCTCCGGATTTATGCACGTCTTGTTTATTTTCTAACGGAATAAAATTGGTCGTAAAGTAAGGGCAATCCACAACAAGATTAGAAGCATCCGCCGTTGAAGCATATTTTTTCTGTGTTTCTACCTTATTATAATTTATCGCATCCAATGCCAAATCTACATGTAATTCTCTCGTATTGCCCTGAGCATCCTTACGATCAAAATCGTATAAACGATACGTAATATCAGAGGTCTGTTGTATTTCGGCCACGACCAAACCTGCGCCAATAGCATGAACCGTACCTGTTTCTAAAAAGAAAACATCTCCTGCTTTTGCTTTTACCTGGTCTAAAATAGCAACCAAAGTATTGTCTTGTAAATGTTTTAGATAGTCTTCTTTACTCGAATTTTCTTTAAAACCAACAATAATTCTGGCATCCTCATCTGCCTGAGTTACAAACCACATTTCGGTTTTTCCAAAAGAGTTATGACGCTCTTTTGCTAATTTGTCATTAGGATGCACCTGTATCGAAAGGTCTTCGCGAGCATCTAAATACTTAAAAAGCAGCGGAAATTGTTTACCAAAACGTTTATAAACATTGGTTCCTAAAACTTCGTTTGGCGATTCATTAATAATTTCCATCAATGATTTTCCTTTCAAATCTCCGTTGGCGATAATGCTTACATCGCCCTCTACAGTTGATAATTCCCAACTTTCACCTGTAATTTGAGAAGTAATTGGTTTGTTCAGAATTGTTTTTAGTTTTTGTCCTCCCCAAATTCTTTCTTTTAGAATCGGCTCAAACTGTAAAGGATATAATTTTGCTGACATAATTTTCTTTGGCTAATATTAATTTATTAAGGTGTTTAAGGTATTTTAGAGAACTAATTCTTTAATCATTTTCAATGCTTTCGGGATATGTTTTGAAGCATTCATACTATCAAAAATATAAATAACGACACCATTTCTATCAATGATATAAGTGACTCTTCCCGGCAACAGACCAAATAAATTATCGCGCATACCAAAAAGATGTCTCAATTTTTTATCCTGATCTGACAGCAATAGAAAAGGCAACTGATATTTATTTGCAAATTTCTGGTGCGACTTTACACTATCGCTGCTAATTCCAATTACTTCGGCGCCTAAATCTTTAAAATCTTCATATTGATCCCTAAAACTGCACGCTTCGGTTGTACAACCTGGCGTATTGTCTTTTGGGTAAAAATAAATCACTAGTGGCTTTCTTCCTAAAACACTTTTGCTTTCGAAAACCTCTCCATGACTATCTTTTGCAGTAAAATTCGGAACGATATCCCCTATCTTTAGTGACATTTATTCTTCTCCTTTATAAGTTACAAAATTGCGATCTGTTTCATTCAACACCACTTCTAAATCAAAATCGGGTTGAATTTTTTTCCTAATTTTATTCCATATCACAACGGCAATATTTTCTGCAGTTGGATTCAAATCCTGAAATTCCGGTACATCCAGATTCAGATTTTTGTGATCAAACGGAATTTCTACTTCTTCACGTATAATGTCCGCTAATACTTTCACATCCAAAACAAAGCCAGTTTCTGGGTCAATTTTTCCTGTAACACTTACTGTTAAACCATAATTATGACCGTGAAAATTGGGATTGTTGCATTTTCCAAAAACAGCATCGTTTTTTTCAAATGACCAATCTTTTCTGTACAATCGATGTGCAGCATTAAAATGTGCTTTTCTTGATATGGTTACTCTCATTTAGGGTTTTGGTTAGAATAATTTAAATTTTGTGATCTTCTAAATAGTGATAAAATTCGTCAAATATAATTTTGAACCATACGGTATACTTTTCAGGATGATGTTGAATGTCGTTTTTAACCTCTTCAATTGGCATCCATTTCCAGTCTTCTACTTCCTCTCGATTGATAATAGGTTCTTCGTTAAAATAACCTATCATTACGTGATCGAGTTCGTGCTCTGTCAAACCATTATCAAAAGGAGCTTTGTATATAAAATGAAAAAGCTCTTTCAACTCGGTTTTAAAACCCATTTCTTCAAACAATCTTCGGCTTCCGGCTTCGATATTGCTTTCCCCTTCACGCTGATGACTGCAGCATGTATTGGTCCAGAGTAAAGGTGAGTGATACTTTTGATGGGCACGCTGCTGCAGCATGATTTCGTTTTTATTATTTAAAACAAAAACTGAAAAAGCGCGGTGTAAAAGTGCTTTTTCATGTGCTTCTAATTTTGGCATCAAGCCAATTTGCTCATCATATTGATTAACTAATATTACGTTTTCTTCTATCATAGGGCTTATTGTCCTAACAAAAATACGAAAAAAGAAATGCTTAGAAAATCTCAGAAAAGATTGTGATAATTTTAACTTTGGATTAATCTTTTTAAAGCCTTAATTTTTAAATTATTACAAAAAAATATTTTTAGAAAATCCATTAAAAATAATCTTTAAAAACTATTGGCTTTTATTTTGCGTAAATAAAAAAAAGTTAAAACATACTTAAAAATAACCGAATTGTAAACTGTACGACATTTCTAAACAAACTCTCTTCGTACCTTTGAAATACAAAAATTAATGCATTATGAAAACAAAAACACATTTTTTTAGCATTTGCTTTTTATTACCTCTTTTTATCCTTCAAGCTTGCGGACAAACTGCAAAAAAAGGAACATCTAAAGTTACCTCTATGGAAAATAAAATATCAAAACCAGGAAATCCTTATTATTCAAACACAGACACTACAAAACTTATTGTGAGCAATGCCGAATGGAAAAAAGTACTTCCAGAAGATGTTTATGATGTGATGAGAAATGCAGATACTGAAAGGCCTTTTACAGGAAAATACTGGAACACCGACGAAAAGGGAACGTATTATTGCGCATCCTGCGGCAACAAACTTTTTAGATCCGGAGCCAAATTTGCAAGCAGTTGCGGATGGCCAAGCTTTTTCGAGCAAGACAATAAAAAAAGCATTGTTTATAAAAATGATAACTCACTGGGAATGGAGAGAATTGAAGCCCTTTGCGGAAGATGTAACGGTCATCTAGGACATTTATTTGATGACGGTCCCGAACCAACCGGTAAACGTTACTGCATGAACTCGATTGCACTTGATTTTATTCCTGATACTAAATAAATTGACTATGAAAAACATAATTACAGTTTGTTTTTTTGTGCTTTCTTTAAGCGGATTTGCACAAAATGACAAAACAAAAAAAACAATCAATATAGAAACCATTACCATTGGAGGAGGCTGTTACTGGTGCGTTGAAGCTGTATATGAAAATTTGAACGGTGTAAAATCTGTAGTTTCGGGTTTTTCCGGAGGACACGTTGCCAATCCCAGCTACGAAGAGGTTTGTACTGGTACAACAGGAGCTGCGGAAGTTGTTCAAATAACCTTTGATAAAAATACCACTGATCTTAATGAAATTTTCAAAGTCTTTTTTACCGTTCACGATCCAACGACACTCAACAGACAAGGTGCCGATGTTGGTACTCAGTACCGTTCTGTAATTTTTTATAAAAATGCAGAACAAAAAAAAGCAGCAGAAAGCATCATTGCAGAGCTTAACAAAGCAAAAGTGTATGACAGCCCAATTGTGACCAAGATCGAACCTTTTAAAACTTTTTACAAAGCCGAAGATTATCATCAGAACTACTATGCCAACAACAAGAATCAGCCTTACTGCAAAATGGTAATTCAACCTAAAATAGAAAAGTTCGAGAAGGTTTTTAAAGACAAACTCAAAAAGAAATAATAGTTTTATACATTATTGATTCAGATAACCGCTCATTTTCATGGGCGGTTTTTTATTTAGAACTACTTTTCGTATTTTTTTGTAATTTGCAGTCAAGAGCAATTCAAAAAAACCATCAAATAAACCTAAAAATGAAGCAGTTATTTCTATTTTTCACTTTCTTAATTTGCACAAATCTGATACATTCGCAGGAAAATTTACCGACTGACTATTTATCAAAAGAATTTCATGAAGGCAGACGTGAAGCATTTAGAAATTTGATGCCGGCAAATTCGGTAGCCGTTATTTTTTCGTATCCCGAAAGAGTTTTTTCAAGAGATATCAATTATAATTTTCATCAAAATCCAGACTTATATTACCTAACGGGCTATAAAGAACCAGATGCCGTTTTATTTATATTTAAAGAAATACAAAATATCGGAGCAGATTCTTACAACGAAGTGTTTTTTGTCAGAGAAAGAAATGCCGCTCGTGAAATCTGGACCGGAAGACGACTTGGAGTGGAGGGAACGAAAGCGAAACTAGGAATTTCGACCGTTTATAATGGAGGTGATTTTAAAGATTTTACTATTGATTTTAAAAAATTCAGCAAAATTATCTACGACAAAATTCCAAACGACATAACAAACGACACTTCAGGCTTTGATCTTTTTGGGTTACTTCAAACTTTCAAAGTAAAAGCAGGCATTAATCAGGAAGACCCGGCATCCCTGGGAACTTTTTATGACATCACCAGTACGTTGCGCGAAATAAAAACTCCCGAAGAGGTCGATTTAATGCGTAAATCTGTTCGATTATCGTGCGTGGCTCACAATGAAGTGATGAAAGCGATAAACACCGAAATGAGCGAAAATGAAGCGGATGGTATTCATGCCTACATTCATAGAAAATATGGCGCAGAAGGCGAAGGTTATCCTCCAATTGTGGGTGTTGGTGCCAACGGTTGTATTTTGCATTATGGTGAAAACAATAGCACAAAAATGAATAATCAGCTATTATTGATGGATGTTGGGTCTGAATATCACGGCTACTCCGCAGATGTCACGAGAACAATTCCGGCCAACGGAAAATTTACAGAAGAGCAAAAAGCCATCTACCAGTTGGTATACGATGCGCAAGAAGCTGTTTTTAAAATCTGTAAAGAAGGAACTCCATTGATCGATCTGAATACTACTGCCAGAGAAGTTTTAGCCAATGGATTACTAAAATTAGGAATCATTAAAAATCGCGAAGAGGTAAAAATTTATTATCCGCATGGGTGCTCACATTTCCTTGGTTTAGACGTGCATGACAAAGGAAATTTTAAGGGTGCGAAAACTGCGCTAAAAGAAAATATGATCATTACCGTCGAACCGGGAATTTATATCCCAGCCAATAGCAATTGTGATAAAAAATGGTGGAATATTGGTGTTCGCATCGAAGATGATATTTTGATAAAAAAAGATTCTTACGAAAACCTCTCTGCTGAATCACCAAGGAAATGGGAAGAAATTGAAAAATTAGCTTCAGAAAAAAGCACTTTCAATGAATTGAAATTACCTAAAATATAAGTTTTAACAAAATATAAAAATAGTCTTATTTCAATTGTAAATGAGACTATTTTTTGTTTTACAATTGATTGACTTCAATCTTGGTTATTTCAGACAATTCTAAGATTCTGTTAACGTCTTTTTTATTGGCCACAAAAAACAAGTAATTATCGCCGTGCGTATCGTAAGTCATTAATTCGAGATCATATTTTCCTAAAGCCGACTGAATATAAGGAAATAAATCATGGCTATAAGTCTCTTCGGGATACTCAAAATTAAGCGCTTCGCCAATCATTTCAGAAATGAAATATTCGGCATCTTCAGGATCAAATTTCCAGTCACTATTCCAGCAATCAATACTTTCAAAAAAGTCAAAATGACCTTCTGTCATTTTGTAATATTCTTTTGTAGAATTTTTTAAGAGCTTTTTTGATAGTTTTTTGAGTAGCTTTTCTTCAATATTTCCTCTCGAAACCAATCTGATAAACTCCTGAAAAGTTTCCTGAGTAACTTCGATAATTTCCGGCAATAAATTTTCCTGCGAAGGAACTACAATGCCCTCTGGTAATTCAATTTTTAAGTACTGACACATTCCTTGCAACACTCGCTCCAATTCTTTAAAACCTATTTTCTGAATATCGTTTTTCGGCTCATTGACAGTAATAGGTTCTGTTTCTAATAATGCTCTGGTGTAATTAAGAAAATAACTATTGCTGTACAAAACCCTAAAATCATTGGTTTCTAAACTATTGGTACAACAAAAGAAAATGATAAAATTATGCAAAACATGTTTTACATATTGCTTCATTTCTGGAGTTGGAGCCGAATAAAATTGAATGTGAATGTAATCATATTCTAATCCCTGCTCGATTTGATCAGCAGAAAGCGGCCCTATATCTATCTTTTTATATAATTCGTTTAAAACTTCATAAGCATTTTTAAAACCACTTTTCTCCATTTCATTTCGGGCCTCTTCATAATCAAAAGCCGTTGGAAAAGAATACAAATTCACAGCAACCGTATCGTGAATTCCTTTCATTTTAAATTCAAAATGATTTACTTCTTCATATAAATAAGTGTAAATCGAATTTAGAACATCAAACGAAACTATAGATTCTGGATTATGATTTCTTCCGAAAAAATTTGAAAAGAAGTTTTTCATAAAATTATTTTATTTTAAAGTTGCAGCAATCATCAAAGCGCATTTTTCGCCATCAATAGCCGCCGATATTATTCCGCCTGCATATCCTGCGCCCTCTCCGCACGGATACAAACCTTTTATTTGCAAATGCTCGTAAGTTTCGGGATTTCTAGGAATACGAACTGGCGATGAAGTTCTACTTTCCGGTGCATGCAGGATAGCTTCATTAGTTAAATAACCACGCATCGATTTTCCGAATTCCTGAAAACCTTCACGCAATATCTGAGAAAGAAACCCAGGAAAAACCTGCCCCATTTCTACAGAAGTTGTTCCTGGCACATAAGAGGTTTTCGGGATATCTGAAGATACTTTATTTTGCGTAAAATCGACCATTCGTTGCGCCGGTACTTTTTGGGTTTGCTTCGCCTGTTCGCTAACGCTCGAGTGTCCCGCTAAATGCCATGCTTTTTGCTCGATACTTTTCTGAAACTCCATTCCTGCCAAAGCGCCAAATTTGGCAAAAGGTTTAAAATCTTCTAATTTTAATTCGATTACAATGCCAGAATTTGCCGTAATCTGATCTCTTTTTGATGGCGACCAACCGTTGGTAACTACTTCGCCAGGGCTTGTGGCACAAGGCGCAATCACACCTCCGGGACACATACAAAAAGAATACATACCGCGACCACCCACTTGTTTTACTATCGAATATGGTGCCGGCGGCAAATGTTCTCCACGATAATCACAACTGTACTGAATACTATCAATTAAGGTTTGCGAATGCTCTGCACGAACCCCTAACGCAAAAGGTTTTGCTTCGATAAAAATTTTCTTTCGGTCTAATAATTCAAAAATATCTCGTGCCGAATGTCCTGTGGCCAGGATCAATTTATTGGCAACAATTGTATCTCCTTTTTGAGTCACAATCCCTGCTACTTCATTATTTTTTATCAAAATATCAGTCACTCGGGTATCAAATAAAACCTGTCCACCAAACTCGATAATTTTATTTCGAATGTCTTCGATAATTTTAGGCAATTTATTGGTTCCAATATGCGGATGCGCTTCGATTAAAATATCTTCTGAAGCACCAAAAGCCACTAAAAGTTCTAAAATTCGGGTAACATCGCCCCGTTTTTTAGAGCGTGTGTACAATTTCCCGTCAGAATAAGTTCCAGCGCCACCTTCGCCAAAACAGTAATTAGAATCTTCGTTGACAATATGATCTACATTGATCGCTTTTAAGTCTCGGCGACGGCCACGAACATCTTTTCCACGTTCGATTACAATCGGCTTTAAGCCTAATTCTATTAATTGCAAAGCAGCAAAAAGACCGGCTGGACCTGCTCCTACGACGATTACTTCCTGAGCCGAAGAAACATTTTTATAAACAGGCAACTCAATTTTATTTTCCTGAAAAGGTTCTCCTTGAAGAAAAATCGTAACTTTCAGATTGATTTTTATCGCTTTCTGACGTGCATCAATGGATCGTTTTAAAATAGCAACATGTTGAATTTCTTTTGGGGAAACTTTTATTTGTTTGGATAAATAGTCTTTCAGCAACAATTCGTTTGCGGCTATTTCGGGTGTCACCTGAAGTAAAAGTTCTCTTGGCATTGTTTTTTATTTATTCAATTAGCTTTTCTATTTATGAAAAGAACATGCAAAAATACTATTTTGAACTGACTTTATATAATTAACCGCAAAGTAAGCTACGATTTTAAAGGTATCGTTTTCTATGGTGAAAGTAAAATTAAATCTTAGCGCACTTTGCGGTTAATTCTACAGTAAATTTTTAATCTTGCTAAAAAAGACTTTGTACCTTTGCCTCTCAAAACCTTTGCACCTTAAAAATAATGTCTAGAAAAATAAAATTGATTTGGGATTTTCGAGGTCCAGCCTCAGAAAAAACAGCAGAACACCACGAAATTCATTTGAAAGAATATATCACTATAGAAAAGCTTCCGCTAAATATTACGGGTTTTAAAATCATCAACGACATGCATGCAATTGCTTTTATAGTTGTCACTGACGAAAATATGATCGTGGTTCGTGATGCTTTGAAACCACATCGCGGGGAAGTATATGAAGGGTGAAATTCCAAAAATCAAAAATTTTCAATAAAAAAATCCAAATTCCAAACTATTAGTAGCACTTGGGATTTGGAATTTTAAAATATTGGAATTAGTCCTGAATTATTTTAGATCAAGTCTGTAATCACTGAATGTATAGGTATTATTATCTTTTCCTAACAACTTAATACTTTTGAACTCAACAGATTCTTCACCTTTTACTTCATATTTGTAAACATCAATATCTTTACTGCTTTCTGAAGCTTCGTAAAACTTACCATCTTCAGTCCACCATTTTCCTTTTTCGGTAAAAGTCTGAACTTCGCAATCTTCTTTTGCAGTAAACATTATCATGTAAGTACCATCTGCAAATCTTTGTTGTATCCAGTGTTTTTCAACTCCCTCTATTTGGGCGTCTTTCTCAAAACCTTTCCAAATACCCACTAATTTTGTATCGTTCTCTTTTTTATCGATTGAAAAACTAAAAATTAAAATTGAAAATACTGCCAAGGCAATTATTTTAAATAACGGAGATATTTTTTTCATACAATTAATTAGTTGGGATTTCTATTGTTTTCATATAATCATTTAAAAAAACAAACATAAAAGAATCTATTTGTTTATCTGCTCTAAATTCAGCTTCCTTTTTCTTTAGTGATTTGTTTTCTTTTCCGGTACCAGGATTTTCAATCAAAAAGACACTATTATTATTCATACCAAATTCACTAGTTGTCTCATCTTTAAACTCTTTAACTTTAAGTTTATATTCTTCAGTTCGTTTATAATACTTAAAATAATCAATTTTAAATATTTGAAATTCCTTTGCAGTCAATTTTTTCGATTTAATCTTAATTCCGTTTTTTATTTCCATCAGATTATAATTTTCATATAAAGAACTATAACCCATATGAACGTATTGAAGCATCTTTCCAGATGGACATATTAATAAACCCGAATAAAAATCACATTCAAAATTAGATTGCATTCCAAATACATCCTTATATATAGATGTCAAAAAATAATCCGTTTCGCCTTTGCTATTTTCTTTGTAATCTTCTTTATAAATATTTTCAACAACCAATTTTCCATCTAAGAATTTAAAATACGCAATATAACCTCGCCAATTCCCACTAGAAACGCCAGTTATTAATTTTTCAGGAATCGGATGAATATTAAAATATTCTTCTAACGGATTTGACTGAATTTTTAAAGTATCCTTATCAATGATTAAATAATCCGGAGCCTGAGCCGTCGCAAATGATTTAATAGATATGAGAATAACAAAAGTAAAAAGCAATTTTAAAAACTTCATAAATCTATTTTAATTCGCTACTTCGCTAATAAACTTAATTCTCATCAATCTTAATTCATCAATATCATAATCCCCATCAAATTCTTTTAAAGCATCTTCGATTTTATCGGATTCTGATTCCATAAAATAATCATGAATTTCTTCTTGCTGATCATCATCGAGCATGTCATCAACCCAATATTTTATATTGAGCTTAGTACCCGCATAGACAATTTGCTCCATTTCTTTAATCAAAGCATCCATTGTAAGTCCTTTGGCAGAAGCAATATCATTTAAAGATAATTTCCTGTCAATATTTTGAATGATATACAATTTATTGGCGGAATTTACTCCCGTAGATTTTACGACCAAATCGTCTGGGCGAATAATATCGTTATCCTCTACATAGCGATTAATTAAAGTTATAAAATCGCTTCCGTATTTTTTAGCTTTTCCTTCTCCAACACCGTGAATGTTGTACAATTCGGTTAAACTAATCGGATATTTTAAAGCCATATCTTCAAGCGAAGGATCCTGAAAAACCACAAACGGTGGTACTCCGAGTTTTTTGGCTACTTTTTTACGTAATTCTCGCAACATTCCCATCAACACTTCATCGGCTGTTCCGGATGATTTTGCGGCTGTTACTATTGCATCATCTTCAGATTCGTTGTATTCGTGGTCTTCAGACATCATAAATGAAACTGGTTTTTTGATAAAGTCCAATCCGTTTTGGGTGATTTTTACAATGCCATAAGTTTCGATATCCTTAGATAAATAACCAGTCACCAAAACTTGGCGAAGCAAAGCCATCCAATATTTTTCGTCATGATCGGCACCAGACCCAAAAAAAGATTGCGTATCTGTTTTATGAGCTTTAATCACTGCATTCACGCGTCCAATTAAGGTATAAACAAGTTCTTTAGATTTATAAATATGTTTGGTATCGCGAACAATTTCTAACAATTTAACCACTTGATCCTGAGCTTCGATTCGGCTTTTAGGATTGCGAACGTTATCATCCATGTCGGCACCATCTCCGTCATCCGGAAATTCTTCACCAAAATAATGCAGCAAGAATTTTCTACGTGACATCGAAGTTTCGGCGTAAGCCACCACTTCCTGCAATAAAGCAAAACCTATTTCTTGCTCTGCAACGGGTTTTCCAGACATGAATTTTTCTAGTTTTTCGACATCTTTATACGAGTAATATGCCAAGCAATGTCCCTCTCCTCCATCACGACCTGCACGACCAGTTTCTTGATAATAACTTTCCAGTGATTTTGGAATATCATGATGAATCACGAATCGAACGTCTGGCTTATCAATTCCCATTCCGAATGCAATCGTAGCCACCACAACATCTACATCTTCCATCAAAAACATGTCTTGATGTTTGGCTCTTGTTTTGGCATCTAAACCTGCGTGATAAGGAACCGCGCTAATACCATTTACCTGTAAAACCTCAGCAATTGACTCGACTTTTTTGCGGCTCAGGCAATAAATAATCCCAGATTTGCCTTTGTGTTGTTTGATAAATCGAATAATATCCGATTCTATATTTTTAGTTTTAGTACGAACTTCGTAATATAAATTAGGTCTGTTAAAAGATGCTTTAAAAGTGGTTGCATCCGACATTTCAAGATTTTTAAGAATATCTTCCTGAACTTTTGGCGTTGCAGTTGCGGTAAGGCCAATAATAGGTACACTTCCTAATTGCTTGATAATATTTTTCAGATTTCTGTACTCCGGTCTAAAATCATGACCCCATTCTGAAATACAATGTGCTTCGTCGATGGCTACAAAAGAGATGGGGACACTTTGCAAAAAAGCCACGTATTCTTCTTTAGTTAAAGATTCTGGAGCAACATACAAAAGCTTAGTCAAACCAGAAGTAATATCTTTTTTTACCTGAGTAATTTCGGTTTTGGTAAGAGAAGAATTTAAAACATGGGCAATGCCATTTTCTGAAGAAAGACTTCGAATAGCATCTACCTGATTTTTCATCAAAGCAATCAAAGGAGAAACAACTATTGCTGTTCCATCTTGAATTAAAGCGGGCAATTGATAACAAAGAGATTTTCCACCACCAGTTGGCATAATCACAAACGTATTCTTTTTACCTAAGATACTTGTTATGACCTGCTCCTGCAACCCCTTAAATTGGCTAAAGCCGAAATACTTCTTTAATTCTTTGTGTATTTCAATTTCGTTTGAATTCATTCTTTATATTATGGTATTTTGTATAAATTTGCAACACATAAAGATACAACTTTCTTTTATACATACAAATTTTTAAATATTCTGTTTTGATAACAAAAGAAAATATATTGGCTATCGCCAAAAAAACAATACTCTCTGAAAGTGAAGCGATTACAAAACTAATTGATTTTCTTGACGAAAATTTTTACGAAGCTACCCAACGCATTTACGAAACCAAAGGCCGTTTGATCGTTACAGGCATCGGAAAAAGTGCCATAATTGCTCAAAAAATGGTCGCTACTTTCAATTCAACAGGAACACCTTCTATGTTTTTGCATGCTTCAGAAGCCATTCATGGTGACTTAGGCATGATACAAAAAGAAGATATTATTATTTGTATTTCGAAAAGCGGAAATAGCCCTGAAATAAAAGTTCTGGTTCCATTATTAAAACGTTTTGGAAATACTTTGATTGCAATAACAGGAAATATTACCTCTTTTTTGGCCAAAGGTTCAGATTACATTTTGAACACTACGGTTGATATGGAAGCCTGTCCAATAAATTTAGCACCAACAAACAGCACTACAGCACAGCTTGTCATGGGGGATGCCCTAGCCGTTTGTTTAATGGAAATGAGAGATTTTAAACCCGAAGATTTTGCCGTTTATCATCCTGGTGGCGCATTAGGTAAAAAATTGTTACTTCGTGTAAAAGATATGATAGAGCATTCTTTAAAACCAATGGTTACTCCAGAAACTTCTGTTAAAAAAGTAATTTTTGAAATTTCAGAAAAACGATTGGGCGTAACAGCAGTGATAGAAAATGATAAAATAATTGGTATTATTACCGATGGAGACATTAGAAGAATGCTAAATGACCGGGATTCTATTGCAGATTTAACCGCCAAAGATATTATGACTAAAAATCCGAAACTGGTTTCTTCAGAAACTATGGCGGTAGATGCGCTAAATATTCTTGAAGATTTTTCAATAACCCAATTGATTGTCTCAGACGAAGGAACATACAAAGGAGTTTTACATTTACATGATATTTTAAAAGAAGGAATCGTATAATGGCAAAAAAAAACCTGAGCGAAATGTCGTTCTTAGACCATCTTGAAGAACTAAGATGGCTTTTAGTTAGAAGTACAATTGCAGTAGTCATCATGGCTTTTATCACTTATTTTGTTAGTGATTATCTTTTTGATGTAATTCTTTTGGGACCAACTCGACCAACGTTTTTTACCTATCAATGGTTTTGTGATTTATCTCATCAGTTAGGCTTTGCAGATAGCATTTGCATCACCGAACTGAATTTTATTATACAAAATACCGAGATGGAAGGTCAAGTCAACATCTTTGTATGGATGTGTATTTTGGCAGGATTTGTTATGAGTTTTCCTTATATTTTATGGGAAGTTTGGAAATTTATCAGTCCCGCTTTGTATGAAAAAGAAAAGAAAAATGCTAAGACATTTATTTTCACTTCTTCTTTATTATTTTTCTTGGGAGTGCTTTTTGGCTATTATGTAGTCATTCCGATGTCTGTAAATTTTGTCGCTACTTTCTCGGTGAGTGATGTAGTAAAAAATCAATTTACACTGGACTCTTATATGGGAATGGTAAAAACCAGTATTCTGGCCAGCGGATTATTTTTCGAATTGCCCATCATCATTTATTTCTTAACCAAATTAGGACTGGTAACACCTGCTTTTTTGAGGAAATATTGGAAATATGCTGTTATCATCATCTTAATTGTAGCGGCAATC
The DNA here is from genome assembly GCF_017948595.1 of Flavobacterium geliluteum. Classification (GTDB taxonomy): domain Bacteria; phylum Bacteroidota; class Bacteroidia; order Flavobacteriales; family Flavobacteriaceae; genus Flavobacterium; species Flavobacterium flavipigmentatum. The sequence goes on along the minus strand of NZ_JAGFBV010000008.1, from coordinate 129,139 downwards.
GTAACACCTCCAGACGTTGTGAGCCAAACCATCGTTGCCATACCAATGTTATTAATTTACGAGGTGAGTATCCTTATTTCGAGAATTGTTTATAAAAATAAAATCAAAGAAAATGTCTGAATTAATTCAAGAATTTAACGACTATCGTTCTAAAATGAACGAAAAATTGCTCGCAGATAACAACAAAATTGTTAAGCGAATCTTTAATCTTGACACCAATGCCTACGCACCCGGTGCTCTTGATGTAAAAACAAAAGAACTTTTAGGGCTTGTTGCATCGGCCGTTTTACGCTGCGATGATTGTGTAAAATACCACTTAGAAACCAGCCATAAAGAAGGAGTAACCAAAGAAGAAATGATGGAAGCAATGGGAATTGCAACTCTTGTTGGAGGAACAATCGTAATCCCGCATTTGCGCAGAGCATACGAATTCTGGGAAGCTTTGGAAGAAGCCGAAACTAAATAAATGTTAACAGGTTTATTTGTTGAATCGTTTATTCGTTAATTTGCAGCGAATAAACGATTCAAACGCTTAAACGCTTAAACTAAAAAAATGAAACTACGAGCCGATAATTTAATCAAAACCTACAAAGGTCGAAGCGTTGTAAAAGGAATTTCTGTTGAAGTAAACCAAGGGGAAATCGTTGGACTTTTGGGACCAAATGGTGCCGGAAAAACAACTTCATTTTACATGATCGTAGGATTGGTAAAACCAAACTCAGGAAATATCTATCTTGATGATCTGAATATTACCGACTATCCAATGTACAAGCGCGCACAGCAAGGTATTGGCTATCTGGCTCAGGAAGCTTCTGTTTTTAGAAAATTAAGTATCGAAGACAATATTCTTAGCGTTTTGCAATTGACCAAACTTTCTAAAGAAGAGCAAATTGCAAAGATGGAAAGTTTAATTGAAGAATTTAGCTTAGAACATATTCGTACCAACCGAGGTGATTTACTTTCGGGAGGTGAGCGTCGTCGTACCGAAATCGCTCGTGCTTTGGCAACCGATCCGAAATTTATTTTATTAGACGAACCTTTTGCAGGTGTTGACCCCGTTGCCGTAGAAGATATTCAGCGAATTGTTGCACAATTAAAAAACAAAAACATCGGAATCCTAATTACCGATCACAACGTTCAGGAGACTTTAGCCATTACTGACAAAACGTATTTGATGTTTGAAGGTGGAATTTTAAAAGCAGGAATTCCGGAAGAATTGGTAGAAGACGAAATGGTTCGCCGTGTTTATTTGGGGCAAAATTTTGAATTGCGTAAAAAGAAACTTGAATTTTAAATCAAAAAAATCAACGACGTTTTTAATTTGAACTTTTAATTAAAAAACATTCAAAATGAATTCAGAAAAACCAACACAAGAAGATTTAAATAATTGGAATAAAGATCCTAAAAATTGGTTTGGCCCTTTTTATTTCAATAAAGAAGACAAAAGATTCTTTGTTCAGAAAAGAGTTGCTTGGATGGGTTTTACCCTTAACTTTGGAAACACAATAGCAGTGCTAACTATTATTGCTTTGTTGTTTTTCCTTTATAGTGTGCGTAGATATCAGTAATTTTTTTATTTTGCATCCATCCTAATTTTACCTTTTAAAAACAAGCTACTCCACCGTTATAAATTGCAATTGTTCTAAGTCGCCATTGTAAATATTTACGTCGACACTGCGTTCTATTCCCGGCACAGTCGCTTTTTCTGTAAATTGCCAGAAAAGCCATTCTTCGTCCATTTTTTCTCTGTAAAAATTATAATTGGCAATCCAGAATAAATATTCTCCAAAACCATCTTGTAAAAAATCACTATAATAGCGTTCTCCTGTATAGATGATTGGGCGCACACCATAATGAGATTCTACTTTATTCAACCATCTTTTCAAGCCTTTTTTTAATGAATCCAAAGGCTGATTTTTAGGCAACTTTTCAATATCCAAAACCGGAGGCAAATCACCTTTTTTTAGCTTGACCGTTTTTATAAAAAGATTAGCCTGCTCGATAGAATTTTCGTTCGGACGATAATAATGATAAGCCCCACGAATAATTTTATGCTTTTTGGCTTCTAACCAGTTATTTTTAAATTGTCTGTCAACCCTATCGTTACCGGCTGTAGCGCGAACAAAAACAAACTGCACAGGATATTTTTCCTCCAGCATTTCGACATCATCCCAATCAATAACTCCTTGAAATTCAGAAACATCAATCCCTACAACTTTTCCTTTATGATTTTCTAAAACCTGAATATTTCGAACATCCGAAAGGCGTTTTTCAACACTATCTTCTGTTCTATTGGATTTAAAACCCAAATAATACGCCAGTCCATGACGATAATGATAAACGGCACCTAAAAAAAGCATCGTAAAAAAAGTTCCCACTATCCATCGTAAGGCCTGATTAAAGATCGATTTTGCAGGTTTTGATTTTTTGGTATAAGAAGTTCTTCGTTGCGCCATTTTATTTTTATTCAAACCAAAAACTACTTTTTAGAAAAGATATTGTTAACAATCGACAATAACACATAAAAAATAATAATCAGAGGAATTGCGATGTAACGAAGTAAAACGAGCAATACGCCAGAAATCAATAAAAATAGTATTTGAAGTGCATTGTCTTTCAAATTGAATTTCTTGATTTTTAATGAAAACAATGGAATTTCAGCATTCATAACATAAGCACTACATAATGTAATAAGTAGTAAAACCCATTCATTTGTTAAAACTTCAAGAATGATGATCGAATTTGAAAATTCTACAACCAAAGGAAGGCTTAAAATAAACAATGCATTTGCAGGAGTTGGCAAACCAATAAATGAATCTGTCTGGCGAGTATCAATATTAAAATTGGCTAATCTGTAACACGCACCTAAAGTGATAATAAATCCTAAAAAAGGAATGATAGCCTGATTTCCTAATTGATGACCGCTTCTTTCGAACATACTGTACATTACATAACCTGGAACAACGCCGCTCGTCACCATATCTGCCAAAGAATCTAATTGCAATCCAAGTGGACTTGAGACTTTGAATAATCTCGCAAAAAAACCATCAAAAAAATCAAAAAATATCCCTAAACACACCATGTAAAAAGCCATAAGAAAGTAAAAAGAATCTTGCCAACAATTAGCTTGCGATACAAAAACAACTGCGATACAACCACAAAAAAGATTGATTAACGTAATTAAATTCGGAATGTGTTTTTTGATATTCATGTTTTATAAATTTGATAGTCTTGAGGAACAAAATTAGCATAATATGTTAATGTTGCACGTGTTTTTAAAATAGATTTTTATTAAATCATACCCATCAGCAATATTTACTAAAAGGAGTAAATAAGCTCAGTAAATTATTATATTTTTGATAAAAATTTAAACAAGCCCCTGTTTTCAAAAAAATAAACGTTGAAAAAATTTTTAGTCTTTTTATTACTTAGCTATTGTACCGCCCAATACAGCCAAACAACTCGTAAATATTCGAATGAATTTATGAATATTGGTGTTGATGCCGCAGCCTTAGGGATGTCGAATGCCGTTGTTGCTTCGACCAGCGATGTTAATTCGGGCTACTGGAATCCAGCAGGTTTATTGCACCTCGAAGATCATCAAATATCATTGATGCACGCCAATTATTTTGCCAACATTGCGCAGTACGACTACATTGGTTATGCAATCCCTATTGATGACAGAAGTGCTTGGGGAATTTCGATGATTCGTTTTGGAGTTGACGACATCTTAGACACTACAGAATTAATTGACAACCAAGGCAATATCGATTACAACCGAATTAGCTTATTTTCAACTGCCGATTATGGTTTTACCTTTTCGTATGCGAGAAAATTGCCTGTAGAAGGTTTTCAATACGGTGTAAATGCTAAAATCATTCGAAGAATCATTGGTAAATTTGCCAATTCCTGGGGTTTTGGTTTTGATTTTGGAATACAATTCGAAAGAAACGATTGGAAATTTGGCCTCATGCTTCGCGACATTACCACGACATATAATATTTGGAATATTGACGAAAAAGAATACAAGAAAATCTCTGATGCTATTCCGGGAGAAAATCAGGAATTGCCGGAAAGTACCGAAATTACTTTGCCCAAAGCACAATTAGGAGTGGCCAAAAAATTTGACTTCCATAATGATTACAGCCTTTTGGTCGCAACCAATCTAAATATGCGTTTTGAACAAACCAATGATATTATTTCATCTCAAATAGTAAGTATTGATCCGGCAGTGGGCTTTGAATTTGGTTATACAGATCTCGTTTTTTTAAGAGCCGGAGCTGGAAATTTTCAGAATGTAACGCAATTAGACAGCACCGAAAAACTTAGTTTTCAGCCCAATATTGGTCTTGGTTTTAAATATAAAGGCATACAAATTGATTACGCTTTGACCGATTTAGGCAATCAAAGTACCGCTTTGTATTCGAATATTTTTTCCTTGAAAGTAGATTTAGGTATCTTTAGAAAATAATTTAAAAACCACAAACTTCTTAACATTTTAAATCATGAAAAAAGTCTTCCTTCAAAAAACACTTTTTAGCATACTATTAGTACTAAGTTGTTGCGTTGGTTTTGGCCAAGACATACCTGTTTCTAAAGATTTAAAAGTAAGCATTTTAACATGCGGACTTGGTAACGAGACCTATTCGTATTTTGGTCATACCGCCATTCGGGTTACCGATACAACAAACCATATCGATATCGTTTATAATTATGGTGCCTTTGATTTTAGAACGCCAAATTTTGTAGCCAAATTTGCAAAAGGAGATTTACAATATTTTGTTACGGCGCATGCCTACGTAGATTTTATTAACGATTATAATAATGAAAAAAGAAGCGTTTACGAGCAAGAATTACTAATTCCTATTAATCTGAAACAAGAATTATTTTCTAATCTTAATCGAACTTTACTTTCAGAAGATCGTTACTATACTTATAAATTTATCGACAAAAATTGTACTTCAATGGTAGTCGACATCATCAATAAAACTTTAAAAAGCAATGCAATTGTAAAAAAAGGAGACACTACTATTACTTACAGAAGTATTTTATTTCCTTATTTTGATAGACATTTTTATGAAAAACTAGGAACAAGTATTATTTTCGGAACTAAAGTAGACCAACCGGGAACTAAAATATTTTTGCCTTTTGAATTGAAAAATAGCTTAGAGCAAATCAATTTTCAAAATCATCCGTTAACCAGTAAAAGCAAGACAATTTTAAATTTCGAAAAAGAAACACCTTTTTCATGGTGGAATAACCTTTATACTTATCTTTTTATCCTTGCCTTTGTAGCGGTAGCAAAAAACAAAATTGTCGACAAAAGCTATCTTTTTGTTTTATCTCTAATCGGAATCTTTTTTATAATCGTTGGATTTTACTCACTTCATCAGGAGTTGGCAATGAATTATAATGTGCTTTTATTTAGTCCTTTTTTACTGATTTTAATTTTGCTATCTCTCATTAAAAACAAAAAATGGACCTATCGATTTGCAGTTTTGCACTTATTATTTTTGGTCGTTTATTTCTTGTTTATGATCAACAAAGTACATCTTTTGATAGTACTTCCTATGATTATCACCAGCGGAATCGTTTTGGTTAGAGTAGCTCTTCGCAACAAAAAACCAATTCCGATTATTATTTAGAGATTATTGTCCGCGATAAAAAAGTATGGTTGTAAATGTTTTTAAAGTAATGCTCAGATCGAGAAAAATGCTTCTGTGTTTGATATAATACAAATCGTATTGCAACTTTATCAAACTCTCTTCTATAGATTCTCCATAAGAATAATTTACCTGTGCCCAGCCTGTAAGACCCGGTTTGATAACATGTCTCGTCTCATAAAAAGGCATAATTTCGGCAATTTCTTTCACAAAAAATGGACGCTCTGGTCTGGGGCCAATAACAGCCATATCTCCTTTTAGAATGTTGATAAATTGAGGAAATTCGTCAAGTCGGGTTTTGCGCAAAAACTTTCCAAAAGGAGTAATTCTTTTATCATTTGAAGTTGCAAAAACAACTCCGTTTTGCTCAGAGTTCGCTACCATTGTGCGGAATTTATAAATCTCGAAAACTACTCCGTCTTTGCCAACACGCTCTTGCGTATAAAACAAAGGGCCTTTGTTTCCGATTAAATTTCCAACAAAAATAATAGGAATAAAAACCAAACAGAGCGACATCCCAATCAAAGAAAAAATGTATCCGATAAGAAGCACTAATAATAAATATAATTTATTGTGATTGTTTCGGCTAAAAGGGAAAAAGCGATAAAAATCTCGTGCTATGTATTGCACGGGAATGCGTTGGGTTTTGCTTTCGTACACTTGCGTGTACTCGCGTATTACATTTCCAGATTCTAAAAGATGTAATAATTGCTGGTATAAATCTGGAGTAATTCCGTCCGTTTTTTGCGAGGCTATAATGATTTCTGAAACATTATTATTTTTTACAAAAACCTTTAAATCTGTTTTATTGACTTCTTTTATGTAATGATTTTTTTTATCTACGGAAGAATCTGAATTCACAAATCCTATTATTTTATAATGCGGATCAACACTTTCCAGACCTAGCACCAACTCTTCTACCTGATTTTGATCACAAATTAAAACTACGTTTTGTAAAAACCGATAGGATGCTAAAAAATAGACATAAATACTTCTCCAAATTAATAACGCAAAAAGCACGGTAAGATAAAATGTCAGGATGGCAATCCTGTGTTTTGGAAGTTCGGGAGACAAAACCGGTGTAAGTAAATAGACAATAACTGTTGATGTTGTGGTAAATATAGTGCTTTTGAGAATCTGAAATTGATTGCTTGCTACTTGCAGATTGTACATTTCAAAAATGGTCCCGAACAGGAATAAATAAAGCACTAAAACAGCTTCCCAGTAATAATTTTCTAAAGAAAATTTGAAATAGTGAAACTCTACTATTAAACTCAATAAATGCAAACTGCCCAGAACAAAAAAAGCATCAAAAATATGAAGTAATACTTTTCTTTCTGAAATTTCGAAATGCATTTTATTGTTTGAAAGCATTTTTTTAAATTTATTCCGAGTCTATAATTAAGGCAAATGTATTATAAAAATAGAAATTAGTTTAGCGAATTTTCACCTTTTTTCGGAACTCTAATTTCTACCCAAAGAAGTGTTAGAGCATAAATAAACGCTGGTGCTGCGGTACGCATTGAAGCATGATTTATTGTCAATAACCAAAAAAAATAAAACGACAAAAAATACAAATGCTGTCGATTATTGATATAAACAGCAAAAGGTGTTATAAAAAGCAATAAAAGTCCTAAGATACCAAATATTCCATGCTCACTTAACATCCTTGAGATTTCATTATGTGAGGCAACTTCTCCACCAAATGTTTCTTTCCTAAATTGCTTTCCCATACCTGCTCCAATACCCATGACAGGGTTATCAATAAAAAGTTTGAACTCGTCCTGCATGATTAATTCGCGACCTCCCAGACGATCTTTCTTCGTTCTACCTCTCGAATCTTCATTGGCATATCGTTTATTAATTAATCCCGAAGTCTGCACCGAACTATATACCCAAATACCAAGACCCATTATAAATGTCAAGAGAATTACAAAACCCAACTTCCCTTTACTTTTTGACGAAGAAAACAAATACAAGATTGCTAAAAGAGCGCAAATCATCACCACTCCGGTAATAATCCCGCCTCTGGAGAAAGTCACGATTCCTCTGTAACTCACCAAAACAAATAATATAATATTTAAGAAAATTTCTTTTTTAGTTTTTGAAAACAGCACTAATTGTGTAAAAAAAACAAAAATCCCTAAACCTAAAATAGTAGATACCTGATTAGGACCAAACCCCCCAGAAGTTTCAAAGTTAGACTGCGTCCCCGTCACAACACCCTGAACACTTGGATTGTATAAAAACAAATAAATAGTTGTAGTGATTACGGGAAGTCCCATCGCTACCAGAATATTTTGTAAATCAGAAAATACAATTCTCCTATTATACATATATATGGAGGAAATCCCCAAACAAACTGCTCCCGACAAATTAAAAACTAACGCTTTCTTGATATCTGTATTAAAATCGGCCGTTATTGTAGTTATTAAAATTCCTGGCACCAAAAGAAGTATAAAGACGGCATAAATCATACCATTGACAGAGAAGTTGCTGTACATCATGCCGATAAGCATAAAGATAATCACAGTGACCTTTATATACTCATTGTTAAAATTTCCACCCGTCATGCGGAGAAAAACTTCAACTCCTACCAGATAACCAGCAATCAGAAGAACTTCGTTATTTCTGTTTTTGGTTTTAAAAACAATAAAAAAGCCAATAATAGGTATTAAAAGAGCGTAGATTTTAGACAAAAAAGGTATTGCAAAAACTGTCAAAGCAATTGCGGCATGAATTATAAGTAGATAGCCATAAGACAATGGAGTGTTTTTCATTTATTTTTTTAAATATTTTATCTAAAATTACTCAAAGAATTCAGCCAATATAGGTATTCTTTAATAATAGATTGCTCACTAAAACTTAATTCAATTTTTCTAAACAAAGCTTCTCCCATTTTATTTCTATACTCTTCATTTTCTATGAATTTAATAATCGAATTTGAAAATTGTTCCAAATTATCTGATTCAACCACCAAACCTTCTTTTCCAGAATTGATTACACTTGAAACTTCCCCAACATTTGTTGCAACCACAGGCATTTTACACCTACCATATTCTAAAATAGCCAAAGGAAGTCCCTCTGACAATGAAGACAAAACTGCAATATTGCATTGTTTTAATGCCGAAACAACATGCTCTGTTGTTCCGTAAAAAAAGACATTATTCTTTAATTTTAAATTTAGAATTAGATTCATAATCTCTTTAGAATAATCATCTTCAAAATCTTTTCCAAACAAGTGAAAAGTCCAGTCGGGATATTTTTTACAGATTATATTAGCGGCGCTAATTAATAATTTATGATTTTTTTGCTCCCGAAGATTTGCTACACATATAATTCTTTTATCATCAACACCTTGTAAAGGTAACTCTTCGTCTGAGAAAAAAGAACTCATTATAAAATTAGAAAAATAAACGATATTTGATGACCAGAGATAAGATTCTGCCCATTTTTTTAGTGCTAGATTAACTGCAATACTTCCTGCAAAAAATAGTGAACCAATTTTTAAACTTATATTTTTTCTTGCGTTCAAATCCTGTGAAATACCATAATGATCATGCCAAATGATTTGTATTTTTGGAAAAGTTATTTTTACCAAAACAGCAATAAAAAAAGAGGAACTATGAGCATGAATAAAATCGATTTTGTTGTCTTTTATAAATTTCCTAAGCCTAAAAACTGCTCCAAAGTCAATACTTTTTGTTTTTTTAAGAAATAAATACGAAACCTTTGCATCTAATTGTTTTTTTAAGATTCCTTCTTTTCGGGTAACCACTAATCCCGAAAATGCAATTCTACCGACCAAAGCATTGGCATAATTTACGGCCATTCGCTCTGCTCCTCCTGCTTCTAATGAGTCTATAATTTGTACTATTCTCATCTTTTTTCTAAAAGCTTTTTGATTTCAGTTTCAAAAACATCTGTGGTATATATTTGCGACCAATCTTTTGCTAGTTGGCTCATGATCATAAAAATTTTCTCATCTTCAACTATTTTTTCTAGTTGAAGAACATCTTTATCCAGATTCATCTCTAATAAAATGCCGCGATTACCAAAATCAAGCATGTATGGTACACAAGAAACCTTGGTTGCAATAGGAACACAACCCCAAAACATTCCCTCAGCAATGGCCTTGGGCCAACCTTCGCTTTTTGACGGCAATAAGACAAAATGGCTTTTTTGATAGGCCGTTTTAACAATTTCCTGGTTTTGATTACCGTGCAAAAAAATAGTATTTTCTAATTGATGTGTTTTAATATATTCTTCCAGAACTGTACTTTCAGTACCATTTCCGTACACATTTAAAACAACATTTTTTCCTTTATTTTTTAACTTCTCAATTAATTGAATTGCATACATAGGGTTTTTACCGGATACCAAACTTCCAACAAAAACAAACTGTATTTTAGTTTTAAAATTTTCTTTTATTACGACTTTTTTTTCATTCTCTGAATAAGTGGCTGTAAAAAATGGTTTTATATTACTTGTTTGATTTTCCCATTCTCCGTAAACCAAAACCTGCATATTTCGAGTCAAAAAAGTATTGCTCAAAATATACTTTTGCAATTTGTATGTCCAAGGTTGTTTGCTCCCTGGATCCCAATTTCCGGCATATTTAGCCGTTTTCATTTTATGAGGAAAAAATATTTGTACTACACAACCTATCAATCCAATATTTCCAGGGCATCGCAAATGAATGTGATTTGCATTTTTCATAGCCTTAAAAATCTGCCAAAAAATAATTGGCAATTTGAATACCGAAAAAAAAATGTTTTTTAGACTCGTTACATTAAAATCGGGAACCTTTCTAAAATCGATGATATGATGCTGATAAAAATGATCGATTACTGAAGGATTATTATCTTTTAAGGGTGCAACAACAATTAGTTCATCAACATATTTTAACCAAATATTCATTTCGCGCATATAAGGTGCATAGCCAAAAAATTTCATTTGATTTTGAATGTGATTTACATGAGTGATTATTGCAAATTTAATAATTGAAGAACTCATTCGTTAATTTCCTTTATATTGGTTTATTAAAAATCAGACTCCACCACCCTATTATTCTGCCCAAAGACTCTGTAAATGCAGCTTTTTTATTTTTATCTGTAATGACATTTGTCAACCTTATAATTATGAGTAAAATTGTAATCGCATTCCATTTTAAGCGGTCTTTTAGAATTGGTTTTGGATTTTTAACTCTCCATACATACCAACCGTTTCTTACTACCATTTTACCATACTTATATTGGTTAGGCCTTCCTGACTCTGCATGAAAATGACTTAATTTTGCCTCTGTATTTACATATAATTTCCCCGTTTTTGATACTCTTAGCGAAAAATCTGCATCTTCATACAAACCGTAACCTTCAAAATAAGTAGAAAATGAAAATGTGTCAAAAATTACTTTCCTAAAAGACGAAACACCGCCCATTAATTGTTCCACTTCATATATTTTATTGCTGGGAGGTAAAAAACCTATACTCCTTCCATGAGAAAAATTAGGAGAAAAACCTGGTGGACAATCAGTATCTAAACCAATTTTCTTTCGCAACACAAAACGACTTCCATCTTTACGCTTCCATTCGTCAATACAAAATTCGTTACTTTTAGGAATATAATTCCTTATTACTTTATCCCACTTTACTTCATTTGTAATGTACCCGCCAACTCCGAGAGCTTCAGGATTTTTTTTATATGTACCTAGTAAAATTTCAAAATAATCTGGTTCTAAAACAGTATCATCATCCAAAAAACAAACGATTTCAATCGCTGAATTTACTTTCGAAATTCCGAAATTACGCTGTTTTGTTAGTCCTCGATTTTCTTTCGTAACTAAAAAATATTGTAACTTTTCAAAATGATTTTGCGCTATTACTTCTTTAGTTTCATCGTTGATCGAACCATCAATAATGAGTATTTCATCGGGATACAATGACTGTTTCTGAACCGATTGCAATAATTGCAGTAACGGTTCAGGACGCATATAGGTACAAATAATTAAAGAAAATTTCATACTCTATTTGTGTCTAATTCCTAATTCATTTAATTTTCGAGCATAAAACAAAGATTTTTTAAACTGCAAATTTTTGTATGGCAAACGCAAAAATCGATATAAAAATCCCGTTTTAGAGCCTTTAAAAAGATACAGAAAAAAATGTTTGTATTTGTACTCCATGACTTGTTGAGGTGTAAAATGTTTTACAATTCCGTACATAATTGTTGGACTCGGAACTGGCTTTATTCTTTTTACAGGAACACCTAATTCCCAAGGTTGGGCTTTTCTCTTTTTACCTAAAATTTTAGCTTGGGTGCCCCAAAAACGATATCCTCCCGTTGCTGGCTTTAAATGTAAATTGACCGAAAATGGATTTGAAATCAGTGCTACTCCTAATTTTGCCAAAGACAAACCAAAATCTGTATCTTCGCCATAACCTCCATCAAAATTGACATCATTTCCTATCAATTTTCGAACATACTCTGCTTTGACACAAGTATTGGCGTTATTAAAAGTATGAGATATTCCTACTTTCCATCTTTTATCACCTAACTGTGTCAATTTATTTTCCAAATCTGTCAAGTCTTGTTCCTGATTATCTGCCCTGACATCTAAACCGTCTGATGCATGCGCTTTGTACGTTTGCAGTATTCTAATATGATTTTCGATAAAATTTGGCTGAATCCTTATATCATCATCTCCAAAAACAATATAGTCGCCCGTACATAATTCTATGGCTTCATTCCTTGCCCTGCAACTCCCTTTTGTTTCCTGCCATTTTGTAATTAACTCAAAAGGATATTTTTTTTCATCATACAAACTTTCATTTCTTTGATTTTCTGGAGTTGCATCTATTACCACTACCTGAGAAACAGGATACGTTTGGTGTGCTAAATCGTTTAAAAGCTGTAAAGCAAACTGTTGACGCATCATTGTTGGAATGATGTAACTAACCGTTGGATTGCCTTCAATAACATTCAATGGGCGAGGTTTTACAAGAGGTCTTTTTTCAGTTCTTTTTTTGAAATTTTTCTTAGCATAAAAAAAAGCACTCCATTCTTTCCATTTCCAAAAACCTTCTCGATACAACATAAATACTGAGTGATCAATTTTGAAGTTTTTTCGAAAAAAAACATATCGATCATTTACTGAAATATTGATTCCTGCTATCTCTTTCTCTTCAAAAAGACCTTTTATATAAAGCGGAATCGCCGCAGAACTCCTCAAAGCATTATAGCCAAAATCAAGTGCTTGCATTTGAAGGTTTTGGTAGTCAGGATCAAAACCTCCCAAAGTCTCCCAAACAGACTTCCGAATTGCAAATTGATTGGGATTTATTCTCCAGCTCACACATTCGTCAAGATGATCAAAATCATTGATATACCAGAAAAAAACAGCCGTTTGATAGAGCAATTCTGGAAAAGCATTTTTGTAACCTTGCTCAAAAGAACTGTGCCAAATATCTCCTGCACCAGATGATAAAATCTCTAATTGATCCAGATCTGGCGTTCCGTTGTATGAAATAATTTCTCCAGTTTTTGTTATAAATTCTTTTAATTTCATTTGCCTTATACTGGATTAATAATTCTTTTATAAAATTCGATATTCTGCTTTGCGATTATTGTTATATCAAAAGAAATTTCGGTTTTCTCTCTTGCTGCTTTACCAATACTCAGAGCGAAATCTTCATCTCTTAAAACATTTTTTATTTTTTCTGCAAATAAATCGTGATTCTCAGGATGGATCAAGAAACCATTTACACCGTCCTCTATTAATTCATTTGCCCATCCAATGTTACTGTTTACCACTGCCTTTTGCATGGCCATAGACTCTATGGTTACCATACCTAATGTTTCTGCAAAAGTAGGAAACACACAAACATTTGCTTTTTTTATAAAATTTTGTACTTCTGAATACGGAATTTTGCCTATATAATCCACATTTTCTAAATCTCTTTTATCAAATTGATTTTGCATCAGTTGCCAAGTTGAATCTGAGTTAGTTTTCACATCATAAGAGTCATTCCCTATCAGCACTAATTTTGCATTAGGAAACTCTCTTCGAACTCTATTAAAAATTTCAGGCAATTCTAAAACGCCTTTTTTTCTAATCAAAGTTCCAATATATAAGATGAGATTTTTTTCATATTTTTCAGGGAAATCATTCTGAAAATTGTGAAGTTCTAAACCATGATGAATAACTTTAGTTTCTTTATTTTTCGCTTTAAAAAGTAAATTCGTCAGTTTTCCGGCAAATTCAGTCGGTGCAATAAAAGCTTTAGCCTTTTGTAAAGCTAATTTTTCGAACCAATAATTTTTAAGTTTTTGTTTTCTCTTTTCTAAGTGACAAAAATAAGTATCACTTCCGTGAAAACGAATCACCAAAGGGATCTTAAAATTCATAAAGGCAGTAATACCAGTCCAATCTGGCGCTTCAATTACAGAAATATTATCTCTTTTTATAATTGATTCACAATAATTCTGAATATATTTTCGATAGAAAAACCAACCCAAAATTGGATACTTTTTGTTTTTAATCAAATGAATCGTGATTCCGTTCTCCCTAATAATTTCCTGCGTTTTTTGCCCATAAACAAATACAGAAACTTTTGTTCCTTGCTTGACCAGAGCTGTAACAAGATTATTTATACTGGTACCAATCCCCGCTGCATAGGCAACTTTACTGTGAGGAAATTCAGGAGTTAAAAAAGCTATATGCATTTATTTCTTAAAAAAGTCTTTTAATATTCTAGCTGTAAACATCCTAGCTCCTGTGTCATTCATGTGTCCGCAAGAGGAAAAATATTTATTTTCTACCACTACATTTTCGTAATTATGAATTTCCGGATAAACTTTTTTTACCTTTTCAAAATAATTCATACCGACAACATTTTCGCACATAGGAGTCATAACTGCTATCAAATTAATATTATTGGCTTTGCAAATATTCTTTATTTCTTGGTAATATTTATTATGAGGCAAGGGATTGAGGTTGATTATATTATTTTTCATATTACCATTTTTATGTTTTATCAAAGGATAATATCCTAAATTATCTAGAACATTTGTCTTTTTATGAACTGCAGCATAAAAGACTTCTCTAAAACCAATTTTACTATCATATTTAATATATCTATAAAATGGAATATAATAGAACTTATTAAAATTGGCATCTGATTTAAAATGTTCTTTAATAATTGCTGAATTATGAATATATGGTAAAAATTTAGCTGTAATCCCTTCAGATTCCTTATCACTAGCCAGACTTAAATCAGCTTCAAGAATTATATTTTTAATAGTATATTTTCTTTCTATCATCAATTTCAAAAGCAATGATGTCTCAAACAAATGTCCGCCACTAATTCCATAATTAAACGTTTTCAAACCTCTATCTTCAAACATTTGTGCAACAAAATGATTATGAGCGCGTGATGTTCCTAAAATTAAAACATCAAGTTTTTGCGCTTTAGAATTAAATACGGTTTCTATTTTTCCTCTATTCTTAGATTGCAAAAAAACAGCAGTATAAATACAATCTAAAATCATGGCAACCAAAAATATTACAATCAAAATTTTGGTCATGTAAACTAAAAAATTCTTCATTAAAACTGAAAATATATAAATTCTTTATAATCTGAAAAAGTCCCAAAAGCCATAATTGCTGCAATTGCCAACGCTAATTTCAGTGTCGTCCTTTTTCCTGAAATTGGCTCTATCTTATTGCGAATATTCCATTCAACCAAAGTAAATAAAGCAATCATAACAATAAGTTCGTAATTACTTCTATCGTTTGCTAAATATTCAATTTTAAATTCTCTATTAGAAATAATTTGTTTTAGATACAAAACTGCATCTGTTATGGTTTTTGCTCTAAAGAAAACCCATGCAATACAAGTTAAAGCAAAAGTAAATACAATACTTATGATGACCTTTACAGAACTAAAATCGAATTTTAACTGAATGTCATCCATATTATTCCGATTGCTATTACTTAAAAGCAAAGGCAAAAAGTACAGCGCATTTATAAAACCCCACGCAATATATGTCCAATTGGCGCCATGCCAAAAACCGCTGACTAAGAAAATGATGAATGTATTTCTAATTTTTATCCAGATTCCGCCTTTGCTTCCACCAAGCGGAATGTATAAATAATCGCGAAACCAAGACGAAAGCGAGATGTGCCAACGACGCCAAAATTCGGCAATATCTCTTGAAAAATAAGGATAATTAAAGTTTCGCAACAGATCTAAACCAAATAATTTTGAAACCCCCAAAGCGATATCCGAATATCCTGAGAAATCTCCATAAATCTGAAAAGCAAAATAAATAGCCCCTAAAATAAGAGAAAAAGAATTCATTGAAGGATAATGATCAAAAATAGCATTGGCATACGTTGCGCAGGTATCTGCGATAACGACTTTTTTGACCAATCCCCAAATAATTTGGTAAATGCCCTCTTTGGCTTTTTCAAAATCGAATTCTCTTTTTACTTTTAACTGAGGTAATAAATGGGTGGCTCTCTCTATTGGTCCCGCCACTAATAGCGGAAAATAACTAACAAACAGAGAATAATCTATAAAATTATATTCGGCTTTTATTCTTTTCAAATAAATATCGATAACATACGACAAACCATGAAAAGTGTAAAATGAAATTCCAACCGGGAGAATTACATCCAGCAAAAGCGGACTTACCTTTATACCCGCTGAGTTTAGCAATTCTGAAAATGACCCCGCAAAAAAGTTATAATATTTAAAGATTCCAAGAAACCCTAAATTCACTATAATACTCAGCCAAAACCAAAACTTCCTCCTTTTTTCTGATTTTCCTTTTTCAATCTGAATTCCTGTGTAATAATCCAGAAAAGTAGAGAAAACCAGCAAGAATAAAAATCTCCAGTCCCAACAAGAATAAAAATAATAGCTAGCAACGATTAATAAGACATTTTGCGTGCTTTTGTTTTTATTGAAAACAAACCAATACAGAAAAAAAACAATTGGCAAAAAGATAGCAAAAGCTAGGGAATTAAAAAACATACAATTAAATTGATTTTACACAGCAAAAATATACTTATAAATTTTAAAAATCATAATTCTCTAAAATGATTATCTACCATTAATTTAAGATTAAAATTTTCACGAATATTTATAAAAGTCTCATTATTAATTTTTTTTCGACCTTGGCAAATTTCTTGTAAAAGTTTCGCTAACTGTTTTGGTTGATGTGGCTCAATCAAATAGCCATTTTCATTGTGAATGACAACCTCAGCATTTCCTCCAACTGTCGTTGTGATTACTGGAACATTTGCACTAAGGCTTTCCAGAATTGACAAACTAAAACATTCCATATAGGTAGGTTGAATCATGTAGTCGTACTCGCAATAAATCTCATTTAAAACAGAAGAACTTCCGAAAAAAAGAATGTTTTTTTCTAAATGATACTTTTTTACCAACTCTTTCAACTTTATTTCATAATCTCCTTCTCCGTAAAGATGAAAAACACTGTTAGCAATTATTGTTTCAGGCAAAAAAGAAACTGCCTCGATGAGATCTTGTATTCCCTTTACGTATCTCAAATTTGAAGTCAGAATAAATTTTTTAAAATATCTTTCATTGTTTTCTCTCTTCAAAAACAATTCTTCTTTTACGCCATTATAAATTGTTTTTGTTTTTTTTCTTAAAAACAAACCATAATCTTTCAGAATATTTTTAGTAGTATAATCTGAAACTCCAATAAATGTATCGGTGTATTTAGAATACAAAATACCCTTTAATTTCTTTATTAGTTTTTTCTTAAAAGTAAACCCTTCAAGAGGTCTTGGATTATGATCAACACAAATAATTTTTGAAGGATAATACTTTTTTACATCTTTAAAAAAAGAACTACATAACTCAACAAAATGAGTAATGATAACATCGTATTTTGAATTATTTTTATTTATATAATCAATAAAAAAAGTTTCTAATTGATAATTCTCAAAACTAATAATTGTCATTCCTTTATAATTTGTATTCTCAATTTCGTTCGGAAAAAACCAATCGACTTCTACATTATTTTCTTTGCATTTTTTATCAAATTCCCAGAAAAAATAATCCATTCCGCCGACTCTTTCAGGATGTAATTTGTAATTGCAAAGTATGGCTATTTTGGTCATATTTTCTTTTTTAATAAGGTTTTATTAAGATACTTAATAATCTTAGATTCAATTGTATTAGTATAAAAAACACTAAAAAGAGTCATGAAAATTATAATTAAAACCGGAGCGATAAAACTATTGGAACGGAAAAAAGGAACTATTTTTAAAATCCATACTACCCCAATATTTTCATGAATTAGATATAAAAAATAAGAAGAAAAACCAATCGCAGCTAGAATCTTATTTTTAAAAATTATCAAAATCCCCGGACAGTATATAAAACAGAAAAATAAACCAAACATAATTGCAGTTGCAATCAATTCGGGAATCGACAAAGAAAGATTTGCACTTAAATAAGCAAACAAGAGAAAAAGTAAATATACATAATGGTTACTTTTTCTATACAACATGTAGAAGAGAGCGCCAGAAAGAAAAAAAGATAAATGTTTGATGAGATTAAACAGATTTATTGCTTTTTCGAGAAACTTAATTTGATTTAAATTAAAAAAAAGTATGGTGTTATACAACAACATTAGCGTAATACAAACTATTATAAAATTTCTTTTGAAACTGATTTTATCTAAAAAATAAATTGTACTGGCTAAAAAATAAAATTGAATTTCAGGCCATAGACTCCAGTATGAAAAATTAATATAACTAAAGTAATTTCGGGTTCCGAATAGTAAATCGTAAACATTTGGAGGCAGGAAAGTGATGCTGGTAATCAAGTTATGAATTTGATTACTATCTTCAAACATTTTAGTTTTGTCGAATAGCGATAAAAAAACAAACGTTAGAACTGAGGCTATAAACATTGAAGGAAATAATCTGATAAACCTTTTTTTCCAGAAAACGATACGACTTTCAGTTCCTTCTAATGAGTAGCAAATTACAAACCCGCTAATCATAAAGAAAAAAGGAACACCTCTAAATCCGTAATGAAAAAACTCAGCTCCTTCATAAGGCGTTACTGGATTATTCCATCTGTAGAAATAATGATAAAATATAACGGAAAGAATTGCAAGAGCTCTAAAACCATCTAGAATGGCAATTCTGTTATTGAGATTTAAAGACTTTAAATTGGTTTCACTCATAACTCTGACAAAACTTTAATAATTCTTTTACTGGTTCCCACTAATTCTTTGCCAACTTGCAAATCAATCATAGCTTTTCTGTACTTCATTCTTTCTGATGGATTATTAAGAGTTGTATTAATTTGATCAATTAATACTTTTGTATTCTTAGCAATCATTACTGCATTACTATCAACAACTTTTTTATAGTGATCGTAGTTTAAAAATCTTTGGTCGTTGTAAAGACCATTTTCTAAATTTCCAAATACAGCATTTATTACTGGTTTATCAAATAGCATAAAATCTAGACTCATAGTTGAGCACATGTTAATACTAAGATCGGAGTTTTCGAGTATTGATCTCAAGTCTGATATATCTTCCTGACTTGGTATTCTTTGGGACCAATTTTCACTATGATTTTCTCTGGTTAAAATCCATTTTGGTACATTCCATATTATCCCGGGAAACTCATCTCGAATAGATCGAAATCTACTATCATCTTCAGCTGGAGATGTTCTAACGAGAAGCTGTACCTGATGCTTTATTTCATTATTTCTAATACCCTCAGCTATTGCTTTGATTACTAGAGGATCATTTTGACCGATTGAAGCATCTGCACAACTATAACAAATTATTTTTTTAGCGTTATCTAAACCAAATTTAGCAAAAAAGCTTTCGCTTGTCGATTCGTATTTACTTAGAACATAAGGCTCAAATTGTGGTGTTCCCACAATCTTTACATTTTCATTTTTTACATTTGGATAGAAGTAGAGTAACTCTTCTTTCATCAACTGGCTCCAAACCAAAAAATAATCAAAATTACCCAACATTCTCCCTTTAGATGCCAAATTGTCCCAACTAAAAATAAAAGTCCCTGCAGGAATTTTCAATTGGATTGCGGAGTACAAAAATGGCGCCAAATAAGGAGGTCTTTGATGTGTAAAGAACAAATGAGATGGTGTATCTTTTTTAAGTAATTCAAGATATTCTTTTGTTACATTATTTTTAGAAAACGATAAAAACTGCATCTTTTCTGCAAATAAAATACTCGAATCTGAATTAATATATTTAGTAAAAAAATAAATAATTTTTATAAATATTGACCTGATAGAATTATTTTTAGGATAACCAGAAACGAGATTATCATTCATCCCATAAAAGATTTTATATTTTTGTAAATGAGCTAACTCTTTCCATTTTCTGAAAGCCCAAGTTACTTTCCCTTCATTAAAAACAGTAAGTTCCTTTATCTCAATTTTAGAATTTTCTACATCTCGATAACAGCTTGCTGGTAGACCAGAATAAATAACAATTTTGTCAAATTGTTGAGAAGCTTCTATTATAAAATTACTCATAACAAAATTTCGAAATCCTACACCATCGGTTATTACTATCCCTAATTTTTTCATTTTAGCCCTCTAAATAATTGTTTTATTAGTACTTTAATTCGTTTTTTACTTTTATGATAAAAACACCTAATATCAATTAAAAACTCATATAAAAAACCTCTTACATAAAGAGTAAAATATTTTTTTTCTATTCCAAAACTAGAGTCATCAAAACTAAACCATCTGTCTGGAAAATAATCTGAATCATTATTTCTCTCTGCGAATTCACCTTGGAAAATTTTAATTGGTCTTATAATTTTAGATTTTTCCTTTTCTCCTAGCCAGGCGATCCACCAAGAAAAAGTTGAATTACTAATAATAAAATCATCACATTTTGCTCCTAAAACTAATTGATTAATTGGTGTTAAATCTTCTAAAAAGAATACATTTTTTAAAAATGAAAAATGATATTTGCAATACGATATATCATCACTTGTAAACACTATATTTCTATCTCTCCAGTCAGGAAAATTTTCTATAATTGATTTGAAATAAAACAAATATGATAATTGATAATAATGAGGGTGTCTCACAAAATCGCCTCTTCTAACAGATACCAATATTGTTTTTTTTGAAAAAAGAAAACTGTATTTAGCATATAAATCCTGGCTAAAACTTTCAAACTGAAAAAGTTTTTTAGTTTTTTCAACATTAAAATACTTTTCAGACTGAAGCCATCCATCAATATCATAATTACCTTTTTTCAGGTTCCATTCATAATAGTTAAACTCTTTTTCATTCACTATTTCAAAAGATTCATCTTTATAAAAAGCAGGTGGCCAATTTTTAAAATATTTTGAATAATTCCAATCTGGAAAAAAATACTCATGCCCAAATTTTTCAGCAAAACCAATTGTAGATGCTATCTGAAAAAGTTGATTTCCAAGATTTCCTTTTTTCCCAAGTTTAGAGAATGTAATCATTTTATATTGCTGTTATAGAATTAATTCTCTCTAAATTGTTTTTGATGATTAAGCTCCCAAATCTCGGCTTTTTTAAGATATTGAAGAAATAATTCAGCACTATTTCCATGACCAAAATCATCGTTTACAGCTTGAATTTGATGTGAATCAATTATTGCTAAAGCTTCTTTAATCTTTTTTTGCGTGTAATCGGCATGAATAATATCTGCATGAACTGCTCTGTTTTGCTGGCGAGTCCCAATATTTATAATAGGGATTCCGTAATATGGAGCCTCGCGAATTCCGGCGCTGCTGTTGCCAATAATGAACTGACTATTTTTTAACAAAGTCAAAAAATATTCAAATCGCAACGATGGAAAAATTCTGAATCTTGAGTTATTTTTTAATTTTTGATAGGCTTCAAGAATAAACTGACTTCCCAAATCGTTATTCGGAAAAATAACTACATAGTTGTGACTGTCATCTAATAGTGAATCTACAAAGGTTGCTGCATATTTTTGCATTTCCTTAATTTCGGTCGTAACAGGATGAAACATAACAATAGCATACTGCTCAAAATCAATTTTGTAATATTCTTTTGCTGTTCTTAAATCCGGTAATTGATCCGAAAACATAATATCAATATCGGGAGAACCAATCGTAAAAATGGAGTCTTTAATTTCTCCCATTTGCAGCAATCTTTTAGCAGCCTGCTCATTCGAAACAAAATGAACGTGGCTCAATTTGCTCACGCTGTGACGAATTAATTCATCAACTGTTCCTGAAACCTCACCGCCTTCGATATGAGCAACCAAAATATTATTTAACGATCCTACGATAGCTCCTGCAAGGGTTTCTACACGATCTCCATGCACCACAATCATATCAGGATTAATGGTTTTACAATAATTTGACAGACCTTCAATTGTTTTTGCAAGTGTCAAATCCATTGTTGTTTCGTGGGTATGATTTTCGAATGTAAAAACATTCTTGAAACTACAGCGCTCAATTTCGATCAAAGTATAACCATAAACTTCCTGCAAATGCATGCCTGTAACAAAAACAAAAACTTCAAAATTTTCTTGTTTCTCAAGTGTTTGAATTAATGATTTTATTTTTCCAAAATCGGCACGAGTCCCTGTTAGGAATAGGATTTTTTTCATTTTTTTTAAAATTACAATCCTGAATCTATCAGAAAGGAATATAAGTGTAACAATTAATTTATTCGATTTGAAAAATATTTTTCTCTATAATTTAAAAAGAATTTTTCTATTTTAAATGTCATAAACAATCCGACTAAAACACTCATAATTGATGTTATAAAAAAAGATATCATTGGACCTAATAAATTATTAAGAACAAAATTATTTATTAAATTGAAAAGAAAATTTATAAAACTATGAATAATATAAATACTATAAGATGAAAAACCAATTTTACTTATTATATCTACCAATTGCCGTGAAAAAACTCTGTTAAGTTTCTTATTTATGTCTTTATCTAATAAAAAATGAACAAGCAAAATAGCAAATGAAATATAAAGAAAAGAGAAACCAAATGTTCTTACAAAAAAAGATTCTTCGAAATCTATAAAAGGCGTAAATAAAATTAAACTAATTGACAAAAACATCAAAAGATATTTCTTTGAGTTAAAGAAAACACTTAGTTTTTCTCTTTTGAAATAATACAAATAAGAAACAAGAACTCCTGCCAAAAGTGAATCCATCCTCAAATGTGACATTGTGAAATTTTTATCTCCATTTCCCTGAAAATAAACATTGCTGATCAATCTTAAAGCTAGACAAGCAATCATAATTACAAAAATTACGATTTCAAATTTGCTGATTTTTTCTGCTAAATCTTGTTTTAAATCAATCCACTTATATTTAATCACTGACCATAATAGCAGAGCAAAACCAAAATAAAAATGTTCCTCTACTGCCAAAGACCAACTTGGTACATTAGCATAACCCCATCCATAAACATAATTCTGAACAAAGAAAAGATCAGAAAAAAGTCCAGACCATTCAAATTGATGTTTTATTATTTTGGGTATGAGATATAAAAAATAAGTTAAGTAATAAATTGGATAAATTTTAAATGCTCTTCTTATTAAAAACAAACCCGGCTTAATATTGCCAAATTTCAAATATTCTTTAAATAACAAACCTGAAACCAGAAAACCACTCAAAACAAAAAATAAGTCAACACCTATCCATCCCATTTTTGATGTAAAGTCGAATAACTGCTGATGACGCATTAAAACGAGAATAATAGCGATTCCTCTTAAAAAATCAAGTTCTCTTAATCGGGTATTTTGTTTCAAAATTATAAATCTAGGTTAGAAATGGGAATGGGATTTATTGAATATCGTCCCAATCTAATTGTTCATCATTTTGAATATCTCTGGCAGCCGTTTTTCCAATCAGATCATTAAAATGTTCTGCTAAAATCTTCCCCGTTCCTGGGCGTTTTACCCAAATATTTTCTTTCGATAAAACTTCGCCTTTTTTAATAGGAGCTATTGCACAAACAGTTGCAAATGCAAAATCAATTGTTACTTGTTCTTCAATAGCCGGTTTTTTTGTTCCGCCACGCATTAAAGCCATTTCTGCAGAAGATACAATAAGTTCCTGACACGCTTTTTCATCCATACTACAAACGATATCCGGGCCTGTTCTTTGCATGTGATCTGTAAAATGCCTTTCTAAAATGCTTCCGCCAAGGGCAACTGCACCTAAGCAAGCATTATTATTCAGGGTGTGATCGCTCAACCCAAAAACTTTGTCCGGAAATGCCTGATGCAATTCTACCATTGCACCAAAACGAACCAAATGTATTGGCGTTGGGTACAAATTTGTGGTATGCAGAAGCGCTACCGGAATATTGAATTTATCAAAAATAGCAACTGCTTTCTGAACACTTTCTATTGTATTCATACCTGTACTTAAAATAACGGGCTTTCCAAAAGAAGCAATATGTTCTAATAACGGATAATTATTACATTCTCCAGAACCTATTTTATAAGCTGGAATATCAAACTTTTTTAAGCGTTCTGCGGCAGCTCTGGAGAATGGTGTCGAAATAAAAATCATGCCTTTGCTTTCTACATAATTTTTAAGTTCTAACTCTTCAGCTTCGTTTAAAGAACAGCGTTCCATGATTTCGTAAATAGAAACATCGG
This sequence comes from Flavobacterium geliluteum, assembly GCF_017948595.1. GTDB lineage: Bacteria > Bacteroidota > Bacteroidia > Flavobacteriales > Flavobacteriaceae > Flavobacterium > Flavobacterium flavipigmentatum. The sequence continues at coordinate 104,790 of NZ_JAGFBV010000008.1, read as the reverse complement.
CATTGCCCGGAATTACTTTTTTGGCAGCTCCGCTCATTTCATCTTCTACAATATGAGTCTGATGTTTTACTACCTCAACTCCTGCTCGATGAGCTGCATCTACCATCTCTTTGGCCACTTGCAAAGAGCCCTCGTGATTAATTCCGATTTCTGCTATGACCAAAGGAGGGAAATCCTGGCCTATTTTTCTTCCTGCAATTTCTATGTATGGGTTCATAAAGTAGGTTATGAATTAATTTTTATATGTTTATTGAATACATATTCGGCGTATTCGAAATCCTCTTGCGTGTCAATATCAATTTTGGCAAAAATATGATCTATTACGAATGGAAAAGCATTTTCTGAAATAATTTTATCCTCTAAAATCAATTTTGCTTTGCTGATATATAATAATCCGTTTTCATAAAAAAGTGGTAATAGATCCTGACTTCTTTGTCCGATTTTATAATTAAAAGGAACAAATTTTTTATCTTCAATTTTGCCGAATTTTTGATGATTCTGGCTAACTGTAAACAAACTATCACATTTTTTTCCCAGATAATAATCGAAAGCTTCTCTTAACAAATTTTCTGACCTTAACGGATTTGTGGGTTGCAATAATACTACATTTTCAACATCATCAATTTGCTCTAATACATTTTTAAGCGCAGTAACTGTGGGCTCTAAATCTCCGGAAAGCGCTTTCGGTCTGTCCATGACTTTGACACCCATTTCTAATGCTATTTTTTTTATTGCTGCATCATCCGTCGAAACATAAATTTCGTCTATTATTTCGCTATTCGCCTGAGCGAATAAAATACTGTGTGCCAGTAACGGCAATCCGCCAAGCAATTTTATATTTTTTTGAGGTAATCTTTTAGAACCTCCTCGGGCAGGAATAATAGCGATGGTTTTCATTTAAAAAGAATTACGTTTTTGCCTTTTCTTTTGGATTCCAGTACAGTTTAGTTTCTTCTAAATTTTGATAGTTTTCGAATTCTCTTAAAGACAATCTGTTGGCATTTTTGATAATTTTCGGAATTGATATCACTACATCAAATAAAGCCAAAATTAATGCTTTTAGCGCTTTAAAATCTCCTTTAAAAACTTTTGTTTTAAGCTGTATCCAAATAGTATAAAATAGTCTCCTCGGAATATGGCGAATTGGGTAAAACAAAAAATACAAATACCAGCCGGATCGCAAAGAGCGCCTTAGGCGAATCGTATAATCTGCGTTTTTTTTTCTTCCTTTAATATCCACTCTATGATTGACCAAAACTTCTGGCAAATAATGTATTTCCCAGTTTTTTTTGAATAACTGATAAGAAGCAAAATCTTCTTCTCCGTAAAAAATAAACCAATCCGGATAATCCGGAATTTCACGCCAGGCTTTCATTCGCCATACATGACCGCAGCCAACAAAGCTCTTCATTCTGTGAGAGTGCTCTTCAGAATAAGTGATTTCCGGTTCTTTCAAATTCCAAAAAACTCTAAAACCAAGAAGCGCTATTTTAGGATTTTTATCGAATGCTTCTTCGATAATCTCCAACGGATTTTGAGTAATAAAATGCAAGTCGTCATCAATAGAAATAGCATATTCAGAACTCACCAACGATAAAAGCCGATTTCGGCTGTAAATTAATCCTTTACTTTTCTCATTTCTAATTAATAAAATCTTTGGATAATTTGCCTCAATAAAATCTGTCGTTCCATCCTCCGAGCCATCATCGCAAATAAGGCATTCTACATCTTCCCTACTCAATAAATAATTAATTTTCAGCAATGTAAAAACCAAATCATCCTTACGATTTTTGGTAGTGATAAGGATAGAAAACTTTTTTTTGGCTTGCATTATCTACTTCTTAAGTTCTTTAGCATAAAGCAATGCAAATGCTTTTTTTACAATCATTTTTTTTAAAACATATTTTTTTTTGCTAAACCTTGAATTGAATAGATCTGATAAGACTTCCGTCTTTCCTATTATTTTGTTCTTTTTGTAATCTTTATTTTCTGACTGAACATCCAGCATCCATTCTTCTACTGTATTGCCTATGTGATAAGCAAAATTATGAATAGTAGACAACCTCAGCTTTCCTGCTTTATCAATTGGTACATCTACATAATTGTGTTCAGAATTACCTCCTACAAGAGTTAAAGACGGATTTGATGGTGAGGTAGTAAACAAAATATCCCGATCTATAGTAAGCACCTGGTGAGCACTACCAATGATTGCAGTTATTCCCCTGTTTTCTACTACTGGCCATTTAATATTTTCATCCTCATCTAAATCCCAATTAATGCTTGTTAAAAATTTATTATAGCTCTCAAAGTTTTCAGGTATTGGAATAAATTTAAATTTTATTTTCCTCAATAAAATCTGCTTTAAAACAGAACTTGTACCTGCGTATAAGCCTGTTCGCACAGGTATGGGCGATACAGATCCTGCATTAGGAAATGCCATAAAAACTTCTTCGACTTTTTCCTGCCATCCATAATCAAATAATATATCTGCATCTGTAAGTGTGATATACTTTTCTCTTGCACCTCTTGCTGCTCCTATTTGCGCATCGATTTTACCAATATTTACGTTGTGCGATATTAATGTATCTATTTTTTTTTCTTTTAGATAGATCTGTAAAATATCAGATACCTTATCATAAGACCCATTGTTAACTACCGTAATAGCCGCAGAAGAATTGATTGTTCTTATTAATGAATCTAAACATAGTTTAAAAACATTTAATGAATCTTTATAAAAACCCTCTTCGTTAGGAATATACACCACTATTACTATTCTATGATTGGTTGTCAAAATCACTTTCTTTTCCTCTTTCTGAGGATTCATTCCTAATCTCATGCTTCTAAAACTTTATCAATTGATTTTAAATATTTTATCGAAATAGATTCAATAGAATATACTTTTTTATACTTATTTCTAAGGCTCTGACTTATTTCATTCAGAAATTGGTAATCAAGATTTTTAAATCTATTAAATTCTCTTTCAAATGAATTATAATCATTAATATCAAACCAAAAATCATTTAAAGTATGTTGCAATCTTTCCTCCATAGCTCCCACTTTTGTCGAAATAATTGATTTTGCTGCTACCATGGCTTCAATGCCAACTAGAGGTCCAGACTCCTCCAAAGATGGAATAATTAAACAATCTATTTCACTAAAAATTTTGTCTAAATCCTCAGATTTTATAAAACCAGTAAACTTTATTTCAGGAAATGATGCGTATTTTAATTGTAATTTTTCCTTTAATTCACCGTCTCCTACAATAGTAAGATTATCCATTTCTCCTTTGCATCTCATAAAAAAATCTATTGCTTCTTCAAAACCTTTTTCGGCAGACAATCTTCCTAGCAACAAAAAATTAGTATTGCTATTATTATTGACTAAAGAAAGTAATTTATCTTCGATGAAACTACATTGATCAATTATTTTATAATTTTCTAATTTGAGTTTTCCAGCATTACTAATAGAATGATGAATAAACAAATCTACATTATGAAGGTAGTCAAACTTTATATCCTTAATTTGCCCAGTCGTTCTAAAAACCACTTTAACATTGTATTTTTTTGAAAAAGCGACAATATCAGTAATATAATTGGAAGATAAATTTGCACATATAAGTACAGCGTTATACTGTTTTACTAATTCTTCAAGAATGTTATTTACTTTTTTATCATATTTAAAATAACGCTTAACGACTACATTATTAGCATAATTTCTAAAACTACCTCTAAAACGATTTTTCAAATAAGCTAAAAAAGAAAGTGTTTTTATAGTAAAATCATCATTACATAATAAGTCATTTAAAGAAAATACCTTTTGATTTTTATTAAAGCCAAATACTTGTGATTGATCAGAAACTACACTGGTAGTACAAACATCAACATCATACTGTGTAGACAGAATTGAAGCTATAAAACCTGCTTCTAATTCTCTCCCGCCAAAATCTCCAATTGGACCAAATAACAGTATTTTTTTTTTCATTATTTTAAATCAAAATCATTTAAGAATTTTCTTTCTGAGATCTCTTATGACATTAAAACCCAAACCACTTTTCAGACCGTAAAAAACACTTTTACAAATTACTTCCAAAAGGCGATATCTTTTGATTGACTTAGAGTAACTTATCAAATACAAATATGATTTATATAAGTAAAGATTTGTTTGAAAACCTCTTATTGCTTTTAAATTATTAGAAATATGGCTCCAGCCTTTTAACAAAAGATCAAATTGTTGTTGAGATCGGATGGCACTCGTGTTATCATCATGAATTCTGCAACCCGCTAATACCTGAGGTACCATCATCACATTTGGATTTTTTTTGCATATCTCAGAGAAAAAAACTGCATCATCATTAGGACTGTCTATCCACTCAATCCCGGTAAGCAGATCTCTTGAAACAATCCATGAAGCTGTAGCAATAAATCCTCCACTTTGACCAAGTTTTTCAATTAATCTTCCAACAGAAAGATTTCCCTCTTCAAACATCAGATCAAACGGAAAAGTATAATCTTCATTTACATTTGTTCTAAATTTTTTCCACTTTGAAATTGAAACCTGATGATTAAAATTTTCTTTTATCAAATTTATCTGAGCTGAAAATTTATTAGCGAACAAAAAATCATCATAGTCTAAAAACTGAACAAAAGTACCCCCAGCAACTGATAGTGCTTCGTTTCTTGCATTATGTCTTCCATTTTTTGTTTCTAAATAAATAATTCGTGCGTCATCAATATTTAAAAAATCTTTACACTCCCGGATGCTTAACCCCCCGTTACATGCTATTATTATTTCAATTTCTTTATAGGTCTGAGCCAAACAACTTTCTAAACACATTTTAAAAAAATTGGCTGTTTTGTGTACAGGAATTATTATCGAAACCAGCATTTGTAACACAGTAGTCGAATTAAATTAAAGTTTTAATTTTTAACTTCAGATTTTTATAAAATTTATACTCTTTGATAAACAAATCAAAAACAGATAAAAGAATCAAGCCACCTTTAATTTGATCTTTATTTCTAATTAAAAACAGCGCTTTCTCATATCTTAGAACTCTAATTTGCTTTTTATTTAATTCTATTAAAGCAATCTCGTGAGAATTTTGTTTCAAAAAGTAATTAATCATTGTTTTTCTCATTGCTATTAGTATTTCTATAGTAACAAGTCTTTTCTGAGTTTTGGTTGATCTAGCTATTACACTTTGAGAATGGAATCTAAAATTATTCTTCGAATCTGACAGGAAGGCTATTTTTTTATTTAAAATCAACTTCGTGTAAAACAACCAATCACCATTACATTTCAAATATGAATCCTCATCTAAAGGGCCTATTTCCATCACTCTAGATTTTCTAAAAAGTACAGCACTTGCATTAGGGATAACATTTCGGTAAACTAAAAATCGTTTAATGAAATCATTACCAGATAAGATGAAATCTTTATTGAACAATGACGTATCAAATCTTTTCGTATATTCAATCCAATTACCATAAACTTCTCCCCTTTCATCCACTCGATTAGATTGGCAATAAGATAACACGACATTTTGATCTTTTAGTAATGGTTGTATTAATCTATAAAGAAAATCGCTCGTACAAAAATCGTCAGATTCTGCAATCCAAATATATTCTCCGCTTGCCAAATTTATTCCTTTATTCCATTGAACAAAAGTATTTCCTGAATTTACTTCATTCATAATACAATGAACAACTTCTCTTCTTTTGGCATACTCTAAAATTATTGCTCGGCTATTATCAGAGCTACAATCATCAATTAATATAACTTCAAAATTAGGATAGTTTTGACTAAATATACTATCTAAACGTTGAATTAAAAATTTCTCGTGATTATAATTTGGCACAATCACAGATATTAATGGAGTAACTTGATTCAATTTTATATTATTAAAATGAGTATTAAAGTAGTGTCGAATTACTTTATTTTTAGAATTCTTTTAAAAATTTTCCTTGGATTCTTATAATTTCTCTTAATGAATCTATAAAAACGATATAGCTTATAAGAAATTCGAAAAACTTTACTATTTTCATAATCGTTCTTTTCTTTTTTTAAAGATAAATATGAATCTTTATAAAATAGCATCAGTTTTTGTAATAAAAGAACATTATTAGCTTGTGAATCACTATGTTGTCTATATTCCAGATTAGTGTTTTTGGCTTTTTTAGCATCCCAACCTTTCTCAACAATTCTTTTAAAGAGGTTATAATCCTCTGGCATCTCACTCTGAATGTAACCTTGTACACTATCGTAGGCTGTTCTTTTAAACATCGAAGAACCATGTATTATGTTAGACTGATTTAAAATATCCAGTAACTCAAATCGAGAATTTGTTTCAGGGAAAAAAACTTTAAAAAAACTATTATTAATAATTCCAAAATGTCTAAAATCTGGTAAGAGTTCATAAGCCATTTTTGCTCTTGGCCCAAAAAAAGTATAATCCGTATAAGCAATACCTATTTCTTCACTTTTATTTAGAATTTTGATACATTCTTCAACATAATTACTTAATAAACGGTTATCTGCCCCTAGAAAAAAAATAAAATCTGCCTTTGTTAATTTAATTGCTTCATTGAAATGTTTAACAATCCCAAGATTAGTTTCATTCCTATTATACTTTATCAATCCAGGAAATTTTTTTACATATTCTTGCGCAATAATTTGAGTTTCATCCGTTGAGCAATCATCTGAGATTAATATTTCATCTGGAATAATTGTTTGTTTAATTACTGACTCAATTGCTTCAATTAAAAACCGTCCATAATTATAGCAAGGAATTATACATGCAATGGTATTTTTCTTTAAGGAAGTATGGTTTTCTACTGTAAGTCTATTAAATCGATATTTATCAAATTCATCCCCTTGGTTACATGATAATGCCCCTCTAAATCTTAATTTAACTTCATTCACAACTAAATCATTAAACTCTCCATGTGGGTAGGCAAACCAGTCGAATCCATTTATATCTAAAATTTTAATTTCTTCGGGGACAGTTAATTCTTCAATTATGACTTCTAAATCACTAACATTTTTTAAGTTGGGATGACTCTTCGTATGCCATTGTAATCTACCTCCTCCTTCAACAAGTTTTAACAATTCAAAAGAATTTGTAAACTTGGTTAATGGCTCGACTGAGTCAAAAGAATTATCATATCCCACATAATCAGAAGTTAGAAAAAGTTCAAAAGGATAATTAAAATGTTTTAAAATAGGTAATGCATATTCATATATATTTTTATAAATACCATCGAAAGTTATTACTACATGATTTTCATTTTTACAATCATAATCATTCAAATAAACTACCTTTTTATTTGATAATTCTACCATCTGTCTATAAAACTCATTTACAGAAACCCACCACATGGTTGGTGTATCAGGATGGATTTTGTGATACATTAAAATCATTTTGAATATATTTCTAAATTATGTGTAAATTCTCTGTAATCATAAAACACTTGATTTATTTTTAAATACGGAAACTGACAAGAATACCATTCATTTATATGTACAGAAATTAAAATTCCATTAGACTTTAAAATTTTATCTATTAATAAATAAATAAGTGATGACGAGTTTCCAATATATTGCGGATATAAAACTCCTGTAATTATTATTAAATCAAATTTAATATCAAACAATTTGTCAATTTCGAAAATCGAACCCGTTGAATAAATAACATTCTTATTATTATTTTGTGCATATTTTATGGCTGTTTCCGAAATATCAACGCCGTAAACTTTTTCACCTGGTAAATCTTTTGTAACAAATCCCTGTCCACAACCTATATCCAAAACATTCTTGTATTGCATTTTTGGTATTTCGTCCAATAGAATTCTTTTTCTTAATGCATCATGAACATTATCATTATATCCCCAGGGATCTTCGATATCATTCCATTTTTCTAAATCTTCAATTTTTTGTAACATCTTTTTTACTCCAGTTATGTTCTACAATTATCATCCCCCACTCAGGGTCTATTGTCTTTCCAGTACCAAATATATCACTATCTTCAACATCAAACTCTTGTACATTTTCTATATAATCTTCTAAACCAAATATAGAACTTACAAAACAATTTAGTTTATAAGTACCCTTCACTAAAGGCATGTTGGGAATTTCACATAATATTACACCTGACTCAGATATGTCATTTAATTGATCTTTAAACGTTGAAGACAGGCTAATTATCCTATTTTCTTTATAATCCCATATACTCAAACCAAATTCATTAATCCTAGAATTTTCAACAACCGTTTTATAAAAGAGCTCAATTATCATATTTGAACCAGTCATTATTTTTTCGTAGTCTTGAATTTTTACATCTATTATTTTTACATTTCCAGTTCCAAGTCTGTCCTTCCTATCAATGAGACCAATATTATTATTTTTGGTAGATAAATATCTCTGAATCGATTGATCAATACCTCCATCAAAAACAACTTTTCCATGTTCCATGACAATTCCTCTTGTACAGAGGCTTTTTACCGCTGCCATGTTATGACTTACGAACAAAACTGTACGTCCCTCACCCTTTGAAATATCCTGCATCTTCCCAATAGCTTTTTTCTGAAACTCAGCATCACCCACCGCAAGTACCTCATCGATCACCAAAATTTCAGGCTCTAGAAAAGCGGCAACAGCAAACGCCAAACGAACTGTCATTCCGGAACTATATCTTTTTACGGGGGTATCTATATAGCGTTCGCAACCTGAAAACTCTATTATCTCAGCAAGTTTGGAGGTAATTTCTTTTTTGGTCATTCCAAGAATGGCGCCGTTTAAGAAGATATTTTCTCTTCCGGTCATTTCTCCGTTAAAACCGGTACCTACCTCTAAAAGTGAAGCAATTCTACCACGAGATTTAATACTTCCGGTTGTTGGAGCTGTTACTTTTGAAAGTATTTTTAGCAAAGTAGATTTTCCAGCACCATTTTTACCAATAATACCTAAAACTTCACCTCTTTCTACCTCAAAATTAATATCCTGCAAAGCCCAAACATAATCTGAAGAACCTTTTGTAGAACGGTCATTGATCTCGCCAATTTTCAAATACGGATTTTCTTTTCCTCTTATCTGGTGCCACCAGCGATTTATGTCATGGCTTAATGTTCCGGTACCCACCTGTCCTAAACGATATTGTTTAGAAATATTTTCGGCTTTTAATATAATGTCTTTACTCATTTTTTCTTTCGCTAAAGCTAATTAAACAGTATCAATAAAGCTTTTTTCAGTTTTATTAAAAATTAAAAGTCCGATAAAAAACAATATAACAGTGACTATGAATGTATAAATTAGTCCCATTACCGAAACATTGCCAACATTCAAAAGCATATAGCGTGAAGTCTCGATAATATAAGCCAGCGGATTATACTCGACAAGCCAACCTAGTTTGGGTAACTTTTGCTTTAATAATTGCATTGGGTACATCACCGCCGAGAGGTACATTAGCAATTGTATTCCAAAACCAATCAAATGGCTAAAATCTCTATATTTTGTTACCATCGAAGAAATCAGCATTCCTAATCCAAGTCCTAAAATACCCATAATAGCAATTAGAACGGGGAAAAACACCAGATAACCATTCAAAACCAAATCATATCCTGCAATATAGTAGTAAATATAAAAAGCGATAAAAATTAGAAATTGAATTCCAAACTTTATCAAATTTGAAATCACGATCGAAAGGGGTGTAATAATTCGAGGGAAATAAACTTTTCCAAAAATACTAGCGTTCGCTTTAAAAGTATCTGAAGTTCCAGTAAGACAGGCTGTAAAATAATTCCAAACGGTGATTCCTGCTAAATTGAATAAAAATGGCGGAATCCCACCTGTTTTAATTCCGGCAACATTGTTAAAAATGATAGTAAAAGTGACTGAGGTAAACAAAGGCTGAATTAAGTACCAGAGCGGGCCCAAAACAGTCTGTTTGTACACTGTAATTACGTCTCTTTTTACAAACAGAAATAACAAATCTCTGTACTGCCAAATTTCTTTGAAATTTAAGGAGAAAAAATTATTTTTTGGCGTTATTTCAAACAACCAGGATGGATTATTTTCCGAATTATTCATTGCTACATTAATAGTTATATATGCTCTAGAATTCTAAATAGTCTCACCAGAATGATAAAACTAATTGACAGCAAATATACTTTTATTTTGATTCCATAACAGATTGAAAAAACTAAAATTCTATTCGCAATAAAGTTTCTGTCAATTAACCAGATTTTTATGTAAAACACTACGGCTCTAAAACGCAAAAAGGTGCTTTTTGCTAAAAAAACACCTTATTTAAATTTAGAAATCTATACCATTATTTGTCCAGTACTTCAAAACTAGAATTCATACTTTTGAACTCCGGAACAATTTTCTTCATTTTTGAAACGATATCATCATTATCAAAAAAATTGGCTATCCCAATTAACTCGTCAATCTCAGTATGCAAATTTTCGTATTCATCCTGAATTTCCTGAGCAATCATAATTTTGTTGTGGTAGGTTGGTAATGTTTTCGAATTGTCATTTAGTAATTCTTCATACAATTTTTCGCCTGGGCGCAAACCAACGATCTTAATTTTTATCTCTTTGTCAGGAATAAAACCTGCTAATTTTATCATTTTTTTGGCCAAGTCTATAATTTTGACAGGTTTTCCCATATCAAAAATATAAATTTCACCACCATTACCCATTGCTCCAGCTTCTAGAACCAGTTGGCAAGCTTCAGGAATCGTCATAAAATAACGAATAATATCCTGATGGGTTATGGTAACAGGACCACCTTCGGCAATTTGTTTTGTAAACAGAGGCACAACCGATCCGTTGGAACCTAATACATTTCCAAATCGAGTAGTAATAAACTTCGTTTTATAATTATTCTCCTCTTTTTGATTTTTCAGAAACAATGATTGTACGTATTTTTCGGCAATACGCTTACTAGCTCCCATAACATTACTCGGATTCACCGCTTTGTCTGTAGAAACCATTACAAACTTCTTGACACCATATTTACATGCCAGATCAGCCAAATTTTTTGTTCCTTCTATATTGGTTAGAATCGCCTGTGATGGATTTTCTTCCATTAGAGGAACGTGTTTATAGGCCGCTGCATGAAATACAACTTGAGGTTGTAAGTTTTTAAACACTCTCTCGATAGCTTGTTTGCTTTTTACATCGGCAATAACAGCATGTATTTTAGCATTTGTTCCTGCTGCCTGCATTTCCAAATGCAAACTATGAAGTGGCGTTTCTGCCTGATCTAATATTATAATGGCTTTAGGACTAAAACCGGCTACTTGGCGTACTATTTCGCTACCAATAGAACCAGCTGCACCTGTAATAAGAATCGTTTTATCTTTTAATTGTTTTGAAATAGACTTGCTATCCAAAACAATTGGTTTTCTCTCTAATAAATCTTCAATTTGAATGTTCTTTACCTTTTGAGAAATTTCTTTTTGATTTTCCCAGTCGGAAATTAATGGAACCGTATAAACCCTATAATTGAACTCTAAACATTGATCTACAATTACCAATTGTTCGTCTTTGGTCAAACTTTTATCTGCTATAATTACCCCTTCTGCGGCAACAGATCGCATTAAGGCTGGTAATCTTTTTCTCTGAATAAGTATGGGCAGATCCAGCATTCGCTTAGATGCATTCTGACTGTTTTTATCAATAAAACCAACTATTTTAAAACGAGAAGGCGTTTCAAATTTTAAGGCATTGGCAACGGATATAGCATTGGCGTCTGTACCGTAAATTACAGTTCTAATTAATTTTGATGACGTTTTTTCAGAAAAATAAAGCTCAAAGGTTTGCTTTACAACCACTCGGTATAAAAATAAGCCACAAAATGACAGTACAATATTTATAAAAAGAGCAGTATTTAGAAAAGCTTTGTGTCCTGAATATAGTTCATAAAGCAGATTAACAAATAAAAAGAATACCAAGACAGACATTTGCGAAAAAAGCAATTTTATCGCGTCAATGTAAGAAGAGTGCCTGATAATTCCTGAATAAGTTCGGAACAACCAGAAAAAGAAAATATTTGTTACTATAATACCACTTATGTAAACATAATGATGCGACGTTATAATATACCCCATAGCAGTGCCCTCAAATAACATGTAAGTGAAAGAAAATGCAAATGCAATAACTAAAATATCTATCGCAACAATAATCCACCTTGGCAGATAACTAAGATTATGAATACTGAGTCTTAAATTTCTTGGTGACAATAAATTATGCAACAAATCCCCTATTTTGTTTTGTTTATTGGTATCCAAATGAGTTTGGTTTTAATATTAAATTCACGATTTGTATTACAAAAATACAAATTAAAGATTTCAAAAAATTATTTTCTATCGAAATTAAAATCTAACGCCTCTTTTTTTCTGTTTCAAAAATTCAATCAAGTACGCCCCATAGCCAGATTTGACCAATGGTAGAGCTAATGTTTCTAATTGATCGTCATTGATAAAACCTTGTCTCCAAGCTATTTCTTCAATACAACCAACTTTAAGTCCTTGTCGCTCTTCAAGCACCTGAACAAATTGCCCTGCTTGCATCAAACTATTAAAAGTTCCAGTATCAAGCCAGGCTGTACCTCTGCTTAATATGCCAACTTTTAAAGCTCCTCTTTCGAGATATACCTTATTTACATCTGTAATTTCATATTCTCCACGAGCACTCGGTTCAATATTTTTGGCAATTTCCACAACAGAATTATCATAAAAATATAATCCCGGCACTGCGTAACTTGATTTAGGATTTTCAGGTTTTTCTTCGATAGAAATCGCTTTCAAATTTTCATCAAACTCAACTACACCGTATCTCTCCGGATCCGAAACATGGTAAGCAAAAACAACACCACCTGTTGGTTTAGTATTTGATTTTAAAAGTTCCTGCATATTAGAACCAAAAAAGATATTATCACCTAATATCAAAGCAACATCGTCATCTCCGATAAACTCTTCTCCAATTACAAAAGCTTGAGCCAAACCATTTGGAACAGCCTGCTCTGCATAACTAAATTTACATCCTAAAGCGGAACCATCTCCTAAAAGTTTTTTAAAATTTGGAAGATCATGAGGGGTAGAAATAATTAAAATTTCGTTAATCCCTGACATCATCAAAGTCGATAACGGATAATAAATCATCGGCTTATCGTAAACCGGCATCATTTGTTTGCTCATGGCAAGTGTCAACGGATGCAATCTTGTGCCAGAACCTCCCGCTAGAATAATTCCTTTCATAAATCTTGATTTTAGATTTTAGATTTTAGATTTTAGATTTCGTTAACGAAATACTAAATTCAAATTTTTAAATCATGTTATTTTAAATGAATATTTTTTTCAAACTTTCTTTATAATTTGGAATATCTAAATTATAAATGGTTTTAATTTTTTTCTTATCTAATAAAGAAAATTCCGGCCGTTTTGCAGGTGTTGGATAAGCTGATGATGGAATTCCGCTAACGTTACAATTATAACCGCCAAATTCTTTTATATCCAACGCAAATTCATGCCAACTTATTTCTCCTTCATTTGAATAATTGTAAATTCCCGGTATCCAATTTGGAGCTTTCAAAATATCAAGCATTGCCTGAGCAAGATCGGCAGCATAAGTTGGCGAACCAATTTGATCATTTACCACATTTAAGGATTCTCTTTCCTGCATTAATCGCTGCATGGTTTTTACAAAATTGTTTCCAAATTTACTATATACCCAAGAAGTTCTTACAATAATTGCGTCTGGATTTTTTTCTAAACAAGCAATTTCACCCGCTCTTTTACTAGCCCCGTACACATTAATCGGATTCGTCTTCTCCTCTTCATTTAAAGCAATCGAAGAAGTTCCGTCAAAAACATAATCAGTAGAAATATGAATTAATTTCGCTCTATTCTCTGATGCAAATTCTGCTATTAACTTTACAGATGACTCATTAATTGTAAAAGCTAATTCTGTTTCTGTCTCAGCTTTATCAACTGCCGTATAAGCACCACAATTTAAAATTATATCAGGTTTAATTTCATTTAATTGTAATTTTAAAACTTCTAAATTATCCAAGGTAATTTGAGTTCTATCTGCAAAAATCCAATTGTATTCCGGATATTTTGAAGATAAAACCGAAAGTTCAGAACCTAATTGGCCGTTTGCTCCTGTTACAAGAATTTTTTTCATTAAAACAAACTATTACAATTATCAATAAAAGGAAGTATTTGATCTTTTTCTGAAACGATTGCGTCTTTTAAATCCATTCCCCAATCAATATTGAAAGATGGATCATCAAATTTAATACCGCCTTCAGAAGCTTTGTTATAAAACTGATCGCATTTGTACATCACCGAAGCTGTTTCACTAATTACCGAAAAACCATGTGCAAAACCTTGAGGAACTAACAATTGTTTTTTATTTTCGGCAGACAATAAAACGCTAAATGATTGTCCGTAAGTTGGAGAATCTTTTCTTAAATCTACTGCAACATCAATAATTTCTCCTTCTAAAACTCGAACCAATTTTGTTTGTGCAAAAGGCGGATTTTGATAATGTAAACCTCTTAAAGTTCCTTTTTTAGAGAATGACTGATTGTCCTGAACAAACTCAATATTGATACCTAAATCTTCAAATTTGGTTTTACTATAAGACTCAAAAAAGTAACCTCTCTCGTCCCCAAATACGGTTGGTTCTACAACTACTAAATCTTTTATAAACGTCTCTTCAATTTTCATATTAAACTATAATTCTTATTTAAAAAAAGCGCTAACCACCTCTTTAATTCTATTTCTGTCTTCTTCTGTTATATTTGACCCTGAGGGCAAACACAAACCTTTTTCGAATAATTCTTCAGCGATTTTCCCTCCATAATATGGATATTTTTCAAAAACTGGTTGCAAATGCATCGGTTTCCAAAGTGGTCGAGTTTCTATGTTTGCGTTTTCAAAAGCGAGCCTTAAATCTTCCCTACTTGTATTTTTTACAGTGTCTGGTTCTATCAAAATTGTACTCAACCAATAATTTGAATAGTAGTCATCACTTGGCACTTCAAAAAGGGTTACTCCTTCAATACTCTTGAAAATTTCTTTATAAAAACTGTGTATTGCTCTTCTGGAATTTATATTGTGTTGGAGAATTTTCATTTGCCCTAATCCCACTCCGGCGCAAATATTACTCATTCTATAATTATAACCAATTTTACTATGTTGGTAATGTACTGCTTCATCTTTAGATTGAGTAGCATAAAAAATAGCTTTTTCTTTTAACTTTTTTGAATTTGTAATTAACGCTCCTCCACTTGAAGTCGTAATAATTTTATTTCCATTAAATGAAAAAACTCCAAACTCACCAAAAGTTCCGCACTTTTTTCCTTTGTAAGAACTTCCCAAAGCTTCGGCGCTATCTTCTATAATCGGAATGTTATATTTGTCGGCAATCGCATGAATTTCATCAATTTTATAGGGATTGCCATAAAGATGAACGGTGATAATCGCTTTTGGTTTTTTACCTTTTTCAATTCGGTCTTTAATGGCCATTTCCAGACTTTCCGGACAAAGATTCCAAGTATCCCATTCGCTATCTACAAAAACCGGAATGGCTCCCTGATATAAAATCGGATTGGCTGAAGCCGAAAAAGTCATGCTCTGACAAATTACTTCATCCCCAGATTGAACTCCTAATAAAATTAATGCCAAATGAATGGCTGAAGTCCCTGAATTTGATGCCGTTATATAACATTTTTCATTAATATAACTTTCTAATTCTTTCTCAAAATCATCTACATTGGGTCCTCCAGAAGTAATCCAGCTCGAATTGAGTGCCTTCTGAACATAATCTGCTTCAAAACCGCTTTGTTCGGAAAGTGATAAAAAAATTCTTTTATTTATCATCAATTTTCCAATAATCTGACTCGTATCGAACATCATCTTCTTTAACATTTGCAAGTGGTAAAGTAGAAAATGAAATTAATTTTGAATCTTTTTCTAATGATTGAATAGCATTGGCATAACCCGCGGGAATATGAACAATTTTACTTTCTGATGCGGAAACAAAAATAGTTTCGATCCTTAAATCTTTCGATGGATGATCCCAATTATCAAGTTTTATAAAATGAATTTTGAAAGATCCATTTAAACAATAAAAGTTTTTTGCATCTAATTTATGTCCTTGCCAAGCTCTAATAGGGTTTTCATCAGAATTACTAATGATATAAAACCTTTCAATATCCTTAAAACTGAAATCATTCACATAGGAAATGGTTCCGCGATGATCTGAAAAATTTCCACCTTGAATTATTTTAGGATTCATAATTTAACTTTCAAATTATTTTTATTCAGCAAATAAAACTTCAAATTATATACAAAAAGTAAAGGCAACAGAATAATTATAAACAAAACCAAATCCTGCACTTTTTGGTACAAACAAATTACCAAAGCCGAAACGACAATTTGAGTGATTGCATAACATAATGAAACCAATCTGTGATCCATTTTATATTCGTTACTCAAAACCTGATATAAATGCAAACGGTGTGCCTCAAATATATTCTGTTTTAAATACAGTCTGTGCATGATGGTACAAATGGCATCAACTCCGTAAACAGCTAAAAACAAAAGCCAGATTAGAGAATCTGTTCTTAAAATAAGTTTCAATACCAAATAAATAACCCAAAATGCAATAGCAATACTCCCAACATCTCCCGCAAAACATTTTGCTTTTTTTCTATAATTAAAAAAAAGAAAGACAATGCTGGCAATCATCGCATATCTTATAAAACTACTATCCGTAAAAAGTTGAATCTTTTGATTAACATACAATAATGAACCCATGACCACCAAAGTATAAAGTCCGGTTATACCGTTTATGCCATCCATGAAATTATAGGCATTTATTAACCCTATTGCTAAAATATAAGCTATTACAATCCCAAAAAGAGGAACAGAATTAAAAACGCCAATTTCAAAAAAAATCAATGTTATCGCCAAAAACTGAACTGACATTCGAATTTTATTTGATAAACTCTGGATATCATCCCAAAAACTTACCAAGCTGACTAATGTAATTCCGATAAAGAAAAAGTAATTATCCCGAACATGTTGTGCAAAATAAAGCAAGGCAGAAAACCAAAAGATAATTCCGCCCCCTCTTAAAGTTATTTCAGTATGCGAGCTTCTTTGATTGGGTTTATCAATGATATTAAACTTATCTGCTACTTTGAAGTAGAGCAGTATTAAGATCATTAGAAGAATGCCGAGTATTGTGTATTCCATTATTTATTTGTGAAGCTTTTAATTGTTTTTTCCAAACCTTGTTGTGCCGTAAAGGGAAGTTTTTCAATTCCAATTGCGGACTTTATTTTTTGATTTGAAACTCTGTAATTTTCTGTTAATTTTTGAATAGTTTCTGAATTAAGAGGGAATTTTACCAAATCTCCAAGTTTTGCGATTCCATTTATGACTGATTTAGGAATAGCAATTGACAAGTTTTTTTTATTAGCGGTCGAAGATATAATTTGAACCAAATCATTTGTTGATAAAACTTCGTCATCTGCAAAATTATAAACCCCTGATTGAATATTTTTATTCACAAGAATTTCCTTAATCATAAAATTAAGATTATCAATTCCTAAAAATGATCTTTCATTATGAAAGGCTGCTAATGGATAAGGAATTCTTTTATTAACCACATTATAAAGTAAATTTAAATTTCCTTTATTGCCCGGACCGTGAATCATACAAGGTCTAATGATAAAAACCCTTTTTCCTTGTGGAATTTCTTTTGATAAAATATATTCTTCAGCCTGTAATTTAGATTGTCCATACGGCGTTTTCGGGCTACCTAGAGCATTTTCAAGCAAAACTTCTGAAACTTCATCTGCAACAGCTTTGACGCTGCTGAAATAAATAAAGTCCTTAACTTCGCTTTGTAAAAAAACATCAAACAATTCTTTGGTTAATTCTGTATTAACTTTAAAGTATTCAGAAGCATCACTGGTATTTTTTGTATCATGCGCTTTTCCAGCCAAATGAATGACAGCATCTGCATTTGCATCTAATTCCCAATTTAAACTTCGTAAAGAAACAGGGTTTACTAAAAAAGAACTGTTTGACAAATACTTTAAAAGATTATTGCCCACAAAACCACTTGCTCCGGTTATTTCTATTTTCATTTCCTACTTATTAATTATTCCTACAAGCTTATCTATCAACATTTCTCTCTCAAATTCCTTTTTGAAATAATCTAAAGCATTTTCCCTCATCTCATTTTTACTTTCAGAAGATAAATTATAAAATTTAATTACGTTTTCAGCAAATAATTTTGAATTCTCAGGTGGAGATACAAAACCTGTTTTTGATTCTTCTACAACCTTGGCTCCCTCACCTTCAAGAGAAGCCAAAATTGGCTTTCCACAAGCTAAATAGGATTGTAATTTTGAAGGAATCGTTAATGCAAATATTTTATCTTTTTTTAACGAAACAATTAGTGCATCTGCACATGAGAAGAAATGTGGCATCTCATCTGCCGGAAAAGATCCTAAAAAAAAGAAAATATCCGCTAATCCTTTATTTTTTACCTCATTAAGATAATAATTCTTTTGACGTCCGTCTCCTAAAAAAACCCAATTAACTTCGATACCAAAATCTTTAACAATCCTGGCAGCTTCGATTAAAGTATCTATTCCTTGTGCTTCTCCTAAATTACCGGCAAATATAAGTTTGAAACCTAAAGGCAATTGAGACAAATACTGATCTGTTGGATTTACTGGCTTATATAATTTTTCAGCAGAATTAGGATAATAAACTAATTTTTGTGAGAAATCACCTTGCTCAATAATATAACTTTCAAAACCTTTTGACTGCACTAATATCTTCTCAGCATTTTTATAAATAACTTTGGTTATTTTATTAAAAAAACTAAGTATGTATTTATTCTTTATGCCTCCTGCAGCAGAGAGACTTTCCGGCCATAAGTCCTGTACCCAAAAATAATAGGGTAACTTCATTTTTCTGCTTGCTACTATTGCAGGTAATCCGACTGTTACCGGTGAAGGTTCATAAACAAATATTTTATCAAACTTTTCTTTAATGAAAAGAACTTTTATACTACAAAATATAACAAAAGAAATATAATTTAGCATCAAGCGAATACTTCCTTTTCCTCGGGGGAAAATCTTAGATCTGTATATTTTTATCCCATTCCATTCCTCATCATTATTTTTCCAAAATGAATAATTCTCATCAAAAACCCCCTTTGGGTAATTTGGAATAGCAGTTAAAATACTAACCTCATGTCCTCTTTCTTTTAATCCTAAAGCTAAGTCATTAATTTTAAAACTTTCTGGCCAAAAATATTGTGTTATAATTAATATTCTCATCAATTATAATCATAATTATTACCGTCAATCCACTGTTTCATCTCCAAAATCATTTCTTCATAAGATGGTACACTATAATCAAAATCAGTTCTTAAGCTCTTCATGCTTTTATCAACCTTATATTTAGAATTTTCAGAAACAATCAAAGCGTCATTCCTGAAAATTCTATTAAATAATTTTAACAAACTATACTTATCAATTTTATTTTTGCCTGCAACAATTATAAGTCCCTTTATGTCTTGCAAAATTGCCTGATGAATCACTTTAGCTAATTCTATGGTTGTAATTCCTGACCAAAAAGCCTGTGAATAACCATTTACACCTTCCTTTTGCTGCATGAACCAATGAAACAAACCAATTCCGTTATTATTCAATTCCGGACCTATGATTGATGTTCTTATTGTCAAATCTTTTTCATTCTCAATTTCACCCATCGCTTTCGACATAGCATAAAATCCTTCACCATCTCTAACATCCGATTCTGTATAATTTCCTTTTTTTCCGGAAAAAACACAATCTGTACTAATACTAATTACTTTAGTTTTTGTGTTTTTTGTCAATGATTCTAATAAATGAGGAAAATAACTATTGAACCATATTGCTTTGTCCGGGTTATCCTCAGCATCTTTATTCAAAATTCCAATACAATTTATAATAATATCAAAATTCGAATCGATTATTTTTTTCAGCTCTTCTATATTGGATACATCAAGGTTGAAAGTTTTATCTGTTGATTCAAAATTTCTTGCTATACCATAAAGATCATATTCTCCTAACTGAGGTAATGACTTGAACAATATATGTCCTGCCATTCCTTTAATACCAATTACTAATACTTTTTTCATTAAATATTTTTATTTATCCCAAATAACTTTGTTAACAATGGGAGTATAACTCTGAATTACCTTAACAATTCGTTCTGAAGTATTGGTTAGCTGATATTCTAATGGCAATTGAGAATTGCTATTTATCGAAAGCCCTTTTGTAATTTCAATAGCATTAAGCATGCTTTCTTTACTTACTCCTCCTAATACAATAGTTCCGGCATCTACCGCTTCTGGTCTTTCGGTACTTGTTCTAATACTAACAGCCGGAAACCCCATCATAGCGGATTCTTCACTAATAGTACCGCTATCAGATAGCACGACATAAGCATCTTGCTGTAATTTAACGTAATCAAAAAAACCTAAGGGAGCTACACTTTTTATTAATGGATCGAAAGTAATATTAGAACTTTCTATTCTTTTTTTAGTTCTGGGATGTGTAGAAAAGATGATGGGCATTTTATATTTTTCTGCAACAGTATTTAATGACTCTGACAAAATTTCAAAGTGATTTTTTAAATCAATATTTTCTTCTCTATGCGCACTTACAACCATGTACTTCCCTTTCTCTAATCCTAATCTTTCAACCACATCTGAATTTTGGATTTTAACTTCATTTTTCTTTAAGACCTCATACAAAGGCGAACCTGTTACAAAAACATGATCCTTACGGAAACCCTCGCTCAATAAATATCTTCTGCTGTGTTCAGTATAGGTTAAATTAATATCCGAAATATGATCCGAAATCTTTCTGTTGATTTCTTCTGGCACATTTTGGTCAAAACAACGGTTTCCCGCTTCCATGTGAAAAATCGGAATTTTTAATCTCTTCGCTGCAATGGTACTCAAAACACTATTGGTATCTCCTAAAACCAGTAATGCATCCGGTCTTTCACTTGCAAGTATTTCGTATGATTTTGAAATAACATTACCAATAGTTTCACCTAAATGCTTACCTGCAACATTCAGAAAAAAATCAGGTTTTCTTAAATTTAAATCTTCAAAAAATATCTCATTCAATTCATAATCATAATTCTGTCCCGTATGTATTACAATATGCTCAAAATACTGATCACACAGTTTGATACATTCTGCCAGTCTGATTATTTCAGGACGAGTTCCAAGTATAGTGGCTAATTTTATTTTTTTCATAATATTTTATTTTTTGATTTTCCCTTCGGAAAATTTCACTTTTTAACTTGCTGAAACAAAAACGTCTTCCCCAAACACTTCTTTACGAACTAGAGGTAATTTCGAAAGCAATACTTTCATTCCTTCTACTCCAAGCTGTTCAGTATTATGAGAATGATAATCTTCTGCTGTTGCGATATTTTCTTCTCCCTCTGAAAAGTATATAGCATAATTCAAATCCCGGTTATCAGCAGGAATGCGGTAAAAATCTCCCATATCTTCTGCTTTTACCATTTCCTCACGAGTACATAAAGTTTCATATAATTTCTCTCCATGACGGGTTCCGATAATCTTGATTTCTGTATCTGCTTTACATAATTCTTTCAAAGCTTTCGCCAAATCTCCAATAGTTCCTGCAGGGGCTTTATTTACAAATAAGTCACCTGGATTACCATTTTCAAAAGCAAACAAAACTAATTCCACCGCTTCTTCCAATGACATTAAAAAACGGGTCATATTTGGATCCGTAATCGTAATTGGATTCCCTTCTTTAATTTGTTTTAAAAACAAAGGAATTACAGAACCTCTCGAGGCCATTACATTTCCATAACGTGTTAGACAAACTGTTGTATCCGATAAATTTCTGGACGCTGCCACGGCTACTTTTTCCATTAATGCTTTAGAAATCCCCATCGCATTAATAGGATAGGCTGCTTTGTCTGTACTCAGACAAATCACTTTCTTTACTTTATTAGCACCTGCGGCATCAATCACATTCTGTGTTCCAAAAACGTTAGTTTTTGTAGCTTCCAAAGGAAAAAATTCACATGATGGCACTTGTTTTAAAGCTGCTGCGTGAAACACATAATCTACTCCGCGCATTGCTCGCTCTACACTACCATAATCTCTTACATCTCCGATATAAAACTTAAGCTTATCATTTTTTAACTGATTACGCATATCATCTTGTTTTTTCTCGTCACGAGAAAAAATTCGGATTTCTTTGAAGTGGTCAGTGTGAAGAAAACGGTTTAGAACTGCATTACCAAAAGAGCCTGTACCTCCAGTTATAAGAAGGATTTTATCTTGAATTTCCATTTTGTATTAATTCTATCTAAAAAAATGTTCACGAAGACATTCGCAGATTTATCGCCATGCTGATTATTTAAATTAAAAAGCTGTATTTATGCCTTTTCTTAATCTGCATTCATCTGCGTGAAAATTTTAATTATGTTTATATTTTAAAGATCTTATTTTTTTCTAACTGTGTTGGATAGTTAATCAATACTGCTTTATATGGTCCCTTAAACACAAACAAACTACCCGCAGCTACTCCAATAACTCCATGAACATCGATGACTTTTTCAATGTCCTGCAAAGAACCTGCACCTCCTAAGACAGTCATAGGAAGCGAAATTTTTTCTCGCACTTTAGCAATTAAATCCATATCGTAGCCTTTCATCACTCCATCTTTATCAATGGAATTAATTACAATTTCTCCCGCACCCAATTTCTGAGCTTCTTCTACAAATTTAAAAGGATTGATTCCTGTAGCTTTTTTACCGTTATGGGTATAGACTTCGTATCCTACAAGTAATTTTTTCTTAACATCGAGAACCACAATAACACTTTGTGCTCCTACCCGATCAGAAATTTCAGTAATTAATTTCGGGTTTTGCAAAACGGCCGAACTCAAAGCAATTTTTTCAATACCCAAACTAAAAATACGCTGTGCTTGTTCAACTGTTTTAACACCTCCTCCGTAACACAAAGGCATCATCGATTGGCTGGCCAAACGCTCGATAAGGCTATAATTAGGTTCTTTACCCAGTACTGTTGCATCAATATCAAATATTGCTAATTCATCTACTGCTTTTTCATTAAAAATTTTAACCGCATTAATAGGATCTCCAACGTATTTAGGATTCTTAAAATTCACGGTTTTTACCAAACCATTTTCATGAATTAAAAGGCTTGGTATAATTCTGGGTCTAAGCATAGTTACAATTTTGCAAAATTATGTAATAAAGTTTCACCATAGTGATGACTTTTCTCCGGGTGAAATTGAATACCATATACATTCTGGTGATGGGTTGCACAAGTGAATTGTCCACCATACTCAGAAATTGCCAGGATATCATCGGTATTATTGCATTCAAAATAATAGGAATGCAGAAAATAAAACAAAGCATCTTTTTCTAAACCCTCAAACAAAGGATTAGAAATTACTGGATTTACATCATTCCAACCCATATGAGGGAGCCTTGTAACTTGCTGAATCTTGGTTTCGTCAAATTTCTTTACCGAAGCATCAATCCATTTCAGCCCCTCCAGCTTTCCTTCGTCACTAGAATTTCCCATCATTTGCATACCTACACAAATACCAATAACCGGCAATTTCTGCACCATGACCAATTCATCTAGTTTTTCACGCATACCAGACTTTATCAATTCTGACATGGCATGATCAAAATGACCAACTCCAGGTAAAATTAATTTCTGGGCACCTTCTAAATCAGCCGCAGTTTTGGCAATTTTGGTTGGCACATTTACTCGTTTATATACATTAACAAAGGCGTTGATATTACCAACGCCATAGTCTATAATTGTTATCATCTAAATAATCGTTTTTCAAGTCCTAGTTTTCTCATCACTTTTGCACCTAGACCTATTAACTTTATTTTGTTTTTATAATCGTGAAATGTTTTATTTTCACCCTCATATATTTTTTGCAATTCCTCAACAGTAAGATCTAGTTTATTTGCTACATATTCAAACTCTTTCTTCAAATCTTCTTCGCTCAATTCAGGTTTAGATATTCTTGCCAAAGCTTCTTCTCTTGTCATTTGCCCTGTTAAGATAAGACTCGAAAAGTGGATCTTTCTCCTATCAAACCCGAATTTCTTAGGTAGCCAAAAATCCTCATAAAATCGAGTAAATCTAGATTCGTGATGTTTGTGCTGAAAAGGTTCCCATCCAAACTTTTCTACCAGCAACTTTTCTACATCTGTCTTTATATAAGGAAGTAAATTCAATGGTTTAAAAACCTGCATTCCTAATACATAGCGGTAATAGAGCTTGTAACTGAGAATATCTACTAACGGAAAAGTTTTAAGCGGACGCTTTCCAAACTTTGAATGTATATCTTTTACCAACATCATATCTATCCCCGGAAAACCACCCCATTCTTCAGGTTCTCTGCAACATTCTGTAGAGAAATTTCCGCCTGTCAAAACGTATTTTATTTTATTTTTTTTGGCAAACGTATATAAGCCTGAAAAAAAAGCGTAATCCTGAGGTAAATCCTGATCAACAATTTGCGATTTCAAAAAAGCAACCTGCAAATCCTTCATTTCTTCCCAATTGATTACTTCGGTATATAAATCCAAACCTAAACCATTGCACAATTTCTCGATATTTCCAACCGCTTTATCTGTATTCCAACCTGCATCGACGTGAAACAACAAAGGTCTTATCCCCATTATTTCTTTCGCTACATAAGCCACGTAGGAACTATCAAGTCCACCGCTCAAACCTATGATACAATCAAAATCTTTTCCTTCTCCCTCTTTTTTTATTTTAGCTGCTACCTGCATTAATTCATCATAACCTTTCTCATCGGTATGCCAGTTAGGCACTATTACGTTATGAAAATTATGATAGTAATCTGAAATGCCGTTTTCATCAAAAACAATATTTGGATCTGTTGTATCCATGATAGTTTTTGTGCAAATTTGATAAGCTCTGTTTTCCATTTATTTTAAATATGTTTTACTAGATAATCCCAAGTTTTATTTGAGCATGAGTTCCACGAATACTCTAATGCTAATTCTTTTGCCCTCTTGGCATTCATAAGCCGAGTAGCATCATTTTTAATTAATTTTTCAACTGCAGAAGCTATTGAATCTGGATCCATTGGATTGAAATAAACTCCCCCTTCTTTCAAAACCTCAGGCATTGGCCCTCTATCAGAAGACGCTATAGGCAAACCAACTGCCATAGATTCCAAAAGTGTTACAGGAAGATTTTCACAACTTGATGCAAAAATAGATATGTCCGAATTTGATAATAGTTTTGGCATTTCTGATGGGGTAACAAATTCAAGAATCTTCACAAATTCATTATTAGGATCAGATTTCTGAATCTCTTCATCTAACAACTTTCTGGATTCTCCGGTACCTCCTCCTGCCAGAACAAGTTCGACAGGCATATTTTTTCTTCTTAAAGTTGCAATCGCCTTAACAACATTCCACTGATGTTTATACATTTCAGTATTTGAAACATAGATACATTTTATAGTTTTCTGATTAGTCAAATTCTCTTTTGGACAATGCATTTCATCCTTAAAAGATTTTCCAACACCATGAGGGATTACAACCGCACTATTAATGTTCCCTGTAACTACCTGTACAGTATTCATAGAATATTTAGTAAGAAATATAACTCCTTTAGCCTGGCGCATAGCCTTGTTTTGAAAAACCAGTTTCATAAAATTACTTAAACGGGAAATTCCCCACCCGTATATTTTCATAATCCCTGGCTCATATTGAATTAAATCTTGACTCATTACCACCATTGGAGAAAAAGAAGAAAAAGTACTTGCATCAGTTGCAAATAAAATATCAATTTCATTTTTTTTTGCTTCTTTCTCTAATTTAAAACACTGCCAGAAAATTTGTGTAAATAGTGAACTTTCCAAATCTTCCGGATTATGCTTAATAAGCCATGGTTGATCAGGCAAAGAGTCTAATAGCGATTTAAATGCCCAAATATGAACTTCGTCAATCCCATAATCTTGTGGATTCCCTTCTGATATTATCCCAATTACGTGAGCTTTAGCCCCACCCGAACGGTTACGAGAGGCATCAATTCCAATTTTTATTTTTTTATTATTAATCATTTTTAGTAATTTCTAATTTAATGCTAACATTGCTATCTTCCTCCGGTTACAATTGAATAGAATTTCGGAACAAAACGTTTTAAGCAATACCCAACAAAAAGACTCATTATTATTGTTATCACGGGAGCTATTATATATATTAGCAAAGACATTAATTCATTTTTATTTGTTAAGTAAAAAAAGATTTTTTTTAAAAACGATAACATGGGCTCGTGAAAACAAAGATAAAAAACGAATAATTGGAAAAAGTATATAATCTACTTTTGGTCAAATCCCAATTTTTAACTAAAACATCATACAAACTCCAAACAGCAATAACTCCAATTAAAACACTGATTTTATGCAAAATAAGTAATAGGTGGCTATTATCATAGTTATACTGAACAAGTGCATTTCTAAAAAAAAGAATCACAATCCAAATTAATGTATAAATTAATTCTTTTTTTGAAAACTTAATTTCCAAGATTTCTTTTTTAAGTATACTTATAGATACACCAAAAGCAAAAAAAGTAATGACTCATTAGAAAAAAATATAAAGTTAAAATCTAAAAACCATGCAACCATAAAAACAACTAAAGCAAAATAGCTGAATTTTTTTATTAGATAAAATAAAATAGGTGATAAAACTACCAAAATCATTAAATCTCTCAAAAACCAAAGTTGATAAGGAATTGGATTGATAAAAACAGAAGAAATAAATTCAGAAACAGTATAATCTATTACATGTTTATTGGTAAAAAAGATGGCCAATTGTGGAATAGATTGCATTATCAGGAATAAAAGCAAACAAAAAATCGACCAAAACAGGTAAGGAATTACTATTGTTTTTAATCTTTTATTAAATTTTAGAATAAATTCCTTAAGTTCTCCTCTACTGTTTAGAAAAAACAGATATCCTGAAATCGAAAAAAATAAAGGCACAGCAACTCGTGCTATTCCCTGACTAATAAAGTTCTGAATAAATGTACTATAACCCTGATCTACTAAAACAGTTCCTGAAGTCAAATTAATCACCAAATTATAGGAGTGTAAAAACACAACCATTATCATAGAAAAAAAAGAAATCAATTTTAATTTTACACTCAAATATTCATTCATAAACTTTACTTTTTTTTAATAAAATCATAATCAAAAACTCGACTGACAAATGCTCTAAAGCTTTTCAAACTTAAAAAAACCTTTAAATATTTGGTACGTAAAAAATATCGCAATAACATCCAGCAATATCCAATCTAATCCGAAACTATTTAAAGTCGAATAAAAAACGAATAATATGATGGCTCTTTTCAAATAAAACAGATAAATATCATTTTGACTTAAATTCAAATATATCCTTTTAAAGAAAAACCCCAAGAAAAATATCGGAATCAAAGAAAACCATTTCCCCAGCAAAGCGTAAAACTCACCATAGAGCGTAAATTCATCCGATTGATACCCTTCACCTACTCTTGATAAACTTGGCGTTCCTATTTCATTGTAAATAAACGTGGTTGCGTTTGAGGCCCTCGGTGTATCAAAAACTGTGAAACCTGGTGTTAAAATATTATCTACAATACTTTTAAAATAATACCAGGGATTAAATATTCCCGCATATTTATCAGAATTAGACATTATTTCTGCACAATAATCCAAAAAACCAATCCTATCAAAAACTTGTTTCAAAACCAAATCAGACCCATCGGTAATAGCATCTGTAAAGTCAAATTCCTTCAGAACCTCGAAAGTTTCCCCTCCAATATTTCCTCTATTTTCAAGACGAGGCCGCAAGAACGTAGAAACTGCAAATATCAAAATCATAATAGGTACCAGAACGGCTCCAAATACTAAATATATTTTTTTAACTTTAATACTATCATATAGGGCCAATTGTGCAAAAATAATATAATTGATAATTGATAGTATTGCAGATCTGCTACCTGTTAAAGTTTGTATAATAACCATTAGAATAATACCCCCCAATACAGCAGTTTTAGTTTTTTGACCAATTCGTTTTCCAAACAAAAACAAAAAAACAATCGCCATAAAAAGCATCGTTCCCAAGTTCACAAAAAGACTCTGAATCATGCCCATTATTCCTTCTAAAAAACCCAAACCAACTCGCTGATAAAAAGCGAAGAAATACCCAATTCCAATTAAAACAACAATCAAATGTGTTTTTACAGGAACAGCATTTATTACTTGATCTAATGTAGATTTTCGTAAACCATTAATAGTAAGCCCAAAATAAAACGCAAGATTAGCTATGATGATAAATACCAAAGCATAATTAAGATTCTCAGCTGTAAAAGGAAATCGCGTAAAAACATTTGAAAAAGAATAATTTAACAGTGTTACAATTCGCAATAAAAAATAGAAAACCATTTGCAGACATAATAAAATAACAAAAGGATCGCGCCTTCTTTTTTCCAAAAATAAAAAGACACCAATTTGAAAAGATAATGCAGTACCTAACAGAATCGTATTAAAATTTACATATAAGGCTTCCCCATTTTTATAATAGGAATACCATAATAAAATCAAGATACCTAAATTAGATACTTTTAAAATTTTATTTAAATCGATTTCTTTTAAACTTTTACCCATTTAGAAGTCTCATGTTATTTAATCCTGAATTGACACATTAGATAACCACCAATTGCTTTCAACGTTCTTTTTAAGTTATTTGTACTCAATGATTCCAGATAACAATTACTAGCTTCTGTATACATATACAAATAATGATACATGCGAGCCGCATTAAAATAATGAAGTGAAGTTGCCGATTTCTGTTCGGGTAATGATAGATCTTGAAAGTATTTATCCAACAAAGATTTTGCTCTATCAATCTGTTTAACAGAATAGGATATATTCTCTCCTTCCCAATACCCGCCAAGGCTTTGGTCAATATATTTAAAACGGTTTGTTACTTTAGCTACTCTAATCCAGTAATCATAATCCTCAACTGCGATTAGGTTTTTATCTTCCGTAATTTTTCCGGTTAGATCAACAATACTTTTTCTAATTAACACACTTGAATTTACGATTCCATTGCCATTAACAATCAAATCGTTTGAAATATTTTCGCCAAAAATCCTGCCCTTTGCCACGCCTTTTGACTTTTCTAGATTAGAATAGATATCTAAATTGTGATGGATTAAATCGTAATCATTCAAATAAGGTAAAGAGTCATTCAATTTATTTGGGTACCACCAGTCATCCGAATCTAAAAAACAAATCCAATCACCTTTAGCTTCAGAAATTCCTTTATTTCGAGGTCTTGCCGGTCCTCCAAAGTTCTCATCTTTGATATATTTTATTTTCAATATAGAATTGTATTTTTCTACAATTTCTTTTGTATTGTCAGTTGATCCATCATCACATACTAATACCTCAAAATTCTTATAGGTTTGATGTTGTAATGATTTTAAGCATCTATCTAAATCGTTAGCTCTATTGTAAGTTGGTATTATTACTGAAACAAAAAAATCTCCCATGATTATTTTCTTAAAAATTCCTTATTTAGTTTCGTTTTTTCTAACTCTTCTTTTGTGAAATTTTTAAAATATTCATATGTTATTTTCAGTCCTTCTTCACGAGAAATTTTAGGTTCCCAATTTAAAAGTAATTGCGCTTTTGATATATCAGGTTGTCTTTGTTTTGGATCATCCTGCGGAAGTGGATGATAAACTATTTTTTGATTCGTTCCGGTCAATTTTATAATTTCTTGAGCAAAATCATTCATTGTAATTTCATTTGGATTTCCAATATTTACAGGATAAACATAATCCGACATCAATAATTTGTAAATACCCTCTATCAAATCATCAACATAACAAAAAGCTCTCGTCTGTGAACCATCTCCAAAAATTGTCAAGTCTTCCCCTCTTAATGCCTGACCAATAAAAGCAGGTAAAACCCTGCCGTCATTTAATCTCATTCTCGGCCCATAAGTATTAAATATTCTAACTATCCGAGTTTCAAGTCCGTGAAAAGTATGATATGCCATAGTAATTGCCTCCTGAAATCTTTTGGCTTCATCATAAACACTTCTGGGTCCAACAGGATTAACATTACCAAAATATTCCTCAGGCTGTGGATGTACTGTGGGATCCCCATATACTTCGGATGTTGAAGCGATCAAAAACCTCGCTTTTTTTTCTTTAGCCAATCCTAACAAATTATGAGTTCCTAACGAACCTACTTTAAGAGTCTGTATTGGTATTTTTAAGTAATCTATTGGACTTGCCGGAGATGCAAAATGTAAAATATAATCCAAATTACCACTAACATGTACAAAATTGGAAACATCATGGTTATAAAACTCAAAATTCTCTAATGGAAATAGGTGTTCTATGTTTTTCAAATCTCCTGTAATAAGATTGTCCATCCCAACAACCTGAAATCCTTCTAAGATAAAACGATCACACAAATGTGAACCCAAAAATCCTGCTGCACCTGTAATTAATATTCTTTTACTCATAATTTAATCATTTCTTGTTCCAATTCCATAATATTCAAACCCTAACTCATTCATTTCTTTACCATCAAATATATTTCTTCCATCAAATACGATTGCATTATTTAGAAGTGTTTTGATTTTATCAAAATTAGGTGAACGAAAATCGGTCCATTCGGTAACAATCATTAATGCATCAGCATTTATTAACGTATCATATTCATTTTTACAATACACAATTTTATCTCCAATGATGTGCCTAGCTTCTTTCATTGCAACTGGATCAAAGGCCTGAACATTACCGCCAGCTTTCAAAATACTATCAACCAAAACTAAAGAAGGAGCTTCCCTCATATCATCCGTATTTGGTTTAAATGAAAGTCCCCACATTGCTATTGTTTTTCCTTCAAGATTTCCTTGAAAACGATTGTTCAATTTATTGAACAAAACTGTTTTCTGATATTCATTAACTGCTTCAACTGCTTGCAAAATCTTCATAGAATAACCATTCTCAGCAGCAGTTTTTATTAGTGCCTTAACATCTTTTGGAAAACAAGAACCGCCATATCCAATTCCAGGATAAATAAATTTATTCCCAATTCGTGCATCGCTGCCAATTCCTTTTCTAACCATATTCACATCAGCACCCATAATTTCACAAAGATTCGCAATATCATTCATAAAACTAATCTTTGTAGCTAACATACTATTGGCAGCGTACTTGGTCATCTCGGCACTTGGCACATCCATAAATATAATTGGATGACCATTAAGCAAAAAAGGTTTGTATAATTTACGCATAACTTCTTCGGCCTGTTTGCTAGAAATTCCAACCACTATTCGATCTGGTTTTAAAAAATCATCGATAGCGGCTCCTTCTTTTAAAAATTCGGGGTTTGATGCAACATCAAATGAAATGTTGAGATTCCGATTCTCCAACTCTTTTTGTATAGCCATTTGTACTTTTTGCGCAGTTCCCACAGGAACAGTACTTTTGGTAACAATTACGCTGTAATTATTCATATACTGTCCTATTTCACTTGCCACGGCGAGAACATATTGCAAATCTGCACTACCATTTTCTCCGGGAGGAGTTCCAACGGCAATAAAAGCTACACCTGCATCAGAAATACTTTGTTTTAATGAAGTCGAAAATTTCAATCTTCCGTTAGAAATATTTTTGATTACTAAAGTTTCAAGTCCTGGTTCAAAAATTGGAAGTATTCCATTATTTAAATTATTTATTTTTTCTGCGTCTATATCAACACAAATTACATCAATTCCTACTTCTGCAAAACACGTACCGGTTACCAATCCAACATAACCTGTACCAACTACAACTATCTTCATGTTTTTTTTAATAATTCTTTATTAGCCACTTCTTCCCTCAATGCACTACTTGAAAACCTATGATCTCTTTTATTAAAGTATAATTCGATACCTTTCTCTTCGCAATAAGTTCTACCGGTAAAATTTTTCTCTCTGTATTCATCTCCAATAATACGAACATCAATTTTGAAAGAGTGGAGAATATCTTCTAAGTCCTGTTCCGTTGCGTAGGGTACAATCTCATCAACATGTATGCAAGCTTTGAGTTGTATATATCGCTCTACTACAGTTTGCGTAGGTCTGTTTTTTTCGGGACGATCAAGTGTAGGATCAGTTTGCAATCCTATAATTAAATAATCACAATGTCTTTTGGCTTCCTCAAGCATTTTGATATGTCCTGCATGCAACAAATCAAATGCACTAAAGGTAATACCTATTTTAATATTATTGGGAAGCATATTGATTTGATTTTAATTTTAAAATGGGGTCGTTCATATGTAAATCCTGCATTCAGACTAATTTATTTGTTTTTACAAAAAAATACTCTAAAACTTGTTTCTTCGCACCAAGAAACAAATAGTATAGGCCTCTTTTTTCTATTTTGTTAATTTCTGGATAGACTGCGGCGAAACACTTTAGCCATGCTTTTTTACTTTCTACGAAATAAGAAAACCAGACCGCTCCTGCACCCATTTTTATTTTATGCACTTGAATTGGTTCTAATTGATTTTTGGATATATGATTATAAAACATTTTATATATCTCTACAATTTGGGTTTTCATTTTTATACTGCTTCTTATCGTAGTTGCATGCTGCCTAAAGTAATTAAGCGGTTGAAACACATAATAAAAATCTGTTTTCTCTGTCAAATCCAACCAAAACTCCCAATCGGCTACAACCAAATATTGATCTGACAGTCCATTGATTTCTTTAAATAAGTCATGTTTGATTAAGGCGGCACTCAAATTTGGAATTACACATGAAAAAGAAAGAAACTCTTTCATTTTATCTGCTTTTATTAATCCACTTTCTTTTACGGCTGTCTTAAAACTTTTTTCCCTTCCATAAAAATCATCAGCAAATATTTCTCCTTTTTCATTGACAAGATTACTTTTAGAAAAAACTACTCCTACAGATGGGTTGCTTTCAAAAATTTTCAGAAGTATTTCAATTTGTGTCGGCTCAGCAAAATCATCACACTGGGCAAAAAGAATATAATCACCTGTGGCAAGCGAAGCTCCAAAATTACTGGCTTTTACATAACTACCAGAGTTTTGAGTCTGCAATTTTAAATTTATATTACTATAATGTTCATATTCTTTAAGAATTTCCTGACTTCCATCAGTAGAACAATCATCAATAATGATAATTTCAATATTAGGATATGTTTGATTTACCAGACTATCTAAAGCCTGTCTTAAATATTCCTGATGATTATAACTAGTAAAAACAATACTTACTAACGGCTGAGTCAATTTATCCATTCAATAAACCTTTTTCTTTTAATTCTCCTAAAGACTTTCTGTAATCAGTCGTGTCTTTAGGAACATCATTTTGTTTTAATGCCCAGTCTATAAAACTGTGCAGTCCATCTTTAAAACTCCACTTTGGTTCAAAACCGACAACTTCCTTAATCAACGTTAAATCGGCAAAATTGTGTCTAATATCGCCTTCTCTAAAAGCTCCTGAAATTTTAATTTCAGATTTACTTTTTAAATAACTTACAATCTCTTGAGCTACTTCAAGAACATTTACAGGTACTCCACTACCAACATTAAGAATATGCTGTCCTTTTTTCTCTAATTTTAGACAAGATATTGTAGCAGCAACCACATCATTAATGTGTACAAAATCTCTACTTTCAAGTCCATCCTCAAAAATATTGATTTCTTCGTTTTGCAAAGCCAAACGTGTAAAAATAGACAATATACCTGTGTATGGATTTTTTAGAGACTGCCCCGGTCCATAAACATTTTGATATCGCAAAGCATACCCATTAATATTCTTCAATTGAGTTGCCAAAATAATCATTTGCTCTTGCACCTGTTTGGTAATCCCATAAAAAGAAGAAGGATGAATTTTGGATGCTTCATCTGTTGCTTCAACTTCTAAATTATGTTTTCCTGATTTAGGACAACATACCTCAAAACTTTCTTTTACATTTTGAAAGGTTCTAGAATTAGGATACACCGTTCCGTACTCTGGAGAATTGTATTTTCCTTCTCCATATATTGACCTTGAAGAAGCAACGATTACGTTTTTTATCTGATGATCTTCATTGATGATATAATCACATAAATTAGCTGTTGCCTGAATGTTAACATTTGTATAATGCGAAACTGCATACATCGATTGTCCTGTACCTGTTTCGGCAGCATAATGTATAACAGCATCTTGCTCTTTAAGTGCATTATAAAGCACCGATTTATCTGCTACGTCTCCTACAATTAATCTTACTTTACCGTTTAAATCCTCTGGCAATACATCTTTATCACCATGAATTTGTGGCAGAAAGTTATCTAAAACTGTAATTTCATACCCTTCTTTAATTAATACTCTGGCTACATTGGAACCTATAAAACCCGCCCCTCCTGTAATTAATACCTTTTTCATTATAAATTATAATTAATTATTTGCATTTACTGAAAGCCATTTTTCAGACTTTAAGTCGTATTTTTTTATCACTTTTGCGGGACTACCTACTGCAATACAATAATCTCCAATATCACTTGTTACAACAGAATTTGCTCCAATAACACTGTTTTTACCAACACTTGCACCTATAATGCATACGTTTTCACCAATCCAGCAACCGGATTGCAAAACTACTTCTCTTTTAAATTTTACAGCCTGATCTTTTATAGGAATATTTATATTTTCATAATCATGAAGATTATCTGATATATAAACATTGTTAGCTACTAATACATCGTTCTCAAAAACTACTTTTCTTACGGATATGACATGGCAATAATCCCCTATAGCACAATTGTCTCCGATTGAAAGTATTGGATTTTCGTTATCAATTTTTAAAGCTAATAACCAGCCTCCTCTTTGGACAACTGAGTTGCGACCAATAGATATGTATTTTTTACCTTGAACTTTTGTAGAAAGGAAAAGCACTGCCCTTATGTTCAACTTTTTATATTTAAAAAAATTAAATATAAAATAGAAAAGATTAGGGATTCTCTTTAAGTACTCTATCATTTTTTTGGCATATTACTTAAAAACTCATTGATATTATTAAATGACTTACAATTCTTTGCAAGCCAATCCTCAGGATAATCCCACCATTCCGATTTTAAAAGCAAATCTATTTCTTTTTCTTCAAATCGATATTTAATTTGCTTTGCCGGAACTCCACCAACAATAACGTAAGGCGCAACATCTTTTGTAACTACTGAACCTGCTGCGATAATTGCCCCGGTTCCAATAGTCACACCGTCCAAAACAATTGCTTTTTCTCCAATCCAAACATCATGGCCAATCGTGGTTTTTTTTGACGAAATCAATAAATCTTTATCACTGAACTTTTTTATAAGTGGTGTATTATTAAGATAAAAAACAGGATGTGTACTCACTCCATCTGTTTTGTGAATTCCAGGACCTAAACTAACACCTGATGCAATAGAACAAAATTTTCCAATATCGGTATTAAATATTGTTGACCTTTTTTGAATATAAGAGTGATCCCCAATACTACAAGAGTCTATCAAAACGTCATTAAAAATAACATTATAATTCCCAAATACTGTATTTGAAATCTTCGCACCTGAGTAAAAAGCACAAGTTGGATATTTTTTTTGAAGCTTTACTAAAGCAAAAGCCTCATTAAAAATTATATACAAACTCATTAAAGATCTTTTGAAAAAAACCAGAAAAATCATTATCTATATTTTTTACTATTACGTTCAGATATTTTATTGAAAATAGGAGCAAATATTGAATTCATACTTTTTCTATACTCAAAGCAGGAAAAATAATAAGCAATAATCGCAAATAAAATTATTATTCCATTGTATATAAAATAAACCAACAAATTTATTTTATTCTTTTCAAGAGGAAGATATGATTTTGTCAGTAATGTTGCTGATACAATAAACAAGATCGGCAATATTGCAGGCGAAACTAATTTCCACAAAAAAGGCCAAAATTTCAATTTCAAAAGTTTTACAATTATATTCAGATAAACAATAGCGACCACAAAAAAAGCAGCAACTTTAAAATCTGCAAAAACCTGTAAACCAATGAATTTAAAAGCTATAAATACACCCAACCAATAAATTATTGGTAAAAGAGCATTAGTAATATACAGCAGTTTTGCGCGCTCATAAGCCATTATCAAAATTCCGGTAGGTGATGATAAAAAACTAAATAAAAAACTTAAAACCAATACCTGGGCAATTGGTACAGAATCGGCATATTGGTTTCCAACCCAGCAAAAAATAAAATTTTTTATAGTTATGGAAACTGCCAAAACTGGAAAAACGGTTAAAGGTAGAGCAAGAACCAAAACTTTGTTAAAGAAAACGTGCAAGCCATTAAAATCTTTTAAACCAACAAAATGATTAAACTTTGCCGTAAAAGGACTGAAAATGATTCCAAAAACGCCTCTAAAATATTCCATTAATGTAAAACCGATTGCAAAAATTGCCAGCTGTTTTGCTCCTAATAGTCTTGAAATCACAAAAGGGTCTAATTCATAATATAAAATCCAGCAAAGAGTAAGAAATATGGAAACAAAGGCCAATTTTTTTGTTTTTTCATATATTTCTTTAGAAAACTTAAAATATCCGAAGAAAAGTTTAAAGTTATATCCAAATCTCTTTTTGGCAAGATACAAACCCAACAAAACAGCTATCAAAGTACATATTTGCGAGAAAAGAAAATAACCAACAATTGGATAGCTTTTATGACTAAAGAAAATCATGGCAAAAACAATTTTTATAGCATTAGCTACTATAAAAATCCTTTGAAAAACGTAATCTCTTAAACGTACAGCAAATATTATTTGAACAATTCTTTGCATAACAAAGACAGGGCAAAATAAAGCTAATATTAAAAGAAGATTACTCGCTATTGATCGTTCTTCAGCATTCGCTAAACTCTTAACCAAGATTTCGGGTTTAAAAGAAAGAAAAAAAACGCCCAAAGCATATACCAGCACAAATACTAAAAAAATGAATCCGGTGAATCCTATTATTTTAATTTCTTGTTTTAAATCTTTGCGGGCATAACACTCCGAAGCAAATTTCATTCCTGCGCCCAAAAATCCAAAATCGGCATAAGACAAAAACATATAGGCCGCCACAATAAGCGTATAAATTCCGTATATAGTTTGATTAGAAGAAAGATAAGGAGTAACTACAAAAATGGCAGCAAAATTAAATAGAATAGAAATGAATTGCCATAAGTAAATTTTCAGGAATTGTTTCATTTCTTTAGTTAGGAGATTGACAGCCTGTTTTCAAAAAGTGTATAAAAATATCTTTCGACAATTGGTCTTCGTTTTTTTTAGAGGTTAAATATTTGTATTTGAAATCGTTGTATTTATTTAAATTTATTAATTCGGGAATATGTATTTTCTCTGCGGAATCCATTGCAATTATAGCTGCACCGCAAGAATTAGCCAATGATTGAGCAACTACTAAAAATTGTGGCAATACCTGATTAAGATAGTCACTAACCAGTAAAACAAAGTTTTTATTATAACAGATAGGAAAGCAAACTGCTGTACTAGCATGTGTTAAAACCAAGGAAGCTTCTTTTACCAGATCATTTGACTGATTAAAAAAAATGGCTCTGTTATTGTATGGGTTAAATTCTTTATATCGTTCTGCTTTAGGATGTGCGGCAATAATCACTTTCATCCCTGTTGCCAATTCTAATCGATCAAAAAAACCATTTACTTCCTTAAAATAAGGTTCTGGTTCTACTGTTTTTATCTTAAAATAGCTAGCATCCGGGTGAAAAGGCAAATATTGGTCTAAAAAAACGATATATTCTTCATTATTTACTGGCAGTAATTTTCTATGAATTAAAAACTGATCATAATCAACTGTATTAACTTCAATTATTTTTGCTTTTTGATAGTCAATCTCATTCCCTATACCAAGTCCAAAATAGCCATACTCTCCCGCTTTAAAAATATAATCATACGATTTTATAACGTTTAATTTTTTAGCAAGTAAGGTAATTTTGTTAGCACAAAAATCTGTAACTCTTTTGAAACTTATAGCCCTAATAATTCTTGTAATTTTAGACCTCTTACCGGGTTCAGCATTACTAGGAAAAACTCCTCTGGCAAATACTCCTAAATTGAGATTAAACTTTGTAAACAGCCTAAATAGTCTAAAAACACGCCCCTCGAAGGTCATTATAGAAATATATAACACATTGTCATTATATTGCTCTTTCAGATAGTGATAGAGTTGCTTGTAGGAAACAATTTTCACAGTACCTGCAAATTCAAAAGCCTCTGTTCTAACTCTATCAGGATAAAACAAAGTAGTTACATCCAAATATTCGACTTGAATATTATTTTCCATCAATTCCTTAAAGTACAAATCCGTATAAATGGCCTTAGTTAAAGGAAAATAACGGATATAAACAACTTTCTTAAATTTCATATTTTATAAAAAAACGCGGGTATTTTGGTATATTAATTACTATAGAAAGAGCAGCAATTTTTTAGACCTATAATTAAATAAAAGAGTATACTTTTATTTAAGATGATTTTTCAAACCACTCATTTGGTATTTCATTTGCATTTTTGGCAATATTATTTGTGTCTAACCTACCCATTAATAAACTTGATTCTACAGATGTATTTGCAAGATTGACTTCTGAAGTAAAAGCTAACTTGCATTTTTTTTCTCTTAATAATTTCTCAACTTCCTTACTATAAGACCCATAAGGATATGCCGCTGTCCAATTGGAGATATCTACGCCCATTTCGTTTAAGAAATCCAATGACAAATCTATTTCTTTTTCAAGTTCTTCAGGCTCCAATCTATTCCACCAAAAATGATTATATCCGTGACATCCTATATGCATGCCTCCATTCAACATTTCCTTAACCTGAGTTTCATTCAAATACAATTCTTTAGCAAATTCATTCTCGTTAACTTCCAAATACTTACTAAACAAAAAATCTACAATTTGCCCTCTAATATCTTCAGCAAGTTCTACTTGTAACAGTCTCTTTATAAAAATAACTTCAGCTGTGTCATGTCTCCACTCAACTGCAAGTTTTTTATAATAATAGTCAAAATCTTGAAGATTATATTCTATTTTATATTTATTAATTAAAAGTTTAATATCAAAAATAATTTTATTTTTATCAGACACTGCCGCCAATATAAAATGTATTTTATTTACATCTAGCATTTTGTGATCTCTAACTGCCTTTACAGGAATATAAAAGCTTCCTTGGACACCATACTCTTGAAGAATTGGAAATACATTATTATAATGATCAACATAGCCATCATCAAAAGTAAGTAAAACCGATTTTGTTGGTAATTTATAATTGTTATAAACACTATCTATTACTTCTTCTGTTGTCACAAAATTGTAATGTTTTTTAAGAAATTTCAATTGTTCCCGAAAGAGTTCCGTTTCAAGCCCTTTAATTTCAGAAAACTGAGAGTTTTTTATTTTTCGTACATAATGGTACATTATTACACTTATATCTTGCATTTTTTTTAATTTGGTCTGTCTTGATCTCCATCTGCTTTAAAAAGCCTCAGGGATTCAATTTTGTTAGTATCAGCAAAAAAATAAATAGGAATATTTTTTAGTAAATAAGGAGAAAAATAATTTGGTATTATTAAGTCTTCCTCAGAAGGATCTATTAGATAAAATCCTGCATTATTTAAAAGGTCTTGATGCAAACCAAAGCAATAAAAATCGGCATACTCATACCCCTTCTTAACTATTAATTCTGAAAAAAAATTACCAAAACTTAATAAACAATTTTCTTCTCCTATAAAATCAACGATTCTCAATACTTTGGACTCATTGTAGGATTGTACTCTTGTTACAATTAGCCCCGAAAGCTTATCATTAAAATAAGCGCCATAAACAGAATATTGATATATAGGATGTTCAAAATATCTTTTGTAAAAATATTTCTTGTTTTTAAAGGGAATATTTTGTCTGTATTCTTCAAAATTAAAATCTGACAAATCAAACTCTCGCTTTACCAATTTAATTTTATAATTTAGATCGAAGGAAACAGAAATATCATCGAAGTCTTTTAATTTATTAACTTTTGCAATCTTAAAATCTTGAATATTTTTATTAATCATTACAAACTGATTAAGTGAATCTGTATAAATTCCCAGATATTTATATATTCCGATTGTTTTTTTATTAATACCAACACTTAAAATTATTCTTACACCTTTTTTTTTTTGTAAAAATTGTAATAATTGAATACCTAATATCGGATTTTGATTGTTTTTAGATACTTTCCAAATTACAGTACAAATATCACTATCTTCCTCTAAAGCACTGGGTATAAAACCAAGTACTCCATTAATTTTCATATTTTCGTCTTTTGAAATAACAAAATTTATTTGATCCTTACTTTTGTGTTCGTATTTAAAAAAATCTTGATTCTTTGCCAAAATATGTCCTTCTTTCCATTCTAAATTAATAAATGACATAATTTCATTAATATCACTTAGCGAAGCTAAAGAAATACTCATATTGTTAGAAATTACTTCCACCTGTAATTGGAATATTAACCCCATTTATATAAGCGGAATCATCTGACATAAGCATCAATATGCTAGGAATAATATCTAAAACATTGGCGTTTCTCTTTAATGGATGTGATTCCGCAGCTAACTCAACTATTCGTTCGTTTATTTGAGATAAAAATTGAGTTTCAACCATTGAAGGTGATATACAATTTACTGTAATTTTTTTATCTGCATATTCAGATGCTAATGCTTTCATTAATCCTAAAAGTGCATATTTTACCGTGGTATATTGGGTTAATGCTTTAGGAGGAACACCTAACACAACACTCGATAAAATAGTTACAACTCTACCTCTTTTTTGCAAAGCCATTTTTGGTAAAAACCGATTTAATATTAAAGTAATTGACCCTAAACTTACATTTATTTCATTTTGAAAATTATTCCAATTAACATCTTTAAATCGTAAATTCTCAAACTTAGGTGCTGCTAAATGTATGATTTTATTAGGCACACCTATTTCAGATTCAATCTTATCAAGCATTTCAATTATACTTTCATTAGAAGAAAAATCAGCTTGTATAGGAACAATCTTGTTTTTAGTCTCTTTTTGCAACTCCACCAATCTTTTATCGTTGCTATTGTAATGAGCTATAATTATACAATCTTCTGTTAGACTTTTAATTAGTGTCTCGCCAATATCTGAAGATGCACCTGTAATAAATATGATATTA
Source organism: Flavobacterium geliluteum (assembly GCF_017948595.1). Lineage (GTDB taxonomy): Bacteria > Bacteroidota > Bacteroidia > Flavobacteriales > Flavobacteriaceae > Flavobacterium > Flavobacterium flavipigmentatum. Next base: position 63,354 of record NZ_JAGFBV010000008.1, on the reverse strand, counting down.
TCCATTTACTAATCCAATTTTAATTTTTGCTCTTGATATTTTTTCTGAATTTTGATTCAAAATATAGGCTTTTACCTCAATCTGATGAAACATTTCATTTACTGAAGAAACTTCACCAATTACAGTAAGTTTATCTCCAATAAAAACTGGTTTTGTAAACTGCACTTCGATTGAATGTAATAAAGCGAATTTTCCAGGCAAATAAACACCTACTAAAGTTGAGTAAAATGAAGAAGTAAGCATTCCATAAACTACCCGATCAATCATTCCTTTAGACTTTGCATATTCTCCATCTATATGCATTGGATTATTATCTCCCGAAATTTCAAGAAATTTCTCCATTCGGGATTCATCTATTTCGGCTTCAAAAGAATGTTTTAACCCTATTTTAATATCTGAAAATAAATATTCTTGCATCTCACTTAATTATGTTTATTTAACAAATCAAAATTACTAACATTAATTGGCAATACGAATAATCTAGGGCTTTGCCCCATAACAATGCAATTTGAAGGTATTTTTTCATTAACAATAACAGCTCCAACGCCTACAATTACATTGTCTCCAATTTCTGTATCTCCATAAACTGAAGTATTTGCCAGCAAAGTTACAGCGTTTCCAAATCTTGGATGTTTCCAATCCTTTGGCTCCACTCCCTGAATATTATATGGTCCTATATGGACTCCATTATAAATTTTAAAAAGTTCACCATACTTTGCTCTTGAATCCATAACAGTCCCTATACTATGTCCAGGAATAAAATAATCACCGATTTCTGCTGTATAATATAGGTCTGTAGATGTTCTTATTCGTGATGAGTAATAAATTGCTTCTGCTAATAATAAATTTCCGCTATTCTTATAGATATAATTTGCTACTCTATAACAGAATATTAGGTAATGATCTAGAAATTTAAAGTCTATAATACCTTTTCCATCATTAGAGAAAAATTTATTATTTATTCTCGAATGTTGTTCACAAATAGCATTATGCGTTTTTTTAAAGATAGGAAATAATTCATTATCATCTATGGATAGCTCATATGGATAATCATTTGAAACTGTTTTCTTAAATGCAGTATATTCTTTATCTAATACTTCCATAAATAGAATTATTTTCCTTTAATCATCATTAAATCGACCATGGCTCCTACATTTTTGAGTGCTGCAAGTTCTTCAAAACTAAACTTTATTTTCATGTCTTTTTCAATAGCAACCACTAGATTAATATGATTTATGGAATCCCAATCATCAATGTCAGATGAATTTGTTGAATCTGTTATTTCAAGTGACTCGTCATCAAAAATATCTCTAAATATTTCCTGTAATTTTCCAAATAATTCTTCTCTTGTCATTTTAATTAATTTTTATCGTGATTTCTTTTTTTCTATACTCCTTTAATTCAAGCTTCCACCTTGTATTATCCTCTTCTTGACTTTCCGATAATTCTTCAAACCCGAACTCCACAAACAAATTGGCAACCATATTATTTTTAGGTGTTTTTTTATAAACACCTATTATTTTGTTCAAATTTCTTTTTTTACATTCTTGAACCAGTATTTCAAGCATTGCAAACTCCATATCTCGTTTTAAGACTCTACAACTCATTAACCAGGTATCAATAATACATTTGTCCTCTAATATTTCTCCAATAACAATTGAAATCAAACCATTATCTCCAAATTTGTCAGTCAATTTACCATATAGTGGTATGAACCTTTCACTGGCTGCCATTGATTCTATTTCAGTTACTGTATATCGTTTTGTAGTCAGGTTAAACTGATTCGTTTTATTTACTAATTGCGTTATTCTCTCAATATAGACATTTTCGAAAAGGTTAATTTCTGCTTTCATATTTAAAGAGGATAAGAAATCTTGATAGTTCTCAAACACAGATTGTTCTTTTGCTCTTTCTTGATTTTCTGAATAAAATTTATTCCTATTAATATCATCAGACGAAAGTCCTACGACTTCAAAATAACCATTTTGTTCAATGTAGTCTATAAAATTCAAAATATTATCACCAACATTCGGAACAGCTACAAGTGGGAGCTGGGATTCTACTATATTTCTTTCCACCGCATTGTCATCAACAAACACTAAACTGTCAAGCCCTATATTAATTTCATTTGCAATTTTTTCAATATTCAGATATTTAGGTTCCCAATTTGCTTTAAATGAAGTAAAATCTTCAAAACTCAAAATGCTATCTGAATGTGTAAAACCTTCTTTTGCAATTTCGTGATCATTCTTGGATGAAACTGCTAATATTATACCCCTCTGTTTTAATTCTTTTACATAGTGTTGAAATGCCATATAAGCTTCTCCCTCTGCTGTTTCATTTCCAAGTTTTATACCATTTAATCCATCATCACCAATTACACCTCCCCAACAAGTATTATCTAAATCTAATACAATACATTTTTTTGACATTCCTAAAATTGACGCAATGATGTTCACTATATTATTTGCCAATGAAGGAATGGCATCAAAACTAATAGCGTATTTAGCAGTATGCCAAATATTTTTGTCAAACCAGTTTTGTAAACCAATAGAGGCAGACAAATAATTAATATCATTGATAAACAATGAATTATTAATTTGGGCTTCTTTGGCAAAACTAAGATTTAATCTGTTTAAAAAATAAGTTTTTCCATGAATATCATAACAATCTAAATTTCCTAAGCTCCTATTAATTGGCAAATCAAAATTATTTTGAATGACAGGGCAATTATATTTTTTTAATGACTTCCAAATACTTTGGAATCTGAATAATTCATTTTCAAATACCATTTCCGAATCTTCAGCATCCATATTAAATGTGGGGAATTCTGAAACATTTTCATGAGTTGTATGGATGTAAATTATTTCAGGCTTAAATGCTGTAAGCTCATCATTTCCAAAAAGTGCGTCTTCGTAATATTTATTATATTCCGATTCATAAAATGAGGGAAGAAAGCCTTTTTTAAGTAAAAATAACTCAATAACATTTACCAATTCATTTGTGGTTGATCCACCTAAAATTGCAATTCTAATTTCTCTGTTGTATTTTCTTTGTAACAATTCTTTGCGTATTGCCTTACGTTTTCTGAGAATCATTGTATTATCAAATGGATAATCTAGTAGTTTAATCATATCTTTTTATGCTTTTATATTGCTGTCCATCCTCCATCAACAATTAAATTCTGTCCTGTAATATATTTGGCTTCATCTGATAATAAAAAAGAAACGGCCGGAGCAATGTCATCTGGATTTCCCATTCTGCCCATGGGAACTTTTTTCTCGTAGTTTGCCACAAAAGTTTCATGCTGGTTATCAAAAATACCGCCTGGAGAAACACAATTTACCCGTACCCCTTGTCTTCCATAATATGATGCTAAATATCTAGTAAAGTTGATCACGCCTCCTTTTATAGCTGAATAAGGTGCTGCTGTATTAATGCTTGTATTTTCATATATTGTTAAATCATTTCCTACTACTCCATAAATAGAAGTCATATTTACAATTGAACCTTTAGTTTTTAACAACTCTGGTATTATCTTTTGAATAAATAAAAAAATAGTATTCATTTGCATATCTACATTTTTTTGCCAAGATTCGTAGATAATATCCTCAAATTTAGTCCCCCAATCTTTGGTCCTCGGATAAGCATTATTCACTAATCCATCTATTTTTCCATAAAAGTCTGCCACAGATTTTAATGCTTTAACAATAGATTCTTCTGACGTTATATCGACAGAAAGTGTACGTTTTGTAAAATCTGTTTCTACACTAATATCAGCATTAATTGCAATCGCTCCTTTTCCTTCAAGATTTTTCACAATTTCTTTACCTAATAGTCCAGACCCACCTGTTACAATTATTATTTTATCTTTCAAACTATTCATTATCTAAACATATTTTTAAATTTGCTATAGAGTCTTTAAAGGAATTCATTGGCATTTCATTCTTTTTCAAACAACTTGTAAAGTATTCTATTTGAGAAACATAAGTATCCATAATATCAAAATCAGGCGCTTCAAACAAATACTCGTCACTATCATTTTTGATTACATTTTTAATTAAATCAACAGTCCAGGTTTCATCATCAAAAACAATCTCTATCTCTCTTTTTGGTTTCCTTCTGTAATAATTTAGGGTTATATGAGCTGCAAAATTATCATAATGCAAAATATAATTCACATAATCGACCGCATCAATTTTTAAACTTGATACATTTCTAAATAATGATTGACTTTTATTTGGCAAACCAAAAAGCCAGGTTGTATAATCTAATTCATGAAATAAATCAAGATGAACACCGCCGCCCATCGAAGAATTTGCACTGTATATCTTTCTGAAATCTTTTCCAGGCCTCCAATCTGGCAGATAAGAACCACAATAAACATTAAGTTCATTGATTCTAAGTTTTTCAGTTTTTAACTTATTTTTCAAAAACAATATACAAGGGTGAAATCTGAGATTACAAGCTACATAAGTAGTCACTTGTTTTTTTTCAATTAAATCTACTAGTTTATTTACGTCTTTTAGACTATTTACAGCAGGTTTTTCAATAATTAGCGGAATGTTTTTTTGTGTTAATTTTTCAATAAATTCATAATGTAGATGTGTTGGATTTGCAATTATAGCAAAATCAAAATCTACAATGCTTTCATTTAAATTATAAATATTTTTAACTCCTGGTTCACTTTCTCCATTGGAGTTTGATCTCAATGCATAAATATTTGAATTATTATTTAAGCTTTTTATGGCATTAATATGTTTTCTGCCAATAGATCCTAAACCAATTATTAATATGTTCATAGTTCGAAATCCAATTTATTGTTTTGTAACAGATACTCCATAAACAAAAAATCTACCGGATGATCTAAATCAAAACAAATATGACTCATCACATAAATCAAAGACTTATCAGTAATTGCCGTTTTATCACCAGAATCAAAAAAAGATCTTCTATACCAATAGAAAGATGCATTCAAATCATAGACTTTTGGTGCCGACTGGCGTGTCATCGCGCTACCATCAGGATTGGTTTTCACTAAAGAATAAAATCCATTAGAATTCTCCTCCACCATATTAAAATACGGATTTCTTGCTGCTTGATTTACGGAAAACAAGTTTTTTACCTCTGAGTTAGCAATTATAAGTTCCAAAGCTTTTATGACATCCTCTGCTGTTCTAAGTGGAGAAGTAACATCTAAATCTAGAATAAAATCATACTTATAATCTACTAATGATTCCTCGTATAATAATAAATCTTTAATTGTGTCTATTTTACCAGCTACATCAGTAGCTAAATATTTAGGTCTTACATATTCAGTAAAAACATCATAAGCTGCTACTACGGACTTTATTTCAGAATCGTCTGTAGACAAAGCTACTTTTACATTCCATTTCTCTTTCAATCTATTTGCCAAATCAATTGAATAAGCAATAAGTGGCTTACCTGCTATCAACTTGATATTTTTTCCTGGTATTCCTTTAGAACCTCCGCGGGCGCAAAGGGTAATTAATATATTCATCTTAAAACTTAATATTATGTATATCTATATGTGCTTTTTCAAAATCTTCATGTTTGCCAACATCCAGCCAATAACCAGAAAAAGGAAAAGAAATAACTTTTAGGTTATTTGTAATCAACTCTTGCATCAAATCCGGAGCATCAAAAAAAGTGTTTTGAGGAATATATTTCAACATTTCCTTTTTCATCAAATAAATTCCTCCATTTGAGTAATAAGTATAAATAGGTTTTTCCTTAAAACTTTTTATTTGACCATTTTTGGTCTCTAATACAGCATAAGGAATACTTACTTGGTATGGTATCGTTAAAACCGCCAAATCGGCATCTTGTCTTATAAATTCGAGAAAAAACTGTTCGTAATCAATGTTGGTTAGCAAATCTGAATTCGTTACCAAAACATAATCATGTTCGAAATTTTTTATTAAGGAGACTGCTCCAATAGTCCCTAAGGGTTCATTTTCCCAAACATATTCTATTTTTATGTTTTTTTCTGTTCCCTGACCGAAATAATTTTCAATTTGTTCACCTAAATACTTTACAGAAATCCAAAAATCATCAATTCCAAATAATGCCAATCGATCCAAATTATGTTCCATAATGGCTTTATTTCCTACTTTTAAAAGGGGTTTCGGGATCGTGTCAGTCAAAGGTTGTAATCGCTGTCCTCTACCACCTGCCATAATCACAGCATCAATAGGTAAATAGGATCTTGTCTTTCTAAAATTAATGACATTTACCACTCTATGGCTATCATCAACAATGGGTACAATTCGAAAGTTACCCTCACGGAAAGTAATAATTTTTTCCAAATTATTCTCCCCTTTAGTAATATATCGCGGATCATTCTGAATAATTTCATCAACACAGCTATCAATAGAAAATCCCTTTAGCAAACCACGTCTTACATCTCCATCAGTAAGCGCTCCAATTAATTTATCGTTGTCATCGACAACAAATAATATAGCATCTTGGCCTAATTGATTGAATTGAAGTAAAGCTTGTTTTATTGTACTTCCGGAAAGAATTAAATGGTCTTTATATACTCTCATAAAATTCTTTTACAATTTTAATTATGTTATCAGCTACTCTTTCTTTGAAATACACATTTTTCCCATTGTATTTTTCAAACTTCATGGCTTTATCAACTACAGAAATTATAGCCCTTTCCTCAAATTCACAATTTAAAACATTACCACTTTGAATCCTTCCCTTTTGTCGATCCCCTGCATTTACAACGTATTTCCCAAATGAAGCAGCTTCCAAAATCCCACTAGAGGTATTCCCTAATAAAATTTTAGCATAATGCATCGCTGAAAAATAATTAATTTTGCCAAAGTTTTCAATTAACAAAAATCGGTTTGGATATTTTTTTTTCAATTTTTCAATTGCTTCCCTGTAAACAGACCCTTGTGTATCGGCATTAGGCATTGTGATAATCACAAATATCTCTTTAGAAATAGTTGCCAAAGCATTTTTCATGGCTTGGGCATATTTAACATTTTCTTGTACCGACATCGTTTCCGGATGAAAGGTTACTAATATAAAATCTTCGTTAGGTATATTGAACTTCTCAAAGAAAATAAGTTTCTCTATCGGAACAAAGGACTTTATATCATTCAAGCTCAAAGAACCAACATCAAAAACATCTTCTACTGAATCTGTTAAATTAATTACTTTTTTCCTAAAAACATCTGTAGCTGTAAAATGCAATTTTGAAGCTAATGTAATTTGGTGACGGTAAACATTGTCTATTGCTCCCAATGTAGTTTCTCCTCCATGTATGTGAGCAAACTTTATCCCAAAAGGAATTCCTGATTGTACAGCAGCACTCATCTCAAAACGATCTCCTAAACAAAATACCAAATCATATGGATGACTCTCCCAAAAGTTCGCAAACTTTAATACAGTCAAGCCATAAGACGACGCTATAGCCTGTTCATCATCATTTGAAATCATTGAGGAAATGGTATGAATACAAGTATATCCATCCTTTTCCATATCATTTAATGTAAACCCGTGGCTTTTTGATAAATGAGTACCAAAAGCAATAATCTCCATTTCAAAAAAGGAATCAATCTTCATTTTTTGTAGCAAAGGAAGATATATTCCGTAATCAGCTCTTGAACTAGTTAGTATTCCTATTCTCATATAAAATCTGAAAATAATAATTTATCAAATTCGTTTTTATCGACATTCAACTTTTTACCTATAATATTCTCCCATTCCATTGGAGAAATTCCATCTCCTGGTCGCAATGAAATAATATCATCATCTGTAATAATATCTCCTTTTGATAAATTCTTATTAATATGAATACTTTTTCTGGCAATTGCGATATTCTTTGTTTCACTTTCACTTGGCTTCTTTTCACCATCACCACACATCGCCAATTCTATGTTGCGTATTGCCATAACCATCTCTTTTAATTCAGTAGGTTCTAATGAAGCCACATGATCAGGTCCCGGTAAAGTTCTATCCAGAGTAAAATGCTTTTCTATTATGGTAGCTCCCAATGCAACTGCTGCAATAGGTACCTCAATACCAAGTGTATGATCGGAATACCCAACCTTTACCCCAAATGTTTTTTTTATACTTTGCATGGCTTTCAAATTAACATCTTTCATAGGTGTTGGATACTCAGTATTACAATGTAAAATGGAAATAACCTCTTTTTTTAAACCAAATTTCATTAAAACATCTAATGATTGTTTGATTTCCATCTCGGAACACATGCCTGTTGACATAACAACTGGCTTGCCGCACATTGCAACCGCTTTTAAGTACGGATAATTTGTTATTTCTCCACTTGGAATTTTAAAAAAAGAAAGTCCCAAATCATTTAGGTAATTCACCCCTTCAACATCAAATGCTGTAGAGAAGAATTGAATCTTCCTCTCTGAGCAATATTTCATTAACTCTAAATGATTTTCATGGCTCAACTCTAGATTCTTTAGCATAGCATATTGAGAGTCATCACCGTCATTGATATTAACGCTCTGATATTCTGCTTTTTTTGCAGATTTACTTACTAAACTATCAGCTTTAAAAGTCTGAAATTTAACGTAATCAACTCCTGCATCTACAGCCACATCAATTAGCTTTTTAGCTATTTGAATATCTCCGTTATGATTTACACCCGCTTCTGCGATGATTATTACTTTGTCCATACTTATATTATTCTGCCAGGATTTCCGACTACTTTTTTTCCGTCAGGAATATTGGATATAACTACGCATCCTGCTCCTATTACGACATCTTTTCCAATAGAAATCCCTTGTTTTATTACTGCATTCGCTCCCACAAATGTTCTTTCTCCAATACTGATATTTCCTGCTAAAACTGCTCCTGGCGCTATATGAACTGCATCAGCTAGAATACATTCATGCTCAATGATACAGCCAGTATTTAATATTACATTTTTTCCGACTACCGCAAATGCATTGACGACAACATTTTTATTAATAAAACTGCCATTTCCAATAACAACGCTTTTTGAAATGTTAGCCGTTTTATTTATAATTGTTTCAACTTTCTTTCCTTTACTTTCAATCAAATGAGCAATATTTTGCCTTAATTTATTATCACCTATTCCGAGAATAAAAGAAACTTTCTTTTGCCATCCTATAAAATCAGCATTATTTTCAAATCCTAAATAAGGTAAATTATAGTGGTTCATATTCGATTCCTCTTTATCAGAGTAACCGATAATTTCATATCCGTTTTCCAGAACCGTATCAGCTACTACATAAGCATGACCGGAATATCCGATAAGAATTATTTTTTTATCGTACACTACTCGGTATATTAACAATTCGTTCTTCTAAAAACAAAGCGTTCTGCTGTCCGTCTCTCTGACAATTTGCATACATAGGCAGACGGAACATCAGTTGCCAAATTGGCCTGGTCATTACACCATTGCTGTTTGTCTCACTCAAAAAAAGTTCTCTTTCCTGTTTGTTTTCAAGTTCTACACACATTAGCCAATAGTTGGCTTTTGTATCCGGAGTCTCCGTCCTGAATTTTATTCCTTTATCTGTAAAAAACGACTGGTATTGTTTTGCTAGACTTCTTTTGTTTTCAAGGAATGCATCAAGTTGCTCTAATTGCGCACAAGCCAATGCGGCATTCAGGTTAGGCATCCTGAAATTATAGCCCAGCTCATCGTGAACAAATTCATAAGCATGAGGAACTTTAGCTGTCGTAGTGAGGTATTTTCCACGTATACCCATTTCCTCATCATTGGTAACAATTGCACCACCACCACCACAGGTAACTATTTTATTGCCATTAAATGAAAAAGCTCCTAATTTACCAATGCTTCCTGTTGGCCTGCCTTTGTAAGTACTGCCTAAAGATTCTGCAGCATCTTCAATAAGTGCTATTTTCCAGTTGTTGCAGACAAGCATAAGTTCGTCAAGATGCACCGGAAAACCAAAAGTATGCATTGGAAGACAGGCACTGATTTTTTTTCCTGTCTTCTTATTATAGGCACCATCTTCCCTAAGCTCAGCATTATCTATAAGAAATGATTCAAGCGCTTTTGGTGAAAGGCCCATTGTATCAAGATCTACATCAACAAAAATAGGCGATGCACCATTATATAATATAGCATTAACAGTAGCAATAAAGGTTAGAGCCTGAGTTATTACTTCATCTCCTTCTTTTACTCCGGCTAATCGTAATGACACTTGTATTGCTGCTGTGCCATTTACAACAGCAACAGCTTTTTTTGTTTGGGATGTTGCACACATCATCGCTTCAAAACGATCTACATAAGCTCCAACAGAAGAAACAAATGTAGAGTCTATCGTATCAAGCAAGTATTTTTTTTCATTCCCATTAAATACAGGGGCGTGAAGCGGCGTAAATTCCTGGTTATTGTGCTGTTCTTTTATAAAGGATATTACAGAATTAAAATCGCTCATATTACATTTTTGAATCTAAATATTTACCAGTTTCTTTATGACCAAAATTAGGTATCAAATTGTTAAATAAATCAACGATCATTTCTTTTGTCCAAATTAAGTTTAATTTCATATCCTTTATTTTAAAAGTGAAATTTTCTAATTTCTCATTATCATAAACCGCATCATTTTTAATAACCCCAAGGTTTACAAAACGATCCATATCAAGAACCTCGGTATCTGTAAAAAATTCTTCAAAATCTTTTTCACCTGTGGTATCACTACCTGTAAAAAGACAAGGCCATTTTTTTTCAGCTATCAGGGCGTCAACATTATCTCTAGCCTCATCTTCTGACTCGCACAAATATGGTTCGTAACCTATTTCATCCAGATATTTAACAGCAATATCCGCAAATGAAATTAAGTTCAATTTTTCGTCTAATTTTGGAAAAAAAACGTCTCTGTTTTCGCCGAAAATACAGCTCATCAAACATAATTCTCCAGATTCTTTTGGTGTAACAAAATATCTTTTAATATCATTAGGAGCAACAATTGGCTGTTTCTTTAAAATTCTTTGGTTAAACCCATGTAATAGAGAACCATCAGAAAAAGCAACATTAGCAAAACGAGCAGTTGAGATTTTTATGTCTTTGCTTTTACGGATTAAATACATTTCCATAATTCTCTTTGAGGCGCCCATCATATTAACAGGATTCGCTGCTTTATCTGTAGAAACACAAAAATATTTTTTTGTGCCTTTTGTAATAGATTGTTGTAGTGTTTTTTCAGTATTAAAAATATTCACATCAATCATTCTCATTAAGGTAAAAGGATCTTTCTCACTTCGTACGTGTTTTAGAGCAGAAAGATTTAAAACATAATCGTATTTCCCGTCCGAATTTATAAATGCATCGTATTCAATAGATCCAATATCCAATGCAAAAGTCTGAAAATCACCTTCGATATAACCATAAGAGCTTCTCAAGTCGCGAACTAGCTCTACCATATTGTTTTCACTTATATCAACAACATGCAATCTTAAAGGATTTCTTTTAAAAATTTCTTTAGTTACTGCCTGACCTATTGATCCGGCACCACCTATTACCAAAAAAGAAGAACTATTTACGATAGAAGACAATTGATTTTCATGATTTGAAATATCTTTTTCAAATATTTCCTCACCTCTACCTATTAATTTAAGAATATTCATTTAAACTATTACTTTTATTTGATTTTTTATTGGTTCCTGTTTTTCTTAAAACACACTAAAGAACTTACCAATACTATCAGAGATTTTACAAATACATACAATTAATTAAAGCTATAGAAAATAGCAATCATTTTCTGCACGCAAACTAGTTAATTATATATAGGGATTTGCAGTTTTTGAAAAATATTTATTATCCTCTAGCACTGGTGATCGCTTCAGAAATATGTAGTAAGGTTTAATGCAACAATTTAATATTTATGGTGCTTATTTTTTCTATTTATAAAATCTATTCAAGATCATTTTAAATTCGACGAAATTAAAAAACCAATATTTGACTTAATCTCTAAAATTTTATATAGTATTAAATACGCAAATCTTTAAAAAACCTCCTCGCAATCAATCCCAATACTATTAAAAACCCAGCCAAAAAACCTCCCATCACCAATCCTTTGGCTTTACCAAAACGTTCTTTTGGTAATGGTAAAATAGGATGATCAATCACCTGAATTAAAGGTGTTTCTTTACGTAAAGTCACTTTAGCTAATTCTGTTTGTTTAACTAACTCTGTTAAAATAGCTGTGTTAGCCTGTACATCAACTTGTCTGCGAGCAGAAGGAGCTCGTCGTACATTGAGCGCAGGATTCAACATAAAGGTATTATCATTAGCTACTGCAACTCCTGTTATGGCACCGTTAAGTTCTGCACGTATAGAATCTGTTTGACGCTCTAAGATTTCCATATTCATTCGGGCTTTTTTACTTTTGGTACTCACATAAAATTTACCTACCTGCTTAGCGAGCGCTTCACAAAAATAAAGAGAAAACAATTCATTGTTAGAAGTCACATCCATCGAAATAACGGCTATCTTTTTATCTTTTTGAGCCACCGCTAAAGAACCTTTGGATAAATTTTCATAAATTACTCCTAAAATACTATCATGAACTCTTGTGAAATATTTGCGATTCGTTTCGGGCAAAAATTGAATGTCCTTAAATTTTGGATCTTTATTCCAGCTATTTCTCCATTTACTATTTTGAATATACATTTCGGCTAAAGAAATCCGTTTTCCATTTACAACCACGGGAGAAAGTAACGTTTGTTCTACCATATTACGCGATTTAAACAACACAGTAAGGTTAGATCCGGAAAATATGTTACCTCCACTACCACCTAAATCTACACCAAAGGAACTAGCCAAACCTAATGCTCCTCCTAAGCCTCCTCCTCCTTTTTCATCTTCTACGGCAAATGTTAAAGTAGCTGTATAAACTGGCTTTTTGATAAATGAATACGTTAATCCTAAAGCGGCTCCAATTATTCCGGCTAAAACAATAATTTTCCATTGTGATAACAAATAATGATACCATTCTTTGGATTTAAGTATTAATTCTTTTAACGAAATTTCATCGTTTTCAATCGGTATATTATTATTCTCCATCAAAAAAATAATTTATTTAAAAGCGGTAACTATTAATAATGCTAAACTAGCTAATACACTTCCAATGCTAACCCATTCTCCGGCACTCATCTTTTTCACTTCGGGCTTTTCTGGAACTACAATCTGCGAATCAGGTGTAACTTTTGGGTAAGACCTAAAAAACAAAAATGAACCTGTAACAGAGGCCTTCCCATTAGGGTAAATAATATAGGCTTTTCTCTTCCAGCCTTTATTATCAACACCACCAACTGCATTGATGTAATATTTAAATCCTTTTCCGCTTCTATACGGTATTTCAGAGGTTAGCAATACATTTCCCGTCACTTTTACTCCTTCGTTATAAACTGCCACTTCAATTTCATCACCAGGAAATAACGTAACATTAGAATAATGATTTTTATCTTTAACAATTTTTTCCCAGTTAACTGGAATTGTAGCAAATTTTAGATCATCTCTAAGTTTTTTAGTCAATTTTGAGTTAAGTGAATCTTTATCCTTCAAGTTAGATTCCTTTCCGTCTTCTCCAATTTGTTTTTTATCAAGATTAAGGTCTATACTTTCTAATTGCTTAAGTTGCTCTTCTTTAATAGGTCTTTTTATTTTCATCCCATCTAAGTTAGCAATGGATGTCAAACCTCCAGCTCTCATTACAACATTGTAGACAGTCTCCTTTTTATTAGCAATAGCGTACTTACCCGGATAAGTAACGGCACCGCTAACTTTAACCATTTCTGGTTTTTCGTAAACCGCCATCTTACGAATATTGATAACATCAAAGGGCTGTAATACAAAATTTTTAATTTGTTCGTTATTATCTGCTGTAATTTGAAGTTCTAACAACTCAATGCGCTTAGGATCAGCATCATCGATTTGATCTGACTTTACCATTCTGGCTACTTCAACTCTTTTTGATGCAGAGCCAGTTAATCCACCGACTTGAATTACTAAGTCATTCAATGTCAAATTCTCAAAATATTCATATTCACCAGGATTTTTGACCTCTCCATCAATCGTTACTTTATATTCTTCTCTAAAATCTAAAATAGAATAGATGGTAACAATATCTTCTCTTTTCAACTCAATATCTGCAGTTACATCTCCTGATAAAGCGGCACTCAAATCTACATTTACAATTTCTGTGGTTAAATCATATTGCAAACGAATTACTCTTGCTCTCTTACTGTAGGCATCTTCCTTGAGGCCTTCTGCTTTAGCGATTAACTCAGAAACTCGCATGCCTTCTGTAAAAGAATAATAATCTGGCCTAAAAACAGCTCCTTCAATTTTAATACGATTCTCAAATCGATTCAAAATTTTTGTAATTTTAAAAACATCTCCAGATTGAGGCAAATAAGAAGCATACTCACTTTCTTTTATATCATGCACTTTAAACTCCTTGCCTGTTTTTTGTAAAACATTTACAGAAGCAGTATAGGCAAACTCATTAAATCCTGAAGCAAAATTTAGTAAATCCGCAAAAGTTTCACCTTTTTTCATTTCAAAAATCCCAGGTCTTTTCACTTCACCCTCAACTGTAACTCGTTGGCTGTAAGCCGGAATTCTAATGACATCATTGTCTTTTAACCCAACATTATCAGACTGATCTCCTTTTACTAAAAATCTGTAAACATCAATATTTTTGAAAACACGATTGTTTCTTATCAATTCAATATTTCGATAACTTCCGTCTTTCCCTGGACCACCTGCTAAATGCAAAGCATTATAAACAGTTGCTAAAGATGAAATCGAATAATTGCCAGGTTGTTTTCCTCCAACGACCGTTATTTTTATGGTACGTATTTCGCTCAAACTTACGCTTACCTGAGATTGTCCAGACCTCACAGTGCTGTATACTTTTGCAATAGCAGCTTTGATTTTTTGTGTTGCAGCTTCGATAGACATTCCAGCAACCGCAATTTGACCAACATTCTGAATGGCAATTTTACCTTCAAAATTAACTGTTACAGTATCATCAAATTGCTGAATACCATAAATACTAACCTCTAATTTATCACCTGGCCCCAAAACATAATTTAATGGAGTTGCCATTTTTAAATCTGGCTCAAAATTTAAAGTAGGGTTATCAAACAGTTGAGAGCCAAAAATTAAAGCATTTAAGGAGTCTTTTACTTTTTCATTCTTAATTTTTTCTTGCCTTCTTCCAAACTCAGAATCTTTATCTATATCTTTTGATTTATCGTCTTTCTTTTTGTCCTTATCTTTTTTATCCTTATCAGTATCTTTTGAGTTTTTTTTCTCATATTCTTTGACTCGAGTTCTTAATTTATCAAATTCTGTCTGACTCATGCCTTTCGATAAAGCCATAGATTCAACATCATCAATTGTAGCATTATTACTTTTTAGTTGAGCAACTATCTTAGAGATTTCGTCATCTGACAAATAATCTACTTTAATGGTGCTTAAATCTTTGGATTTAATAATATCTTGCGCATTAGCATTTGAAGATCCTAGCAGTAAAAAAAGAAACGTAAGAACGTAAAATAATTTTTTCATGTTAATTATAATTTAAACCTGGAATTTTGGTTGAATTAAAATTGTTAATTTATGAATATTGTTTTTGATAATAATCTTTGTAAGAACCAGAAGTCACATTTTTCAACCATTCCTCATTGGTAAGATACCAATTAATTGTTCTCTCTAAGCCTTCTTCAAAAGTTACAGAAGGCTTCCAACCCAGTTCTTTATTAATTTTTGAGGCATCGATAGCGTAACGTAAATCATGACCCGGTCTGTCTTTCACGTAAGTAATTAGTTCTTGAGAAGTTCCTTCGGCTCTGCCTAATTTTTGATCCATAATTTGGCATAGCAACTTTACCAAATCAATATTTTTCCATTCATTAAAACCTCCAATATTATACGTTTCGTGATTTTTCCCTTTATGAAAAACCAAGTCGATTGCAATAGCATGATCCTCAACAAATAACCAATCACGAGTGTAATTACCATCACCGTAAACCGGTAAAGGTTTATTATTGATAATATTATTGATGAAAAGCGGAATTAATTTTTCAGGAAAATGATAAGAACCGTAATTGTTGGAGCAGTTTGTCAATACATAAGGCAACCCGTAGGTCTCGCCGTACGCCCTTACGAAATGATCTGAACTTGCTTTTGAAGCAGAATAAGGAGAATTAGGATCGTAAGAAGTGGTTTCTGTAAAAAGACCTTCAGCTCCCAAAGAGCCATACACCTCATCGGTACTAATATGATAAAAACGTTTACCCTCAAAATTATCTTTCCATTGATTTTTTGCAGCATTCAATAAATTCATTGTCCCAATAACATTCGTTTTTACAAATGCTAACGGGTCTTCTATAGAACGATCTACATGAGATTCTGCAGCTAAATGCAACACACCATCAAAATTATGAAGCGAGAAAAGCTCGTTTATAAAAAGCTCATCTACAATATCTCCTTTTACAAAAGTATAATTAGGTTGATTCTCGATATCTTTTATATTTTCCAGATTGCCTGCATACGTTAAGGCATCTAAATTGAATATTTGACACTCAGGATACTGATTTACAAAGCGTCTTACTACATGAGAACCTATAAAACCTGCACCACCTGTGATAAGAATTTTTTTCATTTTAAATTTAAATTAATTTAATAATTCAGAATTTTGACGTTCTAATTCCGAATATAAATCTTTTACATCTTGCGAATTTTCTTTTTGTAAAATTAAATTGGCATTAGTCGTTGCAACAAAAATTGTGTTTTTCAACCCTAAAAAAGAAGTGTGTGTATCACATCCTATGACCATATTTCCGTTTTTATCTACTGGATGACCGTTAGCAACCAAATAATCATAAACAGATTCGAAAGACCCAAGATCTGACCATGAAAATGAGGCTGGGACTACTTTAATTTTTTTACTTCGCTCCATTACAGCATAATCGATACTGATAGAAGGAATTTCTAAAGATAAATCTAAATCTAACTTACCATTGGCACTATCTTCCCAAGCTTTTTTAGATTTTTCATATACATCGAGCTGAAATTGCTTCAGTTCTTCTAGAAGTACTCCAGCTTTAAAACAAAACATTCCACTATTCCATAAAAAATTGCCTTTTGCAATAAACTCTTTTGCAGTCACTTTATTTGGCTTTTCGCGAAAGGAAACCACATTATCACCTTTTGCCTCTATGTAGCCATAACCTGTTTCTGGTTTGGTTGGAACAATTCCGAAAGTTACAATAAAACCTTGATTTGCTTTAGAAATGGCCTCACTGATTGCCTCATTATATTGATCCATTTTTTCAATAATATGATCAGATGGAGTAACAATTAAAACATCATCAGGATTGGATGCAAAAGCAGCAAAAGCAATTGCAGCAGCTGTATTTCTTGGCGTTGATTCTACAATATTGATAAAAGAAGTACTTGATTTATCGAATACTCTTTCACTTAAATGGCAGTTATCATTATTACCCACAACCATAACCTTATCTGCAAGACTTCTGTTGCGATCTACAGTCATCTCAAATAAAGATTTCCCTTCAAATATTTCCAGATATTGCTTTGGTTGACTCTTTCTAGAAAGCGGCCATAATCTGCTACCAATACCTCCTGTTAAAATAACATGTATAATTGCGTTATCCATTTTTATTTTTTTTGAATTATAATCTGTTATCAGCCAGAGAGCCTAAAACTCCTTTGACATCATATAATAAGCTTTTTTCGTTTTGCAAACTTGAAAAATCCAAATCCAGAAACTCCTTATGAGCAACTCCTAAAACAATGGCGTCATATTTAGTATCACTTAATACATCAATAGTTTGCAACTTGTATTCTTTTTTGACTTCTTCAACATTAGCCAAAGGATCGTAAACCGTTACCGAAATTCCATATTCAGACAATGCTTTTACAACATCTACTATTTTAGTATTTCTTACATCTGGACAATTTTCTTTAAAAGTAATTCCCAACATCAAAAGGTTTGCACCATTGACAGAAATACCTTTTTTAATCATCAATTTTACAATCTGAGAGGCAACATATTCGCCCATACTATCATTCAAACGTCTTCCTGCGAGTATTATTTCTGGATGATACCCAAATTCTTGTGCTCTCTGAGCCAAATAATAAGGATCAACCCCTATACAATGTCCTCCAACCAAACCCGGCTTAAAGGGTAAGAAGTTCCATTTGGTAGCAGCTGCTGTCAACACATCATGTGTATCAATATCCATCAGATTAAATATTTTAGCCAATTCATTTACAAAAGCAATATTGATATCTCTTTGAGAATTTTCAATGACTTTTGCAGCCTCAGCCACCTTAATAGTTGGTGCCAAATGCGTCCCTGCTGTGATAACCGATTTATAAAGGGCATCTACTTTTTGACCGATCTCCGGAGTTGAACCCGATGTAACTTTTAAAATTTTCTCTACAGTATGCTCTTTGTCGCCCGGATTTATTCTTTCTGGGGAATATCCTGCAAAAAAGTCTTCGTTAAACTTTAATCCTGAAACTCTTTCTAAAACGGGAACACACTCCTCTTCTGTAACACCTGGATAAACTGTTGATTCATAGATGACAATATCGCCTTTTTTCAGCACTTTTCCTACTGATTCGCTGGATTTATACAAAGGAGTCAAATCGGGTCGATTATTTTTATCAACCGGAGTTGGAACTGTGATTACAAAATAATTACACTCTGAAATATCTTGAATATTTGAAGAACAATACAATCCGATATTTTCAGAAGGCTCTAAAACAAGAACTTTTTGTAAAGTCTCATCATCTACTTCTAAGGTAGTATCTGTACCCGATTTTAAAGAAGCAACTCTTGACTCATTAATATCAAATCCTATGACACTATATTTTGTAGCAAATAGTCGAGCCAAAGGCAAACCAACATAACCAAGTCCTATGACTGCTATCTTTATGTTTTCGTCTATTTTATTTGATTTTATATCTATTTTGTTCATTACAGTTCACGGCTTCGCCCCTCTGAGTCACATTTATTTGACACAGATACCGCGAATTCCTTTTTGGCAAATATAACATATTAACTCAATTTATTCAATATGGTTTTCCGTACTTCTTCAAAAGATATAAAATCGCAAATACCTATACAACACCAAGTCTTTACTAATCAAACAGTAGCGCTTTTCTTTAAAAAAGAATAAAGTTTAAAAATCGCACTATTTAGCGAATTTTAAACTTTATTTAACTAATTACTAAGACTTTAAAAAAAACAGAACTTTTATTTATGTTTTATTTTTAAAACACATCCCAAAGACTCTAAAACTAATATATAATGTGTTTTTGAAATCTCTTGTATTGTTGCTTCCTGATTACTAAAAACACCTGATTCTAATTTGATTTTGTCACCCACTTTATGTGATTCAACTACAATATCATGTCCATCTGAAACCGCGATACTTTTTTTGATAATATCAATTTCATCATCACGAACAATAGCGGGCTTACCCAACCAAAACAAGTACCTAATTACTCCCGCAATCTGAAAAACAGCATTACGATCAACATCTTCTAACTTTACAAATACATAGGAGTTAAAAAGAGGAACTTCGACCTTCTTTTTTCTGTCTGACCACTGTTTTATCAGGGTAATCATCGGACAGTAACACTCAATCCCAATTTGATTTAATTTTTCTGCAACTTTTTTTTCCCATTTGGGTTTTGTATAAACCACATACCAACTCATATTCTTTAATATTGAAATAAAATTTCTACTAATACCTATTTCCTTACCAATTAAATTTTAATCAATATACTTCTATTTTAAGAACCGATACCTTGGTATACAAAACCAATAGCTTCCATTTCTTTTTTATCTAAAATATTTCTTCCATCAAAAACAAAAGCTGGTTTTTGCATCGAATCATATATTTTTTTCCAGTCGTATGTTTTAAACTCGTCCCACTCTGTAAGTATGGCAACCGCATGAGCATTATTGCAAGCAGCATAAGCATCATCAAAAACCTGAACCAAGTTTTCGTTTTCGGTAGAAGATCGGGTGGCTAAATAATCCAAATCAGACAGCATTTTGCTTCTGGAAACCTTTGGATCATAAACCGAAATTTTTGCCTGTTCATTAATCAAATCATCTGCCACATATATGGCCGCAGACTCACGTGTATCGTTGGTGTCTTTTTTGAAAGCCCATCCTAAAAAAGTAATTTTTTTATCGGCAACAGTATTGTACAATGTCTGAACAATTTTATTAGAAAACCTTCTTTTTTGATGATCATTCATAATAATCACTTGTTCCCAATAATCTGCCACTTCGCTCAGCCCATAGGATTTGGCGATATACACTAAATTTAAAATATCTTTTTGAAAACAAGAACCTCCAAATCCAACAGATGATTTCAGGAATTTAGAACCAATTCGACTATCCATACCGATAGCTCTGGCCACTTCATTTACATCTGCACCGGTTTTTTCACACAATTCAGACATGGCATTTATAGAGGAAATTCTTTGTGCCAAAAATGCATTTGCTGTAAGCTTTGATAATTCTGATGACCAAACATTGGTGGTTAGGATTTTATCTTTCTCTACCCAATTTGAATATACTTCTACCAAAGCATTAATCGCTTTTTCTCCCTCTGGCGTGGTATCGCCACCTATTAAAATTCGATCCGGATCTAATAAATCTGTTACAGCTGTACCTTCTGCCAAAAACTCCGGGTTTGACAAAATCTGAAACTGAACACCGTTTCCTGTATTGTCTAAAATACTTTTTATGGCTTCGGCCGTACGAACTGGTAATGTCGATTTTTCAACCACAATTTTGTTCTCTTTGGCAATTTTAGCAATTTGTCTGGCACATAACTCAATATATTTTAAGTCAGCGGCCATACCTTTTCCTTTGCCGTATGTTTTTGTTGGTGTATTTACCGAAATAAAAATCACTTGAGCTTCATCAATTGCTTTTTCTACATTATTAGAAAAGAAAAGATTGCGTCCTCTTGCCTCAGCTACAATTTCAGAAAGGCCTGGCTCATAAATTGGTATATTATCTGTATTGGGATCATTCCATGCATTAATTCTATCTACATTCAAATCAACGACTGTCACCTGAATATGCGGGCATTTTTGTGCAATTACGGCCATAGTTGGTCCACCAACATATCCTGCTCCTATGCAACAAATTTTTGTAATTTTCATTTAATTAAAATTTTCTTCTTTTACTTTATTTCAAATTGTTCCAATACCAAGTCACCGCTTCTTTTAAACCTGCTTGTAATGAATATTTAGGATCATACCCCAGCAAATTCTTTGCTTTTTGAATACTTGCTAATGAATGCGGAATGTCTCCAGCTCTGTTGACTCCATAAACAACTTCGACATCGGCAATTTTTGGATCTAGTTCTGATAAGTATTGTTTTAAACATTTCACCAAATCATTTAGCGTATTTCGATCTCCAAATGCTGTATTATAAACCGTATTCATTGCTTCGGGATTTTGACTTGTAAGCGCCAAATAATTCATTTGAATAACATTGTCGATATAAGTAAAATCGCGTGAATAATTCCCATCGCCATTTATTACCGGACTTTCATAATGCATCAATTGGGTAACAAACTTAGGAATTACCGCAGCGTAGGCTCCTTTTGGATCTTGTTTCCTCCCAAAAACATTAAAATAACGCAAACCAATCGTTTCTAATCCATACGTTTTACTAAAAATCTCAGCATACATTTCGTTTACATATTTTGTAATAGCGTAAGGCGATAAAGGTTTACCAATAACCTCTTCTACTTTTGGCAATCCTTCAGAATCTCCGTAAGTTGATGAACTAGCGGCATACACAAAACGTTTTATTCTGGCATCACGAGCCGCCACCAACATATTCAAAAACCCAGAAACATTGACATCATTTGTGGTGATTGGATCGTTTATAGATCTTGGCACAGATCCTAAAGCAGCTTGATGTAACACATAATCGACACCTTCTACTGCCAAATTACAATCTTCAATATTACGAATATCACCTTCGATCAACTTATAATTTTGATTACTTAAAAAGTCTGTAACATTATGTCTGTGTCCTGTCGAGAAATTATCCAAACCAATCACTTTCCAACCAGATGCTAAAAAATATTCCGTTAGATTTGAGCCAATAAAACCAGCGCCGCCAGTGATTAAAACTGTATTTTGAATAGTTTTTTCCATTAGGCGCAGCTTATTTTCTTTTAAATTTTGAGAAAAATTCTTTTATAAAATTCTCTTTTTCGGGTTCGTCATGATAGCTGTAGGCTCCATACCCATAACCGTAGCCATAAGCAGCACCATATTTTGCTTTATTCTCGTAACCATTCAAAACAATACTTATATTGTTGAGTTCTCCTCTCTTTACACGTGTATTCAACAACGTGATCATGTCTTTTTTGGTATAATTCTGTCTTACAATATAAAGTGTTACGTCACTATATTGAGCTAACTCCAAAGCATCAGAAACCAATCCTACTGGAGGCGTATCTAAAATGATATAATCGTATTTCTGCTTCAGCTCATTTATCAATTCACCCATAGCATCTGACAAGATAAGCTCTGAAGGATTAGGCGGGATAGGCCCTGATAGGATAACATCAAGATTCGGGACTTCAGTTTTACTCGTGATTTCCTCTAATGTTTTTTGCTTAATCAGATAATTTACAACACCAACATGGTTCGTAAGATTAAATTCGTCCGCCAATCTTGGTTTTCTCAAATCCAGACCCACAATAACCGTTTTTTTATCGCTTAAAGCAAAAACAGTAGCAATGTTGATGGAACAAAAAGTTTTGCCTTCTCCACTAATTGAGGACGTTATCATCAAAGTTTTTGCGCCACTGAGCTGCTGCTTTTTATACAAAAATTGCAGCGAAGAGCGAATGGTTCTAAAAGATTCTGAAAGCGCTGATTTTGGCTGATCAAACACTGCCAAACTCAAAAAACCTTTATTGACACCTACAACTCCCAACAAAGGAATCTTAGTCAATTTACTAATATCATCTGTATTCTGAATCGAATTATTTACAAAGAAAATTCCCAAAATAAACAATAACGGAAGCAAAAGCCCCAAAAATAGCGCCAACACATAATTGACAGAAGTTTTAGGCCCAATTAAACCTCCTCCAATATCTTTTGCAGGATCGATAAAATGAATATCTGATAAATTGGATGCTTTTACAATTTCAGCTTCATTACGTTTTTGAAGAAATTCACTGTAAATATTATCATTTAAATCGTATTTTCTTTTGATTTTCAGCAATTCCTGTTGCTCTTCCGGAAGTTTTCTAATCGTGTTTTCGGCCTGCCCTATTTTAGCATTAATCATGTTCAAATCATACAACAGGGAGGATTTGGCTGATAAAATATTCTCTAATAAAACATTTTTGACAGCCATCATCTGATTATCAAAATCCTTAAAAATCTTATCACTTTTTACCGCATACGCCATTTCTGATCGTTGTGTCGAAAGGCTAATCAGTTTTGCAACATTAACCACGATATTAGGATCATCAATTCCCGCCACAGATGGCGCCGGTAATTTAGAGTAATCAACACTACTATTTAAATATGACTTTAAGGAATTGCAGTACGCTATTTTTCTGCTTATCAAATCTTTTTCGGTATCAAAATCACCTATTTTATCCGAAAATTTGATCCCTCCACCTTCTATATCATAAATGTTTTTTCCTTGTCTAAAAGATTTCAGCTCATTACCAGTTTCTTTCAGCTGAGATTCCATTGCCACAAGTGTACTGTCAATAAAACTGATGGTATTGTTTGCAAACTGGTTTTTCCCGTCAAGCTGAATTTTGATCAGCATTTTTACAGTCGCATTCAAATAGGCTACCATTCTGGATTTGTTGGTTCCCTGCATACTCAAAGTAAGGATAGATCCACCCTTATCATCAGAGTTTACATTTACACCTTTGTATCTGGAAACAGTTCCATCAAAATCATTAAATTTTACAAAATATTCGTTGCCTTTGTAATTTCCCGGAGCATCATTAATCTGCAATTTCCAATTTAGAAAAGGCAACGAAACTTGTTCTCCAACTTTGTAGCGCTTTATAATTTCGCCTGGTTGAACAGCAGTATTGCTATAAGAATTTGTAGCGTAATTAATTAATGAAACAGAATTATTCTCAAAAGGAATTTGAATTTCGTATTGATTTTCAGTTAAAAATTTAATTTTAATAAGCGTATTAACCAGTTGCCCTTTTGACTTATCGATATCTACATAAAAAGGAACAGCGCCGTAAGAATCTATAAAATTGTATTTCCCTTTTTCAAGATAATCAATATAAAACTGTAGCTTACTTACTACCAACTCGTTATGAGATCGAGATTGTAATATGGTAGAAATTCCGTTTACCTGATCAGAAATACCTCCCCAATTGAATACCAAACTTGTATTGGAGGTAAAAAATGGATTGCTCTCTTCTTTGATCGAAATTAAAGTTTGCATCGAGTAAATTTTTTCTTTACGAATATTTACCTGATAAGCAACTGCAAAAGCAATTATTAAACTGATCAAAAATAGCTTCCAGTAACTGGCAATTTTGAACAAAAAACCTTTAAAATCAAAGTTTGATTGATTCTCAAAAATCGAAAAATCTTTTATATCTAACATCTTTTAAACTTCGTATTAATTTTTTAGGATCAAATAAACAGTGGTTGCCAGCGACAATAAAGCAATAACTGTACCTATAGATTGTATCCCTGTCTGACCCGTTCCCCAAGTTTTTTGCTTCAATGGTTTTATATAAATATAATCATTAGGCTGCAAATAATAATAAGGAGATTTCATTACATTCACATCTGTCAAATCGATATCATGCATCTGTACACCTGTTGGCGTCTGACGAATTATCGTAACTGCTTTTCTATTTCCTACGGTAGTAATATCTCCAGCATTTGCGATAGCCTCCATCACATTTACGTGTTCCTGAAACAGTGTTTTGGTTCCTGTACTGGCGACTTCTCCGTTTATGGTATATCTAAAACCTGCTAGCTTTACGGTTACAAAAATATTAGCTTCACTTTTAAAATATTCTTCTAATAATTTTTTCTCAATATTAAGGCGAACCTCTTCAAGAGTATAACCAATAACATTAATTTCTCCTAAAATTGGCATTCTGATATTGCCATGATCATCTACTGTAAAACCATTAAAATACAAACTCGACTCGCTTTTTCCTGCGGCAGATTGCTCAGAAGCATTGGTAGAAAAGATAGCCACTAATTTGGGATCAATCGCTTTTATATCGATACTCAAAACATCGTTTGCTTGCAACCTGTAAGGCTTAGATTCTACAGCCGTTATGTTATTTTGTTCGCCCGAAGAACTTTTATCCTGCAAATAATGTAAATCTTTTACAGGGATACAAGAAGTAAAAAACAAACTTATCAATACTACTATATAAAAGGCTTTTCTGGTCATTACTAAAAATTTGTTCACAAATATCGTTTTTACATTAAACATCTGAAAATGCATAATTATTTGATCTGGGATTAATTATTTCTAAATGTTTTTTCAAATGGTACTCTGTGCAAAATACTTCTACCAAGGGTAACTTCGTCGGCATATTCCAGTTCATCCCCTACTGAGATTCCCCTCGCTATTGTCGAAATTACAATTTCTGATCCTGCAATTTGCTTATAAATATAAAAATTGGTCGTATCGCCTTCCATTGTTGAGCTTAGTGCAAAAATAATTTCGACAACAGTTCCTGATTTTACTTTTTCGACCAAAGTCGGAATATTCAACTGACTAGGCCCCACGCCTTCTATTGGCGAAATTTTCCCACCTAAAACATGGTAAATTCCTTTGTACTGACCTGTATTTTCAATAGCCATTACATCGCGAATATCTTCGACCACACAAATCGTCTGGTGGTTTCTAACTTGATTGGCACAAATTTCGCAAATTTTTGTGTCTGAAATATTATGGCAATTTTCGCAAAATTTAATATCCTCACGCATGTTCAAAAGTGCCTGAGACAAAAAACCCGTTTGTTCTTTGGGTTGTTTTAATAAATGCAGCACCAATCGCAATGCGGTGCGTTTACCAATTCCGGGTAACTGCGACATTTCGTTGACTGCTTTTTCTATTAATTTTGATGAAAATTCCATGACGACAAAAATAACACTTTTAATGGTTTACTTGACTTAGACAACTGTAAAATTACTGTTTCCAGTAAGCTCTAAATAGCCTCGTAAACCAGGTTTTCTAGCCCTGATGGAAACGGCATCTTTTTGTGCTGGGGTTCAGCACAAAAGACACAGTGTACAGCAGGAAATAGCTCCTGAAAAAACTAATATTGATTGGTAGCCAATAAAACCAGCGTACAAGCAACCTCGGCTTTGATATTGTTAAGTTCTAAAAGCTGATACAGCTCGGGATTTTCGGTTCCGGGATTAAAAACAACTCTTTTGGGCTGTGCTTCGATAATGTAATTATAGTAATCACGCTGACGCGCAGGATTGAGATATAAGGTTACGGTGTCGATATTTTTTACAGGAATGGCTTTTGTATGAATTTTTACACCCGCAACTTCGCCTGTATTTTGACCGATTGCCAACACAGTATGTCCTTTTTCTACCAGCATATTTATTGCTCTAAAAGCATAACGTTCCGGTTTTGTTGTGGCACCCAGAACTAAAGTTTTTTTGTTTTTCATTGTTTTAAAATATGCTACAAAAGTAATCAAAAAGAATGAGGTTGTTTGCAGGTATTTGATTTTGAATTCTGCGCGATAAAAAACAATATCCTAACATCTATTTGTGGCAAAAAGATAAAATTTGACTATTTTTACTTTATTAACCAAAAAATTGTATGGATTTATTTATTTATTTGTTTGCCGCTCTTTTCTCTGTATTGAATCCAATTGGAACAATCCCAATATTTGTTGGGCTCACCCACGATGACTCGCAAAAAGAACGTTCCAGAATATCCTTATGGACAGCTATAAACGTCTTTATTATTTTGATTGTTTCGTATTTTATTGGTCAATATGTATTGACTTTTTTCGGGATCAGCATTGACGCTCTCAGGATTGCCGGTGGAATTGTGATTGTCAATTCGGGATTTTCATTGCTTTCGGGGAAATTTAATAAAAAACGCGGAATCAATAAAAAAATTGAAAATGAAGTACAACAGCGTAATGACATTGCTTTAACGCCATTGGCCATACCTATGTTGGCGGGGCCAGGATCAATATCGTTATTAATTGCTTTTTATCAGGAACATCACGAAATGAACGAAATTATCATTTCGACCTTGGCTATTGCCGCAATTGCCTTTGCTATTTTTGCTATTTTAAAAAGCGCTCATTATCTCGCCCGAATATTAGGTGCTTCAGGAATTGTAGCGATTTCTAGAATTGTTGGTTTTATTGTAATCTCAATCGGTATTCAATACATCGTAAGCTCTATCATTAATATTGTAAAAGGAAATTTGATGTAAATTGTTTTTCTTTTGTAACCAAAAAAAGGGATAAAGCACGTTGGCTCTATCCCTTTTTTAGTTAGAAAAAATAAGTTTAGTTTTTTGGCAAAAACACTTCTGCCATCATACATCTGGCACTTCCGCCACCACAAGCTTCTATTGTATCTAGACTTGAGCTCAAAATTTCTGCATGATTTTCTAATTGTGCAATTTGTTTTGCTGTTAAACTCTGATGCGCTGATGCACTCATGACAATATATTTTTTATCATTTGTACCACGAACTTCCAGCATATTTCCTGCAAAGTTATTTACTTGAGCTTCTGTGATTAAAATAACTTCTTTTTTATCTGCTTTTAGGTTTTCTAGGACCATTTTGCGTTCTTTTTTATCGTCGATACAATCGGCACAGATAACAGCAAAAGTTTCACCTAAACACATCATTACATTGGTGTGGTAAATTAGTTTACGTTCTCCATCCACAGTTTGATAGGCTTCAAAAATTACTGGCGCATAATCAAAATCTTCGCAGAATTCGATAAACAATTCTTCATCAGCGCGAGGCGATAAAGCACAATATGCTTTTCCATTGGCTCGATCCAGAAGCAAGCTCCCAGTTCCTTCCAGAAAAATACCGTCTTCTTCTGCCGAGGTATAATCCATGATATTGGCAATTTTAAAACCTTTGTCTTCCAGTGTGTCTAAAATATCTTCGCGACGCTCGTGACGGCGATTTTCTGCAAACATAGGATACAAT
This sequence comes from Flavobacterium geliluteum, assembly GCF_017948595.1. Classification (GTDB taxonomy): domain Bacteria; phylum Bacteroidota; class Bacteroidia; order Flavobacteriales; family Flavobacteriaceae; genus Flavobacterium; species Flavobacterium flavipigmentatum. The sequence goes on along the minus strand of NZ_JAGFBV010000008.1, from coordinate 35,083 downwards.
GCAACATCTCCATTTTCATGAAATGAAACCCAATTGTTTGGAAAAATACTATCCGGTGTATCGGTTTCTAAACTGTCCTCGATAACGGTAACATCTACTCCTACCGCTCTTAATTTTTCTACAAAAGTATCAAACTCTTGTTGTGCTTTGGCGTTTACAGTGCTAGGCAAAAGTCCGTCTAATACCTTCTGATAATAATTATTTACAGCCGTTTGCTCATTCATTCTGAAAGCAACCGGGCGAATCATGACGATTGCATTTGTAGTTTGTTTCATAATCTTTTGTTGTGGGTTTTGAGTTGTGGGTTTTGAGTTTTTAAAATTGAGCAGATTATTTTGAGTCAATTTTTCCAATTCTCTTCAACATACCTAATAAAATTAAATATTTTACCACCTAACCCTTCATAATTATTAATTAACTCATCCATATTGTTAAAGCAATCTGGATAAAGTTTTGCTATTTTTTCTAAATGACCAATTGTTTCAAGACAACTTGAATGTGAGTAAACCAAAAATTTTATAAAATCAGCTTTATATCTTCTTCTGCCGTAGCCTTCAATTATATTTGAAACCACAGAATCAGCAGATCTTCTTATTTGACTTCCAAGCTCATACAATTCATGTTTTGGAAGTTTCAATGATGATGGATGAACTATGTAAAATAATTCCAACCCAATTTTGTAAACGTCTAAATCTCTATAACTCTTCATTAAATCAGCTTCATTTTCATCAGTATCTCAAAACTCACAACCCAAAACTCATAACTGAATTTAATCTCTTATCAATGGCAAAGTCGAGCATCTCAACAATCCTTCTTGTTTCGCGATTTCGGCATAAGGAATTTCCTCAACGATAAAACCATTGGCACGCAGCCAATTGTTTAATCTTGTGAAATTTTTCTCAGAAACTACCACATTTTCGTCTATAGAAAACACGTTTGAACACATATTGTACATTTCCTCTCTTTCGATATGAAATAAATTTTCTTTTCCGAAAAGATTGACCAGGTACATATAATCTGCTTCTTCACGAAAACCTCTTTTGTAAATAATGCCTTTGTCTTTTCCTACTGGCTGAAAGCAACAGTCTAAATGCAGGGCATTATCACGAGCCTCAATTTTTGATTTTACCAAGTCAAATTCTTTGACGATTTTATTCGGAAACAATTGTTTGATGTAATTTACACCTTGTATATTGGTTCTTGCCGTGATATAATCTTTGTAATCACTTCCTTTATAGGTTCCTATAAAAATATGATCGTTCCATAACATAACATCACCGCCTTCAATATGTACTTCTTCCGGTGGTCGGACTACTTTTTCGGAATTCATTTGGTCGATGATATATTGAATAGCGTCTAACTCGCGTTCTCTATCTGGTAAAATATTCGATTTTACAAACGTATCATCAATTACAAAACCAATATCGCGAGCAAAAATCTGATTGTAATTTTCGATCATTTCAGGTCGATAAACCGTGACATTATATTTTTTAAAAACGGCATTAAAAGCTTCCATTTCAGCAACCATATCTTGTTCTATCGGATACGTCCCTGCTTTTATATGTTCCAAAGATTTGGGATCATAAGCCTCCTCTACAGATGGAGTTGGCCCATTATGAACGGCAGAACCCAAAACTACAGCACGCAATCTTGACGTTTCGTTCTTTATATTTAATTGCAACATAATAGTATTAAATTTTGAACAAATATAAAAAAAAGCTTCACAGTTAAGTGAAGCTTTCAAGTTATTTTATTTGTTTGACTTAAATTCTCGGAGCGGATGTCCAGTGTAAATTTGTCTTGGTCTACCTATTGGCTCTTTGTTTTCACGCATTTCTTTCCATTGTGCGATCCAGCCCGGTAATCTTCCTATCGCAAACATTACTGTAAACATATCGGTTGGAATCCCTAGTGCTCTATAAATAATTCCAGAGTAGAAATCAACATTAGGATATAAATTTCTTGATTTGAAATATTCATCTTCAAGAGCCGCAGCTTCTAATTTCTTAGCGATTTCTAAAATTGGATCTTCAACACCTAAAGTTTCTAATACTTCTTTAGCTGCTTTTTTGATGATTCTTGCTCTTGGATCAAAGTTTTTGTAGACTCTGTGACCAAAACCCATCAAACGGAAAGGATCATTTTTATCTTTAGCTTTAGCTAAAAACTTTTCTGTATCGCCTCCATCTTTGTTAATCTCTTCTAGCATTTCTAAAACTGCTTGATTAGCTCCTCCGTGAAGTGGCCCCCAAAGAGCAGAAACTCCAGCAGAGATTGAAGCAAACAAGCCAGCATGAGAAGAACCTACCATTCTTACTGTAGAAGTAGAGCAGTTTTGCTCATGATCTGCATGAAGAATAAATAATTTATCTAATGCATCGACAATAATAGGATTAGCTTTGTAAGGACCTGTAGGCAATTGAAACATCAAGTGCATAAAATTCTCTACATAACCTTTTGTATTATCGTAATAATTTAAAGGATAACCCATTGATTTTCTGTAGGTCCATGTTGCAATTACAAGAAACTTACCCATTGTTTTACAAATGGCTTCGTACATTTCTTTTTCATTATCAACATTTACTGCTTTTGGATTAAATGCTGTCAAAGCACTTGTTAATGCAGATAATACGCCCATTGGATGAGCTGTTTTTGGAAAACCATCAATGATATTTTTCATCTCTTCGTTTACCAAAGTATGTTTTTTAATATCAGTTTCAAATTGCTCCAATTGTTGAGCAGTTGGTAATTCACCAAAAATCAGAAGATAAGAAACCTCTAGAAAACTAGCTTTTTCAGCTAAATCTTCGATTGAATACCCTCTGTAACGTAAAATTCCTAATTCTCCATCCAAGAAAGTGATTTCACTTTTGCAAGAGCCAGAATTTTTATAGCCAGGATCAATTGTAATGATACCGGTTAAATCACGTAATTTGTTAATATCGATAGCTGATTCATTTTCGCTTCCTGTGATAACCGGAAGTTCAATTTTTTGACCATCTACTTCTAATGTAGCTATTTTTGACATAATATATCGGAAATAAATCTTTAAAATAATAATTTATCAAATCTAAGGAATTTAACACTAATTAAAAAAAGAATACTGCTATGAATTTGTTAAAACTCCAAAAAAAAACCATCCGTAAAAACGAATGGTTTTAAATATAAATATAAATCTTACAAATTATTTGATTTTGAAAGCATTTAATCCAGGGAAATAAGCCGTACTTCCTAACTCTTCCTCAATTCTCAATAACTGATTGTATTTTGCCATACGATCAGAACGCGAAGCCGAACCTGTTTTTATTTGACCACAGTTCAAAGCAACTGCCAAATCTGCGATGGTATTATCTTCTGTTTCTCCAGATCGGTGAGACATTACTGAAGTATAACCCGCATTTTTAGCCATATTTACTGCTGCAATAGTTTCTGTCAAAGTACCAATTTGATTTACTTTTACTAAAATTGAATTGGCAATACCTTTTTCAATTCCTGTTGACAAACGCTCAACATTGGTAACAAATAAATCATCACCAACTAATTGTACTTTATCACCAATTTTTTCGGTAAGCAATTTCCAACCATCCCAGTCATTTTCGTCCATTCCATCTTCGATAGAAATAATTGGGTATTTTGCAACCAATTCAGCTAAATATTCAACTTGCTCAGCAGAAGTTCTTACTTTACCCGTTTCTCCTTCAAATTTAGAGTAATCGTATTTACCGTTTACATAAAATTCTGCCGAAGCACAGTCAAGTGCAATCATAATTTCGTCACCGAAAGAATATCCTGCATTTTCAACTGCTAATTTTATAGTATCTAAAGCATCTTCAGTTCCACCAGCTAAATTTGGAGCAAAACCACCTTCATCACCAACAGCAGTACTTAAACCTCTGTCGTGTAACACTTTTTTCAAACTATGAAAAATTTCAGTACCCATTTGCATCGAATGAGAAAAAGAAGAAGCTTTTACAGGGAAAATCATAAACTCCTGAAATGCAATTGGTGCATCAGAATGCGAACCACCATTGATAATATTCATCATAGGCACAGGCAAAGTGTTAGCAGAAACACCACCCACATATCTGTATAATGGCAATCCTAGTTCGTTAGCAGCCGCTTTTGCAGCAGCCAAAGAAACACCTAAGATAGCGTTAGCACCTAATTTTGATTTGTTTGGAGTACCGTCAAGATCAATCATCAATTGATCAATAGTATTTTGTTCGAAAACAGAAGTACCAACTAATTCTTCAGCAATAACGGTATTTACATTATTCACTGCATTCAAAACTCCTTTTCCTAAGAATGCTTTTCCGCCATCACGTAATTCAACAGCTTCGTGTTCTCCAGTTGAAGCCCCAGATGGAACAGCTGCTCTTCCTAAAACTCCGTTTTCTGTAACTACATCAACTTCTATAGTAGGATTACCTCTGGAATCAAAAATTTGTCTCGCGTGAACTTTTATTATAATACTCATTATATTTGTTTTTTATTAATAAATTATAATTATTTTTCGAAATTATAAAAATATTTAATACTAAATACGTTATTCAGCAATTAAATACCTTTATTTATTAACTACATCGTTTTAGATAAAGTCTCTTTTATGTTCTCTACAAATTGATCAAACAAATAAGACGAATCATGTGGTCCGGGACTTGCTTCCGGATGGTATTGTACTGAAAAACAGTTCTTATTCTTCATACGCATACCGGCAACGGTTCCGTCATTCAAATGCAAATGTGTAATCTCTAAATCAGGATGACTCTCCAAAGCTTCTTTGTTTACCGCAAAACCGTGATTTTGAGAAGTAATTTCTCCTTTACCCGTAATTAAATTTTTTACGGGATGATTGATACCTCTGTGACCATTAAACATTTTGTAAGTTTGTACTCCATTTGCGAGTGCAATCACTTGGTGTCCAAGGCAAATTCCGAATAATGGCTTATCATTTGCCAAAATTTCTTTTGCTACTTCGATAGCTCCAAAAAGCGGATCCGGATCACCAGGCCCATTTGAAAGAAAATAACCATCTGGATTAAATTCGGACAAATCTTTATAAGTCGAATTGTATGGATAAACTTTTATGTAGCAATCTCTCTTAGCAAGATTTCTCAAGATATTCTTTTTAATTCCCAGGTCTAATGCAGATATTTTGTAAGTTGCATTTTCGTCACCAAAAAAATAAGGTTCAGTAGTTGAAACTTTTGATGCCAACTCTAAACCTTCCATATTTGGCACATTTGCCAATTCTTTTTTCAAATCTTCAATCGAAGTTCCGTCTGTGCAGATAACAGCATTCATTGCACCGTTGTCGCGAATGTAGCTTACCAGAGCACGAGTGTCAACATCAGAAATACAGATTAGGTTTTGTTTGATAAAATAATCTTCCAAACTGCCGGAAGCATCTTCTCTGGAATAGTTAAAACTAAAGTTTTTACAAACCAAACCAGCAATTTTGATACTATCTGATTCTATTTCTAAATCATTAACACCATAATTACCAATGTGAGGATTTGTAGCTACCATAATTTGTCCAAAATAAGAAGGATCTGTAAAAATCTCCTGATATCCGGTCATTCCAGTATTAAAACAAACCTCACCAAAAGTTTTACCGCTGATACCTATAGATTTTCCGTGAAAAATTGTTCCATCACTTAGTAATAAAATGGCGCTTTGTCGTGTAGTGTATTTCATTCTTGAATTTGTATTGTTTTTTTATCGTCTTATGAAACTTGAAGAGACAATTTCATTTGTAGTTTAACTATTTTGCAAATTTACTTCTTTAAAAGAGTGCTTCCAAGATTTTTTAAAAATTTCATTCACAAAAATAAAACGTGAGATGACAAATAAGTTAAATCTGGGATTTCCTTTAAAAAAAATCAAAAAAAAAGGATAAACTAAAAATTAGTTTATCCTTGATTATTATAGAATCATTACTTTCATAATTATTCAGAAGCTTCAGTAGTCGATTCTGATTCAGCAGCAGGAGCTTCCGGAGTAGTCTCCTCAGCTTTTTTAGCTTTACCACCACGACGGCTTTTTGCTTTTTTAACTTCTTTTTTACCTCCATTGTAAAGTTCGTTAAAATCTACAAGTTCGATCATTGCCATATCAGCATTATCTCCCAAACGATTTCCAACTTTAATGATACGAGTGTATCCACCTGGACGGTCTCCAACTTTAGCAGCTACGTCTCTGAACAAGTCAGTTACCGCATATTTACTACGTAAGTAAGCAAAAACAATACGACGATTGTGAGTCGTATCTTCTTTTGATTTTGTGATTAAAGGCTCAACGAATTGTTTAAGCGCTTTAGCCTTAGCAACAGTAGTGTTAATACGTTTGTGCTCAATAAGAGAACAAGCCATATTAGCCAACATAGCTTTTCTATGTCCAGTCTGTCTGCTTAAGTGATTGAATTTTTTTCCGTGTCTCATTGCTATTTTAAATTTAATCCCGCAAGCGGGATTGAATTATTCTTTATCTAATTTGTATTTAGCTAAATCCATTCCGAAGGTTAAATTTTTAACTGCAACAAGTTCGTCAAGCTCAGTTAAAGATTTTTTACCAAAATTACGGAATTTCATCAGGTCATTTTTATTGAACGATACTAAATCACCAAGTGTATCAACTTCAGCCGCTTTCAAGCAATTTAATGCTCTCACAGATAAGTCCATATCAACAAGCTTAGTTTTAAGCAATTGTCTCATATGCAATGACTCTTCATCATACGATTCTGTTTGTGCAATTTCGTCAGCCTCGAGTGTAATTCTTTCGTCAGAAAACAACATGAAGTGGTGAATTAAAACTTTAGCAGCTTCAGTAAGAGCATCTTTTGGATTAATAGAGCCATCAGTTTTTATTTCAAAAACTAATTTTTCGTAATCTGTTTTTTGTTCTACACGGAAGTTTTCTATTGCATATTTTACGTTTTTTACCGGGGTAAAAATAGAATCTGTAAAAATAGTACCAATGGCCGCATTCTGTTTTTTGTTCTCCTCAGCAGGAACATATCCTCTACCTTTTTCGATTGTTAAATCGAAGTTCAATTTGATTTTAGAATCTAAATTACAGATAACAAGGTCTGGATTCAGAACTTGAAAACCTGAAATGAATTTTTGAAAATCACCTGCTGTTAATTGATCTTTACCTGAAACAGAAATTGTAACTGCTTCATTATCGATATCTTCAATTTGACGTTTGAAACGTACTTGTTTTAGATTAAGGATAATTTCGGTAACATCTTCAACAACACCTGAAATAGTAGAAAACTCATGATCTACACCTTCGATACGAACAGATGTAATTGCATAACCTTCTAATGCTGAAAGCAAAACTCTTCTAAGTGCATTACCAACTGTCAATCCATAACCAGGTTCTAAAGGTCTAAATTCGAATTTACCTTCAAAATCGGTTGAATCGATCATGATAACTTTATCGGGCTTTTGAAAATTAAATATTGCCATAAATTTCGACTAAGTCAATTATTATTTGTTGTACAACTCTACGATTAATTGTTCTTTAATGTTTTCTGGGATTTGAAGTCTCGCTGGTACAGAAACAAAAGTTCCTTCTTTAAGATCTTGATTCCAAGTAATCCATTCATAAACATGACTTGAATTTGATAAAGATCGTTCGATAGCTTCTAAAGATTTAGATTTTTCACGGACAGCAACCTTATCACCCGGTTTAAGGTGGTAAGAAGGTATGTTTACAACTTCACCATTTACAGTAACGTGTCTGTGAGATACTAATTGTCTAGCACCTCTTCTAGAAGGAGCAATACCCATTCTAAAAACTACGTTATCTAATCTTGCTTCACATAATTGTAAAAGAACCTCACCAGTAACACCTTTAGTTGCTGATGCCTTTTTGAATAAACCTCTGAATTGTTTTTCTAAAATTCCGTAAGAATATTTAGCTTTTTGCTTTTCCATTAACTGAACAGCGTACTCAGATTTTTTACCTCTTTTTTTAGCCATCCCGTGTTGTCCAGGTGGGTAATTTCTTCTTTCGAAAGATTTGTCATCTCCGAAGATTGCTTCGCCAAATTTACGAGCAATTCTAGTTTTAGGACCAGTATATCTTGCCATTTCTAAAAATTAAATTTAAGGTAGAGATTATGAATTCAGGTCATATCCTTCGATAATCGTTTATTCTACCTTGTTTATACTTAAATATATTATTAAACTCTACGTCTCTTTGGAGGACGACATCCGTTGTGTGGCATTGGAGTAACATCGATAATCTCTGTAACTTCAATTCCACCGTTATGTATAGAACGAATAGCAGACTCACGTCCATTTCCTGGTCCTTTTACATAAACCTTAACTTTTTTAAGTCCTGCCTCAAGAGCTACTTTACTACAATCTTCTGCTGCCATTTGAGCTGCATACGGAGTATTCTTTTTAGAACCTCTGAAACCCATTTTACCAGCTGAAGACCAAGAAATAACTTCACCTTTCTTGTTTGTCAAAGAAATAATGATGTTGTTGAAAGTGGCAGAAATATGAGCTTCACCCGTTGATTCAACGATAACTTTACGTTTTTTTGCAGTTGCTTTAGCCATATTACTTATTATTTAGTTGCTTTTTTCTTGTTAGCAACAGTTTTTCTTTTACCTTTTCTTGTTCTAGAGTTGTTTTTAGTTCTTTGTCCTCTTAAAGGAAGACCAGATCTATGACGGATACCTCTGTAACATCCAATATCCATTAAACGTTTGATGTTTAAAGAAACTTCAGAACGCAATTCTCCTTCAATTTTGTAAACTCCAACAGCTTCACGAATTGCTCCGATCTCGTCATCATTCCAATCTTGAACTTTTTTGTCTTGGCTAACTTGAGCTTTCTCTAAAATCTCAATTGCTCTACTTCTTCCTAATCCGAAGATATAGGTAAGTGCTATAACACCTCTCTTATTTTTTGGGATATCTACCCCTGCTATTCTTGCCATAATTATCCTTGTCTTTGTTTAAATCTAGGATTCTTTTTGTTTATTACGTACAATCTCCCTTTTCTACGCACAATGATGCACTCGGGACTTCTCTTTTTTACTGATGCTCTAACTTTCATAGTGAATATCCTTTAATATCGATAAGTAATTCTTGCTTTTGACAAGTCATAAGGGCTCATTTCTAGTTTCACTTTATCACCAGGTAATAACTTGATGTAATGCATACGCATCTTACCAGAAATATGAGCAATTACAATATGTCCATTTTCTAACTCTACACGGAACATCGCATTTGATAATGCTTCGATGATTGACCCGTCTTGTTCTATTGCTGATTGTTTTGCCATGAATAATTAAGCTACTGCTTTTCTATTTTTACCAGTCTTCATTAAACCATCATAATGTTTATTTAACAAGTATGAATTGATTTGTTGAATAGTATCTATTGCAACTCCAACCATAATTATTAAAGAGGTACCTCCAAAAAACATCGCCCAAGATTGTTGTACATCCATAATACTTACAACAATGGCTGGAAAAACAGCAATCAAGGCAAGGAATAAAGATCCTGGGAAAGTTATTAAAGACATCACTTTGTCAAGAAAGTCTGAAGTTTCAGCTCCTGGTCTAACACCTGGAATAAAACCACCACTTCTTTTTAAATCATCGGCCATTTTATTAGTAGGTACTGTAATCGCTGTATAAAAGAATGTAAATACAATAATTAACGTTGCAAAAACAAAATTATACCAAAAACCAAACATATTACTAAATGTACCTACAATTGATTGCGATGCATCTGATTTAGACAATCCAGCCACAGCAGCTGGTATAAACATAATTGCTTGCGCAAAAATGATTGGCATAACCCCAGAAGCATTTAGCTTAAGTGGAATCCATTGTCTATTACCACCTGCTAAATCTTGCTCGTAATCTCCTGTTGTTGTACGACGAGCGTATTGTACAGGAATTCTACGTACTGCCATTGTAAGCAATACACAAGCAATGATAACTAATAACCATACAATGATTTCAATAACCAATAACATCGGGCCACCGTTGTTATTCGTAACTCTGGTTGTAAATTCTTGTATAAAAGCCTGAGGTAAACGAGCTAAGATACCAACCATAATTAATAATGAAATTCCATTTCCAATTCCTTTATCTGTAATTTTTTCTCCAAGCCACATAGCAAAAATAGTACCTGAGACTAAGATAATAACAGAAGAAAACAAGAACTCCGGAGAGTTAAACCCTAGCAAAAATGCATTGCTAGGTAATGTTCTGTATAAATTATAGATATAAGTTGGACCTTGAACCAATGTAATAGCAATAGTTAACCAACGTGTAATTTGATTAATCTTTTTTCTACCACTCTCTCCATCATTTTGAAGTTTTTGCAAATATGGAATCGCAATTCCCATTAACTGAACAACAATAGACGCAGAAATGTAAGGCATAATCCCTAAAGCAAAAACTGAAGCTTTAGAAAAAGCACCTCCGGTGAACATGTCTAGAATAGATCCTAAACCATTTTTTGTTTGTCCCGCTAAACCAGTCAATTGAGTTGCGTCAATTCCGGGAAGCGTAACGTGTGCTCCAAAACGATAAACTAACAATAAACCTAAAGTGATTAGGATTCTGTTTTTCAGTTCTTCGATTTTCCAAACATTACTTATTGATTCAATAAATTTCTTCATACAATAGAAAAATTATATTGTTACAGCCTCTCCACCAGCAGCTTCAATAGCGGCTTTTGCAGTAGCAGTAAATTTGTGAGCAGTTACTTTTAATTTTGCTTTCAATTCTCCTCTACCTAAAATCTTAACGATTTCGTTTTTGGTAGCTAGACGGTTTGCTACGTAATCTGTCATTGAAACAGAGTCAGTAATTACACCATTGTCTACTAATAATTGAAGCGTATCTAAATTAACACCTTCGTATTCTTTACGGTTGATGTTTGTGAAACCAAACTTAGGCACACGTCTTTGAAGTGGCATTTGTCCACCTTCAAAACCAATCTTTTTAGAATAACCAGAACGAGATTTTGCTCCTTTGTGACCTCTTGCAGAAGTACCACCTTTTCCTGAACCTTCTCCTCTACCTAATCTTTTATTTTGATTGTGTGTTGACCCTTCAGCTGGTTGTAAGTTACTTAAATTCATAACAGTATTTGTTATTTAGCTTCTTCAACAGAAACTAAGTGTTTAACTTTGTTTATCATCCCAAGGATAGCAGGGTTTGAATCATGCTCTACAACTTGTCCCATTTTACGTAGACCCAAAGCTTCCAAACCTCTCTTTTGAGAAAGAGGACAGTTGATTTTGCTTCGTACTTGTTTTACTAATAATTTAGCCATAATTTCCTTGAATTAACCTTTAAAAACTTTTTCTAAAGAAACACCTCTTTGTTTTGCAACAGTGTAAGCGCTTCTCATTTGTAATAAAGCATCAAAAGTTGCTTTCACTACGTTATGAGGATTTGATGATCCTTGAGATTTAGATAATACATCATGAATCCCTACTGACTCAAGAACTGAACGAACAGCTCCACCAGCAATAACTCCAGTACCATGAGAGGCAGGAATTAAGAATACACGTGCACCACCAAATTTACCTTTTTGTTCGTGAGGAACAGATTGTCCATTCAAAGGAATTTTTACTAAATTTTTCTTAGCATCTTCTACTGCTTTCGCAATTGCTTCAGAAACGTCTTTAGATTTTCCTAATCCGTGACCCACTACTCCGTTTTCATCACCTACAACTACAATAGCAGAAAAACCGAAAGCTCTACCACCTTTTGTAACCTTAGTAACACGATTAACACTTACCAGACGATCTTTAAGTTCAAGACCACTTGGTTTTACCAATTCTACATTTTTGTATTTAGACATAATATATTAGAATTTAAGTCCAGCCGCTCTTGCGCCTTCTGCTAATGATTTAATACGTCCGTGATATAAATATCCACCTCTATCAAAAGTGATGGTATCAATCCCAGCCTTTAACGCTTTTTCAGCAACTAGTTTTCCAACTGCAGCCGCTACTTCAACGTTTGTACCTTTTCCTATTTCTTTTTCTCTTGAAGATGCAGCTAATAAAGTAACTCCATTTACGTCATCAATAAGTTGCGCATAAATTTCTTTGTTACTTCTAAATACAGATAGTCTAGGATTAGTAGCAGTACCACTAATCGATTTTCTAATTCTGAATCTAATTCTCTGTCTTCTATCAGATTTTGTTAATGACATAATCTTATTTTTTAAGCTGATTTACCTGCTTTTCTTCTTAATACTTCACCCACAAATTTAACACCTTTTCCTTTGTACGGCTCTGGTTTACGGAAACCTCTGATTTTCGCAGCAACTTGGCCTAAAAGTTGTTTGTCAAATGATGTTAATTTTACGATAGGGTTTTTACCTTTTTCAGATATTGTTTCTACCACTACTTCTGGAGCAACTTCTAAAACAATATTGTGAGAATATCCAAGAGCTAAATCTAGCTTTTGACCTTGGTTTGAAGCTCTATAACCAACTCCAACTAATTCAAGTTCTTTAGTAAAACCTTCATTTACACCCACAATCATGTTATTGATTAATGATCTGTATAATCCGTGTTTTGCTCTTTGGTCTTTATGATCAGACGATCTTTCTACTAATACCTGATCGCCTTCAACAGTTACAGTTACGTCCGAAAACTCCTGAGTTAGTTGACCTTTTTTTCCTTTTACTGTAACTATACCGTCTTTAACTTCAACAGTTACGCCAGCAGTAATTACAATTGGATTTTTACCTATTCTTGACATCTTATCTAGTCTTTATAATTAGTATACGTAACAAATTACTTCACCACCTACATGTAATTGCTTAGCTTGTTTTCCTGTCATCAAACCTTTAGATGTAGAAACAATAGCAATTCCTAACCCGTTAAGGATTCTAGGTAATTTATCAGCACCTGCATATTTACGCAAACCAGGTTTACTAATTCTTTGGATATCTTTAATTACAGGCTCCTTAGTATCTTTATCATACTTCAAAGCGATTTTGATAGAACCCTGAACGGTGTTGCTTTCAAATTTGTAACTTAAGATATAACCTTGATCAAATAAGATCTTAGTTATTTCTTTTTTAAGATTAGATGCTGGAATTTCGACAACTTTGTGGTTTGCAGCCACAGCGTTACGAACTCTAGTCAAATAATCTGCAATAGGATCTGTATACATATGTATTTGATTGCGATTATGGTTTTCGGGAGGCACTCGCCTCCCGAACCTTTAATCAATTAAAATTATTTTTTGGTTTGCAAAAGTAGTAACTTATTGCGAGATTACCAAGATGCTTTTTTAACACCAGGAATTAATCCATTATTAGCCATCTCACGGAAAGTTACACGTGAAATACCGAATTGACGGATATACCCTCTAGGTCTACCTGTTAATTTACAACGATTGTGTAAACGAACTGGTGAAGCATTTTTAGGTAATTTTTGTAATCCTTCAAAATCTCCAGCTTCTTTCAAAGCTTTTCTTTTCTCAGCATACTTCGCTACCGTTTTCTCTCTCTTAACCTCGCGGGCTTTCATTGATTCTTTAGCCATGTCTTAATTCTTTTTAAAAGGTAATCCTAATTCAGCCAATAATGACTTTGCTTCCTTGTCTGTTTTTGCAGTAGTAACAAATGTAATATCCATTCCTGAAATTTTGTTTACTTTATCAATATCAATTTCAGGGAAAATGATTTGCTCCAAAACTCCAAGGTTATAGTTACCTCTTCCGTCGAAACCAGTAGCTTTGATACCACTAAAATCTCTAACACGCGGTAAAGCAGAAGTAATAAGTCTATCTAAAAACTCATACATTCTTTCACCACGTAAAGTAACTTTTGCTCCAATAGGCATCCCTTTTCTCAATTTGAAAGACGCAACGTCTTTCTTAGAGATTGTAGATACTGCTTTTTGTCCAGTGATCTTTGTTAACTCATCAACTGCATAGTCAATAAGTTTTTTATCAGATACAGCTGCACCAACTCCACGGCTCAAAACGATTTTTTCCAATTTTGGAACTTGCATTACGTTTGTATATCCGAATTCCTCTTTAAGAGCAGAGATTACTCTACTCTTATATTCTTCTTTTAGTCTAGGTGTATATGCCATTACTATAGTACTTGATTAGATTTTTTTGAAAATCTTACTTTCTTATCTCCTTCTACTCTAATACCAACTCTAGTTGTTTCCTTAGTTTTAGGATCAATTAGCGAAATGTTAGATATTTGTATAGAAGCTTCTTTCTTAACGATACCACCTTGAGGGTTTTTAGCACTTGGTTTTGTATGTTTCGAAACCATGTTTACACCTTCAACTATCGCTTTATTTTTCTCACGGTAAACACGTAAAACTTTACCTTCAGCACCTTTATGGTCTCCAGCAATTACTCTTACGATGTCTCCTGATTTTATTTTTAGCTTTATCATCTTAAAACGAATTAAAGCACTTCTGGTGCTAATGATACAATTTTCATGAATTGTTTTTCACGAAGTTCTCTTGCTACCGGACCAAAAACACGAGTTCCTCTCATTTCCCCTGCAGCGTTCAAAAGAACACATGCATTATCATCGAAACGGATATAAGAACCATCAGCTCTTCTCACTTCTTTTTTGGTACGTACAACAACTGCAGTTGAAACAGCTCCTTTTTTAACGTTACCGTTAGGAGTTGCATCTTTAATAGATACTACAATCTTGTCACCAACAGAGGCATACCTTCTTTTGGTACCTCCTAAAACACGGATAGTTAAAACTTCTTTTGCTCCCGTGTTATCTGCTACTTTTAGTCTTGATTCCTGTTGTACCATAATTATTTAGCTCTTTCTAAGATTTCAACTAATCTCCAACATTTTGTTTTACTCAAAGGACGCGTTTCGCTAATTCTTACAGTATCTCCAATGTTACAGTCGTTTGTTTCGTCGTGTGCAACGTATTTTTTTGTTTTCAACACGAACTTACCGTATAATGGGTGTTTTACTTTTCTTACTTCAGCAATAACAATAGACTTATCCATTTTATTTGAAGTAACAACACCAATTCTTTCTTTTCTTAAATTTCTTTTTTCTTCCATCTTTCAGCAGAATACAATTATTGTAACTCTCTTTTAGTTAGCTCTGTAGCCAATCTTGCAACTGTTCTTCTTACACTTCTAATTTGAAGTGGATTCTCAATTGGAGAAATAGCGTGGGCCATTTTTAGGTCAGCATATATCTTCTTAGTTTGACTAAGTTTTTCTTGCAACTCCGCTGCAGAAAGATCTTTTATTTCTGATTGTTTCATAATATATTATAAATTATGCTTCGAAATCTCTAGCAACGACGAACTTAGTTTTTACAGGAAGCTTTTGAGCTGCAAGACGTAACGCCTCTTTTGCAACTGATAAAGGAACTCCTCCAACTTCAAACATAATTCTTCCGGGTTTAACAACGGCAGCCCAATATTCAACGGCACCTTTACCTTTACCCATACGTACCTCAAGAGGTTTCTTAGTAATTGGTTTGTCTGGAAATATTTTGATCCATAATTGTCCTTCTCTCTTCATGAAACGAGTTGCAGCAATACGCGCAGCTTCGATTTGACGAGAGGTTAAGAACATTCCATCTTCATGTACAGATTTAATACCAAACATTCCATTAGAAAGTTCATGCCCTCTTTGAGAGTTACCTTTCATTTTACCTTTTTGTACCTTACGGTATTTTGTTCTTTTAGGCTGTAACATTTTTCTTTAGTTTAAAAATTTACTTTCGTTTACGAGCGTCTGGTTTACCACCTTTATTAAAAGGTTTTCTGTCTCCTCTCGGAGCATCTCCACCTTTACCACCACCAGTTCCAGATTGTTTTTTATCCATTCCTGCAAGCGGAGAAAGATCTCTCTTTCCATAAACTTCACCTTTCATGATCCATACTTTGATACCCATTCTACCATAAGTAGTATGAGCTTCAGCCAAAGCATAATCAATATCAGCTCTGAAAGTTGATAGAGGAATTCTACCTTCTTTGAAACCTTCTGAACGCGCCATTTCAGCACCATTCAAACGACCAGAAATCAAAACTTTGATACCTTCAGCGTTCATACGCATAGAAGCAGCAATAGCCATTTTGATTGCACGTCTGTAAGAAATACGGCTTTCGATTTGACGAGCGATGCTTGTCGCCACAAGATAAGCATCTAATTCAGGTCTTTTGATTTCAAAGATGTTGATTTGAACCTCTTTGTCAGTAACTTTCTTAAGTTCCTCTTTCAACTTGTCTACCTCTTGTCCACCTTTTCCGATAATGATACCAGGTCTAGCAGTAGTGATAGTAACGGTTACAAGTTTTAAAGTTCTCTCGATGATTACTTTAGATACACTAGCTTTTGATAAACGAGCGTGGATATACTTTCTGATTTTGTGATCTTCGGCAAGTTTATCACCGTAATCATTTCCACCATACCAGTTTGAGTCCCACCCTCTGATGATACCAAGTCTATTTCCAATTGGATTTGTCTTTTGTCCCATGCTGCTTAAGAATTGCTTTGTGTGTTATTGATAGCTCCAAGCACGATTGTTACGTGGTTAGAACGTTTTCTTATTCTGTGTGCACGACCTTGTGGAGCTGGACGAAGTCTTTTCAACATCATACCACCATCTACTCTGATCTCTTTAACAAATAATCCAGCTTCTTCCAAATTACCTTCACTATTTTTTTGCTCCCAGTTGTTGATTGCAGATAATAATAGTTTCTCTAATTTTCTTGAAGCCTCTTTAGAACTGAATCTTAAGATGTTAAGTGCTCTTTCTACCTTCTGACCTCTTACCAAGTCCGCTACTAAGCGCATTTTTCTAGGTGAAGTAGGGCAGTTATTCAATTTTGCGAAAGCAATAGACTTATTAGCCTCTTTTCTCGCATCTGCTGTTTCTCTTTTACGAACTCCCATTGCTTCTTATTTTTTACCTTTATTTTTTGCTCCAGCATGACCTCTAAAAGATCTAGTTGGTGAAAATTCTCCTAATTTGTGACCTACCATGTTTTCTGTTACGTAAACTGGTACAAATTGACGACCGTTATGAACTGCGATAGTCTGTCCAACGAAATCCGGAGTAATCATAGAAGCTCTAGACCAAGTCTTCACTACACTATTTTTACCACTTTCTACGTTTTCTTGAACTTTCTTGTCTAACTTATAATGAACGAAAGGTCCTTTTTTTAATGAACGTGCCATATCTTATTATTTCTTTCTACGTTCTACGATATACTTGTTACTCGGGTTTTTCTTAGAACGAGTTCTATAACCTTTTGCTGGTATTCCATTTCTTGAACGTGGATGTCCACCAGAAGAACGTCCTTCTCCACCACCCATCGGGTGATCAACAGGGTTCATTGCAACAGGTCTTGTTCTAGGTCTTCTTCCTAACCATCTTGTTCTACCAGCTTTTCCTGATACAACTAATTGGTGGTCTGAATTAGAAACAGCTCCAATAGTAGCCGAACAAGTTAACAAGATCAATCTCGTTTCACCAGAAGGCATTTTGATTGTAGCATATTTTCCGTCTCTTGCCATTAACTGAGCAAATGTACCAGCTGAACGAGCAATTACTGCTCCTTGACCTGGACGTAACTCAATACAAGAGATTACAGTTCCTAAAGGAATTCTGCTTAAAGGTAATGTATTACCAATTTCAGGTTGAGATTCTGGACCAGAAACTAATTTCTGACCAACTTTCAATCCGTTTTGAGCAATAACATAAGTTTTCTCACCATCAGCATAAGCTAATAAAGCGATAAATGCAGTACGATTTGGATCGTATTCGATTGATTTCACAGTAGCCGGAATTCCGTCTTTAGTTCTTTTGAAATCAATTATACGATATCTCTGCTTGTGACCACCACCCGTATAACGCATGGTCATCTTTCCTTGACTATTTCTACCTCCAGAGTTTTTTATCGGCGCTATCAAAGAGCGTTCCGGCTTATCAGTTGTAATGGCGTCATAACCATTCACAACTCTAAATCGCTGACCTGGGGTAATAGGTTTTAATTTTCTTACTGACATTTTTCTATCTTAGATATTGTTGTAAAAATCAATTGTTTCTCCTTCTTGTACTTGAACAATCGCTTTTTTAATTGCATTTGTCTTTCCACTGATCAAACCACTTTTAGTGTATTTTGTAGTTCTATCCGGTCTTACGTTCATCGTGTTAACTGAAACGATAGTTACTCCATAAGCAGCTTCAATAGCTTTCTTAATTTGAACTTTGTTTGCTTTTTTGTCAACAACGAATCCGAAGCGGTTTAAAACTTCACTTTCTTTGGTTACTTTCTCTGTTACTATAGGTCTAATTATGATACTCATATTCCTATTATTTGCTTAAATTTTCTTCGATTAACTCCAAAGAACCTTCTAAAAGCACTAAATTATTAGTGTTTAAAATAGCGTAAGTGCTTAATTCTGAGCTAGTTACGACATTAGAAGCCTTTAAATTGCGTGACGACAAATATACATTTTTATTTGACTCTCCCAACACAAAAAGAGATTTTTTATTTTCTAACCCTAAAGCTTTCAAAACGTTAATGAAATTTTTAGTGTTTGGCGCTTCAAAATTAAAGTCTTCAAGAACGATAATACTCGCCTCTTTTGCTTTGATTGAGAAAGCTGATTTTCTTGCCAATCTTTTCAAGCCTTTATTCAATTTGAATGAATAACTTCTTGGTCTTGGTCCGAAAACTGTTCCACCACCTTTAAACAATGGATTTTTGATACTTCCCGCACGAGCTGTACCAGTTCCTTTTTGTTTTTTAATCTTACGTGTACTTCCTGTCACTTCAGCTCTTTCTTTTGCTTTGTGAGTTCCTTGTCTTTGATTAGCAAGATATTGCTTTACATCAAGGTATACAGCGTGATTGTTTGGTTCAATTGCGAATACTGAATCAGAAAGTTGAACTTTTCTTCCAGTATCTTTTCCGTTGAAATCTAATACTTTTACTTCCATTACTTCTGAATGATTACATAAGAGTTTTTATGTCCAGGAACACATCCTTTAATAACAAGTAGGTTCTTTTCAGCCACTACTTTTAAAACTCTAAGGTTTTGAACTTTTACATTGTCTCCTCCCATTCTTCCAGCCATACGCATTCCTTTGAATACTCTAGATGGATAAGAAGAAGCTCCCACAGAACCTGGTGCTCTTAAACGGTTGTGTTGACCGTGAGTTGCTTGTCCAACACCACCAAATCCGTGACGTTTAACAACCCCTTGAAAACCTTTACCTTTAGATACACCTTGTACATCTACAAATTCTCCTTCAGCAAAAATAGAAACATCAATAAGATCTCCTAATTTTTGTTCAGTTGCAAAATCTTGAAATTCAACGACTTTTTTCTTAGCAACAGTTCCAGCTTTTTTAAAGTGACCTAGAGCCGCTTTAGTGGAATGTTTCTCGTTTTTGTCATCGAAACCAAGTTGCAACGCTTCGTACCCGTCAACACCTTTGGTTCTGACTTGGGTAACAACACACGGCCCAGCTTCGATTACTGTACAAGGAATGTTTTTCCCGTTTTCATCAAAAATGCTAGTCATGCCGATTTTTTTACCAATTAACCCAGACATAAATATTAATTATTAATTACTAAAATTCCCTTCAATTTGAAAATAACAGAAATTTCCAAACAGGGAGTGCAAAAGTATATATTAAAATCGAATATACCAAACAGTTAGAAAAATTAAATCGCTCATTATCAAAATTAAAGGATCAAATCTGCCCGAAACAAATTTTTACATCTTATAAAAATTGAATTTACCAGCTTTAACCTAACACAACATTAAGCTTAACAATTCCTTAAAGAATCTATAGAAAAACATCGGCAACAGCCTAAACAGAAGACATTCCGATAAAAAGAACTGTTTTAAATTAAAACAGCAAATCCTTTAAAATCAAAAATCAAAACCGCCAAAAACAAAAAAAGCGAAACATTTCTGTTTCGCTTTTTCTATGTAAAATATAATAAAAAAATTATACTTTTATTTCTACTTCAACTCCACTTGGCAATTCAAGTTTCATTAAAGCATCAATAGTTTTAGATGAAGATGAATAAATATCAATCAATCTCTTGTATGACATTACTTCAAATTGCTCTCTCGCTTTTTTGTTTACGTGCGGAGAACGTAGAACAGTGAAAAGTTTTTTGTGAGTTGGCAACGGAATTGGACCTGTTACAACTGCTCCAGTAGTTTTTACTGTTTTTACGATCTTTTCAGCAGACTTGTCTACCAACATGTGATCGTAAGATTTTAGTTTTATTCTGATTTTTTGACTCATTTTCTTAAGAATTACGCGTTACCTTTTGCTTTTTTAATTACAGCTTCTGAAATATTAGAAGGTGTTTCTGCATAATGTGAAAACTCCATTGTTGAAGTAGCTCTACCAGAAGACAATGTTCTTAATGTAGTTACATATCCAAACATTTCTGATAAAGGCACATCAGCTTTAATAGTTTTAGCACCATTTCTGTCACCCATGTCATTCACCTGACCTCTACGACGGTTGATATCACCAACGATATCTCCCATGTTTTCTTCAGGAGTAATAACCTCCATTTTCATGATTGGCTCCAAAATAATTGCTCCAGCAGCTTTAGCCACTTCTCTATAACCCATTCTTGCTGCTAACTCAAAAGAAAGTGCATCAGAATCGACAGGGTGGAAAGATCCGTCTGTCAAAGTTACTTTCAAACTATCCACTTGATAACCAGCCAAAGGACCAGTTTTCATAGCTTCACGGAAACCTTTTTCTACAGAAGGGATATATTCTTTAGGAACGTTACCACCTTTTACTGCATTAATAAACTGCAATCCAACAGGAACTTTACCATCAACTTCATCAGCTGGCTCAAGTGTAAATACGATATCACCGAATTTACCACGACCTCCTGATTGTTTCTTGTATGTCTCTCTGTGTGTTGCTGTTCTTGTAAACGCTTCTTTATATTCAACTTGAGGCTCACCTTGGTTTACTTCAACTTTAAATTCACGTTTCATACGATCTACTAAGATATCTAAGTGAAGCTCACCCATACCAGAAATAATTGTTTGCCCTGAAGCCTCATCTGTTCTAACAGTAAATGTAGGATCCTCTTCAGCTAATTTAGCTAAAGCCATACCCATTTTATCAACGTCAGCTTTTGTTTTAGGTTCAATTGCAATACCAATTACCGGCGCAGGGAATTTCATAGACTCAAGAATAATTGGGTGTTTTTCATCACACAATGTATCTCCAGTTTTAATATCTTTAAATCCAACAGCCGCTCCAATATCTCCAGCTTCGATATAATCGATTGGATTTTGTTTGTTAGCATGCATTTGGTAGATACGAGAAATTCTTTCTTTATTTCCTGAACGAGTATTCAAAACATAAGAACCAGCATCTAAACGTCCAGAGTAAGCACGGAAGAAAGCTAAACGACCTACGAATGGGTCAGTAGCGATTTTAAATGCTAGAGCTGCGAACGGCTCTTTTACATCTGGCTTACGCAAGATTTTAGTTTGATCTTCCTCTAATAATTCAGCATCATCAGGATGAATTCCTTCGATACCTTCTTTATCCATTGGAGAAGGCAAATATTTACAAACTGCATCTAACATAAACTGAACTCCTTTGTTTTTGAAAGAAGAACCAGCAATCATCGGAATGATAGCCATGTCCATAGTAGCAGCTCTTAAAGCATTGTTGATTTCTTCCTCTGTAATAGAGTTTTCATCTTCCATGAATTTCTCCAAAAGATTTTCATCGTAATCAGCAACTGCTTCAATAAGAATAGATCTGTATTCTTTAACCTCTGCAATCATATCCTCAGGAATTGGCACAATATCGAAAGTTGCCCCTTGAGTAGCATCATGCCAGATGATAGCTTGGTTTTTTACTAAATCTACAACACCTTTAAAATCATTCTCTTCACCAATTGGCAAAGTGATCGCAACAGCATTTGACTTTAACATATCACGAACTTGCTGACAAACTGCCAAAAAGTTAGATCCTTGACGGTCCATTTTGTTTACGAATCCCATACGAGGAACTCTATATTGATCTGCAAGTCTCCAGTTAGTTTCAGACTGCGGCTCAACACCATCAACTGCACTAAATAAGAAAACCAAACCATCAAGTACACGTAAAGAACGGTTTACCTCTACAGTAAAGTCAACGTGTCCCGGGGTATCAATAATATTAAAGTGGTATGGCAATGATTCAGGCAAAATTTTACCTTGCTCAGTTGGAAAATTCCACTCACAAGTAGTTGCAGCCGAAGTAATTGTAATACCTCTTTCTTGCTCCTGAGCCATCCAGTCCATTGTTGCAGCACCATCGTGTACTTCACCAATTTTATGTGATTTTCCAGTATAAAAAAGGATACGCTCTGTTGTTGTTGTTTTACCAGCATCAATGTGAGCAGCAATTCCAATATTTCTTGTATATTTTAAATCTCTAGCCATTTCTTACGAATTAAAATCTAAAGTGAGAGAAAGCTTTGTTAGCTTCTGCCATCTTGTGAGTATCCATTCTTTTCTTAACCGCAGCACCTTCTTCTTTAGCAGCAGCTAAACATTCTGACGCTAAACGTTGTGCCATAGATTTTTCATTTCTTCTTCTAGAATAAAGTATCAACCACTTCATTGCCATAGAAATTTTTCTATCTGGTCTAATTTGCATTGGGATTTGAAAGGTAGCTCCACCTACTCTACGACTACGTACTTCTACGTGAGGCATAACGTTTGTTAAAGCATCTTTCCAAATTTCTAATGAAGATTTTTCTGAATCTTGCTTTTTAGATTCGATGATGTCAATTGCATCATAAAATACTTTGAAAGCTGTAGATTTCTTACCGTCCCACATTAAGTTGTTCACAAAACGCGTTACCAATTGGTCGTTAAACCTCGGATCTGGTAAAAGTGGTCTTTTCTTTGCCGCTCTTTTTCTCATGTCTTTTTCTTAAAAGTTTAAATTACTTTTTTGCTTCTTTTGGGCGTTTAGCACCGTACTTAGATCTTCTTTGCGTTCTTCCTGCAACACCTGACGTGTCAAGCGCTCCACGAACGATATGATATCTAACACCTGGTAAATCTTTTACCCTTCCACCTCGCACTAATACTATCGAGTGCTCTTGTAAATTGTGTCCTTCTCCAGGGATGTAAGCATTCACTTCATTACCATTTGTCAAACGTACACGCGCAACTTTACGCATTGCAGAGTTTGGTTTTTTTGGTGTAGTAGTGTAAACACGCGTACAAACCCCTCTTCTTTGAGGACAAGAATCTAAAGCAACCGATTTACTCTTCTTAGTGATCTGAGTTCTTCCTGTTCTTACTAATTGTTGAATTGTTGGCATAATTAATACTAAAAATTTATTATGTATATTAAATTCCCGCTTTTTACGGGGTTGCAAATGTATAAAATATTTTTCACTATACAAACGTTAATTCATTAATTTTCAATAACATTATTTAAACTTATGATTTTAGAAACAAACACTAGATATTTGCAATATCTTTAATAAAACAACAAATTGCCCTTGAAACAATTACTACACATATTATTTTTCTTTATTACATTTAGTTGTTATACTCAAAAAATTCAATTAAAAATTGAAGGCTCAAACGATTTTGAAAACCAAATTATTGACTCTTTAAATTACAAAAAAATACATTCAAATTTTAAATCTTTGTCTGATGAACAAGCAAAGACTTCTGACGCCCTAATACGAAAAGGTTATTTAGATCTTAAATTAATAGAAAACAGCAAATTAAACGACACAACCTATATTCATAAAATTAACTTAGGAGCAAGAACAAAAAACATACATATATATATAGGTAGAAATAATCCCTTTTATGATGTTGCAGAAATAAAAAATGACACCATTATTATACCTTATCAAGAAATCGAAAATCATCTTAACCAAAAAATTATTGAGAGAGAAAAGCAAGGTTTCGCTTTAAACAAACTTAGCTTGACAAATATCCAAAGAAAGAATTTGATAATGTATGCTGATTTAAATTATAATTCCGAAAAAAAACGTGTCGTAAATTCCATCATTGTTAATTACACAGATAACAATCGAACAAATTATTTTCCGAAAAGCCATCTCAAGCAATTAAATAAAAAATACATCAGCAAGACTTTTAACCAAGATATTGTAAAAGAATTAAATTCTGAAATCAACAATTACGCGTTCGCATTACCAAGCAAATATCCTGAAATATTATTCACTACAGACTCTACAAAAATTTATCTTTATATCGAAAAAAGAAAAGCAAATAATTTTGACGGCTACATTGGATTCACCAATGACGAAAATAAAAAGTTGAACATTAATGGCTATCTAGATGTAACATTGCAAAACATATTGCGCTCAGGCGAGCAATTTTCATTGTACTGGAAAAGCGATGGCAATCAGCAACGCACCTTTGACACCAAGTTAGAAATTCCTTATATTTTTAATTCTTCATTAGGAATAAAAGCGCAACTAAATATTTTCAAACAAGACAGTACCTTTCAAAATTCAAAAAACGCAATCGACTTAGGTTATTACCTAAAATACAATTCAAAAATATATTTAGGCTATCAATCTACAGAATCAAGCGACATTCAGAACGCCAATAGCATTTCTGTAAGTGATTTTAAAAACTCATTTTTCACTACAAGTTTTGATTACATAAAAATGGACAACCTGAATGATCTGTTTCCAAAAAAAACAAGTATTAATTTAATTATTGGATTCGGAAAAAGAAATACAAACGCAGAACCACAAACTCTTGAATCCAGCAAGCAAGTTTACACAAACCTAACATTTAGTTATAATTTTGAACTGAACAAAAAAAATTATATTAACATAAATTTACAGAATTTTTATTTGAAGAGCCAAAACTACCTTACGAACGAATTGTTCCGTTTTGGCGGAAGCAATTCAATTCGAGGATTTATCGAAAACAGCCTTCAAGCTAATTATGTTTCAGCATTAATTACCGAGTATAGATATATCGTTTCCAGAAATTTATATCTTCATTCCATTACAGACTATGCTATATATCAAGACTTAACAAGATCTAACAACCCGAAAAAAATAGAAAAACTAATAGGTCTTGGAGCAGGTTTGGGACTACAAACACAGAATGGAATAATTAAAATAAATATTTCAAATAGTGTACATGAAAGACAAAAGATAGAATTATATAACACTATCATAAATATCTGTTATAATGTTAAATTTTAAAAAAAAGTTAAAAAAGATTAAATTAATATTAGGATAGTTAACAAATTATTAAGAGTTTTGTTACACTAATTCAAAATATTTAAAAATGAAACTAAAGTTCAATGGATTCTTAGTACTATTTTTAGTACTAATCGCGCAACTAACCTTTGCGCAAGAAAGATCTGTTTCAGGTATTGTTACCGATGATGCAGGTATGCCGTTACCAGGTGTAAGCATATTAGTAAAAGGAACAAAGACTGGAACACAAACTGATTTTGATGGTAAGTACTCCATCAAAGCCTCAACAAACCAAGTTTTAGTATTTAGCTATATTGGAATGAGATCTCAAGAAATTGTGGCGAGCTCATCATCAATCAATACTAAATTATCCGGAGATGCCCAACAACTTGAGGGAGTTGTTGTTACTGCTCTAGGATTATCAAGAGAAAAAAAATCTCTAGGTTACGCCACACAAGAAGTAAAAGGCGAGAGTCTTGCCGCAGTGAAGAGTGACAACTTTGTAAACTCTATATCTGGTAAAGTTTCTGGTGTACAAGTAAAAAGAACAACCAATTTTGGAGGATCTACTAATATCGTAATTAGAGGAAACTCATCCCTAACAGGAAACAACCAAGCTCTGTTTGTAATTGACGGAGTTCCAATCAGTAACAACAATTCAAACTCAAGAGACCAAGAACAATCTGGAGCAGGTTATGACTATGGAAGTGCCGCATCAGACATTAACCCAGAAGACATTGAGTCTATAAACATACTTAAAGGATCAGCTGCTAGTGCATTATACGGATCTAGAGCTGCCAATGGAGTAGTAGTTATTACAACTAAAAAAGGAAGTAAAAGAGCAAAAGGATATTCTATAACAGTAAACTCAGGAGTAACAACAGGTTCTGTTGATAAGAGCACTTTTATAAAATATCAAAAACAATATGGTGCAGGATATGGTCCTTACTACGGTCCTGACGAAGATTCTTATCTAGACCGTAAAGATATTGATGGAGATGGAATTCTGGATAATGTAACCCCGTTAACAGAAGATGCCTCTTACGGTCAGGCTTTTGACCCTAATTTATTAGTATACCAATGGGATGCATTCTACCCTGAATCTCCTAACTACATGAAAGCTACTCCATGGATTAATGCAAAAAATGGCCCTATAACATTTTTTGAAAAACCGTTAGCTTTAACAAACTCTATTTCAATCGACAAAGGTTTAGAAAATGGATATTTAAGATTAGGAATAAACAATCTTGATCAAAAAGGTCTTTTACCTAATAGTACATTAAAAAGAAACACCTTTACTTTAAGCGGTTCTACTTTAATCAATGATAAATTGACTGTAGCTGGATATGGTAATTTTACAAGAACAAGCACAATTGGTAGAAATACTACAGGATACAATGATAATATTGCTGGTAATTTTAGACAATGGTGGCAAACAAACGTTGACATTAAAGGGCTTAAACAAGCTTACGAATTGACAGGAAGAAATGTAACATGGAATCCTAACTCAACCACAAATTCTAAACCTATTTTTTGGGACAACCCATACTTTCAGCGTTATGAAAACTACCAATCAGACAGCAGAAACAGATTCATAGGAAATATTTCTTTGAACTACAAAATTGCAAGCTGGCTAGATGCTTACGGAAGAATGTCTGTAGATACTTATGACGAGATTCAAGAAGAAAGAAGAGCTGATGGAAGCGTTCCTTCAAACTTTGGTATTGGAACCGGAGGAGATGACGGAAGTCTTAACAGAAACCCAGCTCCATCTGGATATTCAAGAAGAAATATTGGATTTAGTGAGTACAACTATGATTTTATGCTGAACTACAACACTGATATTACAGAAAAATTAAACCTTAAAGGCGTAGCGGGTGTTAACATCAGAAGAAGTTACTACAATTCTATCTGGGCTGCAACAAACGGAGGTCTTGCAATTCCTGGCCTTTATGCTTTACAAAACACAAAAGATCCAATGCTTGCCCCTAGAGAAAGAGAAGAATCAATAGGAGTTGACGGTATCTACGGAAGTGCTTCTTTTGGATACGATGATTTCTTATTTTTAGAAGGAACAATAAGAAGAGACCATTCTTCAACCCTTCCGGAAGCAAACAGTTCATACTTCTACCCTTCTGTATCATCAAGTTTTGTGTTTTCAAAATTCATAAAAGCGGATTGGTTTTCATTTGGAAAAGTAAGACTTAACTATGCAGAAGTTGGAAACAGCCCTGGTTTTGACAGAATTTTAGATACTTATGCCGTAAATACAGCAATCGGAGCTGGTTCTGCATCTGTAAAAGATACTAAAAACAACCCAAATCTAAAACCAGAACGTACAAAAAGTTACGAAGCAGGTATAGAATTATCATTCTTTAAAAAGAGATTAGGACTAGATATTTCTTATTACAAATCTAACTCAATTGATCAAATCATTCCATTAAGATTAACATCTTCAACTGGTTATTTATATGAATTAATTAATGCCGGAGAAATCGAAAACAAAGGTATTGAAGTTTCATTAAACGCAACACCAATAAAAACAGAGAGTTTTTCATGGGATGTAAATCTTAACTGGGCAAGAAACAGAAACAAAGTTATAGAATTATTGGACGGTATAGACAACTTACAATTAGGTTCTTTCCAGGGAGGTGTTACAATTAATGCTGCTGTGGGCCAGCCATACGGAGTAATATATGGTACCCAATATACTTATCTAAATGGACAAAGAGTAGTTGATCCAGCTAATGGTCAATATATCAAAACTTCAACTTCTGATAATGCGATTGGAAGTGCAAATCCAAATTGGACTGGAGGTCTTAATAATAAATTTACTTATAAAAATCTCTCACTAGAATTTTTAATTGACATGCAAAAAGGCGGACAAATATTCTCACTAGACCGCTATTATGGTATGGCAACAGGATTGTATGACGATACAGCTTTTACAAATGAATTAGGGAATCCAGTAAGAAATCCTTTAACTACAGGAAGTGATAGTGGTGGATTTATTAATCCAGGTGTAAACCCAGACGGAACAGCAAATACAACTAGAATTGAAGCAAGCCGATTTGGAGCGCAAGGATACAGAAGAGGTTTACCAGACGAAGCATTTGTTTATGATGCAAGCTATATTAAATTAAGACAAACTGCAATATCATATTCTCTCACAGAAAAAGTTTTGAAAAATACTTTTATAAACGGAATGACTTTCAGTATCGTTGGAACTAACCTTTGGATTATTCACAAAAATTTACCAGATGCAGATCCTGAATCAGGATTAGGAGCAGGTAACTTACAAGGCTACTCAACAGGATCTCTACCATCTACAAGAGACATTAGCTTTAATATTAAAATCCAATTTTAAAAAAAGAAATCATGAAAAAAATATTTTTAATTCTACTCACTGCTGCAACACTTGCGTCTTGTTCAGATGATCTAGAAAAATTAAACGAAAACGTAAAAGACCCGTCAAATGTACCTGGTGAAGTTCTATTTACTAGCGCCCAAAAAAGCTTGGTAGATCAGATAATGAGTACAAATGTAAACGACAATGTTTTTAGATTAATAAATCAATACTGGACCGAAACAGTATATACTGATGAAAGTAATTACGATTTAGTAACAAGAACAATCCCAGAACAGCACTGGCAGTATCTATATAAAGATGTACTAAAAGATTTAGATCAAAGTGCAAAAAACATTACAAATACTGCAGTGGGTTTAACAGAAAATCCATTAGACAAACAAAACAAACTTGCAATAATAGAAGTTTTAAATGTTTATACTTATGCAATACTAGTAGAAACTTTTGGAGATGTTCCATACTCACAAGCACTCAACCTGACTTACAAAACACCTAAATATGATGATGGCTTGACGATTTATAAAGATCTAATTGTGAGATTGAATAAAGCGATAGCAAATCTTAACACCGGAGGCGCAAGTTTTGGAGGCAACGACAGAATATATGCTGGTGATGTATCTAAGTGGATTAAATTTGCAAACACACTTAAGCTAAGATTAGGTATTACTATCTCAGATATACCTTCTGAAGCAGGTTTAGCCCAAGCAACAGTATCTAGTGCTGCGCCATTTGTATTTGCTTCTAATGATGATAATGCCGATTTCAAATACTTAACAGCAACTCCAAATACAAATCCTTTATATGTAGATCTTTTTGCAAGTGGCCGTTCAGATTTTGTTCCAACAAGTACATTAATAGATGTAATGAACAATTTAAACGACCCAAGACGTTCTAAATACTTTGACAACAATATTGATGACCCTGCAACTCCAGAAGTTGAATATATTGGAGGTACAAACGGCGCAAGTAATTCGTTCAATAATTATACGCATATATCCAAAACATTACAAATTCCTGATTATCCAGGAACAATTTTAGATTATGCAGAAGCTAAATTCTTATTAGCAGAAGCAGCTGAAAGATCATTATACGGGACTCCTGCAGACGCAGCAGCACATTACAATGAAGCAATTACTGCATCAATTTTAGATTGGGGTGGCACTAATGCAGAAGCGACGGCTTATTTAGCTAATCCAAATGTTGCATATGCAACAGCTACAGGAACTTGGAAAGAAAAAATTGGAACTCAAAGCTGGATTGCATATTACAATAATTCCTTTGAAGGTTACTCAACTTACAGAAGATTAGATTATCCAGTTTTAGTAAAACCTGCTGATGCAGTATCTGACATTCCGGTTCGTTACACTTATCCTATTATAGAACAATCGTTAAACAAAACTAGTTACACAGCAGCTAGTCAAGCAATAGGAGGCGACAAAGTTACCACCAAACTTTTTTGGGATAAATTCTAAAAAAACAAATACTTTAAGTAAAAAGCCACCTGTAAAAGGGTGGCTTTTTTAATGTTAAAGTTACAAAACAAACTTAACACGAGAATAACTCATAAAATTTAACACCCTCTTAATTTGTTAATTTTTTCATTATTATCATATTTGAAGCAATAATTTACGAATACTAAATTTGAACACATAATTTAACATTAAAAAAACAATATCCTATAATAAAATCATAATTGAAACAAAAAAAAGCTTTTTTATATTAGGAAAGTTAACAAATTATTAAGAGTTTTGTAAGACTAATTCAAAATATTCAAAAATGAAACTAAAGTTCAATGGATTCTTAGTACTTTTTTTAGTACTAGTTACGCAACTTACTTTTGCGCAAGAAAGAGTTGTTTCTGGAATAGTTTCCGATAATACAGGACTGCCTTTACCAGGTGTTAGTGTATTAGTTAAAGGAACTAAAACAGGAACACAAACAGACTTTGATGGTAAATTCTCTATTAAAGCAACACCAACCCAAATATTAGTATTTAGCTACATTGGGATGACATCACAAGAAATAATTGCAAGTTCAGCTTCAATTAATGCTAAATTAGCTAACTCTTCAGTAGAACTTGAAGGAGTAGTTGTAACAGCCTTAGGTATTAAAAAAGCAGACAAAGCTATTGGTTATGCATCTACAAAAGTTTCTGGTGCAGATGTAACAAAAGGAAACAATCAAAACCTTGTTAGTGCGCTTAGCGGAAAAGTTGCTGGCGTACAAGTAACTGCTTCAGGAGGAGCTCCGGGACAAGCAAGTAGATTAGTAATTAGAGGTGGTAACAAATCATTAACTAATAGCAACGAACCTCTTTATGTTATTGACGGAATGCCTATGAGTAACGCTAACGATGGAAATGCAAATACTGTAACAGGAATAAACAGCCCTAACAGAGCGTCTGACATCAATCCAAATGACATTGAAAGCATTACTGTACTAAAAGGTGCTGCTGGAGCAGTACTATACGGAAATCGAGGTTCTAATGGAGTTGTCCTGATCACTACCAAAACAGGATCGAACAAAGCTGGAAAACCTATTATTGAATATACAAGTGCAGTAGCAGTTGATGATGCTTTAGTATTACCTGATTACCAAACTGAATATGCCCAAGGAGGAAATAGTTTAACTTATACAGAAGGAGGATCAAGATCTTTTGGACCTAGAATTACCGGACAAACCGTAAGCAGTCCAGCAGCTGGCGCATCCAGAGGTTTAGGCGCACAACAAATTCAATTAAAAGCCTTTGACCCGAGAAAACAATTCTTAAAAACGGGATTAACCTACAATAATAACATTTCTCTTTCAAACTCTACTGAAGCATACGACATGTTTGTTTCTATTGGTCAATCAAAACAAACTTCTATTGTACCAAACCAAGGATTTCAAAAATTCAACGGACGCTTTAATAGCAATTACAGATTTAGTTCAAAATTTACTGCTGGTGTTAATTTAAGCTACAATGCTTCTGAAGGAGATCTTTCTTTTGCTGGACAAGACGGGAATAATCCTATTTTTGCCTTATTTCACGCACCTGTTTCTTGGGATTTAACAGGATACGGATACGAAAGACCTGACGGGAGACAAATCAACTTTAGAGGAGGATCTTTTGATAATCCTTTATGGAGTGTCTACAAAAACTCTGCAAAAAGTGATAGTCAGAGATACATCACTGGCGTTAACTTCGCTTTTGACGTAACTAAAGATTTCAAACTTTCTTACCGTCTTGGCAATGATTACCTATCTGATCAAAGAACTTTATTTAAAGACATCAATACTGGTGGAAATCCTTTAGGAAACTTAACATACGACAATATTACTCGTAAAGAGACTACTTCAACATTAATCGCTACTTTCAATAAAGATATTACTGAAAAATTTAAAGCGACATTAACTGCTGGTCAGGATTATAACAACAGAACTTTCCAACAGTCACAAGTTATTGGAACTGAACTAATATTACCTAGCATTATCAACACTAACAATATTAAAACTGCTAGTCCTCCATACCTTTACAACAGTAGAAGAACTTTATTTGGTTTATTTGGAGATCTATCTCTAAGCTACGACAACTACTTGTATGTAAGCATTGTTGGAAGAAACGAATGGAGTTCAACTTTACCGAAAGATAATAGAAGTTTCTTTTATCCAGGAGTAAGCGCTTCATTAATTTTTACAGAAGCATTTAAAATTGAATCTGATGCTATTACATATGGTAAATTGCGCTTAGGTGCTTCTAAAACAGGTAGAGATGCAGATGTTTATTTGACTCAGCCTGCATATAGAAAAGCAATATTTGCTGACGGATTTACCCCTGGAGTTGAATTTCCATTCAACAACTTAGCTGGATACACAATTCAAAATACAATAAGCAACGGAAATTTAAGTCCTGAATTTACTACCGAATACGAAGTGGGTGTTGAATTAAAATTATTTAAAGATCGTATCGGTGTTGATGCCACTTATTACAGAAATATAAATACCGATGGTATCATACCATTAGATATTTCGCCAGCTGCGGGTGCAACAGCAACAATAATTAACAGTGGAAAAACTACTTCAAAAGGTTTTGAGCTGATGCTAAGAACAACTCCAATCTTAACTAAAGATTTTAGATGGGATGTAACTTTTAACTTTAGCAGAATAAGATCTCATGTTGACGAAACTTATCCAGGTGTAGACAGAGTATATCTTGGTGGTTTTGATGGAAATCCTGCAATTTATGCAGTAAAAGGAGAAAGATTAGGTACATTAATCGGAACTGGTTATGCAAGAAACGAAAACGGTGAAATATTAGTAGACGATGATGGTATTCCTTCGATCTTAGATGGTATTATTCTTGGTCATACTGAAGCTGATTGGACTGGTGGCTTAAGCACTTCTGTAACTTATAAAAATATTTATTTTACAGCTCTTGCTGACATGAGACATGGTGGTTACATGTACAGTGGTACTGAAGAACTATTGGATTTTTATGGTGTAAGCAAAAACACTTTAACTCGTAATGACGATTACATTTTTCCTGGCGTAAATGCTACAACAGGAAGCCCTAATGATGTTGTTGTAAAACGTGATGCTAATTGGTACGGATTAGGTGCTTATCCTAACGAACAATATGTTTACGAAAACAACTGGATTAAACTAAGAGAGGTTACACTTGGTTACACATTCAAACTAAAAGACAAATATATTCGTTCTTTAGATTTAGGATTATATGGTCGTAACTTATTTATTTGGTCTGATGTGCCTCATGTTGATCCAGAATCAAGTTCTTTTGGAACTGGTAACGCTCAAGGTGTTTCAAGATTTGCATTTCCAACGACAAGAACTATTGGTTTCAATCTAAAAGCACAATTCTAATACTAAAATTAATGAAAATGAAAAAAATTCACAATAGTAGTTTTAAGCGATCAATTTTTATTGGCTTACTAACATTATCTGCGGTATTTGTATCTTGTGAAAACGAACTTGATATAAACAATGATCCTAACAATCCTACCGAAGTTCCTTTAGCTACTTTGTTATCTGGATCTGAAGTAAACCTTACTTACACACTTGGTGGTGATGGAACTAGGATGCCAGCAAGCATTGTGCAACATTATGCTGGACACAGAGGACAACCATTGAACTACGGCCAATACAACATCACATCTGCGGATACTGACGGATTATGGGCTAGTCTTTACGACATTTTAATTGACCTAAGAGCAATTGAAAATCAAACAAAAATCAGCGGAGACAGAATTTATCTAGGTATATCTCAAGTTCTTCAAGTTTATACTTTTAGTGTTGCTACCGACCTTTTTGGAGATATTCCTTTTAGCCAAAGTTTGCAAGGAGCTTCAAACATTACTCCTGCTTATGATAAACAAGAAGCAATTTATCCTGCATTACTAGCTTCTTTAGACGAAGCGATTGTTAACCTTAAAAGTGAAGCTGGAGCGAAACCTGCCGCTGCGGACTTAATATATAGTGGAAACATTGTAAAATGGGAAGCATTCGCAAACTCTTTAAAACTAAGACTACTTAATCATCTTAGTAAAAAGAATCCTACTCAAGCTTTAACTTTTTTACAAACAAACCCAACATTAATTACAGATGTTTCGAACAACGCTAAAGTGACTTATGGAACTGTTGCATCTAATGCTAATCCAATTCACCAATTCGACATTCTTTCTGGTAGAAAAGATAACGCTGTTTGTAAAACTATCGTTGACAACATGAAGTCTTTAAACGACCCTAGAATTAGCAAATTCTTTTTCCCTGTTGCAAACAACGGTAGTGGTTTTGCTGGTGAGTATTTAGGAAATCTTCCTGGTCAAGATTTAGATGATTCAGGAGAGAACTTGTTCTCACGTGTAGGCCCTGCTTATGCCTCAATAAACTCTCCTGTAATTTTAATAAGTGCGGCAGAAGTTGAATTTATTAAATCTGAAATCTATTTTAGAGCAAACGATTTAGTAAACTCCAAAATTGCTTACGACAACGCAATCGCTAAAGATTTTGAAGCATTAGGTGTTACAGATGCTACTTACATAATAAACCCATTAGTAGCTTATAACAATACATTAGAAAGAATTATGGGGCAAAAATGGATTACAATGTACCAAGCTTCATACGAATCATTTGTAGACTGGAGAAGAACTGGATTCCCGGTATTAACAGCTCCTGCAACAAATCGTACAAGTGGTGTAACTCCAAGAAGATTACCCTATCCACAAAAAGAAATTAATGTAAACGGCGCCTCATTACAAGCTGGGCCAGGTATACCGGTTCCCTACGTAACATTAACAACTAAAGTTTGGTGGGATTTGTAATTCAAAATAAAATACATTATAAACCACTCTGTTAATTCGAGGGCACTGAAAAAGTCTTTTCAAAATTCTTTTTCAAGAATAATTATTAATTAAAAGGAGTAGAAGCTAAAAGTTTTCTGCTCCTTTTTTTGTATCTTTTACGTGTAATCATAAGACTTTTTAGAT
>NZ_JAGFBV010000088.1 GCF_017948595.1 Flavobacterium geliluteum | reverse complement strand
TCAATATCGTTTGATAATGATTCATAATGGTACGAGAGATTGTACCGAAAGACTTAAACCCGGATTGATTTACTTTTTCATGCCATTTGGCCAATTTTGCAAAACCAATGATTTTATCTTTTGTATTTTCGAAGATGTTACGGAGCTCTTGAGTTAGATTGTATCCTTTTGGAATATCAGGATATAATTCAAATAATAATGCAGCCCGTTCTGTTTGATTTTGAGTCCATTTCGTTTTGGCTTTGTACAAGAAATAGCGACTTCTGGCTAGTAATTGTTTAAGGGTATCTCCATTTGAGAGTATCTTAGATTCGAAATTTACTTTTGACTTT
>NZ_JAGFBV010000087.1 GCF_017948595.1 Flavobacterium geliluteum | reverse complement strand
AATAATAATCTT
The DNA here is from genome assembly GCF_017948595.1 of Flavobacterium geliluteum. Lineage (GTDB taxonomy): Bacteria > Bacteroidota > Bacteroidia > Flavobacteriales > Flavobacteriaceae > Flavobacterium > Flavobacterium flavipigmentatum. The sequence continues at coordinate 322 of NZ_JAGFBV010000087.1, read as the reverse complement.
TAAGCGGTGAGAAAATGGAAAAGATCAGATTACAAATGCAGGAGATCAGACCCGATGTTCCACTCTCAATAGTGGAACTTCCCGAGGGGCACAGTCTGAATGACATGTGGGTCAATTATGGAAGTGAAGGAATATCGAATCTTTTAAAAAGTGCAAAAAAAGAAAAGACAGGAAGCACCCTGCAGATTGTAAACGGCTACAAGATCAGCTATACAGGCATCGCAGGAGTGTTTTTCGTTGTAGGCAACCTGCCTATGGATTTGGGAAACCTCAGGGTATCATTACAGATTGTGGCACATACTACACAGAAGAAACACAGGCT
>NZ_JAGFBV010000086.1 GCF_017948595.1 Flavobacterium geliluteum | reverse complement strand
GATATCGCCTTTGCATTCACGATTAAAACGTTTTAAAAGGTTTAAATATGGTGTTAAGGAGAAAAAAGTGTTGTTTAGGTGTAGTTTCGAATTGGTTAAAAAAGGGTTTGTAAAGCTAGGAAGTGTATAAAAGCGGGAGACTAAGCGAAGAGATGAATAAAGAAGTCTTCAATCGTACGATGATAATCCTTACAAAATTAAAAAAGGTATAAAAGCTAAGTTTGGTGTTATCAGAAAGTTAAGAAAAAGTTTTAAGAAAGGGTTAAAATATGTAACAAAAAGTCTTGTAAATGTAAATAAAGGTGTTACTTTTGCACCCGCAACAGCGATATACGTT
>NZ_JAGFBV010000085.1 GCF_017948595.1 Flavobacterium geliluteum | reverse complement strand
AAATGAGTTTGTCAAAATTGCCGGGCAATACCTGAACATTGTTAATGATGTAATAACCGGTGGCACAACATCATTACTATCAGCAGAACAGGGCAAAATATTACAAAGTCGAATCGATGCAATTAACGTAATTCTTACTTCTGATAATATCAATTTAGACACGGTTCAGGAGTTAGTTGATGCAATAGAAACGGTTCAATTATCGCTAAATACAATATTGGTGAACGACCTGACCACCGGAGGAACCACGAAAGCGTTAACAGCTGAAATGGGAAAACTTTTGCAGACTAATAAGGTTGATAAAGTAGCCGGTGAGCGTTTGATAAATGCAGCCGAAATCACTA
>NZ_JAGFBV010000084.1 GCF_017948595.1 Flavobacterium geliluteum | reverse complement strand
TTATTGAAAAGATCCCTCTTCAACAACGAAATCTAGTCAAGGAAATCACCCTGGATATGGCCGGAAACATGGGATTGATAGCTAAAAAGTGTTTTGCTAATGCTACTCGCGTTACAGACCGATTCCACATTCAAAAGCTAGCTACAGAAGCCCTGCAGGAAATCAGGATTAAATATCGCTGGGAAGTCATCGATCAAGAGAATGATGCTATTGAAAAAGCCAAAAAATCAAAAGTAAATTTCGAATCTAAAATACTCTCAAATGGAGATACCCTTAAACAATTACTAGCCAGAAGTCGCTATTTCTTGTACAAAACCAAATCGAAATGGACTCAAAATCAAACAGAACGGGCTG
>NZ_JAGFBV010000083.1 GCF_017948595.1 Flavobacterium geliluteum | reverse complement strand
TGGACTTGCAACAAAAAGTGGGACAAATTTTCTAAGACCTATGCTACACTTTTAATTTTATAAAATTCTAGTTCGATTTCTTTAGGTGTTTTATATCCCAAAGAAGAATGCAGACGTTTTCTATTATACCATACTTCTATATATTCAAAGACTGCTAATTTAGCTTCTTCAATGGTTGTGAATTTATGCTGATAGATAAGTTCTGCTTTAAGGGTCTTGAAAAAACTTTCAGCTACAGCATTATCCCAACAATTAGCTTTTCTACTCATACTTTGAGTGATTAGAGTATTTTTATTAATCAATTTTCTGAATTCTATCGAAGCATATTGTATGCCTCTGTCTGAATGAAAAAGTAAAGGTTCTGTTATTTCTCTTTTTGATACTGCCATTTTCCAAGCTGGAATAATCGTTTG
>NZ_JAGFBV010000082.1 GCF_017948595.1 Flavobacterium geliluteum | reverse complement strand
TATTTTTATTAATCAATTTTCTGAATTCTATCGAAGCATATTGTATGCCTCTGTCTGAATGAAAAAGTAAAGGTTCTGTTATTTCTCTTTTTGATACTGCCATTTTCCAAGCTGGAATAATCGTTTGATCGGTATACATTCGTGTGCTTAATGACCATCCTATAACCTGCCTGTCATATAAATCAATAATAGTAGTAAGATATAACCAGCCGGCAGCTGTTCTTATATAGGTTATATCGGATACCCAAACCTCATTTAGTGATTTTGGTGTAAAATTTCTATTGAGGTGATTACGGCATACCGGATATCGATGATTAGAGTATGTAGTCACTTTAAAGCGTTTCTTTAGTTTACTTCTCCAGCCATTAAGAAGCATCAATTTAGCAACTTTCCTTTTGGATATTTTATATCCTTTTCTTTTTAACTGTTCTGCTATTCTAGGACTTCCATAAGTTTGACTGCTT
>NZ_JAGFBV010000081.1 GCF_017948595.1 Flavobacterium geliluteum | reverse complement strand
AAAAGCTAAGTTTGGTGTTATCAGAAAGTTAAGAAAAAGTTTTAAGAAAGGGTTAAAATATGTAACAAAAAGTCTTGTAAATGTAAATAAAGGTGTTACTTTTGCACCCGCAACAGCGATATACGTTCACTGAGATACTGACAAGTTAAGATAATCACTACGAAAAAATATTTTCAAAAAAAGATTGTAAAAAGCTTGTGAGATTTGAAAACAGATATTACATTTGCACCCCGCAAACAGGGCAAGTTCATTGATAGATTGGTAGGAATTAGGATTTAGATTTGGGGATAAAAATTTTCAAAAAAAAGTTTAAAAAATTCTTGCTAATTAAAAAAGAAGTTGTAGTTTTGCACCCGCTTTGAGAAACAACGAAAAGCGAAAAGAATAAAGAAATACACGTTCGTAGACATATTGAATTGACAGCCGTTTTAACAGAGATGTTAGAACAAAAGAATAAGAGTAATGGAATCGA
>NZ_JAGFBV010000080.1 GCF_017948595.1 Flavobacterium geliluteum | reverse complement strand
ATTCAGGACAGTTCCACCACCGAAAAACCTTGAAATCCAAAGAAAGGTTTGAAGAGCTGGGTGTAATTACCAAGAGTGATGCAGGAGTGCGGGATGATTCACTGACCGCCTATACCGTCTTTGGACGTTACGGGCTTGTATTCCCCTTACTGGACAAAGAAAACACCATTGTAAATTATTTTGCACTGCGTTTTGATCTGGACAGCCCAAAGGAAGAATATTTAAATCAGAAAGGAATTTATCCTGCATATCCTCATCCGCTTACCAAAAAGCTATATCTCGCACCGACTGTCATTGACTGTGCAAGCTTAATACAGAGCAGGATACTGGATCAAAGGGAAGCGGTCATAGCCCTGCATGAAGGGGAACTGCTGGAACAGCATTTGGAAGTTATCAGGTCATTATATGAATTGGAAGAAATAATAATCTTTAAGCGGTGAGAAAATGGAAAAGATCAGATTACAAATGCAGGAGATCAGACCCGATGTT
>NZ_JAGFBV010000079.1 GCF_017948595.1 Flavobacterium geliluteum | reverse complement strand
ATTCAGGACAGTTCCACCACCGAAAAACCTTGAAATCCAAAGAAAGGTTTGAAGAGCTGGGTGTAATTACCAAGAGTGATGCAGGAGTGCGGGATGATTCACTGACCGCCTATACCGTCTTTGGACGCTACGGGCTTGTATTCCCCTTACTGGACAAAGAGAATACCATTGTAAATTATTTTGCAGTGCGTTTTGATCTGGACAGCCCAAAGGAAGAATATTTAAATCAGAAAGGAATTTATCCTGCATATCCGCATCCGCTTACTAAAAAACTGTATCTCGCGCCGACTGTCATTGACTGCGCCAGTCTAATACAAAGCAGGATACTGGATCAAAGGGAAGCGGTCATTGCCCTGCATGACGGGGAACTGCTGGAACAGCATTTGGAAGTTATCAGGTCATTATATGAATTGGAAGAAATAATAATCTTTAAGCGGTGAGAAAATGGAAAAGATCAGATTACAAATGCAGGAGATCAGACCCGATGTTCCACTCTCAATAGTGGAACTTCCCGAGGGGCACAGTCTGAATGACATGTGGGTCAA
>NZ_JAGFBV010000007.1 GCF_017948595.1 Flavobacterium geliluteum | reverse complement strand
GCTGAGCAATGATTGCCATAAAAACTTGTAGAGGAAACAATTGCCGTTAAGATAATTTCACTATCACAAACTTGTCTTCTAACATCATCTACATGATTAATTCCTTGCAAAATATCATCTATTAAACAAAAAATTGATATAATTTTGTCTTTACAAAGCATTGGTGAGGTTTATTGGTTCGCAAAACAAATTTACTAAACCTCTGCTTTGTTTTTTATACTATAGAAACTAGCAACTTGAATTATTTATTTTTTTCTTTGATAAAAAAATGTTTATTCTGCAAATATTGCATTTAAAATTAGCTTTCGAGTTCGAAATTAGTAATGCTTTTTAGTTTTCGATGAAAAATATTTAACTAAAATCACTAAAAGTGGGTATTGTAATATCCGTCAACTTATACTACATTCGCAAGATAATAAATATTTACATCTTGTAAATAGCAGGATCAATTTTAGATGAAATAGAAGGGAAAGTATGAAAAATAGCCAGCTCGAGAAAGAAAAAAATTTGCAAATATTCTCTAAAATGATATCCAGCAAAATCCGCAAAGGATTTATACTGGAAGAAAGAAATGACGAATTTCAATTTGCAGTTTTGTATAAAGGTGAAAAAATGGTCAATCATCCATTTAATTTTATCATCTTTTGTTTAACATTAGGACTGTGGGCGTTTCCATGGCTGTACCTTACCATTCAGGCATCAAGACAGAAAAAAATCTTGGTAGCGATAGATGAAGATGGTGTTCCTTTTGTAGAAAGATGTTTAGTCGCCTAAAATAAATTAAATTTTATCCTTTAAGTAAACTCCCGTAACGGAGTTTTTTGCTTTTATAATATCTTCGGGAGTTCCCACAGCCAGTAAATTACCTCCATTTTCTCCTCCTTCAGGACCAAGATCAATAATCCAGTCGGCACATTTTATCAAGTCCAGATTGTGTTCGATTACTATTATCGAATGACCTTTTTCGATCAAGGCATCAAATGAAGCTAGTAATTTTTTGATGTCATGAAAGTGTAAACCCGTTGTAGGCTCATCAAATACAAATAAAGCTTTGTCTTTTGTGGCTCCTTTTACCAAAAATGAAGCGAGCTTGATACGTTGCGCCTCACCACCAGAAAGGGTAGAAGACGACTGTCCAAGCTGTACATATCCCAAACCAACATCTTGTAAAGGCTGCAGTTTTTGAGTGATTTTGTGTTGTTTATTTTTTTCGAAAAAAGCAATCGCATCGTCAATAGTCATGGTTAGAATATCGTTGATGTTTTTATTATCGAAAGTAATTTCTAAAACTTCTTTTTTAAATCTTTTTCCTCCGCAAGTTTCACACGGGAGCTGAACATCTGCCATAAACACCATCTCGACGTTAATAGCGCCTTCTCCTTTACAAGTTTCGCATCTTCCTCCATCTACATTAAAAGAAAAATGTTTGGCCTGATATCCTCTTATTTTTGATAACTTTTCTTTGGCATACAATTCACGAATGTCGTCATACGCTTTGATGTAGGTAACTGGATTAGAACGAGAACTTCTTCCGATCGGGTTTTGGTCAACGTATTCGATATGTTTAATTTGCGAAAAAGAGCCTTTTATTTCTGAAAACTGACCAGCTTTTTCTGCTGCATTTTCTAGCTTTTTCTGTACTGCTGGAAATAATATTTTCTTAATCAGTGTACTTTTTCCACTACCGGAAACTCCTGTGATTACAGTTAAGACATCCAAAGGAAAAGTAACATCGATATTTTTTAAGTTGTTTTCTCGGGCGCCAATAATATCAATGTGATTTTTGAATTTTCGTCTCTTTTTCGGAACCGAAATTTCGAGATCTCCGTTGAGATATTGCGCAGTCAGTGAATCTGATTTTAATATTTCAGAATATGTTCCTTGAGCGACTAAATTTCCTCCAAAAGTTCCTGCCTCGGGACCAATATCAATAATCATATCGGCAGCTTTCATGATATCTTCATCATGTTCTACAACAATAACGGTATTGCCCAAATCACGAAGTGAAAGCAGTACTTTTATTAGTCTTTCTGAATCTTTTGGGTGCAAACCAATACTTGGCTCATCGAGAATATACATAGAACCTACCAAGCTGCTCCCTAAAGAAGTAGCTAGATTGATACGTTGAGATTCTCCACCAGAAAGAGTGGCCGAGTTTCTGTTTAAGGTGAGGTAATCCAGACCAACTTCAGTCAAAAACGATAAACGATTATTGATTTCGACCATCAAACGTTTTGCAATTTGCTGCTCATAAACATTCAAATCGATGTTTTTGAAGAAAGTAACTAAATGTTTAATTGGCAAGTCTACCAAATCTGAGACCGTTTTTCCGTTAATTTTTACGTAAGAAGCTTCTTCGCGAAGACGTTTTCCACGACAAGCGTAGCATTTTGTTTTTCCGCGGTAGCGCGATAACATCACGCGATTCTGAATTTTATAATTTTTTTCTTCCAGTTCTTTAAAAAAATCATTCAGACCCTGAAAATACTGATTTCCTTTCCATACCAGATCTTTTTGCTGATCGGTAAGTTCAAAAAAAGGTTTGTGTATAGGAAAATCAAATTTGTAAGCATGTTTGACCAATTCATCTTTGTACCAGCTCATACTTTCACCTCTCCAGGGATAAATAGCACTCTCGAAAACGGATAATGATGTGTTTGGAATGACTAAATCGGCATCAATACCAATAATATTTCCGTAACCTTCGCAAACAGGACAGGCTCCGTAAGGGTTATTAAAACTGAACAAATGTACATTGGGCTCCAAAAATGTGATGCCATCTAATTCGAAATTATTCGAATAAGTAAATTTTTTGTCTGAGTTTAGCTCTTGCAGATAGCAAATTCCTTTTCCTTCAAAAAAAGCTGTTTGTACCGCATCGGCCAAGCGATTATAAAATTCTTCTTCGTCTTTGACAACAATTCTATCAATAATAAGAAGAATGTCTTTATTATCTAATTTATGAAGGTCGGTTGGGGTGAAATCATCCAGACGAACCATTTCGTTATCAACCAAAATACGAGCAAAACCTTGTTGTAACAGCACTTTTAACTTGTCTTCTAATTGCCTTCCTTCTTCGAGGTGTATAGGCGAAAGAAGCATCCATTTGCTGTCTAAATCGAAGCTTTTTACGTCTGTAACGACATCCGTTACCGTATTTTTTTTAACTTCCTGACCAGAAACAGGAGAATAAGTGCGTCCGATTCTGGCAAACAAAAGTTTGATGTAATCGTAAATCTCGGTCGAAGTTCCAACGGTAGAACGAGCGTTGGTGGTATTTACTTTTTGCTCGATAGCAATTGCGGGTGCAATACCTTTAATATATTCTACTTTTGGTTTGTCTAAACGACCTAAAAATTGACGTGCATACGACGATAAACTCTCTACATAACGGCGCTGTCCCTCTGCATACAAAGTATCAAAGGCTAAACTCGATTTTCCTGATCCGGAAAGTCCCGTAATTACTACGAGTTTGTTTCGAGGAATCGCAACATCTACATTTTTTAAATTATGTACTTGTGCGCCTTTGATGATGATATTCTGTTTTGGGTCGAGTGTTGAGAGATCGATTTGCATAAAAAATGTCAATTTTTACAAAAGTAATCAATTTTGAATTGAGTTTTGTTAATGACATTGTTCCAAATCTTAACAGAATCGTTTGTTAACGATTTCTTTTTTGTAATGCTATTTTTTTAGTGGAAATTTGTATTTTCTGTATAAAATATGCTATTTTAGAACTGTTTTTCTAATAAATAAACCATCTCATAAATTTGAAAACAAAACTATCGATACTGTTTTTTTGCATAGGTTTTGTCCTATTTTCGCAAGAGCTTCCGCCTATTATAAAATTTCCTCCTGCAATATATGGTGCTGGAAATCAAAGTTGGATGATTGTTCAGGACGATCAAAATTATTTGTATTTTGCTAATAATGAAGGACTTTTAGAATATAATGGTACCAATTGGGATTTGTATCCGACTCCAAATGAAACCATTATGCGGTCTGTAAAAGTGATTGATAACACCATTTACACAGGTTGTTACATGAATTTTGGCTATTGGACCCGTCACGCCAACGGAAAATTACAATATACCTCACTGAGCGATCGCATTAAAAGCAAAATTCTGGATGATGAGCAGTTTTGGAACATTTTAAAATACGATCAATGGATTTTGTTTCAATCGCTGAACCGTATTTATATTTACGATACCAAAACCAAGAAGTTTAAAATTATCGCACCCAAAAGTGGCGTGGTAAAGTCATTTTCGAGCAAAAATGCTATTTATTTTCAAACCCTAAAAAAAGGGTTATTTGAGATTGAAGGCGGTAAAGAAAAATTGATTTCAGACCATCCTGTTTTAAAGAAATTTACTATTGCTAATATTTTTGCTATCGAAGAAGGATTGATGATCCAGACGCAATTAGATGGTTTTTATAAATTAGCAGGAAGTAATTTAACACATTTTGTTACCGATGTCGATCAGGAACTAAAATCGAGTTTCGTATACAGTAGCCAGCGATTGCAGGATGGAAGTTATGCTTTAGGAACGGTCTCGAATGGTATTTTTATTTTGTCGAGTACAGGTAAATTAAAGTATCATATCTCGCAGAGCAAAGGCCTGAGCAATAATACTGCGTTGTCCTTATTTGAGGATAAAGATCACAATTTATGGACGGGACTTGATAACGGAATCAATTGTATTAACCTCAAATCTCCTGTGCATAGTTTTACAGACGATACGGGTGTTTTGGGTACCGTATATGCCTCTATCACACACAACGGTCTGTTGTATGTAGGGACAAATCAGGGGTTATTTTGTAAAAAATACCAGACCAATGCCGATTTTCAGTTTGTACAGGGTACAAAAGGGCAGGTATGGTCGTTGTTTAAATATGATAATACATTGTTTTGCGGTCATGATTCAGGCACATTTGTAATAGAAAATACTCTCGCCAGAAATATATTTTCGGCATCGGGAACATGGAAATTTGAAGCTGTTCCTCAAAATAAAAATAAATTGCTTCAGGGAAATTATTACGGGATTTCGGTTTTAGAAAAAGTAGGCAATCAATGGATTTTTAAAAATAAAATAAAAGGATTTGACTATTCTTCCCGTTATTTCGAAATTTTGCCCAATTTGGATCTTTACGTAAGTCACGAATACAAAGGTATTTTTAGATTAAAATTAGATAATAATCTTTTAAGCACAAAAGGATTTTATACGTATTCGTCTCCAAAAATTGGAAAAAATGCAAGTTTGACAAAATTTAATAATTCGATTTATTACGCTTATAAAGGAGGGATTTTTAAACTTAATTCCTCCACAAAAAAGTTTGAAAAAGATAGATTGTTAAGTGCCATTTTTGAAAAAGACGAGTATACTTCGGGAAAATTAATTGTTGATAATGCGAATAAAATATGGTTGTTTTCTAAAAATTATATCCATTATTTTTCTGCCAGTAAACTAAGTAATCAGCTGAAGCAAAATGTGATTCCGATTCCATCTTCTCTAACCAATTCGATGTCGGGGTTTGAAAATGTCACGCAAATTTCAAAATCAACCTATCTTATCGGAACCACAGATGGTTATTATACTTTGAATATCGATGATTTGAGTTTTAGGAATTACGCAGTCGCTATTTCGGAAATTTCGATCAATAAGCAAAATCAGACCCTTACGAATGTTGTTTTGCAAGAAAAAGGAAGTTTCAAATCGAATGAAAACAATATTACTATAAATTATACTGTTCCGGAATACAGCAAATATATCAATTCTGAATACCAATATTTATTAGAAGGTTTTCAGAACGATTGGAGCGAATGGAGCACAAAATCATCCGTAAATTTTAAGAATTTATCGCCTGGTGAATATACTTTTAAGTTAAGAGCAAAATATGCGAATATAGTTTTAGAGAATACGGCAACTTATACATTCGAAATTTTAAAACCGTGGTATCTCACCAATTTTACTTGCTTTATTTACTTAATAATTGTATTTGTAATTGGATATTTTATCAATAAAGCCTATCGAAATTTTTATCAAAAACAAAAAGAGAAGCTCATTGAAGAGAATAATCTTTTGCTCGAAATTAAAGAGTTGGAAAACGAGCAACAATTGATGAAGTTACGAAATGAGCAATTGTCTCAGGATGTTGACAACAAAAATCGGGAACTGGCAGTTTCTACGATGAGTCTTAACAGCAAAAACGAGCTTCTGGCTTTTATCAAGGAAGATTTGAAGAAAACCAATCAGGATGATGATAATAATATCAAATCGGTAATTAGAACCATCAATAAAAATATTACAGAGGAAGATTCCTGGAAAGTTTTTAAAGAAGCTTTTGACAATGCAGATAAAGATTTCTTAAAAAGAATAAAACAATTGCATCCTGTTTTGACTCCAAATGATTTGCGTTTGTGTGCGTATTTGCGCTTGAATCTTTCCTCAAAAGAGATTGCACCTTTGTTTAATATTTCGGTTAGAAGTGTAGAAATAAAGCGATATCGTTTGCGTAAAAAAATGGATTTACAGCACGAAATCGGTTTAGTAGAGTATATCTTGGCTGTATAGTTGGGCTAAAATTTCGTTTGAAAAACTATACATTACCTCAACATTTGTCCTTTATTCATGATTTTCGGCTTTTCTGTTAAAAAAATTAACATTTCTATTTTGTTGATTTGTCGTATGTTTTTTTATGATATCTTGAATTTTATTGTCTTTTTTTAAGATGTATGTTTTTTGTTGTGGTGAATTTTATTTTATTCTTAATAAGATGCGATAATTTTATATTCAATAAAAACTAACTAATTATGAAATCTAAATTATTATTAATGGCACTCATGCTGTTTACATCTTTTGCGTTTTCGCAAAACTTAGAGGTAAACGGAACAGTGCTTGATGCATCAGGTTTATCATTACCTGGCGTGAATGTAAAAGTGAAAGGTTCTTCGCAAAGTACAACCACAGACTTTGACGGATCTTTTAAACTAACTGCAGTTCCCAAGGGCTCTATCATTGCAGTAAGTTACATTGGTTTTAGAACGCAGGAAGTTATTGTATCTGATAGCAAAATAACCGTCAAATTGGCTGAGGATGCCAGATCACTTGATGAAGTTGTCGTTATTGGATATGGTAGTCAAAAAAGGAGAGAAGTTACGGGTGCTGTATCAACGGTTGGTAGCAAAACGCTGGAGATTTTAAAACCTATCAAAGTAGAACAAGCTTTGCAAGGAACCGTTTCTGGTGTAAACGTAACGACTCAATCCGGAGCACCTGGAGCAGGATTAGATATTCGTATACGTGGTATCGCAACCAACGGACAAAACGGTCCGCTAATGATTATAGACGGCTACCAGGGCGATTTGAGTTTACTTAACCCTAATGATATTGAAACCATAACTGTATTAAAAGATGCTCAAGCAGCCATTTACGGATCAATTGGAGCAAATGGTGTTGTTTTGATTACCACTAAAATGGGTAGAAAAAATTCTCAAACAAAAGTGTCCTATAATGCTTATACAGGATTTCAGGAAACATCCAGAAAATTACCAACACTAAACGCAACAGAATACGGTTTATTATTAAACGAAAGCTATGCTAATGGTGGTAGAGCGCTTCCTTACCCTAACATAAGCAATTTAGCTAAAGGTACAGATTGGCAGGATGAAGTTTTTGGTAAAGGAGTTCCGATTATTAATCATGATTTGTCTTTTTCCGGAGGTTCAGAAAAAATTACTTATTCTATTAGTGGTTCGCATTTGGATCAGGAAGGTATTGTTGGCGGAGATAAATCTGGTTTTTTAAGAAATACAGCCAGAATAGCTCTTGGAGCCGATTTAAGCGATAGAATTAAATTAAAAACCAATCTTATTTATACTTATTTTACTAGAAAAACATTAAACGAAAACGGCTTAGGTTCTGTTTTATTTAATGCTTTAAATGTACCGGCAACTTTAAGTCCTTACAATGCTAATGGTGATTTTTCGTTAGTGCCTAGTACCACTGGATTAGGAACAGAAATTATCAATCCATTAGCGCAAATAGCCAATACTTATAATGATTACAATTATAAAAAAATCAATGGAAATTTTGGTTTGGATTTTAAAATTTTTAACGGATTTGTATTATCAAGTGCTATTGGTTTTAACACTTCAAATAGTGAAGGAAAGAATTTTGCAAAACAAATAAGTTACGGGGGAAAAGTTTTTGATGTACAAAGAAGTTCTGTAACTCAAAATACAGTAAATGATAATAACTATTCTTTTGACCTTTTTGGAACTTACACGAAGAAATTTGAAGATAAACATAATGTAACAGGAACGATCGGAACTACCATTTTTAGAGAATGGGGAAATGGCTTGTTTGCGACAGGTTTTGATGTACCAAATAATTCTTGGCAGTTTGCCGATCTTTCTTTGACAAAAGGTATTTCAGAAGCGCTAAATACGAGTGGTTATGTTTACGACCAAAGAAGGCTTTCTTATTTTGGAAGACTGCAATACGATTACAAAGGAAAATATTTATTATCTGCCATATTGCGTCGAGACTCCTCTACCAAATTCGGACCAGGGAACAAAGTAGGTTATTTTCCTTCTCTTACAGCAGGATGGGTGATTTCTGACGAAGGATTTTTTGGAGAATCAAAAACAATCAGCTTTTTAAAACTAAGAGGAAGTTACGGAACTTTAGGAAATGATCAAATTCCAAATTTTGGTTATTTAGCATTGTTAACCGGTGAGGCAACGTATGTTTTTGATGGCACTTTGGTAAACGGAATCGCAACCGGTCAGGTGCCAAATCCAAATCTAAAATGGGAAGGAGCAAGAAAATTTGACGTTGGTTTGGATGCAAAACTAATGAATGATAAAGTAAACGTAGTGGCTGATTATTTTATTGATACACGGAATGATTTATTAATACAAAATATTCCAGTTTCAGGAATCACAGGTATTGGAGCTCCTGGTGCAAGTTCGCCAACATTGAATGCGGGTAGCGTTAGAAATTCAGGTTTTGAATTTGCAATTGATTACTCAGAAAAATTCTCTGATAACTTTTCGATGACTATCGGCTATAACGTTACATTTCTTAAAAACGAAGTCTTAGAAGTAAATAACGGAATTGGTTTTATCGAAGGTGGTTCTTTTGGAGTAGGTCAGCCGGCTCCATCAAGAATGGAAATTGGAAAACCAATGGGGTATTTTTATGGATATAAGACAGATGGAATTTTTCAAAATCAGGCCGAGGTTGACGCACATCCTTCTCAGGTAGCTTTGGGCGCAAATGCTGCACCTGGCGATATTCGTTATGTAGATACAAACGGAGATGGCGTTTTAGACACAAAAGACAGAACGAATATTGGTGATCCTATTCCAGATGCAACCATGGGATTCAATTTACAGTTAAATTATAAAAACGTAGATTTTTCTATGTACACTTTTGCTTCAGTAGGAAATGATATGGTTCGAAACTACGAAAGAACATTATCAGATGCCAATCGTTTAGATTATGTTTTAGACAGATGGACAGGCGAGGGCACAAGTACGACGGTACCAAGAGTGACTACGGGCGCTACAGCCAACAATGTTTTTTCGAATTATTTTGTAGAAGATGCTTCTTACATCAGAATTCAAAACATACAATTAGGATATACTTTAAACCCTGATATTACTGCAAAAGCAGGTATGACAAAACTGAGATTATACACAGGTGTCAATAATTTGTACACTTTTACCAAATACAAAGGTTTTGATCCAGGTGCTTCAAACGGAGCTCCAATTGGAGGAGGAATTGATTACGGATTCTATCCAATACCAAGAACGTATTTATTGGGATTAAACATTAATTTTTAATTGGAATTAAAATGAAAAAATATTTAGTAACAACCATTATAACGATTACTTTATTCTCTGTAATAAGTGTTTCTTGTTCAGATGATTTTGTAGCCACTACTCCGGAGTATTCAATAGATTCTGAGAATTATTTTAATTCGAAAGCAGATTACGATCTTGCTTTAATTGCGGCTTACGATTTGCTTCAGTCTTCTTATGTGAATGTTTTATTGGGCGAAATAGCCTCAGACAACACTTTTGCCGGAGGAGAAAGCCCTACTGATGTTATTGGCTTTCAACAAGTCGATGACATGATTCATACTCAGGTAAATAGTAATGTAAGAGATATCTGGAACTGGATGTTTGCAGGTGTACAAAGAGCAAATTACATACTTGAATTTCAAAATAAAACTGATTTTGAAGGAAAAACGCAACTGATTGCCGAAGCACGTTTTCTTAGAGCCTATTACCAATTTGAGTTAGTAAAATGGTTTGGAGGAATTCCGATGAAAGGTGATGCCAGATTTAAAATTGGTGATGAAAAAACAATTCCACGTTCAGCAGCAGCAGAAGTGTATGCTTCTATAGAGGCCGATTTAACTTATGCTATTGCGAATTTGTCTCCAACTGCTGCTCAAAAAGGCAGAGCTACCAAAGGTGCTGCACAAGCCTTACTTGGAAAGGCCTATTTGTACCAAAATAAATTTACGCAAGCGGCGACTACTTTAGAGAGTCTTATTGGTTCAGGCAATTATTCGTTAGTGACAGATTACAACGCTATGTTTGAAATGGATGGAGAAAATGGAGCAGAATCTGTTTTTGAAGTACAATATACAGATGTAGAAGGAGCTGGTTTTACTTGTTTGCAATGTAGTGAAGGAAACGTAGCTGTTGGTTTTAACGGTATTAGAAATTTTTCCGGACCACTCTTTTCATCAGGATTTAGCTTTAATATTCCAACTGTAGATGCTGTAAATGCTTTTGAAGTGGGTGACAGACGTAAAGATGTGGCTATTTTAGATATTGTTGCTTTTGCTGGTGCTAATACTGCATTCGATAACGGAAATGGAGTTACTTACGGAAAAGGAAATGAAGACACAGGATATTTTAATAGAAAATATTTACCGAGAAAACGAAGTTCAACGGCTGCAGGAGACTTAAACTTAACCAATCCGAACAATTACAGAGCGATTCGTTATGCCGATGTTTTGCTTATGGCTGCCGAAGCGTATAATCGTGGAGGAATTGATGATGGAAAAGCAAGAGGATATCTGAACGAAGTGCGAAGACGTGCTTTTGGAGACAACAATCATGATATTGCAGCTTCCGGAGCCGCATTGACTGATTTCATTTTAGCAGAAAGAAGAGTAGAACTTTTTGGAGAGGGACATCGTTTCTTTGACTTGGTACGAACAGGAAAAGCAGTTGGAAAGATACCAGGTTTTACGGCGAACAAAAATGAATTGTTTCCGCTTCCAATTGAGGAAATTCAATTTGCAAACGGAAACTGGCAACAAAACCCTGGTTATTAAAAAAAATAATTATGAAAAAGATACATTTTATTATAAGTCTTTTCGTTCTGGCAATGCTAATGGCTTGTTCGAATGATAGCAGTGACATTGATTTAGAAGGAATTGAAGGACCGGCCAATATTTCGGCTTTGACCACCGTAACTCAGGATAATTCTGGTAAGGTAACTTTTTTGCCTAAAGGCGAAGGAGTAACGCAGTACAAAATAAATTTCGGAGACGGAAGTCCCCAATCTGATTATTTTGCTGCCGGCGGAACGGTAACACATACTTACAAGGAAGGTATTTATCAAGCCAAAATTATGGCTATGGGTATTACCGGAAAGGTGACAGAAGTTACTCAAGAAGTGATGGTATCTTTTAAAGCACCTCAAAATTTGGTAGTCGTTATTACCAATGATTTATCAGTTTCTAAAAAAATAACCGTAAAAGCAACAGCAGACTTTGCTATGTTCTACGATGTTTATTTTGGAGAAGCAGGAAAACCGGAACCTATTACGGCAAATAATGGCGAATCAGTTTCTTATACTTATCAGCAACCTGGAGTTTACAGTATTCGTGTAGTTTCAAAAAGTGCGGCGATACAGACTACAGAGAAAATTCAGGATTTTGAAGCCAAATTGGTTCTTAATCCAACAGCTTCTGCCCCAATACAACCAACCAGACAGGTTGGAGATGTAATTTCGATTTACAGTGCAAAATATACAAATCTTGCGGGAACAAACTTTTATCCAAATTGGGGACAATCCACTACTTATTCAGAGTTTGATTTGAACGGAGATAAAATATTGAATTATATTAATTTGAATTACGAAGGAATTGCATTGGCAGACAATACATCAATCGATGTTTCCGGAATGGATTTTATCCACATGGATGTTTGGACAGCAGATTTGCCAAAACTTGAAATTTTTCTTATCAGTAAAACGAATGGAGAAAGACCAGTAATAAAGGATTTAATTGCAAACGAATGGACCAGTATTGATATTCCGATTTCAGCATTTACAAGTCAGAGCGGATTTACAGTAGCGGATATTTTTCAACTGAAATTGGTTGGAAATCCTGCTGGAAAAGGGGTTTTTATTGATAATATCTATTTTTATAAAACGCCTTCTCAAGCTATTGAATTGCCTCTGGATTTTGAATCAGGGACATTAACATACGCCTGGTCTGGTTTCGGAGACGCAAATTTTGGAGCAATTCCGGTTAGTGTTGTAACGAATCCAGATAAAACAGGAGCCAATGTATCGAATAAAGTCGTTAAAATAGAAAAACTGTCGGGTGCTCAAGTTTGGGCAGGAGCTAGTTTAGACTTAGAAAATGCAATTGATTATACTAAAGGGAATAAAGTTAAAGTTACGGTATGGTCTCCAAAAGTAGGAGCTGATATCTTATATAAAATGGAAGTTTCAACCTCGCCAAAAGATGGAAACGGAAATCCAACAGTTTTTATAGAAGTACATGCCACTACAACAACAGCAAATGCATGGCAAGAGCTGACGTTTGACTTAACAACTGCACCTGGTTTTAGTGCCGCTAATAAGTACGATAGGGTAATTTTATTTCCAGACTTTGGACAAATGGGAACAGGTTCCATTTATTATTTTGATGACATTAAACAATTCAATTAAAACTAGAAATCATGAGTAAAAAAACAATTATAAAAATAATATCGTTATTTACGATTCTCTTGATGACGGGTTGCCAAAAAGACGATTATGCTTTTGGTGATTTATCTGCGCCAAACAATCTAAAAATAACGGCCGAAATTGTAGGTAGTACTACAGCAGCTCCCAACGGAGACGGTTCGGGAATGGTAAAATTAACGGCAACGGCCGATAATGCCATATCGTATAAATTTGTGTTTAGCGACGGAACTTCAGAGAATTCTCCAAGTGGTATATTCACCAAACGTTTTACCAAAACGGGTGTCAATACCTATACTGTTACAGCAATTGTTACCGGAAAAGGCGGAATTGCTTCCAACACCACAATTGATGTTACGGTTTTAAGTAATTTTAGTGATGATGAAGCGGTTCAGTTCTTAACAGGAGGATCGTCTAAAAAATGGTATTGGTCGGCATCAGAGCCAGGACATTTAGGCGTAGGGCAAAATGATGGAGATGCTACCAAAAATTATTATGCTAATTATTATCAGGCAGCAGCTTGGGAAAAAGCGGCAGCACCGGCTAGTAGTTGTTTGTACGAGAATGTATTGACTTTTTCGCTTGACGGAGAACAATTAAAATATCAATTGGATAATGGAGGAAGTACATTCTTTAATGCTTCTTTTGCAAGTGTTGCAGGAGGAAGTTCTCCTGATGATGCTTGTTTGGCATACAATACAGGCGGATTAAAAACGGTTTCGCTAAGCCCTTCAGAATCTGTCGTTATGGCCAATCCTAATAGCGCTACGCAAACTCGCGGTACTACAATGAATTTCTCTGACGGAGGTTTTATGGGGTATTATATTGGTCAATCTTCTTACGAGATCCTGTCGATTACAGCAAATAGAATGGTAGTTAGAGCCGTTATGGGCGGAAATCCTGCTTTGGCTTGGTATCATATTTTTACCACAACAAAACCAACGCAAAACCAAGCTGTTGATTATACAAATTTGGTTTTTTCGGATGAGTTTAATACCGATGGAGCTCCGGATGCTACCAAATGGGGATTTGATACAGGTAGAGGCGATAATGGTTGGGGAAATGGCGAAAAACAAAACTATACCACGGCCAATACAAATGTTATTGTACAAGGCGGAAACTTAAAAATCACTGCTAAAAAAGAAGCTTCAGGTGGAGCAGATTATTCTTCAGCAAGATTAAAATCAGAAAATAAATTTGAGTTTACGTATGGTAAAGTTGAAGTGAGAGCCAAATTGCCAATAGGCGCAGGGACCTGGCCAGCCATCTGGATGTTGGGAGAAAATTATGCAACAAACTTTTGGCCTGCTTGTGGCGAAATAGATATTATGGAGCATGTGGGGAACAATCAAAATGTGATTCATGGAACCCTTCATTATCCTGGAAATTCTGGAGGAAATGGAAATACAGGCTCTAAAACAATTGCCAATGTTTCTACAGAATTTCATGTGTATAAAACCATTTGGAATCCAGCTTCTGTAAAAATTTATGTAGACGACGAACTGATTCATTCGGTTGCAAATAGTGCTTCATTACCATTCAATAAAGATTTTTTCTTGATTTTAAACGTTGCAATGGGAGGAAGTTTTGGAGGAAATATTGATCCTGCTTTTACACAATCTTCGATGGAGATCGATTATGTTAGAGTATATCAATAGGTTTTGATTAGTAATAATTTTGGATAAGAAGGTCGGCTTAAGGCTTACCTTCTTATTTTTTTAATGAAATATTTAGCAGATGAAAAAAATAATAGCGCTACTCATAATGAGTAATTTTTGTTGGGCGCAACAAGCAGAAAGAAAACTCGTGTGGGAGGAGAATTTTAATAAAAAAACATTAAATGAGTCCGTTTGGAATTACGAGCTGGGTGATGGATGTCCTAATCTTTGCGGCTGGGGAAATAATGAAAGACAGATTTATACCCAAAACAATCATCAGATAAAAAAAGGAGACCTAATTATCGAAGCCCGAAAAGAAGGAGATAAATACACCTCTACCAAAATCACGACAAAAGGAAAAAAAGAGTTTTTATATGGTAGAATAGAGGCCAGAGCAAAATTGCCAATAGGTCAGGGTTTATGGCCAGCATTCTGGATGTTAGGCGCAAATATTGATGAAGTAAAATGGCCGAAAACAGGCGAAATAGATATTTTAGAATACATTGGCAAAGAGCCTCACATGGTTTATACAACCTTGCACACACAAGACAGTCACGGAAACAGTATTAATACAAAAAAAACAAAATTTGATAACATAGAAGAAGGGTATCACGTTTATGCCATCGAGTGGACAAAAGATAAAATTGAGTTTTTTGTGGATACTACATTGGTTTATACCTTTAATCCGGAAGTAAAAAATGACGATACATGGCCGTTTGATAAGCCTTTTTATATCATCGTTAATTTGGCAATCGGAGGAAACTTTGGTGGCCCGGAAGTAGATGACAAGGTTTTGCCACAAAAATACAATATAGATTATATAAGAGTTTATCAGTAGTATTGTATAATTACAATTAATACTACAAAAAATAAAAGTTAAAGTTCTTATTTTTAGATGTTTAGATATGCTTGCTAAATTGTTAAATTGTTCACTTTTTTACTATTATCAGGCAACGAAGCGATATATTTTAGAGTTTCTTTTCGTTTTTTGAGAATTTATTATTAATTATTATTAATTTCATTTGCTTTTTAAAATATTTATTTGTTAAATTTGAACAAATATTTAACATAACTCATAAACGGATAAGCCTATACAATAACACTACTTTTTAGAAAAAATCTTTAAATTTTAAACAGAAACTAAAAAGTTAGTATTATGGCTGATCTGCATATTCCAGACGCTCTATTAGTAAAAAACTATATCGAGGGCAACGAAAATTCTCTTGCTACATTGATAAACAGGCACGAATCTAAAATATATGGATTTATATATTCTAAGATTGCTGATAGAGACATTTCAAATGATATTTTTCAGGATACTTTTATTAAGGTAATTAAAACCTTAAAAAGTAATTCATATAACGAAGAAGGTAAATTCCTTCCTTGGGTAATGCGTATTTCTCATAATTTAATTGTAGATCACTTTCGCAAAACAAAAAAAATGCCCATGTATAGAGAGACCGAAGAGTTTTCGATTTTTTCTATCATGTCTGATGATTCGCTTACGATCGAGAACAAAATGATCGTAGATCAGGTTGAGGTTGACCTAAAAAGACTTATAGAAGAACTTCCGATGGATCAAAAAGAAGTTTTGGTTATGCGAATGTATCAGGATATGAGTTTCAAAGAAATTTCAGAACTTACGGGCGTTAGCATCAACACAGCACTGGGCAGAATGCGTTATGCATTGATGAATTTGAGAAAAATTATAGACAAACATCAAATTGTTTTAACCAACTAATACTATTTTAAGTATTAGGTCGTTATACTATAATAAAACAAATTATAGTATGGCAAAAATTTACTCTAAAAAGGCGTTAGTTGCTCAAGACTTAAAGCCTAAAAAAGAAGTAGTTTCTTTTTTATTAAGCTATTCACAAGCCTTAACTGTTGTGAAAGTTAATAATAAAAGAATCGAAATTATAGCTAATTAAAACATTCCGCTTTTTCTGGCGGATGTTGATAGTAAAGAAAAACCAACTGGTCGTTTGGTCTAAAAATTCACTCTTTGTATGCAGATACATTCGGTGAATTTTTTTTATGAATAATTTTCAAGCTAAGCTTTTCTTTAACTTAAAAAAAAACGAATATTTTTCCACTATTTTTGTTTTTTACATAATAATATGTAAGGTTTTAACTGTATTTTTGCTACGGTTTAGTTAAATTTTCATATTTTAATTAACTTTTGTTTATTTATTCGATAATTAGTTTTATTTTAGTTAAAAAGTAATTTTTTATTCAGCAAAATTACCCAATGATAAAGGTTTTTGTGTAAAAATCCTTTAAATTTAAAAGAATAACTATTATAAGTCACTAAATAAATGTTTAACTAAATCAATTGTTATATGAAGAAAAATTACACTATTTTATTTCGTTTTGTTTGTTGTACATCATCTTAATGTTTCGGAAAGAATCTAAGACTGATGGAGCATTTAGCGTACTCCTTACAGTAAGTAAGAGCGCAATTTTGTACTTTATTTTAAGTACTATTTGCCCCAAATATGGTTAAAACAAAATTTTCAGCATAGTTGCTTGCTAGAAGATTTGTCAAGATTAACCGTAAAATCTATTTAACAATCAAACTTAACCGAAAATGAAAATGAAAATGAAAAAGAATCTAATAACATTATCATTATTACTATTGATAAATGTTGGAATATTTGCTCAAAAAGATCAAATAAAAGAAGCGCAATCGTTCTACGATAAAGGAAAAGCAGAAGAGGCATTGGATGTTCTGAAAAAAATGGAATATCAGGTATTAAATGCCCCAGATGATGTAAAAACAGACTATTTTTTTTTAAAAGGAAATGTTTACAAAGAGTTGGCTTCCAAAAATATAGATGCTGCTAATAATTTTGCTTTGGCGTCTGCTGCTTACCAAGATGTACTTTTGTACGAAAATGATTCCAGGGTTTACCGATATGCAGTAAAAGCAAATTTGGCTTTAAAACAGATGAAATCTACACTTGTAGATGGAGCATACAATGATTATCAGGCCGCGAAATACAAAGAAAGCGCCGATAAAAGTTACGAAGTTTACCTATTTGATAAAAGAGATACCTTAAACCTCTACAATGCTGCATCTTCTTCTCTAACAGGAAAGGATTATGTTTCGGCCATAAAATATTTTGAGCAACTTAAAAAAATAAATTATACCGGAAAAGGATTAGTTTATTATGCTACAAACAAAAAAACAAAAACAGAAGAAGCTTTTATCTCTTTGAGTGCCAGAGAATCTAACATAAAAGAAGGCCTTTACGAGAAGCCTCGCAATGTATTTCCACCTTCAAAAAAAGAAGATATTATCACCGCTTTGGCTTTTTGTTATTTAGAGAGAAATGATTTTACAAACGCAGAAAAATATTATCTCGAAGGATTACAGGTAAATCCAAATTGTATCAATTGTTACATTAATCTCGCTTATGTAAAAATACAATTAAAAAGAGCATTAGTAGATCAGATGGCTTTGCTGGGCAACACTCCAAAAGAAATGAAAGAATACGATAAATTAGATGCACAGAAAGACGAAATTGTCAAAAGTGCGATTCCGTATCTCCAGAAAGCATTGACTTTAGAACCTAAAAATGAAGATGCAACAAAATCTCTTTTAGGAATATACAGATCACTAAATATGACCACTGAATACAATTCCTTAAAAAGCGGAATGTAACCAAGAATAAAGAAGCTACTAAATTTTCTTTTTAGTAGCTTCTTCTATAACAGATTTTTTACCAATTGTTCGGGTAATGATATCTTTCTCAAGATTCCAGCCTCTTGCGGGCGAATATTCTCGTCCGTACCAAATGATTTGCAGGTGCAAATCGTTCCATATTTCTCTCGGAAAAAGTCGTTTGGCATCTTTTTCGGTCTGAGCTACATTCTTCCCATTCGAAAGATTCCATCGGTACATCAGCCTGTGAATATGTGTGTCCACAGGAAAAGCAGGAACTCCAAATGCTTGCGACATCACCACACTTGCCGTTTTATGACCCACCGCCGGTAATTCTTCAAGAGCTTCAAAACTCTGTGGCACTTTGCCATCATGTTTGTCTATCAAAATGTGCGATAAACCATGAATTCCCTTCGATTTCATCGGAGACAAACCACAAGGCCTAATAATTTCCTTAATTTCTTCTACCGACATTTTTATC
This sequence comes from Flavobacterium geliluteum, assembly GCF_017948595.1. Lineage (GTDB taxonomy): Bacteria > Bacteroidota > Bacteroidia > Flavobacteriales > Flavobacteriaceae > Flavobacterium > Flavobacterium flavipigmentatum. Next base: position 131,096 of record NZ_JAGFBV010000007.1, on the reverse strand, counting down.
ATATCATAAGGATTATCCGCTTTTGCAAAAAGCAAAGGTGTAATTTGGTTGACACGCACATCGGTACATTGCGCCGAAAGCAAAACGGCAATCAACAAGGTATAAGGATCTTTATGGTCTAGTGGAATCGGTATGGTTGGATAGAGTTCTTTTAACGTATTTATAACAAATGTTACACGAGCTTCTTTATTCATTTCCGTAATTTTAGTCTCGTAAAAATAGTATAATTTTCATGATGTGCCTAATCCAGCTTTCTGTTTCAACTCCTCATTGTGTTAGCAACATTTTTAAGCATTTACAAGAGCTTCCGCTGGTCGCTTTGTAAAAGCAAAAAATGTAAGCTACCACAACTCCGGGGTTTTCTCGGCAATCTGGGGCAGGAGCAGTAGTAGTAATCGAGATGTTATTCGGGTACAATTTTAAATGACTTATTTACAGACAAAACAATTAAACAGCTAAAATTAATATTCTAAAATAAAAAAGATGACAACATTAAAAAAAGGCGATAAAGCACCCAGTTTTTCAGGAGTTGACCAAGATGGTAAAACACATCAATTGGCAGATTACAAAGGAAAAAAATTAGTAGTTTTCTTTTATCCAAAAGCAAATACACCAGGCTGCACGGCAGAAGCATGTGATTTAAGAGATAATTTTGAGCGTTTTAAAGCCAACAATTACGAGTTATTGGGCGTAAGTGCCGACAGTCAGAAAGCACAGGGAAAATTTAAAGACAAATACGAATTTCCTTTTGCATTATTGGCAGACGAAGATAAATCGGTTATTACTGCTTTTGGCGTTTGGGGACCAAAAAAGTTTATGGGAAAAGAATATGACGGTATTCACAGAACAACTTTTGTAATTGACGAAAACGGCATCATAGACGAGGTAATCGAAAACGTAAAAACCAAAGAACACGCAGCTCAAATCTTAAAATAGGTTTTCTGTAAAAGTTTTTTGTGAGCAGTAAAATGTCAACTTGACCGAAGCGGAAGTTTTACAGAGAAATATACCTCAGGTTTCTTATAAAACCGAGAGCTCTAGCCCTGATAGAAGCGGTATCCTTTTGTTTTTTTCTTTAAAAAACAAAAGATACAAGCGGATAGCAGGAAATTGCTTCTAAAAAAATAGAAAGTCCAAAAAAGCAATCTGCTTCTTTGGACTTTTTAATTCTGTGCATCACCAAAATTATTTTTGTTCTAATTCTTTTTGTGGATGGTAGCCAAAAAGGTGGTGCTCTTTTATAATTTCCGGAATACCTGCAGGAAGCATGTGTTCCCATCCTGATAAACCTTGGTTGATCATTTTTAAGACTTCGCGAGAGAAAACTTCCAGATTGTTTGGGTCGTAATCGGCAATATCAACTACTTTTCCGTTAAATTTGAAGAATTTGTATAATTCTTTCATTCTAGGATGTACTTTCAGGTTATCAGAATTCATTAGAACGCCATTGTCATCCAACATCGGATACAAGAAAACCTTCATGTCACGGTAGAATAATTTTCCGAAAGCTTCAAGGATTCCACCACTTAAATGGCGGTAGTATTTCTCATCAAAAATATCAACTAAGTTGTTGACTCCCATCGCCAATCCCATTCTGGCTTTGGTATAATTGGCAAAATATTCTACGACTTTATAGTATTCCTGGAAGTTCGAAATCATTACGGTTTGACCCAATGAGCAGAGCAATTCGGCTCTGTCCATAAAGTCACGTTCGTCAATTTCACCATCCGAACGCAAATTCGAAAGTGTAATTTCAAAAACCACCAATGTATTGTCTTTTTCTACTTTATTTTCTTCGAGAAACATCTTTAGTGATTTCTCGTACATGTCCATATTTACTTTGGTAACGGGACGAAAACTTCCTCTTAAAGCAAGAAGATTTTTTTTGTATAAAATGGCAGCAGGAAGAATATTTTTTCCTTCAGGATTAAACATTACGGCATCTGTCATTCCGTTTTTGACCAATTGTAAACTCATCAAACGGTTGTCAACATCTGCAAAACGAGGTCCTGAGAAGTTTATCGTGTCAATTTCGAGTTGGTCTTTATCTAAGTGATCGTATAGGTAACGAAGTAATCGTTTTGGATCATTGTATTTATAAAAGGCGCCGTAAATAAGGTTTACTCCTAAAATACCGAGCGTTTCTTGTTGCAGACGAGCGTCGGTTTCTTTAAAACGAATGTGTAGAATAATTTCGTTGTATGCTTCGTCAGGTTCTATTTGGTAACGTATTCCTACCCAGCCGTGACCTTTAAATTGTTTGGCAAAATCGATAGTTGCAACGGTATTGGCGTAACTAAAGAAAAGTTTATTGGGGTGTTTTTCTCGGCTCAGGCGTTCTTCAATAAGTTCACCTTCAAAGGTTAACATTTTCTTGAGTCGGTTTTCGGTCACATAGCGACCATCGCCTTCGATACCATAAACGGCATCACTAAAATCTTTATCATAGGCAGACATTGCTTTTGCAATTGTTCCCGATGAACCTCCAGATCTGAAAAAATGCCTTACTGTTTCTTGTCCAGCGCCAATTTCGGCAAAAGTTCCGTAGATGTTCTCGTTTAAATTAATGCGTAACGCTTTGTCTTTTATAGAAGGAATCTGTTCGATGACCTTGTCACCTTTGAGTTTTATTTCTGTACCCATTTTATTTTAAATAGATTTGTTACAAAGTTAGCAAATTAGGTTTCTAATGAAAGAGAAATAATCCTATTTTTGTAAAAAAAACATGTTCAATTGAAAGTCTATTTTTTAGGTACTGGAACTTCTCAGGGTATCCCTATTATTGGGGTCGATCATCCCGTTTGTAAAAGCACTGATGCTAAGGATAAAAGACTTCGTGTATCCATCTGGATTACATGGGGTAATCATTCTTATGTAATCGATTGCGGACCCGATTTTAGACAGCAAATGCTTTCTTGCGGATGCAAGCATTTGGATGCTATTTTGTTTACGCACGAACATGCAGATCATACCGCTGGTCTGGATGATATTCGCCCGTTTAATTTCAGACAGGGCGAGATTCCGGTTTATGCGCATCAGCGCGTGATTGACAACCTCAAACGTCGCTTTGATTATGTGTTTGAAACCGTAAATAAATATCCCGGTGCGCCAAGTGTAAAAACAATAGAAGTCATCAATAATGAACCTTTTGCGGTGGGCGATAAAATGGCTGTTCCCATAAATGTGATGCATGGTGATTTGCAGGTTTTTGGTTATCGAATAGACGATTTTGCTTATCTGACAGATGTAAAAACAATTGCTACAGAAGAAATTCAAAAACTGAAAGGCCTAAAAGTTTTGGTTGTGAATGCGTTAAGGTTAGAACCGCACGATACACATTTTAATTTGCAGGAAGCATTAGATTTTATACATTTGATTCAGCCCGAAAAGGCCTATCTTACACATATTAGCCACGTTTTAGGATTTCATGAAGAAGTGCAAAAGCACTTGCCGAAAAATGTTTTCCTGGCGTATGACAACTTAGAAATTACAATTTAAATTATAGTACAAAAATGAAAAAATCTTTAATGCTTTACCTTTTTTTATTGGCCATTTTAATGAATATTTTTACGTACATGTTTTACAGCAGAGAGGTAAAATTTGGACAGGAACGATATGAAAAAACAACTAAGAAATTGAGAGATAGCATCAATTTGGTGTCAACACAATTATCTGAGGCAGATTATTTCTCGTTGGCACATAACGAAAACGCACAAAATTATTTTGATAACAGCGCTTCTGGAGGAAAAGTAATTTTGTATGAAAAATTAATTCCAGTGGTAACCGAAAAGTTATTAGATTTAAATTCCAATCCAAACGGCAATCCTTACACGGGACAAGACAAGATAGACAATAAGAAATTTATCATCAATAAGGTAAAAATTTTAAACCACAGATGGATCATTGCAGATTACAGCAATGGACAATTATGGGGTGAAGTGTTATTGAAATATTTTGTAAACGATGATGAATCGATTGATTTTGAAGTGAATCAATCTCTATTGTATCAGAAATAAATGTTTCTCAGTCGCAGTTTTTAGTTTCAGTACAACCTGAAAACTGCGACCGAAAACCAAAAATTACCCCGCCAACCAATTCTTAAAATCAAAGAAATTTTGAGGAGCCACACCATGACCAACAGGATATTCCTTATACGTAACCGGAATGTTTAAATGCTCCAGAATTGCTGGCGTTTTTCTAGCCCAATCAATCGGGATGACCTGATCTACAGTTCCGTGTGAAGCAAATATTTTTAGGTTTTTAAAGTTGTTTTTTTCAAAACCTTCTTTAATGATTTCTTCGTTAAAATAGCCACTCATCGCCACCACTCTCTGAATTTTTTCAGGGTACGAAAGTGCCACTGAATAGCTCAAAATAGAACCTTGGCTGAAACCTATTAAAGTCACATTATTAGCATCAATTGGATAATTTGCAGCCAATTCGTCTACAAATTTAGCAATAAGATCGCGCGAAGTTTTGGCTTGCTCATTATCTGAAAATTTGTTCTGGTCGGCATCAAAATTAATAGCATACCAAGCATACGCGCCATACTGCAAATCATAAGGTGCTCTGGCCGAAATGATGTAATAATGATCAGGAAGTTCAGTTGCAAACGAAAATAAATCGGCTTCGTTACTTCCGTATCCGTGCAATAAAAGCAAAACAGGATTTTTGTCTAAAATAACTTTGGGTTCTTGTATTTTATATTCGAGAGAAAGATTCATTTTTTAAATTGTGAGTTTTGAGTTGTGAAACTCAGTTTTGGAAATTTGTTATTTTTGAATTTAATTATCCGATAGATTTAAACCATTTTTGGTACCACTCACCAACCAGCGGCATTGGTTTTGTATGCCCCTGAATAGCGCTAAATATGCCATAAGACCATAAAACAGAAATACAAAGCCACATTGGGAAGGTGATAAAAAAACTATCAAAATTACTGACTATCAGTGCAAAAGAAATAAAAGTTAACGATATTCCGAGCGCTTGTCGAATATGAAAAGAAGCAAAACTATTTTTGTTTTCAGCGTTCATTGACATTGCAATCAGAACTCCAACGATTAGTATATAACTCGTGATAGCGATAGGTTTTCCTTCTTCTATTGAATTGTTCATTGTCATTATTTTGAGATAATAAGTTGATTTTGATTTAAAATTCCATAAACAGTTCCTCTGATTTCAGTTCCTAAAAAAGCAGAGTTTTTAGATTTTGAAAGGATATTCTCTTTCGTAAAAGTCGATTTTCCTTCAGGTGTAAAAAGTGTAAGATTTGCTTTTTGTCCTTCGTTAATCGATTGACTTTCGATACCAAAAACAGCCTTTCCAGAAGTTAGTTTTTCAACTATAGTTTCTAAAGGCAATACGTTTAGTAAAGCTCCAAAAGCACTTTCTAAACCAATAGTTCCGTTTTTGGCGGTATCAAATTCCATTTTTTTAAATTCGATATCAATTGGGTTGTGGTCAGAAGTGATCATATCAATCGTTCCGTCCAGAACTCCATTGACAAGTGCAGCTCTATCGGCTTCTGTTCGCAATGGCGGGGTAACTTTAAAACGGGTGTCAAAACCTTCTAATGCAACATCTGTAAATGTCAGGTGGTGTACTGCAACGCTGCAACTCACTTGCAGGCCTTTTGCTTTGGCTTCTTTTATTAATGCTAAAGATTTTGCTGTAGAAACTGTCGGAATATGAAGTTTTCCTCCGGTATATTCTAATAAAAATAAGTTTCTGGCTACTTGAAGTTCTTCGGCAAGATTTGGGATTCCTTTGAGTCCTAAACGCGTAGAAACGATTCCCTCATTCGCTACTCCATTTCCTTTAATATTGCTGTCTTGCGAATATGCAATCACTAAACCATCAAAATCTTGTACGTACTGCAAGGCTATTTTTAGCAAATTGGCGTTGTCAATGCTTTTATTATAATCTCCAAAAGCAACAGCTCCGGTATTTTTCATGTCATAAAGCTCCGCCATATCTTTGCTTTCGCTTCCTTTGGTCAAAGCACCAATAGGGAAGAGCTCTGTTGCAAAACCATTGGCTTTGTTTTTTACAAAATTTACCTGCGATTGATTATCAATAACAGGGTAGGAATTGGGCTGTAAAGCAATAGCGGTAAAACCACTTTTTGCAGCGACTTGTAATCCGTTGGCTATGGTTTCGCGGTCTTCGTAACCCGGCTCACCAAAAGAAACACTGCTATCGAACCAACCTTGCGAAAGATGTAAATTACCTAATTTAACTTCGGTGGCATCCGAAATTTCAGGAAGTGAAGTTCCTATTTTTTCTATAAAACCATCTGCAATTAAAACATCAACGGTCTGATTATGAAACGGACTTTTTGAGTCGATAATTTTGGCGCTTCTGATGATTATTTTCATATTGTAGTATTTTTATTTTATGCTGAAATTGTTATTTTTAAGTACTACCTGTGATTTCTCCTTCGTCGAAATGACAAACGAAAAGCAAAAACAAAACCTTTATATTTTACTTCACGAATTTGATGATCGCCATTTCTATGGCCAAAAATAACAGTGCAAAGATAACAAACCATTTCCAAATTTGGCTGTCTGTTCGCTCAGTTTGTAAGGTGTTAAAAATGGTCGAAATCGTATCGGCTGTTTTAAAATCTGATACAGCATTTTTGTTGACCTGACTTAAATCACTTTCGCTTCGGCTGTAATTGAAACTCAGATTTTCAACCCATTCATTTTTATCAAAAACACTATAATTGCCGGCTATTTCAGGAAAATCATTAAAAGTTAATTTTACTTTGTTATTCAAAATTTGTTGAATCGGAATAAAAGATGCTTCTCTTCCTTTTACCTCCAAAATAGCATCTTTGTTGAGTGAAATATCTACAAAATAAGGTTGATTATGACCAATTACAAACGCATTAATACCAGTTTTTTGATTGTTTTGTGCCATTTTATAAAACAACGGAACTATTAAAGGCGATTGTTGAAAGTTTGAATTTTCGCTGTTAATTGGTGCCGCAAAAACAGAAACACCTGAAACCGGATTCTGAATCATTGTAACAAAAACGCTTTGGTCTTCATACGATAAAACGGCTGGGTAGGCAGATGAAATACTAAATGAACTGTTTGTTTTTGGATATTGAAAATTACTGATTTTATTCTCGAAAACACCTGAAAACAAAGGATGATCGAAGTTTATTTTTGTAATTAACTTGTTTTTATCTTCTCGGTTTTGAAATTGAATTTTACCAAAATTGCTTAAAAAAGTATTTAAATTGCTAATCGAACTTTTCTCAGACGGAATTACAATCACATTTCCGCCTTTTAGCACGAAAGCTTTCAAAGTAGTTTGCAGAGCTTGAGGAACTTCTTCCAATTCATTTAAAATGATAGCATTCTGTTTTTCTAAATTATTGTAATCCAGTTCGCTAAGCGAATAATTGTTGTAATTGAATTCATTTGGCGTATAAATTCGAGATAAAAAATTGCTTTTTGCAGCATTTCCAATACTAATTACATTAGTTTTTTTAGTTTTTGAAATACTGAAATAGAGTTTGTTATCATAACTTAAACCATTGTCTTCGATGGCAACATAGCCATGAAAAGCTTCTTTTGGAATTGTAAAATTGATTTTCTTTTTCTTCGTATCAAAATTGATAATCGTTTTGGCAATCAGTTTATTTTGATTGTATAAAGCTGTAGAAACAGGTTTAAAGTCTTCGCCGTAGGCTGATAAATTGACGGTTATCTCGTAGAAATTTTCTAAAGTTTGATGAATAAAAACGCTGTCAATGGCGATATTGTTTGTTTGTTCTGCTTCGGGAATTATAAAATATGGTTTATCCTCTTCGTTAGTAAGTACGATGTCTTTTTCTGCTAAACCAACGGCATCGGTAATAATAACAATATCTTTTTTATGAGGTGATTTATGTGCTTTTACTTTTGCTAAAATTGAAGAAAGTTCAAATGGAGTAGCACTGTATTTTAAGTTTTGCAGATCGTTTCGAACTGATTTTATATCAGTATTCCAATAATTTTCGGTATTGGTTAGCAAAGAAAACTGACTGTTTTCGGGCGTATTTTCCAGTAATTCCTGAACAGCACGTTTTAGCAATTCCCCTTTTTTTCCTTTGGCCTGCATACTAAACGAATTGTCAAGAATAATGTACATTTCGTTAGATGCTTCTTTATGGTTTTTGGCTTCAAAATAGGGTTGTGCAAAAGCAAAAATAGCACACGCAAGCAATAATAATCGTGTGGCGAGTAATAATCTTTTCTTGATTTTAGAACTTTTTCTGGTTTGTATCGAAAGTTCTTTTAGAAAACGAACATTAGTAAAATAGGAAGTTTTAAAACGTCTTAATTGGAACAAATGCACCAAAATTGGGACAATCAATAAAAATAGAAAGTATAGAATTTCGGGTTGTTTAAAATGCATTCTGGCTTCGATTTTACTTCACTACGTTTTATTTTTGTGAAGATACAGGCCAAAAATACAAATTTTTAGTCAAACCTTATCAGTTCTAGAAGAGATTATGTACAAACATTGAATTCAGAAAAGAAATAAAATTTTAGGTAACTATTGTATTTCAAAATAGTAAAATCATACCCGAATAATGTAACTTTTCAAAGTTCATTTGTAACAAAAAATAGTTTTCCAAAACATATTATTACCTATTTTAGCCTTTCAAAAACAAAATTATAAATTATGAAGAAATTATATATTGTATTGTTTTCAGCTTTTGCAATTACGACTTTGCAGGCACAGAACAAATTCAATTTATTGGTCGGAACTTATACTAATAAATGCCAGAGTAACGGAATCTATGTTTACGAGTTTAATGCTGTTTCGGGTGATTTTAAATTAAAAAATTCTTCAGATAATGTGTTGAGCCCAAGTTATTTGTCGGTTTCGGCAGACAACAAATTTATTTATGCCGTAAATGAAAACGGAACTCAAAGTACTGCAAGTGCTTTTGGTTACAATTCGAAATCTGGAAAAGTAGATTTATTAAACAAAAATGAAACTCTTGGAGATGATCCGTGCCATTTGATAAATGATGACAAAAATGTTATCATCGCAAATTATTCTGGCGGTAGTATTGCTGTTTTTAAGAAAAATCCAAATGGAAGTATTTCTACCGTACAACAACTTCTTCAGCATGATGGCAAAGGTCCAAATACGGCACGTCAGGAAAAAGCGCATGTGCACATGGTTGTTTTTTCGCCAGATAAAAAGTTTGTTTTATCGAATGATTTAGGTCTGGATAAAGTTTTTATATACAAATACAATGCGGATTCTAAAAATGAAGTGCTAACATTAAAAGAAAGTATCGATGTAAAACCCGGAAGCGGACCAAGACACTTGACATTTAGTAAAGATGGAAAGTTTGTGTACTTGATTCAGGAATTAGATGCTACTCTAACCACTTTTAGTTATGATAAAAACGGTAGCCTGAAAAAAATAGCAGAAACCAGTATATTACCAAAAGATTTTCAAGGTGGTACAAGTGGCGCTGCAATCAAAATTTCGCCTGACGGAAAATTTTTATACGTGTCAGACCGTGCAGATGTGAATGCTATTTCGGTCTATAAAATACAAAAAAATGGTGCTGTAGAATTGGTAGAGCAGGTGAGTAGTTTAGGAAAAGGGCCGAGAGATTTTTCGATGGATCCTACGGGGAGTTATCTTTTAGTAGCGCATCAATATACAAATAATATCTCCATTTTTAAAAGAGACAAAACAACAGGAAAGTTAAAAGATACAGGTAAGAAAATCGAATTGTGTTCTCCAGTTGGATTGGTTTTTACAAAAATATGATTTTTAAGGGACAAAGCTTCTGAGTGACTAAGATTTTAAGAAAACCCATAAAAAAAGACTCAAAATTACAGAAAGATAAAAGTTTAAACGACTTTGAACCTCTGTAACTTTGAGCCTTTGAATCTTTAAAAAAAACTATTTATTACTATCTTTTCTTTTTTTATCTCGGGTTTTCAACATGTTTCTATTGACAGAACCATGTGTTTTCTTTTTGGTTTTTGAAGGACCGCCAAGATTTATCTTTTTATTTTTTTTGTCTTTTTCATGAAAGGCTCCATCACCGCTAAGTTTTACTTTTTTCATTAAAAACTTAATTGGCTGTTTGTCTTTTTCCGGCTCGATCAATTTGGACGAAATCTCAACTTCTTCAGGAAAATCAGCTATCGGAAGCTCTCTGTTCATTAATACTTCCACTTCAATTTTAAATTCTTCTTCACGGGCTGTGATAAAACTAATGGCTGTTCCTGTCGCATCTGCACGACCTGTACGACCAATTCTGTGCATATACAATTCCGGAAATTCAGGAAGCTCAAAATTGATAACGTGCGAAATATTCGAAATATCCAAACCTCTCGCCATAATATCGGTAGTAATCAAACCGCGAAGATTGCCTTCTTGAAATTCTGCCATCGTGCTCAAACGATAATTTTGAGATTTGTTGGAGTGAATTACCCCGAACTGACCTTCAAAATCTTCTTCGATGCGATCGTGAAGCATGTCCGAAATCTTTTTATTATTGACAAAAACCAAAACACGTTCCATGCTTTCGTTTGTGTTTAACAAATGTTTCAGAAGGTTAACTTTTGTATTAAAGTTAGGAACATTATAAGTAATTTGAGTAATATTTTCCAGCGGAGTTCCCGAGGCAGCAAGTGTAACTTCTTCGGGAAAATCAAAAAAGTCATTCAGAACAGCATCTACTTCGTCTGTCATGGTCGCCGAAAATAAAATGTTCTGACGTTTGGTTTTCATCATGGCCAAAAGAGCAGTCAATTGTGTACGGAAGCCAAGATTTAGCATTTCGTCAAACTCATCGATTACTAATTTTTGAGTTTCGTCAAAGCGAATTACAGCATCCAAAGCCAAATCCATAGTTCTACCCGGAGTTCCTACCAAAATATCAACACCTTCGTAAACGGCTTTTTTTTGTGTATTGATGTTCACACCACCAAAAATACCAAGCGTACTCACCGACATGTATTTTGTCAGTTTTTCTACTTCTTCGACTACCTGAACAACAAGTTCGCGCGTAGGAACTAAAATTACAATTTTAGGAGTATTGGTAGGCGTAAATTTGTATAATTTTAAAAGAGGCAACAAATAGGCAAATGTTTTTCCGGTACCGGTTTGCGCAATTCCCATCATATCTCGCCCAGACATAATCACCGAAAATGATTTTTCCTGAATAGGTGTTGGGGTAACAAATCCCAATTCATCGATTGCTTTTTGTAAAGATTTTGGGAGATTGAATTTTTCGAAAGTGCTCATTTGCATTAAATTTTGTGCAAAGATAGCTATAAATAGCTGAAAAATGTGTAACTGTTACAAATTAGGGGAGTTTATACGATTACTATTTCGCAAAAAGGACGTTTCAAAACCTACAAAAAACGTTTTATTCGCAATAAAAGCTCTTTTGGATTAAATGGTTTTGTAATAAAATCATCTACTCCTAACAAAAAGGCTTGCTCTACTGTTCGCTCTTCTTCGCCCAAAATAGATAATGCAATGACAGGTATTTGCTTATGATTTTTTTTGATATAATCAATCACTTCTAGGCCAGATTTTAGCGGAATCATGATATCTGTAATAACCAAATCCGGCATAATACTGCCAATAGTCTCAATGGCGGTTATGCCTTCTTTTGCGACACTAATTTTATAACCTTCTTTTTGTAGAATAAATTTTAAAATTTCAAGTGTCATGTCGTCATTTTCAATGATCATTATTTTTTTTCCGTCGTCATTATTCATCTTCTACTTTTTATAAAGTTCTATTTCATCTATCATTACCATTGGTTTTTTATTTTTTCTTTTCCTCCAGTCCGGTAATTGTGTTTGATTTTCAATCAATACCTTAATTTTTATAAAGTTTTTAAAGCTTTGGTCTGTTAATTGCCAAGACTTTGGTTTAGTTTCATAGTTTTCTGTAAAACTCTCAAAATCGTATTGCTTGATAAGTTCCCAATTTTGATTTTTATAACCATAAATTTTTATTGCTTTTGGCAGAAAAATCCAGTGCCTTTGATCTTCCAGAAAATTAATTTTAAGCCGAGTAAAATCTAAGTTTTGCGTCAAAATCTCAAACTCTGGATTTGTATCGTACCAGCCTATCCAGTTGATGTTAAAATCTCTGTAGCCGCGGTTTCCATCTACTAAACTTTCTGATCCTTTGCCTTCAAAATCATTTGAGGGAGGTGTTATAAAATTTACTTTTAAAGTTTCACCCAAATGCGAAGTGGTATTTTTTGCAATCTCCAGCCATTCTTCATAATAATCGTCCGGGGATAAACCACCTTCGCTTAGTTCGTAAATTTTCAAATCATTGCACGCTTTTGTAAAATTTAAAACTCTGTTTGTTAACCCTTGCTTAACTTCTTTCTCTCCTTTTTCATTTACGACAAACATGCCATGTTGGTTTTTGCCATAAAATTTAGATTGCTCAAAAAACACATATTCTAAAGCTAATCTTAATTTTAAAACTCTGGCATTCAGTATAGGATCTTCCTCTGTAGCAACAGAAGCTTTTTCTAACAAATGATCATATTCTGTAATCGCTTCCGGAGTTAAAAAAGTATTTCGGGATTGCACAGGACCTGAATAAATATCGAGGTAAGTATTGCTTTTGGTCTGGTTTTCGGCCAAAAGATTTAAATATTGATTGATAAAAGGAGCTGCTTTTCCGTAAAATCCCCTTAAAAAATCAGCCGTTGTTGCTTCAATATCTATAGAAGTATCCCAAAGCAGTTTTGCTAACAGGTATTGTCTTAATTCTGAAAAATCTCCCAAAATATCTGCATAACCCTGAACAAATAATCCTTTTACATTGTTTTTTTTGAAGGTTTTGTAGTTCTCAGAAAAAGTATGAATGTTAGGGAAAGGAGAAAAATAATTAGCAAATTGTACGCTGTAATCCCAAAGATATAGATGAGGAGAAGTAGCAGACCAGTTTTCAAGTGTTTTTATAAATGAGGCCGAATTTTGGCTGTTCAATGGTTTTCCGCGATCTAATTCTATTGGGCAAAAAAGAGTATAAATATTGGGTTCTATTTTGAGATTTAAGGGTGGTTTTTGAGTGTGTAAATAGGCTAGTGTTGTAATTTTTGTGGTAGGAAACTGTGTTGCTATTTTATTCAAAAAAGAATAAAGAGAACCTTGAGGACCACCATATTTTGCATTCAGCGCTTTACATTCTGAACATTCGCAATAGACAACATCATCATTCTGACTCACCGAAAAAAACGCTGCATTAGGATTTTGAGCAATGATTTTCTTCATTTTTTCAGTAATCAATTCCACCACAGTATCATTGGTCATGCAAAGTGATTCGGTGTTGCGTTGCCCTTCGTAAAGAGCAAAAAGCTTCGGATTGTCTTTAAAAAAATCTTTTGCGGGTACAAGTGTGTAAAAAGAATGTCCCCAAAGGCTAAAATCGTCTATCTGCCAGTCGAGTTTGTGCCAGTCTCTAAAATCAGGATCATACGCATCTGGATATAATAAAGAGCGGTATTCAAAATCGGGTTTGATCTTTTTGGTATAATTTTTATCAAAAAGAATTTGTTCCAATCTTGGTATAAATGTCTCAGCTGCAGTATATTTTCTAAACCCCCACATTTCTAAAAGTGTGTAAATAGCATATCGCAAATACTTTTCGTTTTTGGCTTTTAAATAAATTGATTTAGTGTCACTTTTGATAATAAATTCATTTTGATTTTGAATTTCATTATCGGAATTAGTAATTTCTAAAACAATTTCGGAGTTACCGGCTACCGTTGTTGGGTTTATTTTGAAAGACGCTTTAAACGCTTTGTCTAAATTATTTTTTAGAATTAGGGCAGCTGATTGTGTGTTTTTGGCAGCAGCAATGATCGCATTTTGATTGGTGATTATAATTTGTGACTGCGCCATTGTTTTAGTGTTGTAAAACATTAAAATTAATAATAAATAACAGCTATTTAGTGTTTTAGCTTTCATACGACTAAAGTTTATATTGAAGCGAAAAACCTAATTCTAACTCATTTTGGTTCAATCCGGGAACATATTCTTGCTTATTGAATGACGCCAAAAAGCCACCAATATAATGTTTAGAAAAAGTAACAGAGTAGCCAATTCCTATTCGGTATGACTCTAATGTAGACCTTTGTTCATATTCTCCCAGAGTAGTTCTATTGTCTGGAGAAGTACCGTAACCTCCAAATAGAGATACATAATCATACTTAGATTTGAAATAATAGCGTGAATTAATCAAAAAAGCAGGATTGTCTTTTTGAATATAAGTTCTAAAATTAAGCCATGCCGAACCAATATATTTACCCACTCCGACGTTAAAACTAGCTGATTCCGAATCTTTGCCTTTGATGTATCGTGCACCTAAATCGGCTTCCCAGCCATTTTTAAAATTATAAAAAAAAGAATAAGCCAATCTTAGTTTTGGAAAAGCCAAATCAGAACTGTATGCCGCATCAAAGTAGGAGTAGCTTTTTTTGCCAGTGTTAATGTAAGACTCAATTTCGTATTGAATTCCATTGGCAATGCTTTGGGACTGAGAAAATCGATTGGCATAACTGATTCTGCCTACTAAACTTCCCCACTTTCTTTGTCTGATGTAATTGGCACTTGCCAGATGCCAGGGGCCCACAGCATCGCGACTTATAGAAGTAAAATTATAATAAATACCAAGTATATCTGAGTTTATTTCAGAATATAAATTGACCAAAAGTTGCTGTATTTCGGGATCATTCGGAAATTTTTCCTTTATAGATTGTAGACTTTTCTCTTCATTTTTTGTATCCTTTTGTGAGGAATAATAAGCAATTCGTTTCAATTGAAAGTTTTTGTTCTCGGGATAAAGATCAATCGCTTTATTGGCGATCATCAATCCTTCATCATATTTTTTTTCCTCCAAATCCAAATTGATGATATAAGCAAAAGCATCCTCATATTTTGGATTTTTATCGATCACGTAATTGTAATAATAACGAGCGCTGTCTTTTTGTTGTAAAAGTTCGTGATTGCGTCCTAAAAGCAAATAATAATCCAGATAGTCAGGCGCTAATTTTTTACCTAACAAACCCCTCTCCAGATTAAGTTTGTAATTAGGAGGATTGTTTTTCATGTCTTTCACAATGACGGTCAAAAGACTGTCTGTATCTACTTTTTGTGATTTTGCAGTATGACCAGAAAGCAAAAGAATAAAAAGTAAAAAAGTTGGACTGTAAATAATTTTTAAAAAATTCATTTTTTAATTATGATTTATTGGGTGTATCAAAACCTTTTCGGATCATTACGCCCCATTTTTGTTCCTTTTTCATAAAAAAGTGGGCATAGCCTTTTAGTGATGCATAAACTGTCAAGGGATGGTAAATTAGAGGCTCAATCATTGCCATTCCAAGTAAAATAAGAAGTTCTTTGTAATTTGCATAACTTTTATATAAAATTTCATCAATAAGAATAGAGATCGTTGTGATGCTTAAGTAAAATAAATAGACTGTTGCACTTACTACCAACAGAAAATTTAGATTCATCATTCCTAAGCAGTAACTTATCACCAGCGATAAAATGCCCAAAAATTCGATAATGGGTACCAAAAATTCAAATAGAAAAAAGAAAGGCAGAACAAGAGAACCAGTTCTTCCGTACTTGGGGTTAAAAAACATTTTTCGATGCAAATAAAGCGTCTGTACCAATCCTCTTGCCCAACGTGTACGCTGTCGCAATAAAATTTCTCTGGTGCTAGGAACTTCAGTCCAGCAAAGCGATTCTGGAATGTATTTTATCAAAAACTCTTCTTTACGATCGTGCATGTATTTTCGCATTCGGGTAATGAGTTCCATGTCTTCTCCTAACGACTGATGCCAATATCCTCCGGCTTTTATGGCAATTTCTTTGTCGAACATTCCTAATCCTCCCGAAACCAATAACAGTCCATTTATCTGGCTCCACGCCATTCTTCCAAACAAAAATGAGCGAACATATTCCAGTTCCTGAAATCTCGGATACCATTCTTTTGGGAAATGTATTTTATATAAAAAACCTTCTTTTATTTCGCAGGAATTCGAAATTCTAATCCCTGCACCAATGGCAATCACCCGGGTATCATTTTCCATAAATGGTTTTGCAAGTTTTAAAATAGTGTCGGGTTTTAAAATGCAATCCACATCGGTACACAGAAACAAAGGATATTTAGACGAGTTGATACCCGCATTTGAGGCATCGGCTTTACTTTTTCCGTTTACTTTATCAACAACTAATAATTTAGAATAAATTGGATTTTTTGACTTGTAATGACCTCGTACAGGCTGTGTTTTTATTTTTTCCTGATAATAAAAATCAATTTTAACGAGATCAAATTCGGTTATTAGTTTTTCTAAAGTATCATCTGTGCTGCCATCATTTACAATGATAATTTCGAACTTTGGATACGTGAGCGAAAATAATGATTTTACATTATAAACAATATTCAAACCCTCATTAAAAGCAGGCGCAACAACAGAAACGCCTAGTAAATAATTAGAGCGAATTAAAACTTCTTCTTCTAAATATTTTTGAAAACGCAAATGATCTACAATCGCCCAATAAGACAAAAAAGAAAGTACCACATAAAACAATATATAGGTACCCGAAAACACAGCAATAAAAATCCTGTAGGCATCTACAAAATAAGATAAGATTTCATAGGTCATGATGCTATTTTTCTAGTGTGACGAATCATTTTTTCAGTATCTGAATCTCTCAGGCCTAATTGATTCAGTAGTTTTGGATTTAATTTATTCAGGCAATATACCATCGCCAATTTTAGATCTGTATCAGGTTCGGTGATCATTTTATTTTGTAAATAATCTGTTGTTTTTTCACTTCCAATTATGGCCAGACTGTTCAGAATTTCTAACTTAATGTTGGTGGTTTCAAACTCCAGATGATGTATTAATTTATTTTCAGCTTCATTCAAAAAAAGTTCGCGAATAGCAATAATTACATCTGTTTTAATCATGATGTCGTCATTGTCAAGAAGACTAATTATTGCTGTAGATTTGTTTCTGTAATTGTAAAAAACCATAGTCATAATCGCTAGTTTCAGGATGGTTTTATTTTCTGAAGTTATCCAGATATTTACCTCTTCGGGCATTGGTAGCTTCTGATGATAAAGCACATCCATCACTTTTATCGTATTCAAAATCGAAATTTTAGGAGGCAATGTATTTACGGCATCCCAATCTCCTTTGCTGATAGCCAGATAAGCAATGTTTGCATTAGAACGGATAATCTTGTTCGGATGATTCAAATATTGACTTATCAAAGGCATTCCCGACTTGTAACCCAATGATTGAAAATGGTAAAAACCTTCACATTTTTTATGCATTCTAAAGTCTTTAATCAGTTTGTTCGAATATTTATTTAGTTTTAAAGATTTGTAAATAAGGGTTATATTTTTTAATGGTCTTCCTTTTAAATTTTTTTTAAGATGAATAAGATCATTGATAATCATGTCTTTACACCAAGAGCGATGAAACCAAATTTCAGTTCTAAATCCTGACAACATCTCTTTTAATGCTTCTTTATTGGGGCTGTTAAGCACAATTTCGATTAAAAACGGATAAATTCTTTTATTAATGGCTAGTTGATAAGCGTTATGATATTGATAATGAATTCGTTTTATAATCAGTAAAAAAATAAATGAAATCGTTGAGCAAAGTAAAAATGGAATGACGTAATATTTCAGAAAAAATATAAATTGATCCATAAGCGTGGCGTTATCTAGTAAAAATAAGAAAAAGATTGCAAAAAAAATGTAGTTTGAGTTTTTTTTGTGATCAAAAACCTTCAAAAACACCTAAGCCAAATAATGCAAAATCATATTTTACGGGGTCATTTACATCCATTTCTCTGAGTTTTTCATCCAATTCTGCAAGTGCTTTTCCGTCATTTTGCTTTCGCGAAAGCAATCCTAGTTTTCGGGCAACATTTCCGGAATGTACATCCAAAGGACAGGACAAAGAAGCGGGGGAGATGCTTTTCCAAATGCCTAAATCAACGCCTTTTGTGTCTTGTCGAATCATCCATCGCAAGTACATGTTGATCCTTTTTGCGGCAGAATTGTTCAACGGATCAGAAATGTGTTTTTGAGTTCGTGGCAAATGTTCGACTTCAAAAAACAGCTTTTTAAATTCATGAATGCTTTTTTGCAAACTGTTTTTCTCCTGATTCTTGGCAAAAACAGCTTCTAAACCGTCATGATTTTGGTAGATGTACTGTAAACCTTTTATAAACCCTCCAAAATCGTTTCCATTAAACGTTCGATGCACAAAATTTTCAAGTCGGATTAAGTCTTCGTTCGTGTGAGACATCACAAAATCATAGGGTGTGTTACCCATCAAATCCATCATGTGATGAGCGTTTTTGATGATCATTTTGCGATTTCCCCACGCAATTGTAGCGCTCAAAAAACCTGCAATTTCTATATCTTCTTTTTGCGAAAATAAATGCGGAATCTGAACAGGATCACTGTCTATAAAATCTAGGGTATTGTATTGATTTACTTTTTCTTCCAGAAATTCTTTAAGTTCTGTTTTATTCATTTAGTAGTAACTTTTTGGCGTAAAAACCATCTTTTAAATCCTTCGTTCGCATTTGCGGAATCGTATAGAAATACTTTCTAAAATATTCCACTTGGTCTTTGTTAACGCAAGGTAATTCGCCATTTCCGTTTGCCCAAAAAAAGTCACAATTTTTAGGAGAATTATAACTAAAGTTTCCCAAACGAACAGAAGTAAACGGTAGTTTGTATTTGCTGTTCTCATGCGGAAATAAAGCATTCTCTGCCGAAAATGTACTTATTTCAAGCATAAATTTGTGATTGGAAAAGCGATTGAGGTTAAACGGAACAAAAAGTACTATTATTGTGGGAAGTAGTGATAGTATAAAAAAGGTATGAATTGTTTTTCTCTTTTGAATGAATGAAGCCAGACAAAACACAGAAAAAAACAATATAAAATTCATAAAAAAACGATACTGAGGCGAGGTAACAAAAAGAAAAACCATTTGAAGCACCATTAGTAAATACAGCATCCAAACACTTTTTTTGTGCTGAAATTTATAGATAAAAACAGGCGTGATAATCAGCAAGAGAATGGCTATTTTATTAAACAATCCGTTTAGTTTCGGGAGCGAAAGCCATCTCAAAAACAAATCAAGGGCCGACATCGAATCGTATTGATTTTGATACACAAAAAAGCCATATACCTTAAATTGCTCGTAATAAAAATTTTCAATATGATTCGGAATCGCATAATCAGTGGCAAAGCTGTCAAAAAAGTTGGAGGGAAACACAGGGGTACCGCAGATGATCATGTTTTTTATGAGAAACAGCGCTAAAAAAAGTACGGCAATTAAAAAAGGTTTTAGTAAATTTTTAGAAAGAGTTTTGGCATTATTCAGTAATAAAACCAGAGGCAGCAAGGCCAAAATTAAAGCAGTATTCTTGATATAAAGCGTAAAAAGCGACAAAATCACCATGAGGTTAAAAACGGCAGGCGAAGTGTTTTTGAAATTTTCTAAGAAGTAAAAAAAGAGTATAAAAGACAAAACATACACCGGAATATCAGGTGATGGGGCACTTATAAATTGGAAATAAAAAATAGAAAACAGCGGAAACAACCCGATAATCAGGTAGTTCTTATTGTTGTTTTTATAAAATTCGTTTAATTTTTCAACTGAGAAAAGGACGCCGACAAACAAACAATAACCGCTGAGATCATTAAAATTAGCATACAGGAAAGAAAAGTTAAAAACGCTTTGAGCAATATGCCAACCGCTTGTCTGGCTAAAAAAAAGATGCAGGTTGATCAGCCCTTTTACAAAACCATATTCGTTAAGCCACTTGATTGTCTGGATGTAATATGACTCATTGTCAATTACATAAGGAACAGATGAGCATTGGGCAATGATAAGAAAAGTGAGCAGTACAGAAACAACTTTTAATGTTTTCTGCCATTGACGAAACGCTAAAAAAAACAGTCGATAACAGTCTATAATCGGAGTTCTGAATGTACAAAAAACACCAATATTAAGAAGCAGTAAAAACAAGTGAAACTCGATATTAATGCGGCCGAAAATAGCCCAAATACTGGCCAGAATTGTCGTTAGAAAGAGTCCTAACACCGAATAAATGGCCAAATTTCTATTTTTCAGAAGCAGGATTCTATCAGTCAGAAAACCTAAATTTACCGTGGTAAAAAGAATATAAATCCAACTTATAAAAATCGCAACCATTCTAAGAAATTATTTGCCCGTCAGACATGATCAATTTTCTGTCGGCCATATTGGCCAGTTCTTCATTGTGCGTTACAATTACAAAAGTTTGCCCAAATTCATCACGAAGTTTAAAAAACAATTGATGTAAATTCTCCGCAGAATGTGTATCTAAATTCCCCGACGGTTCATCGGCAAAAATTACGTCGGGCTTATTGATTAATGCTCTCGCTACCGCCACACGTTGTTGTTCTCCGCCCGAAAGTTCGTTAGGTTTATGATTAATTCTATGCGATAAGCCTAGATATTCTAAAAGTTTTTTGGCTTCTGCCTCTGTTTCAGCAGGTTTTTTTCCTGCAATATAAGCCGGAATGCAGACATTTTCTAAAGCCGAAAACTCGGGTAAGAGTTGATGAAATTGAAAAATAAATCCCAGATTTAAATTTCTGAATTTTGATAATGCTTTGTCATTCAGCGCCAAAATGTTTTCTCCGTTGATGATTAATGAGCTCGCAACCGGCAATTTTTCGGGTCTGTCAAGCGTGCCTAGAATCTGAAGCAAAGTAGTTTTTCCGGCACCTGAAGCACCAACAATAGATACAATTTCGCCTTTTTTAATATGCAAATCAACTCCTTTTAAAACCTGAAGTTTGTCATAGTATTTCTGAATATTTTTTGCCTGTATCATTTTGAAACTGTTTTTACAAAGAAACAAAGATTCTTTTGATATAAAAATGCGTTGTAACAGAATTTTAAAAAGTATTTAAAAAAGAATTTTATCAGAGGGTTACGAGATTTTATTGCTATTTTTGAGAGTAGCAGCGTTTTATTTCTATAGAGAAGAATAAATCAAATGATTGTATTTGTTGAAAATCGGAGCAGTTTGGGAAGCGTTTTTAAAGGAAATATAAAATGTATTTAAAGAAAACAAAAATGAAGTCAAAAATTATATTCTTCCTTTTACCGAGTATTTTAGCAGTCTTTTTGATTGGTTCGAAACTATTCTCAGAAAATGAATTTATTGTCTACACAGTTAATCCCAAAAGTCAAGATTTAAAATTATATTGGAAAAATGAAAGTGGAAAGAACTATGGGAGTATAGAAAATTTGAAGCTTTCGGTTGAGAAACAAAACACCAAATTAGATTTTGCGATGAATGCCGGAATGTACAATAAAAGCATTTCTCCGCAGGGACTTTATATCGAAAATTACAAAGTTTTGGTGGCTTTGGACACAACAACTGCAACAGGTAATTTTTACTTAAAACCAAATGGAGTATTTTATTTAACAGCTGAAAATAATGCTGTTATTTGCAAAACAGAAGACTTTCGATACCACAAAAACATAAAATATGCTACACAATCTGGGCCAATGCTATTAGTTGATGGTAAGATTCATTCGGCGTTTAAAGAAGGTTCTCCCAATCTCAATATCAGAAACGGCGTAGGTATTTTGTCAGACGGTAAAGTGGTTTTTGTTCTTTCGAAAAAAGAAATTAATTTTTACGATTTTGCCCTTTATTTTAAAGGTTTAGGCTGTAAAAACGCCTTATATCTTGACGGATTTGTCTCAAGAGCCTACGTACCAAAAGAAAACTGGCTGCAGACTGACGGTAATTTTGGAGCAATTTTTGCAGTAACACAAAGAAAACAAAACAATTAGATGAAAACACAACACCTAGAAACAATAAAAAACGATAAAGGGCTCATGCTTGTTCTCGGTTTGCTTTTTGATGCCATAGGAATGATGTCTTTTACCATTCCCGGAATTGGTGAATTTGCAGATATCATCTGGGCGCCAATTGCGGCTCTTTTAATGACCAGAATGTACAAAGGCAGAGTAGGTAAGGTGGCGAGTGTACTGACATTTCTAGAAGAAATCATTCCGTTTACCGATATTATTCCGTCGTTTACACTGACGTGGATTTATACGTATTACTTTCAGAAACAAAAATAAAAAGATCCTTTTTTTTGAAGGCTTAGGGCGATTAAAAACAATGACCATTTGTTATTTTGGCATTGTATTTTTTATGTTCTGAGCCTTTTCGCCCCAAGTATTGAGTTGTTTTAGAATAGGTTGCAACGATGTTCCAAATTCTGTCAAGGCATATTCTACCCTCAGAGGCATTTCATGATAGACGGTTCTGGTGATGAGTCCGTCAGATTCTAATTCTCTCAAATGTTGTGTCAACATTTTTTCGCTTATTTGCGGAATCGCCCTTTTCATCTCGCCAAAGCGATAAATTCCTTCTGTCATTTTCCAGAGAATGGCGGGTTTCCAACGCTTGCCCATTAGCGAGAGCGCAAAAATAAAAGGACATTCTGCTGCAAGGGCCTTTTCATTTTCTAAATTAACCGAACTTTCTTTACGCTTTATCATATACTTACTTTTTGGTAACTACCACACAATTAGGTAACTACTTGTAAATGTAAGGATATACTCCGAAATTTGCAACTCAATTTAAATACTTATATGATGAAGATTAGTTTTATAGGTGCTGGAAATGTAGCATCAAGTCTCGGAAATTTATTTACAACTGCTGGTCATGCTGTACAATACGGAACTCAAAATCCCAATGACAATCATTTGTCTGTGCCAGAAGCTATTGCGTTTGGCGAAGTAGTTTGTTTTGCCATTCCGTACTCGGTAATGAGTGGCGTTTTAACGGCCAACAAAGAAGCTTTAAAGGGCAAAATTGTTGTAGATATCACCAACGCTATTAATAGTGCCGATTGGTCGCCTTTGTTTTTAGGCGAAGATAGCGGGGGCGAACAAACCGCTCGCTTGTTGCCCGAAAGCAAAGTCGTAAAAGCATTTAATACCATTTTTGCTGATGTGATGAAAAGTAACAAGCAATACTTTAATGGGCAAAAATTGACAGCTTTTATCGCGTCTGACGATGCCGCTGCTGCCGCTGTTGTACAACAATTGGCCAATGATGCAGGTTTTGACGGAGTGTTGGCAGGAGGCATCAAAAACGCTCGCCATCTAGAAGCGATTGCACATCTCAATATCTCTCTTGCCTCTGGTGGCAACGGAACAGATGCTGGTTTTACTTATTTTCACCGTAAAAATTAAGCCATGTCAAAACCCACTATGCAAGTCTGGACAAATGCTTGGCACGATGCAGAAGCAGAAATTTTTAAAAATGTATACGCAAAAGAAGCTTTAATTTTCGCACCCAATAAACCAACAATTCAAGGCAACGAAAACATTCTTGATTTTATGAAAGGTGGTTTAGGTAAAGTAGATGTTGTTTTTGAACCCGAAAATGTTGTTGTTAGCGACAACTTGGCTTTTGAATATGGTATTTTTAAAGATATCGAATTATCAACCCAAAAAGTAATTGGCGAAGGCAAGTACGCTGTTACCTGGATGATAGAACATGGCGTTTGGAAAATACAATGCCATACTTGGTCGATGCCGATGAAATTTTAAATTATTATTGATAAAAAAACAACCACTTTTCAGTACTATGCAAAGTGGTTTTTTTTTGCCTTGTTGTTGCTGGGTCGAATGCTACTTTACAACGGTCAAATCAAATTTTCAGTCGCTTCAATCAAGTTTTCAGTCGGTCGAATCAAGTTTTCAGTCGCTTCAATCGTGTTTTCAGTCGGTCAAATCAAGTTTTCAGTCGCTTCGATCAAGTTTTCAGTCGCTTCAATCGTGTTTTCAGTCGGTCAAATCAAGTTTTCAGTCGCTTCGATCAAGTTTTCAGTCGCTTCAATCATGTTTTCAGTCGGTCGAATCAAGTTTTCAGTCGCTTCAATCAAGTTTTCAGTCGCTTCAATCGTGTTTTCAGTCGGTCGAATCATGTTTTCAGTCGCTTCAATCGAGTTTTCAGTCGCTTCAATCGTGTTTTCAGTCGGTTGAATCAAGTTTTCAGTCGCTTCAATCAAGTTTTCAGTCGGTTAAATTCTACTTGATAGATTTAGAATAGGGTTATATTTTTCTAAAAAGAAGTGCACTAATTTGCCTGTACTGCGGGCTGGTTGCTCCAAATACCGATTTGACATAATTTTTGACAGTTTGTGCGGTATCAACCACTCCGGTGTTGGAGGTGTAGAGTTTTACATCTCTCGCTTGCAAGGCTATTTTGTACGGAACATAGGCTGTTTTAAAAGCTGTATTGATAGTCTCCAAAGCTATTTTGTAATCGGCGAGTGTTGTCACTTTAACGGGTTCTTCGTTAGGAGCGTACTTGGGTTCATGATGTACCAATTCGATTAATTTCTCGAGGTGGTCAATTTGCATATCAAAACCTTGTTGCGAAACCGAAATTTTATCTTTTGCTTCTTCTCCTTCGGGCACTTCTTTGATGGTGTTGTCGGCTCTTTTTCCTTGTATTTTTCGGTTAATGGTTTCGGCATCTGCAATTACTGTGGCGGGAGCTCCAGCGGCTTTCAATGCGTTGATGACTTTTGTAGCGGTGGGTTTTAAGGGTTTAAAAAGGGTTTTTCGTTCTCCTTCTATACTGTTAAAAGGCGTTTCGGTTACCTTAACTTCTTGTACGGCTGCTTTTGCGTCGGTGTGCTGGTTCATCAAAAAGGGAATCATAATGCTGGGATTAGACGGATTGTAGTTGGCTCCAAAACCTTGGCAAACGATAATTAAGGTTTCAAAATTGGTGACATTTTTGTTGTGTCCTGTTTCTGCTTTCATGGTACTGTTTTTTAATGGTTTCTATTTTAAATATGCAAATAATAGGGGCATTTTTTTTATGTGATAGCTGTTGTGCTGCCAATTATTTAGGCAACAGCTAAGATTGTTTGGGGTGGTCTTCTTTTTGTTTTAAGTATACAAAGCCCAGTTGGGATTCTATGATGCGTTGCAACTACCTAACAAAAGCTTTTTTTTGTTGGGATGATCAGTTTTTAGCGTACTAAAGATTTGATCCTTAATAGTAAAAAAACGGAATCGTTTATTTGTAATTGGCTGTGGGCTATACCTTTTCGCACTGTAGTAGAAGAGTGGAAATCTTTTAGGTGGTATTTGTATTTCAAATATAAGTCTTTTTTCTTACAAATATAATTTTTTAACTACAAAATATCAAGCGTCACATTATACCCAACTACTATTTTGCACCCAATAAAAAAAGCCTCCTAAAACAAGTTGTTTTTGAAGGCTTTTGTAGTGCTTTTTTGTGAAAGTATTTTTTGTTTTATATTCAACGATTACTATGTTATTTTTAAACTAATTTTGATAATTATTGATAAAGTTCTTAAGTACTATGTTTTTTCATTAAGTGATTAAAGTTTTTCCAAAATTTACGAGTTTGTTTTTTAATTGAATCTTCGTTATTGATTTCTCTCATTGTACAATTAGCTTTATAGACATAACTCAAATAGTTTCCCCAATTATATTCTTTAGTTTTTAGGTATTTTGTTTTATCATCTTTGGATGGTCTATAAATTAATTTTCTTTTAGACCCCTTATACGAAAATCTTTTAAAAAGTTTAGATTTAAAAATTCTTTTATCTGGATTCTTACTATATTTTGAGAGTGAAGCTGATTTTTTAAATGATTTTATCATTGAGCGATAAAATTTGGAAAAGCCAGAAGTTTTAATCAGTACTTTTTGTCCATCATAAGAAAAGCCTAAGTATTCAAGCGTTTTATTGAAATTTGGTATTTTAGTTATTTCATCAATTTCAAAACCTTTAAACGTATTTTCTATATTTTCGAATCTATATACACTTGTTTTTTTTGGTTGAATTTCAAGATTTGCTATATTTTTGGACGAAATATTTTCTCTAATTATTTTGATAATCTCATCCTCATATTCTTGCTCGCAAATTATAATTAAATCATCACTATATCTTTGATAATATCCCTTAATTGAATCAACTTTTTTATAAACAATTTTGTCAAAATCTATCATATAAACATTTGCCAATGTTGCACTTATTGGGCTTCCTTGTGGAATTCCAACTTTATTATTTTTTGAAATAACTAAATTTAAATTATTCTTTATAAATTCATCTTTTTCACAGTATGCAACTGCTTTTTTTTCTTTGAAATAGTGAGATTTACTAATTTCTTTTCTTTTGTAAATTGATTTTTTAGAGGAATTAGGCAATCCTCTTTCAACTATCATAGTTCTATGATAACTATTAAAAAGTTGTTCGCCTTCAATATATTTAATCTTAGTTAGAGCCTTGAAAACATTATAATGCTCTGAAGGTAAAGTTTTCTCACTTAATATTTTAGTCCACTGTTTTTTTAATATTTTATGGTCAAGATTGTCAAAAAAAGAAGTGACGTCAGCAACAATTACAGAAAGTTTTTTGTCATTATTTTTTTTAATAAATTCAAATGGTTCTTTTGCAAACTCAATATTACATTTGTTATTTTCTGCGCCTTCAAAAAGCGGAATTTTTCTATATGCAACTACCGAATTGTTATATTCTTTCTTTGAAATATATGCTTCATAAGCATCAACCAATAAAGTATTGTAGTACGAAAAAATTAAAGAATCAATATGTGAAGCAAAAAAAATATTTCTATCTTTTTTATCTTTAATTCTAAATCTTTTTTTTGTTTTTGTTTTGTCAGTCCTAGTTTTATCGGGTCTAAATTTCCTTTGTGAGATACATTTATGAATGAGAGGAAGAAAGCTGTGCTTTTTTATTTTTTCTTTATCCATAACATACTTTTTTGCCCAATTATAATCTTTAATCGTAATTGGTAAGCCAATATGTGGATATTTTTTAAGTTTAAACCAGTTTTCTATTTCCATATTTAAAAAAAAGGGGTCAGATTTTATAGTAGTAGGTTTAGAATGTACAGGCTCCGTCGAAGCTTTTACCTTTTGCAAGGCTATTGCGACACTACTCTTTTCAGGTATAGAAATTGTTATCTTTGTAACTAAATTAATAAACACATCAAATATGTTCAGAAAATTGAAACGCAGAACCAACCTCAGGGTTTCAACAGTCATTATGCTGTTAATAACTCTTTCCTCATTAATTCTTTCATTAGAACATTTGGAAATTGGTATTTACCTTCCCATCTAACGTATCTTTTAGAATGGTATATTATAGTTAAACGTATCATTCCGACCTTCTGACCCCAAAAAGCTTATTTTTATTAAATCATTTTTTAATTTGTAATTATAGATTTTCTTCTTTTCCTTGAAATTTAGCATCTTTCAACTCTCCGCAATTTCACATAGTTCCGACAATTTATTACTTTGTTGTAAAAATATGTAAATCTCTTTTTAGTAATTTTCAGCTAAGAAAAATAAAATGGGCTATTGCGTAAAACCTCTGTTGGTTTCTGGCTCTAGATTATAATTTCTTCCATTAGGTCTAGTTTATTCATTAAATGTTCAATTGGTATGTGGCTACCATTTTGTCGACTATCTATAGTTTTAAATATTTCAAGAAACTGTTCATTTTTAACTGCATTAATGATAGAACTAATTTTCAGTTTCTCCACACTTCCCTCTCGGTCATATAAATTTTTCCGATTGGATGTACCAAAAAGAGAATTATTGTAAAAGAGTAACATATATGCTTCCAACCACATTAACCCGCTCTGGTTATCCTCGGTAATTTTGTTTTTTAAATATAATATAATTTTGTTTTGTAGTTCAGGTATGCTTAATTGTTTTAATTTGATATTATTATATAAATCACCATCGATTATCTTTAAATATGAAAGGAAAAGATAGACTTCTGGGATTACATATGAATTAACTTCAAAACTTCTTAATGCAAGTCGAGCTATCGAAAATATTTTTTCTTGTTGTCTTAATGAAACTGAAGCATCACCAAATAATAGGTTAGACATTTCTAAAAAGTGGTTTTCATCATAATTTAATTCTTTGTATATTCTTCTTTTTGCTGAATTGAAAAATTCAGCAAAATCAAAATAGTCATAAAGGTATTTGTAATATAATCCTTTTTCTGGTTCAGGAATTGAATATTCAATATCAATGAAGCGTCTTAAATATTCGTCTGAATTAATCCTATCACTTCCATAAACGCCCCTAATTCCATTTCCTAATTGTGCTTTATCTATTGATAATACAAAAACTATGTTAGGAACAGAGAA
This sequence comes from Flavobacterium geliluteum, assembly GCF_017948595.1. Lineage (GTDB taxonomy): Bacteria > Bacteroidota > Bacteroidia > Flavobacteriales > Flavobacteriaceae > Flavobacterium > Flavobacterium flavipigmentatum. Next base: position 102,780 of record NZ_JAGFBV010000007.1, on the reverse strand, counting down.
GAAATGTTTAATTTGCTCTAAAATCGAAACTGCATAATTTGGACGACAACGATCAAGTTCATCAACTATGAAAACTAAGGGTTTTCCATCGTTAGTATTTGTAATAAATTCAGATAAACTTTTTCGGAACTCAGAAATGCTTTTTTTTCTTTCAGAGTATTCATTGACATCTTTTTCAAAAATATCTGTAAAACCTTTTGAAATGTCAACTATTGCTTCTTTAAAATTTTCTGTGTTGATATAATTATCTGCTAGAGCTTTTACAAGAGTTGGAATTAAATGTTTAGAAATTGCTGCGGCACTTTTTAACGCTTCTTTAAATTTTGGTTCATTACTTTTTGTGGTAAGTGTTTTTAATTCACCCATTAAAGCGGTTAATGGATTATTTTCAAAATCATTTTCCCATGCATTAAAATATACAGTTTGATAATTGTAGTCCTTTAGTTCTTGTTCCCACATTTTGATAAATGTAGTTTTTCCAGTTCCCCATTTATTATTAATTGCTAATACAAAACCATTCGGATATATATCAATAATTTTCGTTAAAACAGTTGCATATTTTTGTCTTCCAAGTTTACAATTTAGAAATGGCTTTCCAGCTGGAATTTTTATTTCATTATGTCTGATCATTGTAAAATGTTATTATTTATTTCGATGGTTTTAGGCGGTTGCTGTTAACTCATTTATCCTCAAACTAATTTTCATTCTTCAACCTTTATTAGGATGTATACCCGAAAATTAGTTTAGCTTTTTATATCTTATCAAATATATTTTATTTTTTCTTACCAATTGGCTCTATCATTTTTTATTTACTATTATTTATATTTTATAGTATAAGAAGTATTCTTTTTTTAACGAAAGCTTTGTTTTTCTTCAAAAAAGAAACCTCGCTTACAGGTTCGTAAACGAGGTTGGTTTTTATAGTTATTTGTTGTTTGTAGCTTTTGGAGGAAGGCTAGGTATGGGCTATGGCTGTTTTTATTTTTTCTGCGTTACTCTAATACCATCAAAGTAATTGCCATGTTGCAAAGTGATCATTAATATTCTATCTGCATTAGAATTATTTTTGTTCATAGTGATCACTATTTTTTTGCCATCTTCTTTCCTTTCTACTTGATATTCTGGATGCACAACAATCCAATTTTTATCAAGGTTATTAATTGTACTGAGATCAGTAGCTTTTCCATCCAAAAATATTTCGTTTAGCCAATAGTCTGTCGATCGAGTTTCTACGGTATAAGAACTTTGCGAAGACTCCATAATGATGTCTTTTTTTGATAGTTTAATATCGTCATCTGCTTTTCCGTCCTCATTTCGGTCGCACGAAATCATCGAAAATCCAATTAAAAGAAATGTAAAATAAACGCAGGTTTTGCTCATGTTTTTAAGATTTAATGTTCAATTATGTTATTTGTAGTAATTACTACCATTACTACCACAGGTGTTTTGGGAGGTTGCTATCACTAGCTTTTCTTTTATTTTCGGTTCTCAATATCGTCAAAATATGCCATTACTTTTTTTTCTGTGTCGTTTTTCAAATGTACTTTGGTGTCATACAGTTCAGTCCTTAATTGTCTGTATAACAATACCGCGTTTCTCAAACTTTTTACTAATGATTGTTTGTCGTAATTTGGTAATGTGAGTTTTAGTTGGGCTAAATCGTCACTGTTTAAATCTTTTTCTACTTTCCTTACGCCACGAGGCAAGTTGTCATTTTTGATGTGAAGCAAGGGTCCAAAAACGACCATTCGTAAAAATCCCATAAAATCATAGGCTTCAAGATATTCTCCACGTCCAATTTTTAGTAAAGCATAATGTATCCATGTCCAAAAGCGGTCTTCAATCCATTGATAATCGGGATATGGAAACTTTGCTTGCGAATTATGAATTGCTTTTTGAAGTTGTCCGTTTTTGTCCAGCAGTATTTCGGGAGTTTCAATACGATTATGAAACTCCTCAAGTGTTACAAATTTTATGTCAACGTGTAGGAGTGGGTTGTCATAAAGACAAATTAGAACTCTTGGTTCACCAACGTGTTCGCCTGTAAACCCAGATAAAAAATTCCCTAATCTTTTTGCATAGTCAAGCATTAGATTTTTGTCAGCTGAAATTTTTTGTTTAGTTACTATAATCAAATCAAGATCGGAAAACTCATCTATCTCGTTTGTCAGCCAAGAGCCGGCCACAGCTAAACCAATGACATTATCGTCTGGCTTTAAAATTGTCTTGGCTTTTTCGGCAAATACTCGTTGTATCATTTGGTTTGTTATGGTCTGTTTTGTAAATGTTTTATAACGTTCTGGTAAGCGAGTTTGGGATTAAAATTAAGCTCTATTTTCGGATTTGCAAAATTATTTCTTAGTGCAAAAGCAAGTTTGGGTTAAGGTACTTTAAGAATTTATTGTGATGAGTGTTATGGGATATTACTTGTCATTTTTTATTTTTAGCACTTTTCAATTTCATAATCTCATCTTTCAATATTTTCAATTCGTGTTCTTGCTTTTCGCTTTTTTTATTTTGTTCAATTATGTAAAGTGTCATTTCTTCCATTTTCTGTAATAATTTCATTTGAAAATCTTTAATATTGAGTCCGCTTTCAAGCATTTCTTTTTCTGATGCTATTTCTGGTAGGTGTTCTTTACTTGTTACAAATTTTTCGAGTTCATTTAAACTCATCAATTTATAATCCTTTTTAAATACAAAATCAGGAACACAGGTTCCCTGCAAATCTACTTTGATTTCTTTGGCTCGAATTACTCCACAAACATCAAGTTTATATTGTGGAGTATTTGTTCCTATACCAATAAGACCAGTTGATGAAATTCGAAGTCTTTCTTGTAAATTAGAAATTTGAGGATTATCAGTATCTCCATTCCAACCAGAATAAAAAACTAATGCCTTTCTACCATAAGTTTGATCATTCACACCTCTCATAGCCACACCGTTATTAGCTTGATATCCTCCTGTTAAAAGTAAATAAGGAGTGTCGGTATTATTATCCCCATTAAGCGCGTGTAAACGCAATCCGGCATCATTTTTTGATGCATTTACTTGTAATTTTTTTTCTGGGTTATTTATTCCAATCCCAACATTATTTCCAGTATCTATGATTTGTGCATTCATTGTAAAAATAGAATTCAATGTTAGTAGGCTAATTAAAATTTTTATCTTCATTTTCATTTTATTGACTGTTAATATTTATCGCTTTTTATGTTGCCATAACCCATGCCTTTCTTAAACTATATAGGGTTTGGTAATAAGTTATTATCTATTTTCGGATTTGCAAAATTATTCTAAATGCAAAGACTAGGTTTTTATTAAGATAATAGTTTAAATAAGCTGTGGTAGTCGTTAGCAATAGTGCTTCTCGTTTTTTTTACTTATGATTTATGTTTTTTATCCAATTGATTGCATTATTCATTGGCTCTTCAGAGTCTGAAAATGCTGTGTTGTGTCCCAAGTCTGTAAACAATTTATAGTCGTAATGTTTTCCTTTAGACTTTAAGATATCAAGATACTCTATTGATAGATTTGCTGGAACTTGAATGTCTTTACGACCATAAATCCAGAGTCCTGGAATTGATAATCTAGAAAGAATATCATTTGGGTTTGTGTCAATAAACTCATATTTGTCTGGGTCGTTGAATATATGTTTTCTTGCTTCTTCTTCGGTGTGGGTATCCCAAAAATTTTTATCTCCATTGGTATAGAATTGGAATCTCAATTGTTCTTTAACCGTTATAAGTGCGCCGCTAAATATAGTCATAAATTTGACCTTCTTATTTTTCTCTGCTGTCAACGGAATTATCCATCCGGCTTGACTACCACCTATTAAACCTATTGGTATTTGATCATTTGATAAAAATTCAGATAAAGTATTGACAGCAGCACTTGCATCTAAAGACAAAAGATTTAGGTTAGAGAAATCAACATTATTAGTGCCTACTTCAGGTCCGGCATATATACCCGCAGATGCTCCAACTCCACGTTTATCATACGTAAAAACTACAATTCCGTTGTTGGCTAGGGTAGTAGCAAATTGTATCATTCTTTTTTCTTGTCCAGATCCATGAATAATGACAACGGCGGCCTCAATGTTGTTAGGTATAAAAATAGTTCCGGCGAGTACATCTCCTTCACTAACAAATTTTATTTCCTTAGTAGTAAAATTTGGAGGAATTGCTGACGCATAATAAGTGACAAAAAACAATAATAGTAAGAGAGAATATTTGCCTATTTTTTTTGCTCTTAGAATGCTTTTAAAAATTGCTAGTTTGTTTTTTCGCTTCATTTTTCTTAAATTCTTTTAAATTAATTAAGTCTTGCTTTTTTGGAGGCGTTATGATCACTAACATTTTGGACTGTAGCGAATTTTAAACTAAATTAAGCCCTATTTTCGGATTTGCCTAATCATTTTAAATAGAAGACTTTCTATTAAGTCATTTGCCTAAATACAATATTCTTTTTTTAGCTTCTAATTTTTTAAATTTGAGCATATTAAAATATAATTTTAAAGTTTCTTTTTTTCGTCACTTGTATATTCCAAAATATCACCTGGCTGACAATCCAATGCATTACAAATTGATTCTAATGTGCTAAAACGAATTGCTCTTGCTTTTCCTGTCTTTAAGATGGAAAGATTAGATAATGTTAAATCGACTTTTTCAGAAAGTTCATTTAGAGAAATTTTTCGCTTTGCCATCATGACGTCTAAGTTTACAATTATTGGCATAGCTTAAACAGTTAGTTCGTTTTCGTTTTGAATATCTATTCCTTTTTTAAAGATAGTCGCAATAACGTAGATTACAGCTGCCATCAAAATAAAAGCTTCACTATCTTCCCAAAACTGGTTTAAGTTGTCAATAACAAAGCCACGATGAAGTAGATTTTTAGCCGACTGTTGAGCGATATAACTTAAAAGTCCGATTGAGAGAGTAAAGTAACTAATTAATGAAATTTGTCTCGAAACAAAGTTGTTGAACGGCTTTAGTAGATCAATTTTGCTCACTAATATTATGACTACATAAAAAAGGACAGCTTTCAAAATTGCGATGACAAGTATAAAACTGTACATACTGAAAAAAGCCAATTTATTACGTTCGTACATTTCACTTAAATCAAGTTTCTGATAAAGATTTGCGACAAATTCAGGCTTATAGAGGCTAAAAATAAAATTGACGATTAGCCCACCGGCCTCAATGCATAAGCCAACAAAAATGATCCAAGCCACAATACTTAATCCTTTAAATACGATGTTATTTGTTTTTGACATAATTATTTGAATTTAAATTACATCACGAATATAATAATTATTTATTGATAAACAATAAATATAGGTTTTTATTCAATATATTTTTGTTTTACTAGAAAGGTTGGCAATGGATTATATTATTAACTCCAGCTCATATTTATTTTTCAATAATTTCTTTTAATGCCTTTAAGACAGGATTTTCTTCACCACTGTCTTTCTCGATTACGGCTCCGGTACGATTGTCTTCTTTTACAATTTCTAGTTTAACCCTATCATCATCATCAGATAGTATATAACTCATGATGAAATAATTTTCTTCTTTGTCCTCTAAGTCAGGTCTCGGGAAAAATAAGCTATATTTGATTAGCTTATGAGGTACAATGGCTATTATTTTTCCCCACTGCTCAAAAACTTTATTATCCCACTCATTCCTGAATCTAATTTCACTACCAACTTCCCAGTCGGTAATCAAATCACTTCCGTACTGCCATTTTTTTACAATTTCTGGTTTGGTGAGAGCATCCCAGACTTTATCTTTACTTGCATTAATTAGAATTGTAGATTTGCTTGTTATCATTGCTTTTGTATTAATTAATAATGGGTAAGTAAATCGTTCTGTGCTATGCTTGACAGCGGTGAATGGAATATGCTTTTTAGGTTAAATTTCGTTTTGTTAATTCTTCGGGCTGTTTAATGATTTTAACCCCAAAACTTAGTTTCATTTTTTATATCCTATCAAATATATTTTATTTTTTGATACACTATAAAAAACATATTTAGCTGTTGGGCTGATCATTTTTAAACAAAAAACCAAGTCCCATGTTTTTGAGCATCTTTTTTTCGAAAGTCCAAAAAAAGCGAAATTGCCCAAAAATAGTACCTATAGCCACTAATAAAACCTGATAAATAGGGAAGATGATAAGTAATCGAATTAAAGTAAACCAGCCTCCAAAATCTGCTTTGGTAATGCCCAACCATGCGCAAAAAGGTTTAGACAACCATGCAGATGCCGATCCGGTGATGGCAAATACAATAAATATTATGGCAAGTTGTAAATTTGAGGTAATGCCCCAACGTTTCTTTAGTCGATTCATTTTTATTTGTAATGATTACAAATATAGTAATCTAAATTTAAGGACTAAAATTATCTGATAGGAATATAACCTCCGCCAAGATTTTGTTGGTAGGTATTCTGAAAATAAATCATATAGTTGTAAATCAGGTAATTTACTTCGTATCCGTAGCGAATATTGGGCCTGTAATCAATCGTCATTTCATACAAATTAGGATTGTAGCGTTGTGGCTGCATGACCCGATTATTCCATTCTAAAACATAAAACTGATTCTTGGTTTCGAGATACGACAGCGAATAGTAATTACGAGGCTGAGCTCTGGAGGCGAGCCAGCTGCTAAATCCGTTATCGATAATAATAACTTCATATTCCAGAGAATCATTGGCAATGCGCACCGTATCATTTATGGCGAGCTTCTGTTTTGTAGTACCATCAAGTGTTTTTTGCGGTGTCGAGCAGGCAATAATCACCAATAAAACAAGCAGTATGTAAATGCAATTTTTCATATTCCTGAAATTTTGAACTTAAAAGTACGAAAAAAAACTGGTTTTGGATGCTTGTTATCAGTTGTTTGTTGGTGGAGTCTCTCACTATCTCAACCTCTGCACCTCTGCATCTTTGAGCCTTTGTAACTCCACAAAAAAAAGCCATTTACGACAAAGTAAACAGCTTTTTTAACTTAGAACCTCAGCATCTCAGCGCCTTCAAAAAACCTATTTTCCAAATAATTTACCAAGTAAACCACCAATTCCGCCTTTGCTAGAGGCAAGAGCAGATGCGTCGCCTAGATCTACTTTTCCGTCTCCGTTTTGATCCAGGCCAAATTGCATTCCGTATTTAGAAATCGTGTCCATGATGCTGGAGGCTTGACCGCTATTTCCAGAAATAGCACTAATAATGTCCGAAATTTGAAAACTACTGTCATTAGGATCTTTTGCTTTGTTGACTAAGGCACTTAATACTTGCGGAATCATACTTGCCGCAACTCCAGAAGAAGTTTCGCTACTCAAACCAAACTTTTGTCCCAGACTTCCAGTCAATTGTTCTGTGAGTTGTTTGACAACGGGATTAGAACTGTCAATAGATTTTCCTTGAAACAAGCCGGCCAATTGCTCGGTGCCACCTTCAGCAGCAATTTTTTTCAGACCTGAAAAAATAGAACTGCTTGCTTCCTTCATTACATCTTCGTTTTGCTCATTAGGAACAGCATTGTTTTTTACGACAGCATCACCGCCGTATTGTTGTACTAATTGTGATAATTGCTCAAACATTTTTTTTAGATTTTTGGTTACAAGTATCAAATTTAGTAAAAAAAAGAAAGGGATTTATTACAATTGTAATAAATCCCTTTTTCTTAATATAATATATAATCCTGATTAGCTTAATAATGTGATAATTTGTGAGGCTAATTCAGTTCCGATTCTGTCTTGTGCTTCTCCGGTTGCGGCTCCGATGTGTGGAGTCAACGAAATTTTTGGGTGCATAAGGATCGTCATTTCCGGTTTTGGTTCGCTTTCAAAAACGTCCAATCCTGCAAAAGCCACTTTTCCAGAGTCCAATGCTTTTATCAAAGCCACTTCATCAATAACGCCTCCACGAGCACAGTTTACAATACCCACACCGTCTTTCATAGTAGCCAAAGCCGCTTCGTCAACAATGTAACCATTTTGTGCCGGAACGTGTAGTGTAATAAAATCTGCCTCTTTAAACAATGATTCTAATGATTGCGAAACAATCGTTGTCGTGATAGATTGACCATCAAAAAACGTTACCGTTACATCTACAGACGGAATAAAACTATCTGCTGCAATTACTTTCATACCCAAACCAAGCGCCATTTTTGCAGTAGCTTGACCAATACGGCCAATACCCACAATACCTAACGTTTTACCTCTTAATTCAACACCATTTGCGTATGCTTTTTTCAAACCATCAAAGTTAGAATCACCTTCTAACGGCATATTTCTGTTTGAGTCATGTAAAAAACGAACACCAGAAAACAAGTGTGCAAACACCAATTCGGCAACCGATTCAGATGAAGATGCCGGTGTATTAATCACATGAATTCCTTTGCTTTTGGCATAATCCACATCAATATTGTCCATACCAACACCACCACGGCCAATAATTTTTAGCCCCGGGCAAGCATCAATAATATCTTTACGAATCTTGGTCGCACTACGCACCAAAACTACGTCTACATTGTTTTCATTCACAAAATTAGCTACTTGTTCCTGTGCTACTTTTGTCGTTATCACTTCAAATCCACCTTTTTCTAAAGCTAGAATTCCACTTTTAGAGATTCCGTCATTGGCTAATACTTTCATTTTAGTTTATTTGTTTATTTGGTTAATCGTTTAACCGATGAACCAATATTATGATTTTTTTTTTTGATTCAGGAGCTAATCCCGCTATCCGCTCCAATCTTTTGTGCCGAACCCCGGTACAAAAGGATTTCCACTGCTATCGGGGCTAGAAATCCGGTGTTCAATTGCTATTTTCGATTCAACAATTAATCAAATTAACGATTAACCGAATACACAATTAAACTTTACTTTCCAAAGCCTTCATTACATCTACCAATACCTGAACACTTTCGATAGGCATAGCGTTGTAAATAGAAGCTCTGTAACCGCCCACAGAACGATGTCCTGGCAATCCAGAGATATTCGCTTCTTTCCATAAAGCATCAAAAGTAGCCGTATGTTCTTCGTTGTTGAGCAAGAAAGTCACATTCATTTTCGAACGGTCTTCAACAGCTGCAGCTCCTTTAAACAATGGGTTTCTATCGATTTCTGCATATAATAAAGCGGCTTTTGCATCGTTCAGTTTTTCAACAGCTGCAATGCCTCCTTTGCTTTTTATCCATTGCAAAGTCAATAGCGAAACATAAACGGCAAAAACAGGAGGTGTATTGTACATACTTTCTGCTTTAATATGTTTGGCATAATCCAACATACTTGGAATTGTTCTTCCGTTTTTACCCAAAATTTCTTCTTTGATTACCACCAAAGTAGTTCCTGCAGGACCCATATTTTTTTGAGCTCCGGCATAAATCAAATCAAATTTAGAGAAATCTAAATTGCGCGAAAAAATATCAGAACTCATGTCGCAAACCACAGGAATGTTGGTTGCGGGAAATTCTTTCATTTGAGTTCCAAAAATAGTATTGTTGCTCGTACAGTGAAAATAATCGGCATCAGTTGGTATTGAGTATCCTTTCGGAATATGATTGTAATTTTCTTCTTTAGAAGAGCCTACGATAACCGTTTCTCCAAAAAGCTTCGCTTCTTTGATCGCGGCCGTTGCCCAAGTTCCAGAGTCTAAATAAGCAGCTTTTCCGTTTTCTTTCATCAGGTTGTAAGGTGCCATCAGGAAGGCAGTACTTGCACCACCTTGCAAAAATAAGGCTTGATATCCTTTTCCTTCCAATCCTAATAATTCTAAGGCTAGCGATCGAGCTTCGTCCATTACCGCAACAAAATCTTTGCTTCGGTGCGAAATTTCCAGAATAGATAATCCGGAATCGTTAAAATTTAGAACTGCTTTTGATGCTTTTTCAAAAACTTCTTGTGGTAAAATACTTGGTCCTGCGCTGTAGTTGTGTTTTTTCATGGTAGAGTTAATAGTCCGAATTTTAAAAACGCAAATTTCGGCAATAGGAGCTGAAAAAGCGATAAATTATTCGAAATAATTGAACATATTTTTACTTTGTTGTTAACAAAAACGTTATAGTATCTACGTTATCTGCGTAATCCCATAATTGGGGTTTTTGACTTTCGCCAAACGCAATACTGTTTTGAATGAGATTATTGCTCACGATGCACTGAATTTGCTCAGCATCAGCGTGAAGTCGTTTTTGTAGGTCGTCTATATTTTCGTAAAATTCGTAAAAAACGCTCGAAATAGGAGAGGCGTAACTGGTGTCTTCTTTGATGGTAAGAAACCCATTGTCGAGCAATTTAAAATTACTCATTAAAAATACCGCTTTATTATAATCGTAATTGTTAGCGTATTTCTCGTAATGAATAACATCCTGATATTTAAAAATAGCTTCAAAAAAAGCATCAAATTGATAGCCTTTTGGGACAAATATTTTCGAAACATTGCGGCATCCTAACCCAAAATACCTAAAAATATCTTCGCCTAATGCTTCCAAATCTTCTTTAGTTTCCTTTCCATTCAAAACAGCAACCGAGTTTCTGTTTTTTCTGATTATCGAAGGTTTGTCTTTAAAATAATATTCAAAATAGCGTGCTGTATTGTTGCTTCCGGTAGCAATTACGGTATCAAAATTTTCTAATTTTCCTTCCACGAAAGTGATTTTATCTTTCAGGCTTTCATCAATAAAAATTAAATATTTAGCCAAAAAAGGCAATAAATGCTGGTCGTTTGAAGAAGTTTTGATTAAGGTTTTATTTCCCGTAATCAAAACCGATAAGAAATCATGAAAGCCTACCAAAGGAATATTTCCGGCCAGAATTAAAGCAACCGTTTTTATATTTTTATTGTCCTGAGAAGCGTTTGAAGAATAAGGTGCTAGCCATTTGTTAATGTTTTCCTCGGTCAAGGCTGTAGCCCAAGATTGTATAGCAAAATACACTTGTTCAGGGGTGTACCATCCGTTGTGAGATTGAGAAAGCTGAATTAAATGTGTAAAATCATCAAAAAACAAATCATTACCCGAAACCAATTCGTTTTTAGTGTTTCCTTGCTCAGAAAATTGACTTAAAAATTGCCCTAGTGCTATAAAAGATTGTTTTTTTTCGTTTTGTAACATAAGTAATTTGTTTATGAAAGGTTTTGATTGTAATTTTGCACAAAAATAAGCATAAATAAGTCGAAAGTCAAAAGGCATCTGGTCAAAAGATTGAAATGCTTTTTTTTGACTTTTTAACTAATAAGACTTTTAACTTTAAGACTAAAAAACAATGGCAATAATAATAACTGACGAATGCATAAACTGCGGGGCTTGTGAACCAGAATGCCCAAATACAGCAATTTATGAAGGTGCTGACGATTGGAGATATAAAGATGGAACAAGTCTTTCTGGAAAAGTAATTTTGCCAGACGGAACTGAGGTCGATGCAGAAGATGCGCAGACGCCTATTTCTGACGAAGTGTATTACATCGTTCCTGGTAAATGTACTGAGTGTAAAGGTTTTCATGATGAGCCGCAATGTGCTGCTGTATGTCCTGTTGATTGTTGTATACCTGATGATAATCACGTAGAAGATGAAGAAACCTTGTTAAACAGACAGGCGTTTTTACATGGATAACAGTTAGTCATAATAATTTTGAATTTATTTCAAAACTTACATAAAAAAAGAGTCCTAAGTGTTAAACTTAGGATTTTTTTTGCTTTTTTTTTGCTCTTTTGCGTTTTGTTGTGTATTGTATTGATATTTAACGTTTTATTTTTGTTAATTTGATGTAAATTCATAAAAAATAAATTTCACAATAAACAATGAAGAGATTAATAGTTTTATTTTTCATATTCTTTTATGTTACCGTTTTTTCTCAAAGCAAAGAATATTCTATTGTTATAAAAGATATAGAAACTCAGTTGCCTATAGAAAATGCGACTGTTGTAATAGCAAAGACAAAACAAATTTTGATAAGTAATCAAGAAGGTAAAGTAACTTTTATGTTAACGGGAGGTTCAAATATTGAGGTCTCTGAAACAAATTACGAAAAAGTGTTGCTTCGCTGGGCATCTTTAAAACCGGATTTGTTTGTCGTTTATCTTAAAAGTAACAACAATAAATTGGCAGAAATTGTTGTCTCAAAAGAGAATCCTGAAAAAAATCTTCAAAAAATTGTTTCTAATTCAAGGCAGAAACTTGCCAATTCGTACAGATTAAAAGTCTATGTAAGAGAGTTTTTTATGCTGGATAATAAATATTCTTATTATAATGACGGATTGGTAAATTTTCAATTTGAAGGAAATAAAAAGAAATCAACCACCACATTATTAGTAGAGCAAAACAGGTCTTATGGATTGCTGGAAACTGATGTTAGTGCCGATTTAAAGGGATATAATTTGAATAATATTATGGAAAATTATTCAAATTTAAAATATCTTGATCCTCTTTTAGATTCAAAAACGAAGAAAGAATATGAGTTTACAACAACGGGTCATCCAAATAATAAGGACTATTATATCATGTCTGTGACTCCGTTGGACACATCTAAAAAGGCGCTTGAAACGTATGAGATTATTTATGATCCGATAAAAAAGTTAATTGTAGAATATAGTATTATTATAAAGCCTGCCAATCTAATTCAAATTGAAGAACAAACGAAACTAGGTGCTAAAAATGTTACCAGATCGGTAATTAAGGTAACTTACAGAATTGATGGTGAGGATTATTATTTGCTCAGTTCTAACGAAGAAATAGCCTATGATCTGGTTCTAAAAGATAAAGTAAAAAATATTCAGGTTCGCAATAATTTTATTACTACCAATTTTAATAAGCAAAACTTCACTTACAATGAAAGTGATGTTTTTAAAGAAAAAACACTTTTCAATAAAAAGAATAAAGTGCTGACAAAATACTGGGATATTTCTGGATTTACAGCAACCGACGAAGAAAAAGCAATTATTGATTCGCTGGAATTTAAGTTGTGATTTTTTTTCTTGCTACAATAACATACGTATCATAAGCGTACGTTTTTCTGTCGATAGTTTTAATAATTTCGAAATTATTAAGATAGAGAAAAAGCTGAATTTCATTAAGAGTAAAAACACGCACTGTCGAAAAATCATTTTCAATCACTTCTTTTTTACCATTTGACATAGTGTAATATTCTGCGTTCCATTCGAGCATAAAATTTTCCAGAGAATTGTTGGTATCCCAATGACTTTCCCTTATGTAATTGATGTTTTTATATTCAGCTTCGTGAGTGATAACAGGGTTTTCTTTGGTAAAAGGAATAAATCGATTGGCATCTATAAAATCAAAAATAAGAACACCATCTTTAGTTAAATTCTTAAAAATGGCATCAAAAGTAGTATTGACATCAGCATTGGTAATGAGGTAACTGGTGCTTCTTCCCGTAATTAGGATAGCATCTACCGGATTTTTGAGTTGAAAATTGCGCATGTCACCTTGCATAAAAGAACAATTTTTATTACGTTCTTTGGCAATGGCAATCATGTCATCGCTATAATCGAGACCTTGGTAATTTTGTTTGTTTTGTTCGAATCTTTTGGCAAGGTTTCCGGTGCCGCTGCCAATTTCTAAAATACTGGAGGCATTATTTTCCTGTATCAGAGTATTGTAAAAAGCATATTCTTGGTCGTAGTCAACAAAAGTTTGATACATTGCATCGTAAATTGCAGCCATTTTTCCGTCGTATAAATTTGCCATAACAATTGTTTTTTAATTATAAAATTATAAAAAAAGGGCATATCAAATGATAGCCCTTTCTAAATATTTTAATATTCTAAATTAGAATTTATAGTTTAAAGATAAATTAAACATAGTTCCTAATTGACTGAAATGAAATCCATCATAAGTCATTTGAGAATAACGACCGTTGAATGTTATCAGGTTGTATTGTGTTTTAGTCTGCGCAGGATCAGCTAATATTGCATCTCCGGCGGCATTCTCAGATTTAAATTCCCACTCAGGTAAAATATTGAATAAGTTGTTTACATTGAATGCGAATGTAAGTTTTTCTGTAGCATTAAAATTAATACCTAAATCTGTAACAACTTTAGGAATAAATTCTGTTTTTAAGTTTGCATTTAAACCATCCTGATTGAAAGTTGTTTTTCCGAAATAAGTATTGTTTAAAGAGAATCCAAATTTACCAATTTCGTAATTTGCTCCTAAAATCCATTTTGTATCAGGTCTTGATGTAAAAGTCAAAGATTCTAAAATTGGGCCAAATGAATTATTGGTTACATCAGAGATTCTTTCGTTTTGAATAGTAATATTACCAGATAAGTTAAAACCTAATTTACCTTCTCCGATACCTATATTATTGTAACTGGCTACAACATCTAAACCAGATGTTCTAGAGTCAAATGAGTTAGAGAACCATGCTACATTTCCAAATTGAGTATCTTGTCTGTCACCTAATACAATTCTGTCTTCTACTTTAATATTATAGTAATCTACAGTAAAGTTGAAGTTTGCGAAAGGTTTTGCTCCAATCCCAACAGTAAAGTTTGTTGATTTTTCAGCATCCAATTGAGGGATTCCTAATTGACGTGCCTGAGGAGAAACATTACTGATAATTCCGCTTACCTGAATTCCTTGTCCTGCTACGAAAGAGTACTGAGATTTTTGTGTATAAATTTGGTGTAAAGTTGGCGCTCTAAATCCAGTAGATACAGAACCTCTCAACGTTATTTTGTCTTCCAAAAATTTATACCTTGAGCTTAATTTCCAAACGGTAGCTCCGCCAAAATCACTATATTCTTCATGACGAATGGTTCCGTTTATCAAAAAGTCTTTTGTAACATCAAAAGCAATATCAAGATAAGCTCCTACATTATAACGGTTCCATTTTCCAGAATTTTCCGGTCTGTTTCCAGCAAAAGAGTCAGCTCCTAAACCGTCCCAAGATGCTTTATTACCTTCAATTACTGAGAAATTTTCACTTCTAAATTCAGAACCAAATCCAATACTGATTTTATCGGATAAAATTTTAGAAATATCAATATTTCCCACAATATGATTAAATGCTGTTCCTCCTGGTTTAAAAGAGATAGGGCTATTTTCTTTGTAAACATTTTCGTTATTATCATCAAGAATGTCCGATCTGTTTACAGAGTTATTTACAGTATACAATTGTTTGTTACCACCAACGGTTACACTCGCATCAGTATTCCAGCCATTTTTTACATTTTTAAAACCTAAAGTTCCGTTGTAGTCAGTTAAATCTCCTTCAAAAGTAGGCACATATCCGTCATAAGAAGGATTTGCAGCATCACCATTTCCAAAGAAGTCATTAAGATAGGGTTCGTCTGCCAAAACTCTCCAGTAAGGAGTTCTGTAGTTAGCAAAAGAATTTACTTTTTTGTACACATACGCCGCATTATAGTATAAATTAGTGTTTTCACTAATTGGGCTTCCACCATTAATCAAGAATTTAGCAGCAGCTGTTTCTGGAGAACCATTTATATTTCCGGCATCTGGATGTCTCGCCAGAAAAGATTGAACGTCTGCGATGTTGGCACCAAAATCTCCGGCTTCACCTTCTGCATCAACAGTACCAGGTCTGTTGGCTAAATTTACTTTAGAGAAATCGATAGTATAATTCAAAAATCCTTTTTCTCCAACTGTTGTACCGCTATTTAAGCTCACACCCAGCATTTCGCCATCACCTTCAGAAGTAATTCCGCTTCTTAAAGTTACTGCACTATCTGTTCTGTTTTTCTTTAAAATAATGTTCATAACTCCGGCAATCGCATCAGAACCGTATTGAGCAGAAGCACCATCACGTAAAATCTCAACTCTTTCGATAGCGTCTGTTGGAATAGCAGAAATATCGGCACCTGTTTCTCCACGTCCCGGAGAAGTCTGCACATAAAGTAATGAACTTAAATTTTTACGTTTACCATTAATAAGGATCAAGGTTCTGCTTGGCCCCATATTTCTAATTTCGTACGGGTCTAATAATGATGTAGCATCATTTACAGGAGTTTGTACGGTATTAAAAGAAGGGATTTTGTATTGTAATGCTTTATCAAAGGAAGCTTGTCCTGTCGAGGTCAGGTCTTTAGAGGATAGTACATCAATTGGTAATGCAGTGGTAGTGTTGCTTCTTGCTGCTGTTCGTGATCCGGTTACGACCACTTCATCAAGATTCTGACCACCTTCTTCTGATAATGAAACATCAATTGTTGTAGCATTTGCCAATCTAGTTATAGTATTGTATCCTACATAACTATAAACTAATGAAGCACCTTCCTGCACTTTAATTTTATAAAAACCTTCGATATCGGTAGTGACACCGTTAGTTGTTCCTTTTTCAACAATGTTAACACCAGGTAGGGGATTACCCGTATTGTCTTTGACTACACCCGTAACTTCCTTTTGAGCAAAGGCGATTAAGGCATTAAATAGAAATAATAATACTGCAATTTTTTTCATACTTTGTTTTTAATTTTGGTTATTGGTTTGTTATCTATTGTGATAAAAGTAGTAGTTTTTAACAAAAGATTAGTAATAAGTTTGTTTTTTTTTAGGAATTGCCTTAAAAAAACATTAATCCGCAATTTTGGGTATATTACAAGTTAATAAATCTTATATTTGCAAAATTTTAAAGTAAAAAAATATCATTTTGTCAGAATTTTAAAATTCGAAATAACAAAACATATTTCCGTAACAGTTTCTCCTAAAACAGTAAGGCAGAAGCAGTAATGGTAAGCCCTGAGACACTCAGGATCAAATAAAAATAAATAGTAACTACAGATGAAAGCAGGAATTGTAGGATTGCCAAATGTTGGAAAATCAACATTATTTAATTGTTTATCAAACGCAAAAGCACAAAGTGCCAACTTTCCGTTTTGTACCATCGAACCTAATATTGGTGTTGTAAATGTACCAGATCCGAGAATCAATAAATTGGAAGAATTGGTAAAACCCGAGCGCGTACAAATGGCCACCGTAGATATCGTAGATATTGCAGGTTTGGTAAAAGGAGCAAGTAAAGGCGAAGGTCTTGGAAACCAGTTTTTAGGAAACATCAGAGAGTGCAACGCGATTATTCACGTGCTAAGATGTTTTGATAATGACAATATTGTACACGTAGACGGAAATGTAAACCCAATTCGTGACAAAGAAACGATTGATATCGAACTACAATTAAAAGATTTAGAAACGGTAGAAAAACGTCTTGAAAAAGTAAAACGCGCTGCCAAAACAGGTAATAAAGAAGCGCAGGTAGAAGAGGCATTGCTAAACAGAATTAGAGAAGCGTTGTTGCAGGCAAAATCGGCAAGAACTATAATTCCTCAAAATAATGATGAAGAGGTTCTTATGGAAGCTTTTCAGTTGATTACCTCAAAGCCAGTATTGTACGTTTGTAATGTTGATGAAAATTCGGCAGTAAACGGAAACAAATATGTAGATCAGGTTCGCGAATTAGTAAAAGACGAAGACGCCGAAGTAATCATTCTTTCGGTAGGAGCAGAGGCAGATATTACAGAACTAGAAAGCTACGAAGAGCGTCAGGTTTTTCTAGAAGATATGGGATTGACAGAACCAGGGGCATCTGTTTTAATTCGTGCGGCTTACAAACTTTTAAAACAACAAACTTATTTCACGGCAGGTGTAAAAGAAGTGCGCGCTTGGACCATCAACATCGGGGCAACTGCGCCACAAGCCGCAGGAGTAATCCACACCGATTTCGAAAAAGGATTCATCCGTGCAGAGGTAATTTCATACGAAGATTACGTTCATTACGGCTCTGAAGCAAAAGCAAAAGAAGCTGGAAAATTCAAAGTAGAAGGAAAAGAATACATCGTAAAAGACGGAGACGTAATGCACTTCCGTTTCAACGTGTAAATTTCTGCCAATAAATAAATAAGTAGACTGCTGAAGAAATTCAGCAGTTTTTTTATGCTCAAAAAGTATCTCTTCAAAAGAATAATTTTCAGAACCCAATCCAGCTTTACACTCCAAGATTTTTCGCAAATTGCTTTTTTTGTTGGGCATAAAAAGAGCTTCTTTCAGTCGCTTTTTTATCGCCACAAAAAATAGCCATTCACAAAAAATGCTTTCCGTTGCAATCTGGGGTAGATAGAAACAACATGGTAAAAATATAAAATTTACAAAAAAAGCAGGAAATCTATATTCTTATTAATCCGTACATTTGAGCGTATATCCAAAAACCAGAGCAATCTTGAAAGTAAAAAATATATTCGCAAAAACATGGTTTCTGTTAAAGAATACCTTTTTAGAATTTGATGATGATAATGCTATCAAACTCAGTGCAGCATTATCGTATTACACCATTTTTGCGTTACCACCTTTATTGATTATTATCATTACAATCTGCGGATTTTTCTTTGGAGAAGAAGCCGTGGCGGGACAATTATACGGACAAATAAATGGTTTGGTAGGTAACGGAGCCGCAATTCAGATTCAGGAAGCTATAAAAAATGTAGAACTGTCAGGCAACAATGTTTTTGCCACCGTATTCGGAGTTATTATGCTGCTCATCGGGGCTTCGGGAGTTTTTGCTGAAATCCAGAGTTCTATCAATTTTATTTGGGGCTTGCGCGCTAAACCCGACAAAGGACTTAAAAAATTCATACAAAATCGCCTTATGTCGTTCTCGATGATCGCTTCAGTTGGTTTTTTGATGTTGGTGAGTCTTTTTGTAAACACCACACTTGATGTCGTAAGTTCACGATTAAAACTATATTTTCCAGAAAGCACCGTTTATTTGTTTTATGTAGTCAATTTGATTATTGTTTTGGCGAGTATTACATTTCTGTTTACGATCATTTTCAGAACATTACCCGACGGAAAAATAAGGTGGAAAGATGCTTTTATAGGTTCTATTGTTACTGCGGTACTTTTTATGATCGGTAAATTTGCTATCGGTTTTTATTTGGGCAGTTCAACCGTTGCCTCTTTATATGGAGCGGCTGGTTCGGTAATAATTATTTTGGTCTGGGTCTATTATTCGGCAATAATTCTGTATTTTGGGGCAGAATTTACCAAAGTATATGCAAAATCCTACGGTGGTAAAATTTATCCCAACGAGTATTCGGTAGAGATAAAAAAAGAAATTTTTGAAATAAGTGAACCCATAAAACACAAAAAATGAAAATAATAGCCTTTGGAGGAAGTAACAGCCAGCAGTCGATTAACAAACATCTTGCAACGTATGCGGCAAGTTTATTTGAAAATGCAGAAGTCGAAGTTTTAGATTTAAATAATTACGCCATGCCCTTATTTAGTGTTGATCTGGAAAAAGAAGTGGGTCAGCATGAATTGGCAAAAGCTTTTTTGAAGAAAATCGAAACAGCAGATATTCTGGTTGTTTCTCTGGCCGAAAATAACGGTAATTATTCAGTGGCTTTCAAAAATATATTCGACTGGTGTTCGAGAATAATGAAAGAAGTTTTTCAGCAAAAACCAATGTTATTATTGGCGACTTCTCCCGGTCCAAGAGGTGGTGCTTCGGTTTTAGAAATTGCCAATAATGCTTTTCCAAGGTATGGTGCGCAGATCAAAGCTACTTTTTCGTTACCGGCTTTTAATGCCAATTTCGATTTACATGAAAATAAAATTTCGAATGCTGAGCTAAACAAAGAATTAACTGATAGTATTAAATCTAGTTTTTAATCCATGATAATAAAAAAGCTTGTTTTTGCATTTTTTGTTCTGAATATTGTTTTTCTAAATGTATCTTTTTCTCAAAAATACAATGCGATTGATAATACAGTTCTAAAATATTCAAAATTTAATACCACAGAAAATCTGGCAGAAAGAATCACAAAAGATTTTACGACAGATTATGACAAAGCGAGAGCGATTTACAGCTGGGTTGCGCTCAATATAAAGTATGATTATGCAGCGTTGTTAAAGCCACAAAGAACTCAAGGTTTTAGCTATTCTAATGAGGCCGAAAAGCAAAGGAAAATCCGTCAGATTAATGATCAGTTAGTACAAAAAACATTTACTTCCCGAAAAGCAGTTTGCGAAGGTTTTACAGCTTTGTATCAGCATTTAGCCGAATTGGCAGGGTTGAAATCTGAAATTATTCGTGGAGATTCCAAAACGACTTTAAGTGATATTGGGCGAAAAAATACCACTTCCAACCACGCCTGGAACACCGTTTTGATTGATAAAAAATGGAGATTAGTTGACGTTACCTGGGGACAGGGCTACTACGATAGCAGTAAAGGTAAAATGGTAAATGATTATTCGCCGGTTTATTTTGATACAGCTCCAGATTATTTTTTTACCAAACATTTTCCTGATTCAGGTTCTTTTTTGGGAGACAAATTGAGCAAGGAAGATTTTCTCAACGGGCCATTAATTTATAATAAAACGATCGAAAAAGAGTATCAAATTATTGCGCCTAAATCCGGAATTATTGAGGCAAAATATGGCGATAAAATAACCTTCAAATTCAAAAATATTACAAAGCCGGAAAACCTTTTTTATCTCAATAAAAAGAACCAGCCAGTTAAAATTGAAAGTCCCAAAGAAAGAAAAGGGACTTTAGAATTTGAGGTGACGTATGACAAAAATATAGGCAACTTTATTACTTTTTTTTATTATCAAAGCAGTATTGTTTCTTTTAAAATGATACCGCAATAAGAGTAGTTTTTTTGCCGTTTTTTATATTTTTTGAAGACCTTAATTATTAATAATTAAAAGCTTTACAGATTTAACCGTAACGCAGCACCATCATGGAAACAACTTTTCTGAAATCTATTTTAGACAATGATTTCTATAAATTTACGATGCAACATGCCGTAATAAAGCTTTTTCCTAAGGCAAGGGTTCGTTATGCTTTTATCAATCGGGGAAAACATCAATTTCCAGCCGGATTTGTAGATTTATTGCGAAAATCGGTGGATGAAATGGCCAATTTGATATTGAAAAAAGACGAAAAGCATTATTTATCACATTACTGTCCGTATTTAGATCCCACTTATTTAGATTTTTTGCAGGGTTATCGCTACGATCCTACAGAAGTTCAAATTATTCAGGAGGGATCTGAAATAAAAGTTACAATTGAAGGTTTTTGGTACCGCACTATTTTGTGGGAAGTACCGTTAATGGCTTTGATTTCTGAGCTTTTTTACAAAACAAATCTTCTTATTCGTTTAAACGATGAAGCTATCAAAAATGTAACCAAAGAGAAGATTGACAATTATAATGCGCTTGGAGTTGCTATTTTAGAATTCGGAACAAGACGTCGCCATTCTTATGATGTTCATGTTTTGGTCAACGAAACTTTGCACACCTATGGCGCTCAAAGTTTTATTGGTACAAGTAATGTACATTTTGCAATGGTAAACAATAAGCGACCTTTGGGTACGCATGCACACGAATGGTTTATGTTTCATGCGGCACAGTATGGCTTTAAAATGGCCAATTTAATCAGTTTGGAACATTGGACACAAGTATACGGAGGTGATCTCGGAATTGCCTTAACCGATACTTACACGACCGATATCTTTTTTGATCAATTTGATAAAAAATACTCCAAACTTTTTGATGGTGTTCGCCATGACAGCGGAGATCCAATTGCGTTTGCGCAAAAAGTGATTGCGCATTACACCAAAATGGGTATTGACCCTCGATCAAAAATGATTGTTTTTTCAGATTCACTAAATTATGAAAAAGTAAAAATTATAGCCAATTTTTGTCAGGATAAAATTAAAATGTCTTTCGGCATCGGAACCAATTTTACCAATGATGTCGGCCTACCGTCGATGAATATGGTTATTAAGTTGACAGAAGTTAAATCTGATCACGCCCATTGGCAAGGGGTTGTGAAACTTTCTGATGAAAAAAATAAAAATACAGGAACGCCCGAAATGATTGCTTTGGCGAAAGAAGTACTTGGTATCAAATAGTATTTTTTTTTTGAAAGCTGATTTTTTATATTTTTGACGCAAGTATTTTTTTTAAATCAATTTAAATAGAATTAAAAGCTGTTATTAATCATAACAAAAAAAAAAATACGCTTTCATTTTTTGACTATAAATGGTACATTAGCCAAAAATCCAAACTTCATTTATGCTAGAGCAAAATCAATATAACGAAGATAATATTCGATCACTCGATTGGAAAGAACATATCCGTATGCGTCCCGGAATGTATATCGGGAAATTAGGTGATGGATCTTCGCCGGATGATGGTATTTATATTCTTCTCAAAGAGGTTTTAGACAACTGTATCGATGAGTTTGTCATGGGTTCCGGAAAAACTATCGAGGTGACTATCAAAGACAAAACAGTTTCGGTTCGTGATTACGGACGTGGAATTCCGTTAGGAAAAGTCGTTGATGTAGTCTCGAAAATGAACACAGGTGGAAAATACGATTCTAAAGCCTTCCAGAAATCGGTAGGTCTGAATGGTGTTGGAACAAAAGCAGTCAACGCACTTTCGAACTATTTTCGCGTAGAATCTGTTCGTGATGACAAACAAAAAGCGGCAGAATTTTCAGGTGGAAACCTGGTTTTAGAAGAAGATATAATTGATACAACCAAGCGAAAAGGAACAAAAGTAACTTTTACGCCTGATGAAACGATTTTCAAAAATTACAAATTCCGTATGGAATATGTCATTAAAATGGTGAAGAATTATTGTTACTTAAACAATGGTTTGACGATTATTTTCAATGGCGAAAAATACATTTCGGAGAATGGTCTTAGAGATTTATTAGAAGAAACAATTAGCGAAGACGATCTGGAATATCCAATCATTCATTTGAAAGATCACGATATCGAGATCGCTTTAACACACAGTAAAACACAATACAGCGAAGAATATCACTCATTTGTCAACGGTCAGAATACCACTCAGGGAGGAACGCATTTAGCAGCGTATAGAGAAGCAATTGTAAAAACGATTAGAGAGTTTTATAACAAAAACTTTGAAGCTTCAGATGTTCGAAAGTCGATTGTGAGTGCCATCAGTATCAAGGTGATGGAGCCCGTTTTTGAGTCTCAGACCAAAACCAAACTGGGTTCTACGGATATGGGTTCTGATGATGGAACTCCGGCAGTTTCTGTTCGTACGTTTGTAAATGATTTTATTAAAACCAAGTTAGATAATTATTTGCATAAAAATCCTCCAACGGCAGAAGCGTTATTGCGTAAAATTTTGCAGGCCGAAAGAGAACGTAAAGAATTATCAGGAATTAGAAAATTAGCGACAGATCGTGCTAAAAAAGCCAACCTTCATAATAAAAAATTAAGAGATTGCCGTGCGCATCTTCCAGATACAAAAAATCCTAGAAACTTAGAGAGCACGCTCTTTATTACCGAGGGAGATTCGGCTTCGGGATCGATTACCAAGTCACGTGATGTTAATACGCAAGCGGTTTTTAGTTTACGTGGTAAGCCTTTGAATTCGTACGGAATGAGCAAAAAAATCGTGTATGAAAACGAAGAATTCAATTTGCTGCAAGCCGCTCTGGATATCGAAGACGGTTTAGAAAAATTGCGTTACAACAATATTGTGATCGCAACAGATGCCGATGTCGATGGAATGCACATTCGATTGCTGTTGATTACGTTCTTTTTACAATTCTTCCCAGAATTAATCAAAGAAGGGCATTTGTATATTTTGCAAACGCCACTTTTCAGGGTTCGAAATAAAAAAGAAACCATTTATTGTTATTCAGAAGAAGAAAGAAGAGACGCCATCGAAAAATTAAAACCAAAACCAGAAATCACCCGATTTAAAGGTTTAGGAGAGATTTCGCCAGATGAGTTCAAGAATTTCATTGGAGAAACCATTCGATTAGACCCCATTATGATGGACAAAAATACCTCGATCGAGCAATTGTTGTCTTTCTATATGGGGAAAAATACTCCGGATAGGCAAGAGTTTATTATCAAGAATTTGAAGGTGGAATTGGATGCGGTTGAGGATGTTGCCATTTAAAAAATAAAACTATGAAAACCTCAGTCACTGACTGGGGTTTTTGAGATATAAAAATCCGCGACAGTGTTGCGGATTTTGGAGTTTCGAATTTCGTCGACAGTATTGATGAAATTCAAAATTTAATTTAATAGATTAATAAGAGTAAGAGACAATCTATTTGAATTTATAATCATAAAAACAAAAAAATGATAAATAAAATATCGTTTAAGAATTATAAACTTTTTAAGGAAAAGCAAACACTAGAATTAAAGCCAATTACAATATTAATTGGTAAAAATAATACAGGAAAAAGTGCTGTTTTAAAGTTGCCGGTATTGATTTCAAATAGCTTAGAAGGTTTGCCGATAAATTGGAAATATAAAATAGGTGAAGATAGTATTAACTCAATTGAATTGGGTACAGACTTTAAAGATTTGGTTTATAACAGAAATGAAAAAAGTTTTATAGAATTTTCAGTTTCTAACCAAAAAGATCGAATTGATATTGCACTTAATAAGGAAGATGGTATTTTAGAATATAAGTTAAATAATATCGATATTGATGTTTCTTCTGATTTTAAAGGGTTTTTATTAGATGGAAAAAAAACAGAAAATTTAAATTTAATTATTGATTATTTAGGTGCAATAAGAGCAGAGCCTGAATCAGATTATATTTTTTCAAATGATAATTATAAGAAAATAGGGATAAAAGGACAAAATGCATATCCTATTCTTATAAATGATTTTATTAACACTAGTCAGATAATTAATAAAGTAAGTAATTGGTATAAAAATAATTTTGAGAATTGGCAATTAAAAGTTATTGAAACAAAAATTGTTACAGAAACAAAGTACGAAATTGCTATTTCAAATTCTGTTTTAAATTCTATTAATATAAAGCAAACAGGTCAAGGGATTCATCAATTACTACCTTTGATAGTTCGCACTTATATGGAAGATTTAGAACCAACTTTGATAATAATCGAAGAGCCAGAAACGCATTTACATCCTGCAGCTCACGGCAATTTAGCTGAAAGATTTGTTGATTCCTTCTTAGAGGATAATAATAAAAATTATTTAATAGAAACACATTCTCAAAATTTTGTTTTAAGAATGCGAAGACTGATAGCAGAAGGTATATTAAAAGCGGATCAATTAGCTATTTATTATGTTGATTTTAATGAAGAATTAAACGAGAGTACATTAGAATCAATAAAAATTGATGATGGAGGTGGTGTTGAAAAATGGCCAGATGGAATATTTAGCGAAACAACTATCGAGACTCGAGCAATTTATAATGCCCAAATAAATGATATAAAAAATGTGGGTAGAAATAGCTAAAGATACATTTCAAAAAGCTGAATTTAAAAGCTTGAATTTTCTATTTCAAATATTATCTTGGTCTCCTAGTAATGACTATCCAAGATATAACATATTTGTAGATACAGCAAAAAATAAAGATCTTGATAATTTTAAATTGTTGTCAAAAATAGAGAAGTCATTAATAGAATTTTTAGATGCTGAGTTTGATAATTTTATAACGTCAAAACCAAATAAAGCTAAAAGAGATCATTGCATAACTTATCAGAAGTCAAACAATAATTTTAATATAGAAGAGGCAATTGTTTTTTTGAACCAACCTGTATCAATTATTTTAGAAAATAATAAAAATGATAGTGCTTTTATAATTTCGATTATAGAACATTTTGGTCTCCATAATGGTCTTAATAAAGCTAAAAGTCATCTTGAAAATAATTGGTTGAAGTTTGAAAATGCTGGAGGGTGTGCTAATATACCTAATTTTTTAGAAATGTTTTTAACTCAGTTTTATAGATTGTCTATAAAAAACGATAGACCTGTTTCTGATTATTTTAGAGGTTTGATTATTATTGATAGCGATAGAGAATTTATTAATCAACCTTCAAAGCATGGTAGTTTGATTGAAAAACTTAATAATCTTGGTGTTTCAAATGATCAAATTCATATTCTTAAAAAAAGAATGATGGAGAACTATATGCCTGATGAAGTTTTTAGAAATATTAAAAGTCAGTTGAATAGGCAAGCTGAAATAGCTGAATGGATTGACGCTTACTTAAATTTGGAAAATGAACAAAAGGATTTTATTAATATTCCAGATGGTTTTCCTCCTAAAAAGGCTAAGTTTGAAATCAATGGTGATAGAAAAAAAATTGACATTAAAATTCTAAGTTTCTTTAATTTAAATATTACTGATATTAATTTTTTAAGATTAGACAAAGGATTTAACTTTATAGGTTTTAACAACAATGGTGAGTTTAAAAATGAATTTCCAAAATTGTTTAAAAAACAGATTGTTAATAAAAGAAATTTGAATGAAAGAGATGGAGATAACGAATTAGAACAAATTCATCAAAAAATCTATGATTTATTATGATTGAACAAATTGAAATAAAAGCTGATAAAGACAAAATTTCAGGTTATATAAATAAATTTGAAAAAGGATTATTACAAGTTCCTGCCTTTCAAAGAGATTTTGTATGGACAAATGAAAAAAAACTTGACTTATTTGATAGTATAAAAAAAGGTTATCCTATAGGTTCAGTTTTGTTATGGCAACCTTTTTTTGAGAAAGAAGAATTCTACGATGATTTTAGTGGTGATAAATTGGGTTCATATCCAATTCCTGAAAGATCATCTAATTCTTTTTTTATTTTAGATGGATTTCAGCGTTTATCCACTTTATTGGGTTGTCTTTTGCATCCTAATAAAGCTAAACAAAAAGGTATTATTAGAGATGAAAAAGAATGGCTAAAAGAGTTTAATATTATCTACAATTTAAAAGAAGAACAATTTGAAATAAATAGAAATTTTAAAGAGTTTTTTCAAATTCCAATATATAAATTAGTAGATGGAAAAGAATTTTTTCAATTTCAAAAAAATCTTTTTGATGATGAGGAAATAAATTCTAAATATATTGAAAGGTATGAGGAAATCAGTTTAATTTTTCAAAATTACGAATTACCAAACATTAATGTTTATGGAGGATCAATTACAGAAGCAATTGATATTTTTCAAAGATTAAATTCAACTGGAGCACCAATAACTACTGACTGGGTTATCAATGCAAGAGCAATGGGAAAAGATATTAATTTTAGATTGGGAGATAAAATTGATAATTTATTGGAAAATGAATTAACGAATTATAATTTTCAGAATATAAAGAGATTAGTGATTTTACAATGTATCACAAATTCATTTGGAGGTGTATATTTCGATCAAATTTCAAAAAATAATAATAAAAAACTTGAAGTTTTAGTTGATAAACCTGAATTTATTCCTGTAACTGAAAAAACTTTTTTGGCTATAGAAAAAGCAGTAAAATTTTTATTTGAAGAATTGATCGTATTAGATGCAAAATATATCCCATACAATAATCAAGTCATTTTTATAACAGATTTTTTTAATAAAATTGATCTTCCTACTAAAAAACAAATTCATGAATTGAAAAAATGGTTTTGGATTACATCTTATTCTAATTATTTTACGATTTATAATTTAAGTAAACAGCGAATAGCATACAATAAATTTCAAGATTTTATTTTAAATGAAAATGAGAACCCTATTTTTTATGACAGTAACGATAAATTCGAAACTCTAGAATTTCCGGATAAAATTGAAATGGGAAGTGTAAGAAAGAAAACACTTGCTTTATTTATGACTAATTATTCAGTTAATAAAAGCCAAATTTTACAAGGGGAATCATTAATTGCAGATAATATTTCGAATGTTAAAAGTTATAAACTTTTTAAAGACCAAAATTCGTCAGAGAATACTATTTATGTTGTGGAAAAATATAATTCGACAAATAATTTCTCAAAAGCTATAAAAGACCTTTCATTTATGCTCTTAAAAGAAAATAAAGGAAAATTTAATGAATATTTTATTAATGAAGAGATGCGTGAAGAATATGAAAAAGCAAACATTAATGGAGTTCTTGAAATTAGAAAAGGTTTAATTGTTAAAGCAGAACGTTCGTTTGTTGAAAGTTTGGAAATTTATTATAATGAACCGTTTCCTTTTTTTTAAAAAATAATTGACAAGCTTAAAATAAAATCAAAATCGATTTTTACAATATGAAAGACGAAGAAGACGATAACATCATTCCAAACGACGACGAGAATAATTCTGATGAAAACCAACTTGATGATAATCAGGAAGGACATGATGATGAAATTATCAACGTAGATGCTAAGCATTTTGAAGGACAGCATTTTTACGAAAATCAGGAAGAAGAAGGAGAGGACGTTATTACGAAAGTAACGGGCATGTACAAAGACTGGTTTCTGGATTATGCCTCGTATGTAATTCTCGAGCGTGCAGTTCCTGCGATTGAAGACGGATTTAAACCCGTTCAGCGTCGTATTATGCACTCTTTGAAAGAGTTGGATGATGGTCGTTATAATAAAGTTGCCAATGTTGTAGGACACACCATGCAATATCACCCACACGGTGATGCTAGTATTGGTGATGCGATGGTACAAATTGGGCAGAAAGATTTATTAATTGATTGCCAGGGAAACTGGGGAAATATCCTAACAGGCGATGGAGCTGCGGCTTCTCGTTATATCGAGGCACGTTTGTCTAAATTTGCTTTAGAGGTTTTATATTCTCCAAAAATTACCGATTGGGGCGTTTCGTATGACGGTCGTCGTGCTGAGCCTAACAATCTTCCGGTGAAATTTCCGTTGCTTTTGGCACAAGGAGCAGAGGGAATTGCAGTGGGTCTTTCGACCAAAGTATTGCCGCATAACTTCAATGAGTTAATAGACGCTTCGATTAAGATTTTAAAAGGAAAAGCATTTACCTTATATCCTGATTTCATGACACAAGGTATTGCCGATGTGTCCAATTACAATGACGGATTGCGTGGCGGACGTGTACGTGTGCGTGCTAAAATTGCGCAATTAGACAAAAATACGTTGGTAATTACGCAAATTCCGTTTTCGACCAATACCACGACTTTGATTGATAGTATTTTGAAGGCCAATGACAAAGGTAAAATCAAAATTAAGAAAATCGAAGACAATACCGCGGCAGAAGTTGAGATATTAATTCATCTTTTTCCAGGCGTTTCTCCAGACAAAACTATTGATGCTTTGTTTGCTTTTACTGCCTGCGAAACATCCGTTGCACCTTTGGGTTGTGTGATCGAAGACAATAAACCTTTGTTTATCGGTGTTTCTGAAATGTTGAAAATTTCAACACACAGAACAGTTGATTTGCTTAAGCAAGAATTAGAAATTCAGTTAGAGGAATTAAAAAATAAGTGGCATTTCTCTACTTTAGAGAAGATCTTCATTCGCGAAGAAATGTATATTGATTTCAAATTGTATTCTGACAGAGAAGCTCTTTATAAGTACATGTACGACCGATTTGAGCCTTTCAAAAAATCATTCGTTAGAGAAATTGTAGACGAAGATTTGCAACGATTGACTCAGATTCCGATGATTCGTATTACCCGTTTTGACTCTGATAAAGCCGATGATTTTATTGCGAAGTTAGAGGAAGAAATGAAAGAAGTAGAGCATAATTTGGCACATCTGACCGATTTTGCAATCGCTTATTTTACAAAATTAAAAGAGAAATATGGTAAAGGTCGCGAACGCCAGACGGAACTTCGTGTTTTTGATAACGTTGAGGCCACAAAAGTTGTATTGCGTAATACCAAATTATACGTAAACCGCGAAGAAGGTTTTGTTGGAACCAGCTTGAAAAAAGACGAATATCTTACCGATTGTTCTGATATTGATGATGTAATTGTGTTTTTACGCGACGGAAAAATGTTGGTAACAAAAGTTGATGCCAAAACCTTTGTGGGTAAAGATATTATTCACGTTGCTATTTTTGACAAGAGTGATAAACGTACGATTTACAATATGATGTACCGTGACGGAAAATCAGGCCCATCGTACATCAAACGATTCAATGTTACGGGCGTTACCCGTGATAAACCGTACGATTTGACCAATGAAACAGCTGGATCACAAGTAGTTTATTTTTCACATAATCCAAATGGAGAAGCTGAGGTAATTACGATTTTGTTACGTCAGGTAGGTACTATCAAAAAACTTAAATTTGATATTGATTTTGCCAAATTGGCGATAAAAGGACGTGCTTCAAAAGGTAACTTGGTAACCAAATACCCAATCAAAAAGATAGAATTAAAAGAGAAAGGAATTTCGACTTTATTGCCACGAAAAGTGTGGTTTGATGATACAGTAAAGCGTTTGAATGTAGATGCGAGGGGAGAATTGCTTGGTGAATTTAAACCAAGTGACAAAATATTGGTAATTAATCAGTCGGGTAAATTGAAGGTTATTATTCCGGAGTTATCAACTCATTTTGACGAAGACATGATTGTTTTAGAAAAATGGAAACCTAAAAAACCAATTTCGGCAATTTATTTTGATGGAGAAAAAGAACGTTATTATGTCAAACGTTTCCTGGTTGAAACCGAAAATAAAGAAGAAAGTTTTATCACAGAACATCCAAATTCGCAATTAGAAATTGTTTCAACAGATTATCGTCCGGTTGCTCAGTTGGTTTTTACGAAAGTAAAAGGAGTTCAGAAAGAAGATTTACACATAGACATAGAAGATTTTATCGCTGTAAAAGGCTTCAAAGCATTAGGGAATCAATTGACAACCGATAAATTAAAACAAGTCAATTTACTTGAGCCATTGCCTTATGAAGAACCTGTTGAAGAAGTTCCTGAAAAGCCAGAATTATCAGATGATGAATCTGTAGAAACAGAATTAGATGATGATGGCCAGATAGGCTTAGTTTTAGAATAACAAAAAACTCCTTTTTGCTGTGCTTAAACCAATATTTTTTGGTAGCTACAAAAAGGAGTTTTTTTTATTAATTATTTGATGCTTAATTAGTAAAGTCGGTATCTTTTAGTTTATCGTCTACAATTTCGCTATTATGAAGTTTTACTGTCTTTTTCGATTTCTTCATTTTTAAGTTCAAAAACTCTACAAACAAAGAGAAGAAAATAGAGAAGTATAAATATCCTTTTGGTATCGTGCCGACTTCGCCATCATTACCAAAACTAAAATGTGCCAGATGCGAACCTTCGGCAAGCAACATAACTCCAATTAGTATTAAAAAAGACAAACCAAGAATTTGAATCGTAGGATGTTCGTTTACGAATTTAGAAACTGGTCCGGCAAAAATCATCATTATAATAATAGAAATAATGATGGCCAAAATCATAATAAGCAATGCGCCCTCGTAGCCAAAACCGCCTTGTGCAGGATCTTTCATACTGACCAAACCTACTGCGGTCAGGATACTATCAAAAGAAAAAACAATATTCAGAAGCGCAATTTGCAAAATAGCGGCAGACAATCCGTTGCTTGCTTTTCCTTTTTCGCCTTCTTCTTCGCCTTCTAATTTATGGTGAATTTCGGTAACCGATTTGTACAATAAAAACAGTCCTCCTCCAAAAATAATCAAACTCTGACCCGTTGGACTTGCTTTAAAAAAGCCCCAATCAATATGAGTAAGCGATTCCTGAAGACTTAAAACCCACGTAATTCCAAACAATAAAATAATACGAAAAACCATTGCCAAAAGCAAACCAATACGTCTGGCTTTGGGTTGATCTTCGGCTTTTAGTTTTCCCGAAACGATAGAAAGAAAAACGATGTTATCAATTCCCAGAATAATTTCCAAAAAAGTAAGTGTCAACAATGCTATAAGAGCATTTGGAGTAAATAAAATTTCCATTTATAATAAAGATTGGTTGTGGTTACGAGAGTATTTAATCAACTTTGGTTACAGTTCCGCGCTTTTTTTCTTCAGAATCTACTAATCCATATTCAAAGGTATAAGAATCTTTAGAAGTGCTTAAAATTTTCATCCCAATAGCTTTCTTTTCATCTCTGTTTTTTGGGTGTTTTTTCTGCAAAATATATTCGCAATCACTTACCCAGCGCACCGTAGAAGTATCTGTTTTTCCTTCAAAAGTCTCAATTTCTATGCTGTCTTTACGCTCAAAAAAACCTGCTTTCTTTTCTCCATTTACATCAAATTCAAATTTAAATTTTCCGTTTTTAAAGTCTTTACAGTTGTGCTCTGCCTCATAGCAAGACATCAATAATGCCAGCGGGAGGAGGAATAGTATCTTTTTCATAGTTTAGTAATTATTTTTTCAGGAGCTTCATCCTGCTTTCCGTTACAATCTTTTGTACCGCTAAAGAAGCGTCACAAAAGGATTTTCACTTCAATCAGGGCTAAAAATCATCGCAATAAAGTGCTTTTAGTTTTTTTTTAATCTTAATTCATAGATCGTTAATCAAGAATCTAAAATCTCTTGAGCTCATCATCGGTAAAGTTCTTAATTTCTTTGTCTTTAGCAAATTTTTCGCTGTTGTAATTTTTAGATTTATTTTTAGCAATCGACAAACTGTCCCAACTGCTGTTCTTGAGTTGTTTGGCATAAAAAACGATCTGCCCAATATGATAAGGATAATGTGCCAATTGGCGATTGATGGCTTCAATAATCGTATGGCCTTCGTTTCTGATGTAAATAATGTCTGAAAGTTGTTCCGGTTTTAAGCTCGCTAAAGCATTCAGAAAACAATCCCAACCTTTGTTCCAGACTTCTAGAACCTCTTCTTTAGTTTCTAAAATAGTTTCAAACTCGGCATCACGATTGCGCCATTCTTTTTCACCATCTGTGGTTAGAAAATCGGTCCAGCGTGACAACATATTTCCAGCAATATGATTGATAATTGTAGCAATGCTGTTGGTGTCTTCGTTTACCGACTCAAAAAGTTGTGCGGGTTCCAGTTGCTCCATTGCTTTTTCGCCCAGCATTTTATAATAAAGAAATTGCTTTTTTACACTTTCTAAATAAGATTCATCTGCTTTCATGATTATACAATTTTAATGTCATATTTGTCCAAAAGCCCGACAATTCCCTGTGTAGAAAATTGCGCTTTTCTCATGGGATTAAATTCTGGGTCAATTTTGTAATGATAAGCTGTTCGAAAATCAACAGCTGCCAATTGTGTATCGTTAAAAATACTTCCTTCTAAATTACAATTATCAAAAACAGAACTCGTTAAGTTGGTACCTATAAAAGTCACTTCTCTTAAAGACGAATTGATAAACTTGGTTTTGGGCATTTTTTTATTTGAAAAAACAGCGTAATCCAATACACTTTCTTCAAAATAAACCTGAAACAAAAAGTCATCACATTCGTTAAAAGCGATGCCTAATAATTTGCAATTTCTAAAAGTAACATTTTTTAAGCTTGTCCCCAGCAAATTGGTCATCGACAAATTACAATCGATAAACTCGCAGTCTAAAAAAGTATTGTAAGCAAAATTACTGTTAGAAAAATCACAGTTTTTAAAAACACAGTCTTCAAATTCGCGGTTGTTTATTTTTTTATCGATGTAAATAACTTTTTCGAATGTTTTTTGAATGTGAATGAGACTTTCCATGAGTTTTTTTGGATTTTCGAGCGTTATGACGTACTCTAAGAATGTAAATTATATGTTGTATATTGAATAGGAAATGCTAAAATCATACACGCTAAAACTAACATTATGTTGTTAACGGATTGTAGAAATTATTTTAGTTTTTCGACAAAATTTGGGATCTTTTACCTTATCATTTTGAGATGAATCCATTTTATTTCTGCTTGAATATCTATAGTAAAAGATTGTAGTAAAGATACAAATTAGTCATTAAACAAAGCTTTCATAATGATTTTTAATCCGTAAAAAATCAAGAACATCGCGCTTAGGCAAGCAACGATTCCAATTGCTAGAACCAAGTAATGCCAATTGGTATGCTGGTTCATGAAAGCATTATAAATCAAGGACGGCCCAATAAAAAGCAAGGGTAACGAACCCGATATATATTTAACACCCTTTCCTAGTAATTTTGTATTTGTTGCCATCTTTTGTTTTTGTTTCAAGTTAAAAACGTTCTGGTTGTAGAATTTTACGAACTTTAAGATGCAGTGTTCACCTATTTTTTATCTCACATTTTACAGAAGATAGTTTTTGCTTTCTACACTTTATAATTATCGACTGCTTTGCGCACGCTACCGTGTTTTTGGAGCAATTCGCTGGCTTGGTCATAAGAGACCGGAATTTCTTCCATAATCATTTTTACACCACGATCTACCAGCTTGGTATTGCTGAGTTTCATATCGACCATTTTATTTCCCCTTACTTTTCCGAGTTGAATCATAGCGGCGGTAGAAATCATATTTAGCACCAGTTTTTGTGCAGTTCCTGCTTTCATTCGGGAACTTCCCGTGATAAATTCTGGCCCCACGACAACTTCTATAGGAAACTGAGCGGTTAACGCCAGAGGACTACCAGCATTGCAAGTGATGCAACCAGTAACAATATTATTTTGGTGACACGCTTCTAAACCACTTATGACATAAGGAGTTGTTCCTGAAGCGGCAATACCAATTACGATATCAGCATCGGTTATATGGTAGGCTTTTAAGTCTAACCAGGCTTGTTTGTCGTTGTCTTCGGCATTTTCTACGGCACGACGAATGGCACTGTCGCCACCAGCAATGATTCCGTTAACCAGATCAAAAGGAACTCCAAAAGTAGGCGGACATTCTGAAGCATCTACAACGCCAAGACGCCCTGATGTTCCGGCACCAATATAAAAAAGACGCCCACCAAGCTTTAGTTTTGTCACAACTTGCTCTATTAAAGCCTCTATTTGGGGTAAAGATTTTTCTACCGCAGTAGGTACGGTCTTATCTTCTTGATTGATGTTGATAAGCAATTCATGAACAGACATTTCTTCTAAATGTTCGTATTTTGAGGCTTGTTCAGTAGTTTTAATAAATGTCATTATCGAATATGCAAATTTTAAGTTTCAAAGGTACAAAGTTTTAGTTGTTGTAACAATGAAATTCTATTTGATTGGTAGGATTTTTTTGTGAAATTTATCCACGCGATACTCTTTTTTGCTTTGTGAGAAATATTAATGTGAGTCCATCTAAGCATTAAAAAAGTTTTGTTGCTTAACTGACTATAACAAATAAGCCAAAAATATTCCGAGTACAATCATAGAAACTTTGGCAATATTAAATTTGTGTCCTTCGCTGCTTTCAAAAATAATGGTAGATGAAATATGGAACAAAATTCCGATTACAATCGCTGTTATCTGAGTGTAATATTCATTTAAGAAAGGTAAAAAATCAGAAGCAATTGTTCCAATTGGTGTCATAATTGCAAAAACGATCATAAAAGCAAAAATAGCTTTTTTGTCTAGTTGAGCGTTGCTAAAAAAGGTAGTTAAAATGATGGCAATAGGCAAGTGGTGAATCGCAATTCCGATCGCTAGATCGTGATGATGTCCAACAGGAAATCCTTCCAGAAACGCATGAATGCACAAACTAATAAACAATAACCACGGAATTTGAGACATTTTAGCATGCCCGTGTACGTGACCGTGTTCGGCTCCTTTAGAGAAAAACTCAAGTATGATCTGGAACAAAATTCCGACCATGATAAACAACCCAACTTTAGGACTATGGGACTCGTAAACTTCAGGCAGTAAGTGCATGACAGTTAAGGATAACAAAAATGAACCGCTAAATGCAAGCAGCAATTTTAGATTGGTTTTGCTTTTTGGTTTTAAAAACAACGCCACCAGATAACCAAAAAGTACTGAGAATAGAGGTAATAAATAATTCATTTTGTTTTGGTTTAATCGTTGATTCGTTTAATTGGTTTTTTCTTTAATCGTTGATTTGTTTAATCGATTTTACGGTTAAACAATTGAACAATTAACCAGTTATTTAAAAATCATGATTAATCGCTCGCTTTCTGTTTTATGAAATTTTTTGAGCTTGTAATCTCCAAAAATATCCAAAAGAAAAATCCCTGCTTCTTCCATTAATTCCTGAAAATCGTTTAAAGTCAGTGCTTTAACTTTTTCTGTAAAATGATATTGGCGTCCATCATCTTCAAAATCAATTTCCTTAAAAATATGTCCGTCTTGTACATATCTTTTTATTCTAAAATCGATATTATCAACGGTTTTTACTTCTTCAGGAACTAGGGTTTCGATTACTTGTGTGACATTCATAAAATCAATCACAGCGAATCCGTATTCAGAAAGACTTTCTTTAATCGCTTTTAATGTGGTAAGATTATCATCATCACTCTCAAAATATCCAAAACTGGTAAAAAGATTAAAAATGGCATCAAATTTTTCTTCGAAAGGCTCGCGCATATCGTGAACTTTAAAATGCAAAGTTTCGTTATTATTTTTACTCGCCTCGGCAATACTATTTTCGGATAAATCCGCTCCTAAAACATTGAATCCTAGCTGGTTTAAATAAATAGAATGGCGGCCTTTACCGCAAGCCAAGTCTAATACTTTTGCTTTCTCGGGAAGGTTGAGATAATGGGTAAGATTATCCATAAAAATCTGGGCTTCTCGGTAATTTCTATCTTTATAAAGGATATGGTAATACGGAGTATCAAACCATGAAGTAAACCAATTTTCGTTGTTACGCTCCTGATTTGGTGTAGATGAGTTATGTGCTTCAGACATTTATTCTATTTCAATTAATTCAAAGTCCCGCAAATTTAGTGTATTTTTGCCAAAAAATTACTATTTCGCTGCGATACCTAAAAACAATCGAAGGATATAGGTTGGGATTTTTTTTAATACAAAAATAAAAATGGAAGAAAATTTTAGAATGATTGCCAAATGTTTTTTTGGTTTTGAAGAAATATTAGAAGCAGAATTGAAAGTTTTAGGCGCCCAAGATGTTGAGAAAGGGGTGAGAATGGTAAGCTTTAAAGGCGATAAAGGATTTATGTACAAGGCCAATTTGTCTTTGCGAACAGCACTTAAAGTCTTAAAACCGATTTATTCGTTTAGGGCCAATAATGAGCAAGCGCTCTACAAAGGAATATCAGGTATCAATTGGTCTAAATTGCTCAATGCAAACCAAACTTTTGTAATTGATGCAACAGTGCATTCTACTTATTTTAACCATTCTGAGTTTGTTTCTCAAAAATGTAAAGATGCTATTGTAGATCAGTTTAGAGAAAGAACAGGACAGCGCCCGAGTATTGACAAAGCGTTCCCGGATTTAAGAATTAACATTCATATTGATAAAGATCAGGTTTCGGTAGCACTGGATACTTCTGGAAATTCATTGCACCAACGTGGGTACAGAACAGCGA
Organism: Flavobacterium geliluteum; assembly: GCF_017948595.1. Classification (GTDB taxonomy): domain Bacteria; phylum Bacteroidota; class Bacteroidia; order Flavobacteriales; family Flavobacteriaceae; genus Flavobacterium; species Flavobacterium flavipigmentatum. The sequence continues at coordinate 65,637 of NZ_JAGFBV010000007.1, read as the reverse complement.
CAAATATTGCGCCTATAAACGAGGTTTTGGCGGCTGGAATTTTGCTATTATCGGGTTGGGAAGGTCAAAGTCACTTTTTAGACCCAATGTGTGGGTCTGGAACTTTCTTGGCAGAAGCGGCGATGATTGCGTGTAATATTCCGGCAAACATCAACCGAAAAGAATTTGCTTTTGAAAAATGGAAAGATTGGGACAATGATTTATTCGATCAAATTGTGGACAGTCTGATGAAAAAGACTAAGGAATTTCATTACACCATAAAAGGCTTTGATAAAGCGCCAAGTGCTGTCAATAAAGCAAAAGATAATATAAAAAATGCTAATCTTGACGATTATATTACCATCGAAGAGAATAACTTTTTTGATACTGAAAAAGCGGTAGAAGGAAAGCTTCACATGGTTTTTAATCCGCCTTATGATGAGCGTTTGGATATTCACATGGAAGAATTTTACAAAAATATCGGCGATACTTTAAAGAAAAGTTATCCCGGAACCAATGCGTGGTTTATTACAGCCAATCTCGAAGCCTTAAAATTTGTGGGACTAAAACCTTCAAGAAAAATCAAACTTTTTAACGCCAGTCTAGAAGCACGTTTGGTAAAATACGAAATGTACGAAGGTAGTAAGAGAACGAAGTTTCAAGTCTAAGGTTCTTAGTTTCTAAGACACTAAGTTACTAAGATTTTTAGCTTTGAGTAATTCTATAATAAGTAATTTAAGGTTGGGTAATAAAGTGCTAAAGTAATACTTAGCAACTTAGATTCTCAGAACCTTAGCAACTTTAAAAAAAAATGACAAAATTACAAGTAAGAGGTTTTTTATATCAATTAGGATGTTTTGCGATATTATTTATTTCGTCACGATATTTAATTGCGCGTTTTACAGAATTATCGGGATTATGGATTCCGATGACGGCATTTATAGTTTCTACATTGATTTCGCCAAAATTTCAGGCAGTAAAAACTAAAGATGGTGAGAAGCTCTTTATGAAATGGATTTTTATAAAAGGAATCAAAGAAATAGGATAATGATAAAAGGAACTAAGGTTCTGATTTACTCAGATTCTAAGTAAAAATAAAAGCCACAAATTCTGAATTATTAGTTCTGGATTTGTGGCTTTTTTTATCGCTGATATTCTTTGAATTTAACCGATTGGTTATTTTTTATCTGATATTCGGTATAAAACGTTTTGTCTTTGTCTTCAAAGTTTTCGACTTTTCGGATCAAGTAAAAATTGTTGTTAGACCATTTATAATATGAATCGGATTCATTTCCGCTTCCGTCGGCCAGCATTTTTACAAATTCTTTATTTACTTGATCAAAAGTTAAATATTCCAGTTCTTCCAGTTTTAAATTTCGAACAAATTGTCCTTTTGCTTTGTCGTAAATAAAATACATAAAACTACCATCATATTTGATTCGGTTCGGAAAGTAGATGGCAATTTTTAAATCTAATACTCCATCAAAATTGAGATCTTCAAATTCAATTTCGCCAGTTTGGTCGTAAACCGCCTCATTAAATCCTGAAAGCGTCTGTATTTTTTCTTTTTTCGAATTAAAGATTTCTAAGCGATTGATTAAGTCTTGTTCCTGCAGTTCGCCATCGTAACCTTCTGTTTTACCTTTGTACTGATTCAGTTTAAAACTAAAATTCTTTGGATCAAATGCTGATAAATTTTCTAAACAAGTAAGTGTTACGTTAAATTGTTTGTCTTTTTTTTCATTTTGCCAAGTACCAATTAACTCATATTGATTGTTTATATGTAAAGAAAAACTACCCGTTTTTTGCGGATTTGTTTTGCCTTTTGAAGTCACATATGTAGTTTCTTCCAGTTTTATTTTGCCTTGATTAAAAGTACCCTTGGTATAAATATTTTTGTTTTTCCCACTTTTTAGATAATAATATTCTCCATAAACAGTGTCTTTTCCTTTTTCAAAACCAACCGTCATCACAATCGGATATTGAGCTATTTTTCCGGTAAAATGCAAAAAAGTAGTGATCGTTGTTTTCTGAGCAAAAGTAGTTTGGCTCCATGTGAAAAGGAGCAGAATCAGAATTTTTTTCATCGATCAAAAATTATTTTTTAGGCGCTTTTTTTACTATTTCTGGAAGTACTTTCTTTTTATAAATCGGAATAAAATAAGATACCGTATAATTAAAACCTACTCCAAAATTTCCGTTATAGGTTCTATTAAAGCCCGGAATATAAAGATTATCAAACCCACTCGGTTTTTTGTTGGTAACCAAAGTTTTCAATTGCACTCCAAAACCAACAAAAAGATTATTAAATACCTCTGCTTTTAATCCCAAAGCAACTTCTATCCAAGTTGCCGATAACCCGCTGTATTTTTGACCAGACGTCAAGGGAGGAATTTCTCCCCAATATGGATCGGGATTGTAAATTTTGTAGGTATTCAGTTGTTGGCTAAAAGTACTAAAACCTCCACGTAAACCAACTGATAGAATGTTTTCCATATCGAGCCAGTTTTCGTACATATTGTAGTCAAAACCAGCTTTGATGTACGTTCCGGTTGCAGTAGAATTTAATCGCGCATCATCTGTTGTTTTGTCTTCAAAACCAAGTTCGGCGGCCAGGTAATAATTTTTCGTCAAGCGAAAGTCTCCCGTAAATTCGACTCCTTTATAATCGCTATCATAAAAACCGCGGGTTAGTTTGTACAAATCGACACCTACACGCAAACCATAACGATCTGTTTTTGCAGGAATGCTGTCTTTTTTGGCCACTTCTGCCGTTTTTTTTGCTTCAGCTTTTGGTTTTTCCTTCACCACTTCTTTTGGAGAAGTGGTGGTTGGTGTTTCCTGAGCCTGAGTCAAAAACATCGAAAACAAAAGACAAATACTAGAAAAATACTTCGACATGTGTTTCATTTTCTGATTCGATATTAGGGGTTATTACGTTGATGTTTTTCATCCAATACGTATTGATATTTTCGCCTCCCAGACGCTCAACACTTGTATTTAATTTGTAAATGGTCTTAAAACCGCATGCTCTTGATACATAAACATTTTCTCTGGTATAAGTAAATTTTAAGATATCGTCGTTTTGTAAAGCGGGATTTGTTGTGCTAAAATTCGAAATAAAATGATAAGTCACACTGTCTTTTGAGGGGTCTAGCGGAATTAAAATTTTACTTGCGTTAGTAGTGTATTTTAATTCATCGGTAATTGCTGTTTCATTAAAAATAATACCTTTTGTCGCATCCTGACCTTCTCCGTACACTTTCAAACTGGTTACAGGTTTTAATACTGTTGGCTGATCGGCAAAGTAAAATGTCAGCACAAGTCGAGGAGTGGTGGGAGTATTTGCATCGCAAATATCATCTTTTTCGCAACCCGAAAATCCAAAAGCTAAAAGGAGGAAAAGTGAAATTATTTTTTTCATTGAATTTTTATTATCGAAGTTCTAAAAGTACAACATTTTCGACATGATGCGTTTGTGGAAACATGTCAACCGGACGCACACGAGTCACTTTATATTTCTCATCCATCAAAGCTAAGTCACGCGCTTGTGTAGCAGAATTACAGCTTACATAAACTACTTTTTTAGGAGCGATTTTCAGGATTTGCTCAATAACATCTTTGTGCATTCCGTCTCTTGGCGGATCTGTTATAATGACATCTGGTTTTCCATGTTGCGTAATAAAGGCTTCATTAAAAACGACTTTCATGTCTCCAACAAAGAACTCGCAATTGGTAATATTATTGCGTTCGGCATTGGCTTTTGCATCCAGAATAGCTTCAGGTACACTTTCTACACCAATTACTTTTTTTGCTTTTTTAGCAACAAATTGAGCAATTGTTCCAGTTCCGGTATATAAGTCATACACCGTTTCGTCACCAGAAAGCCCGGCAAAATCGCGTGTTATTTTGTACAATTCAAATGCTTGATCTGAGTTGGTTTGGTAAAATGATTTGGCGTTGATGCTAAATTTTAAACCTTCCATTTCCTCCAGAATATAATCTCTACCTTTATATAGTTTTACATTTTGATCGTAAATAGTATCGTTTTGCTTAGAATTTACTACATATTGCAATGAAGTAATTTGTGGAAATTTTTCGTGAAGATGATCTAAAATCAACTCACGATTGTTTTTATCTTCTTCAAAAAACTGAATTAAAACCATGATTTCGCCCGTAGAGGCAGTACGAATCATAAAAGTTCTTAATAAACCAGAATGTTCTCTCGGGTTAAAGAAAGTCAGGTTATGTTCGTTTGCAAAAGCTCTTATTTCGTTTCTGATGGCGTTTGAAGGATCTTCCTGCAAATGGCATTTGTTGATATCGAGAATTTTATCCCACATTTTAGGAATGTGAAAACCTAATGCATTTCGGTTCCCTAAATCTTCTGTGCTTTCTATTTCTTTTTCTGTCAGCCATCGGCTATTCGAAAAAGAGAATTCCATTTTATTTCTGTAAAAAAACTGTTTTTCAGAACCCAGAATAGTTTCAAATTCCGGAAGCTCAACTTTTCCAATACGCTGCAAATGGTTTTTTACCTCGTTTTGTTTGTAGTAAAGTTGCTGGCTGTATTTCATATTCTGCCATTTACATCCGCCACAAGCGCCAAAATGTTCGCAAATTGGTTCTATACGATGCTCAGAAAACTCATGAAATTTTACGGCTTTACCTTCGTAATAGGCTTTTCTTTTCTTAAAAGTTTGTACATCTACGACATCGCCCGGAACGACATTCGGTATAAAAATTACTTTTCCGTCAGGTGCTTTTGCTACTGATACCCCTTTTGCTCCAGCGTCAAGAACCGGAATCTGATGAAAGACAATTTTGTCTGTATTTTTTCTTCCCATAGCGCAAAAATAAGGGTTTGTAAACTTTTATAAATTCAAATTTGAAAATATTTTGATAATTTATTTAATTTCGTAGTTTAATTAAGTTTAAAAGCTAACTTTGTTTTAGCAATAATCAACCAACCTACATTTTTAATTTGATTATTGTTGTTTTTTTATGAATTTGTATCACAATCTTTCACAAATTAGCTTCCTAAAAAAAAGTTATGCCTTAAAGTTTTTGTTTGTTGCATTTATAGGTATTCACATTCCTTTAATAGGTATTCTGTTTTTTGTACTTTATTCAAATAACGGTATTTCTGCCACGTCAATTTTAATTTTCTCACTGATCATGACGTTATTGGCGACAATCGTTACTTTGTTAATTTTAAATCAATTGATAAAACCCATTGCAACTGCTTCCAAATCTTTAGAAGAATACAGAAACGATAGAAAATTAGCTGTTTTGCCCACAGAATATGCCGATGAAGCTGGTTTGTTGATGTACAATATTCAGGAATCTATTTTGGAGGCCGAAAGTTTTATCAACGAAAAGCAGGATCTGATTTATATGCTTTCGCATGATTTGAAAAATTTTGCAGGAAATCCTCAAGGTTTGGCTAAGCTAATTTTACTTGAAAATCCATCAGAATCAGTTGAGCATTTGGCTAATTTAATCTGTGAATCTACCAATCTGCAATTTCGATACATCGAAAATTTTATTAATCTGTTAAACGAGCAAGATAAATTTATAAAAGGAACTAGGGAGATCAAAACGATTGTGTTTTCGGATATTTTACCTTTTGTCAGCGAGCAGGTCGAACAACGTTTGCTGGATAAAAATATCAAGTTGGGTATGACACTCGAAATTACGGAAGCTTCTCTTAAAATTGATGAAGGATTATTGATTCAGGTTCTGGTAAATTTGATTAGTAATGCTATTAAGTTCTCTTATTTTGGAGGAAAAATTGAAGTTAAATTTTATAAAGATAATTCAGATTTTGCTATTAGTGTTTCGGATAATGGAATAGGTTTTGACAAAAACGAAATTGATGAATTGTTCAAAAAATTTACCAAAATGAGCCGTTTAGGAACAGCAAATGAAACTTCGACAGGAATTGGGCTGTACTTGTGCAAAAAAATCATCGAAAGAAGCAAAGGAAAACTTTCGGCAATAAGTGAAGGTAAAAATAAAGGCGCTGAGTTTAAAATTGTTTTTGATTTGTAATCATTGCTTTTTTTTGATGAGCTCGTAATTTACAATGGCGAAAAAATAAAAACACAAATCGGCAGCAATTTTCCCGAATATTATTCCGAAAAAGTAATTGCCCACCAAAATCGGCATCCAATACATACAAAACGGACGAACGACCAAAAAGTCTAAAACAGCTGGATATCCAAATTCTAAGATTAAATTTTTTACAAGTAAAAGCAAATCTTTAAAAGACGTAGTTGTATTTTGAAGTTTGTTTTGTTGTTTTAATTTTTTATTAGAAGAAAACAGAATAACGCTGTAAAAAGCTAAATATTCTGCTATGGTAATTAAGTATGCAGTTGTTAAGCCGCTATAAACAGAACTAAGCAAAGAAGTACTAAGTGCTGCACTTGTACTTGCTAATTCGGCATATTTATAGCGGTTAAACCATTCTTTAAAGTTTTTTCGGGTCAATTTTTTAAAGTTTCAAAGTTTCAGGTTTCAAAGTTTCAAAGTTTCAAAGTTTCAGGTTTTAGAACTTAGCACCTTAGCTTCTTAGTTCCTCTTTTTAATCAAATAAGTCAGAAGACAAATAACGATCGCCACGATCGCAAATAATGGCTACAATAACGCCTGATTCTAATTGTTCGGCAATTTTTAAGGCAGTAGCAACAGAGCCTCCACTGCTCATTCCTGCAAAAACGCCTTCTTCGAGTGCCAAACGTTTAGTCATTTTTCTGGCTTCTTCTTCGCTAACATCAATAACGGTATCTACTTTTGATGCATCAAAAATTTTGGGTAAATATTCCTGCGGCCATTTACGTATTCCCGGAATTTGAGAACCGTCGCTTGGTTGAGCTCCTATGATCTGAATGGCTGGATTTTTTTCTTTCAGATAAGTCGAAGTTCCCATGATCGTTCCTGTTGTTCCCATTGCCGCAACAAAGTGGGTTACTGTTCCCTCTGTATCATTCCAAATTTCTGGACCTGTGGTTTTGTAATGTGCTTTCCAGTTGTCATCATTTGCAAACTGATTTAACATCAAATAGCCGCCTTCTGCTACTTTTTTATCTGCGTAGTTACGTGAACCAATAATTCCGTCTTTAGCGGGTGTCAAAATCACTGTAGCGCCATAAGCACGCATGGTTTGTGTACGCTCTTTGGTAGAATCTTCGGGTAAAACCAATTCTATTTCAATTTGAAACAATTGCGCAATCATCGCCAAAGCAATGCCTGTATTGCCGCTTGTTGCTTCAATAAGTTTATCTCCTTTTTTGATATCGCCCCTTTCCACAGCAGACGCAATCATGTTGTATGCTGCTCGGTCTTTTACACTTCCGCCGGGATTATTTCCTTCGAGTTTTAGTAAAAGCTTTACATTTTTATTTTTAACCAAATTGACAGTTTCCATCAATGGCGTATTTCCAATTAGGTTTAACAATTTTTGTGGACCCATTTTATTTTTTTTCTTTTATTTTTACTTCGGTTGTAGTGGTGTTTAAAACGATAGAATCAGGGGGGATAGATTTGGTAATCCATGCGTTTCCTCCCACAATACTGTTTTTGCCAATAATAGTCTCGCCTCCTAAAATAGTGGCATTGGCATAAATACAGACATTTGCTTCTACTGTTGGATGGCGTTTTGCGTTTTTCATCTCTTTACTCACACTAAGCGCTCCCAAAGTTACTCCCTGGTAAATTTTTACATGTTTTTTGATGATGGTAGTTTCGCCAATAACGATTCCGGTGGCGTGATCAATAAAAAACGGCGAGGCGATATCGGCACCTGCGTGAATGTCTGTCCCTGTTATGCGATGTGCATATTCACTCATCAATCTTGAGAAAAGCAATAAATCAAGTTGGTACAATTCGTGGCTCAATCGGTAAATAGCGATGGCATAAAATCCAGGGTAACCCAGATATACTTCGTCGATACTGTTAGAGGCAGGATCATTTTCTAAAATATACTCGGCATCCTGATTTAATTTTTCTAATACGCCGGGTAATTTTTCCAGAAATTTATCCCAAATAGATTCGCATAAATTTTCAGGTTTTTTGCACGCCAGAACGGCAATTTCCTTAAAACGTATTTCCAGCTCGTCAATACTTTTATCCAATGGCGCATTCGAATCAAACAGCGTGTAAAAAAGCTTTTCGGTAAAATCTTCTGTTTTGGTTTTGATTCCGTAATTGATATTCGAATAACTTTTTAAGGCCTTTATATTTTGTATGATAGTATCTCTTGTCAAAACTTTAAAATTGTATGAGTAATTTGAAACGCTAAAAGTAAGGCGTTTTTTGGAAATAGAGGCACGAAAAAGCCAAAGAAATTTTACTTATTACATTCTTATTTGTGATACTTAATACATTTTTAAAGCCAATCTTTTATAAGATTCTTAACAGGTTAAATGCGTAAATTAGCAAGTAAATAAATTTAAAATGAAAAATAATTCAACTTTTAAAAGTGCCATTTCTAATATCGATTATCCTCAAAAAGAAAAAATTTCCGGAAAATCCATACATGATCCTGTTCTTGGACTTATTGTAAAAGATTTTCCTTCTTTTTGCGAGGATGATTTTATTGCAATAAAAGAATTAAACACGTATCGACAAAAATACATTTCAAATTATCTTTCTACCGAAATTGGAGCGCTTTCTGATCTTGAAAAAAGTGTGATGGAATCTTTAAGAGAAGACAAATCAATTGTGAGTTCGGTTGAAGATGAAAACGAAAATCGAAGTTTTGGGCAAAAAATTGCAGATAAAGTAGCTGACTTTGGCGGAAGCTGGACTTTTATTCTTTCATTTTTGCTTTTTATCGTCCTCTGGATTGCGGCCAATGTATATATCTTGCTCAACAAAGGTTTTGATCCTTATCCATTTATTTTATTGAATTTAATTTTGTCTTGTATCGCAGCATTACAAGCTCCGGTAATTATGATGAGTCAAAATCGTCAGGAAGAAAAAGACCGCACGCGCGCCAAAAAAGATTATATGATTAATTTGAAATCAGAGTTAGAGATAAGAATGATTCATGATAAAATTGATCATTTGATTATGCATCAACAGCAGGAATTAATCGAAATTCAGAAAGTACAAATCGAGATGATGAATGATATTTTGAATCAAATAAAAAAATAATTTCAGCTTAAAAAAGTCAAATATAAAAATGTTTGTAGTAGTATCCGGCTATCATAAAAACAACATTTATGATGGCAGAAATCCAAAGTATTTTGTTGTAATTTTTTGACCTATCTAAAAAATGCAAAGCCACAAAAAACAAAAATAAAAGTGTAGTATAGATCGCTGGATACATTTTGAAAGCGGCTAAAAATTCTCCCTGAAAAAGTAAGAATAAAGCACGCTGAAAACCGCATCCTAAACACTCAATTCCGAATAGTGTTTTGCTGAGACATGGCAACATGTATTTTTCTAAATTCACGGTTTTTCTTTTTTACAATTTTACAAAAAAAGATTGGATAATAAAGGAGAAGTTGAGAAGTGCTATTTTAAAGTTTATTACTTTTGAAGTCTTATACTTTATGAAATGAAATTTTTTAAAATATTAATTATGGTTTTGGCAATTTCGGTTGCATTATATCAACAGGTTTCGGAAGAAAAAAACATCTACATCACGGTGATTGCGATTGCCGTTTTTATGTTTGGAATGATGCAGTTGAGTGCGAAAGTACCAAGTAAAAATCAAGAAAAGGAGGAACAGGATGCTGACTAAAGGAGATAAAGTTTCCGTCTTAGATGAGGCCATAAACGGGGTGGTGATTTCAGTCAAAAATCAAGAGGTTTTGATTGAAACTGAGGAAGGTTTTTTGATGACATTTTTTGTCAAAGAATTAATTAAAATTCAGGATACCAGTAATTTAATGAATTCCATCAAAAGAATTGATTTAGATAAAGTTTCCAAAGAAAAAGAAGAGCCAAAACCACGAAGTTTTGTAAAAGAAAAGAAAGATAAACGCGAAATTTCGGCTCCTGAATTTGATTTGCACATCGAAAAATTAGTTCCCAATAAACGAGGAATGTCAAATTATGATATTTTAACTTTACAAACAGAAACAGCAAAAAGGCATATAGAATTTGCGATCAGAAACAGAATCCCGAAGATTGTTTTTATTCACGGAGTTGGAGAAGGAATTCTTAAAGCAGAACTTGATTTTTTATTGGGCCGTTATGACGGAATCGATTTTCAGGATGCCAATTATCAAAAATATGGTCTCGGAGCTACCGAAGTTTATTTTAGACAAAATAATAAATAAGACATTTTTTGAGTGTTAAAAGCACCAATATCAAAGCATAATAAAAGGTCTGTTTTTAATTTAATTTTTTATCAAAATCAGATTAAAAACAGACCTTTTATTTGTAAGAATAAAATCGAAATATTTTTTGCTTTTATAAACAATAAAAGACTTCTTTTTGTTATTTTGTTAAGGTGCCTAATAAGTAACTGTTGCCTAATTTGAAACTTAGATTACCGTTTACAAGCTGCACATTTTTAAGCGTAATGGTGTGGGTAAATGTTGTTCCACTTTTGGTAGTTGCTACCTCTATTATTCCGCCCACGGTAGCATTCCAGGTTGTGTTGATAGTAGGTGAAGTTGGTGTGCCATTGCAAAAGTAATTGACATCTATTGCGCCATTATAAGTATTGTAAACCACTTTATTTTGAGTGGCTGTTATACTACTGCTCCTTGGAGAACCAACAGGGGTTTCTGCATCTACAATTAAATTCGGATCAATATCATTAATCGTCATAGAATAGGTAGAGGTGTAATTGTAAAGTTGTTTTGTGGTGGGACATTCGCCTACAGCGTTGACAAATGTTACGCTTGGCGAGGTATAGCCTGTGGTTATAGTTCCAAATACAAGATCTTCATTTTCAACTTGTGATCCTTGTGGTTTTGAATAGGTAACCTTTTCTATAATAATTAAATGAGCAAAACCGGTTATAGATGAGCTACCATTTTCTGTATTTTCAGTAGTTGTTGCTGTTGTTACGATCTTTAATCTACCACCAGTAGCAAACCATTCGTTGGTCACATTAGGGAAAGTAGGTCTGATATCATCGCAAATATTTGACTTTGATATTACACCATCATACGCTCTGTACACTAATTGATAGGCTCCATTAGCGACAATATCAAATTCTTTAGTACCAACTACAGGTGTACCAATTTCAGGTGCTAATGTGTATTGTGGTAATTTAAGCAGTAAAGATTCCTGACTTTTTATTTTATAAAGTAAATCATAGGTTTTAGTATCACAACCTACAGGCGTTATTTCGGTAAAATCAATTTTTTCTTCGGTCAGATCTCCATCATCGCAACCGTTTAGCAGCATGGCAAATAATAATAGGCAGGCATATTTTTTCATCGTAATTATATTTGCGTCAAAAATAGTGAAAATTTTCGCAAATGATATTTTAGAATAGACAATTGATATTCCTTAACTTTGCAGTAATGAAAAAAGTATATCTCGATAACGCGTCTACTACAGCAATTCGTCCCGAAGTCATTCAGGAAATGGTTCAAATCATGACCAACGATTTTGGTAATCCTTCTTCAACACATAGTTTTGGAAGAAATACTAAAACCATTATTGAACTTTCAAGAAAAAATATTGCTAAACATTTAAACTGTTCTGCACAGGAAATAATTTTTACTTCTAGCGGTACAGAATCAAATAATTGGATTCTTCGTTCTGTTGTAAAAGATCTCAAAACACAGCGTATTATTACCTCAAAAATAGAACATCACGCTGTCCTGCATGCCGTTTTGGCGTTGCAACTGGAGTTTGGTATTCAGGTCGATTACGTAAAAGTTAATGTTGACGGAAGTATTGATTTGACACATTTATCAAGTTTATTATCCGATGAAAAGAAGACGATAGTGAGTTTAATGCACGTTAACAACGAAACAGGAAGTGTTCTGGATTTAGATAGAGTTGGCGTCATTTGCAAACAATACGGAGCCTTATTTCATTCAGATACCGTACAGTCTGTGGGTAAAACCGAAATCGATTTGCAAAAAATCCCCGTAGATTTTATTTTGGCAAGCGCACATAAATTTCATGGACCAAAAGGTGTTGGTTTTGCTTTTATTCGAAAAAATTCAGGTTTACAACCTTTAATTTTTGGAGGTGAGCAGGAAAAAGGACTGCGTGCCGGAACCGAAGCTGTACATCAAATTGCCGGCATGGCAATGGCTTTATCGCTTTCTTACGAAAATTTAGAAGCCGAAAGAAAATATATTTATGATTTGAAAATGTACTTAATCGAGCAACTCGAAATTCATTTTCCAGGTTTTAAAATCAACGGTAAAAAAGAAGATTTCTACAATATTATCAATATTATTTTGCCTTTTTCGGCAGATAAAACAGCTATGTTGCTTTTTACTCTGGATATGAAAGGCATTGCAGTTTCCCGCGGAAGCGCTTGTCAATCCGGAAGCGTAAAACCGTCTCATGTGCTTAAAGAAATGCTTTCGGAGACAGATTTGAAGCTACCCAATCTCCGAATTTCATTTAGCCATTACAACACAAAAGAAGATATCGATTGGTTGCTAGAGAGCTTGAAAACGATATAAGAGGTTCAAAGGTACAGAGAGACAAAGGCACATTTTTTTTAAAGTTGCTCAGATGTTAAATTACTAATTTTATAAGGTTTTAAATTTCAATTGTTTAACACGAAATTTAAAACCTGAAACTTAAAACCTGAAACCTGAAACAAATATTCTAAAATCTAAAATTATTTCCGTATCACTTTTACCTGCGAATCTTTTGTTAGTTTGATAATTGTTGATGGTTTTCCGGCAATTTTGTCCTGATTTAGTTTTACCACATAATCCACACCATTGATAATAGCGGGATTAATATCTTTGAAAGCAATAGGAGTAGGCTGTCCCGAAATATTAGCAGAAGTCGAAACTAATGGTTTTTTCATTCTTTCTAATAATTTAAAACAAAAAGGCTCTTTTACCAAGCGTACTCCTAACGAATTATCTGCGGCAATAATATTTTGCGCTACATTTCGAGGTTCATCAAGAATGAGTGTAGTAGGTCTTTCCGATACATCCATAATTTGCCACGCTACTTCCGGAATGTCTTTAAAAACGTTGTACATCATTTTTTCGCCATTCATCAGTACAATCATGCTCTGTGTTTCAGCGCGTTGTTTGAGTTTGTAAATTTTGGCGACAGCTTCTGGATTTGTGGCGTCACAGCCAATTCCCCAAACGGTATCGGTAGGATAAAGTATGATTCCGCCTTCTTTGATTACTTCGTAAGCGTTATGTATTTCTTCGTTCATTATCTGATTTTAAATTCTAAATTTCTTTGCAAATATAGTAATAATGCTAGAATTTGAATTATTGGATTTTCTTGTACAAGTTATAGAGGTACATTACTTTTTTTTTTTGAAAAATTATAAAATATTAAGTAGTAAAATTGTTCTTAAAATAGTTACTTTACACCTTTAATTCTATTTCTTCACTCTAAATTATTTATAATGTATAAATCGCTTAAATTATATTTTAGATTAATTCTTCTGACCCGAAGGCTTAAAAAAGAAAAAAAATACAGCAGTTTTACCAGTAATTTAAAGTTTGACTCTTATGTTTTGATAGTAGATACAAAAGTGCCTGAATATAACAAAGATTCGGGTTCAAGACGATTAACAGAAATTATAAAACTACTGATTACTAACAAAGTAGGTGTTTTTTTATTGGCTGATTTTAAAGAACTTAAATTTAGAACAGAATATGTTCAGTATTTTAAAGATTTAGGAGTTGTGGTTTACGAGCCAAGTCTAGATGCTTCAGGAAAACTAATTACTAAAAATAAGTTTATCGAATTAATTCTTCCTAACGTGAATTTTGCCTGGTTGCACAGACCTGAAATTTTCGAAAAATATTATCCGATTGTAAATAAAAATAAACCTTTGATAAAAATATTTTTTGACATGGTTGATTTTCATTATCTCAGATTTAAGAGAGAAGCCGAGTTAACTGGCGATACAGAAATAATGAAAATAGCCAATAAATATCTAAATCTTGAGCTTGATAATTGCCAAAAAGCAGATAAAATCATTGTAATTTCTGATTTTGAAAAGCAAAATTTAAAAGGCTATTATAGTGATGAAGATAAAATGATTGCAATAGGAAATATTCATCAATTTATAAAAAACGATGCTTCAAAATGCTTTCAGGATCGCAAAGATTTATTGTTTATAGGTGGTTTTGAGCACAAACCAAATGTTGATGCTGTGCATTATCTGCATAACGAAATCATGCCTTTATTATGGAATACTGATCCCGAAATTGCTATTAATATTATTGGAAGCAATGTTTCTAAAGAAATTCTGGCTTTGCATTCAGAAAAGTTTAAAATTTTGGGGTATGTAGAAGATGTCTCTGCTTATTTTTTAGAGTCAAGAGTTTTTGTAGCTCCATTGCGCTATGGTGCAGGAATAAAAGGCAAAATCGGTCAGAGCTTAGAATTTGGTTTGCCTTTGGTAACCACAAAAATAGGTGCAGAAGGCTTTGATTTTAAAGAAAATACCAACTGGATTGTTGCTGACAAAAAAGAAGAAATAGTTAAGAATATACTCGAAATTTATAAAGACGAAACGCTCTGGAACAAAATAAGTTCAGACTCGGAGATGGTTATCGAGCCGTTTTCTAATAACACTATCGAAAAGAAAATAATTAGTTTGGTTCGATAATGCTATAACTTAAATACTGTTTTTACCCAATTTTCAATGGTATACTTATTATAAATTTCCTCGTCCAATGGTTCGTAAGGAGTCGTTAAAAAGTCAGGATTTATGACAATTGTCGCATTTTCATCAAGTATCAAAATGTTATTTGGGTTGTAAAAGTCGTACTCAGAAATTGATTTATTTGTGGTGATTATTTTTTTCTGCATGGCTAAAGCTTCAAAAATTCTAAAACTCAGTCCGTTGTGGTCTTTTCGAATTAAATCCAGAAATATTTTTGAATTTTCAAAATCAGTTTGTAATGCTTCAGGAAAAACGAGATTTTGTGAATAAATAATGTTTTGATTACTATTTTGAGGTGCTTTCTTACCAACTGCTATAAATTTAAATGGAATAGCATGATCAGAAAGATAATTGGCCAGTTTATTCAAAAAAGCAAATCGTTCATCTATAGAAATGACAATAAAAATATTTTCGTTTGTAGGTTTAGAAAATAATTCTCGCTTTGGAAGATAAATATAATTGGAAATGAATGTAAAATCATATTTTTTAGCGTCGATCAAATCAAACGAGAATATTTCGTCAAAGACTCCATCTAGCAAATGATCAATAGGGAATCTCGTGCAGCTATCATAAATATATGCAAGGTATTTGTTGGTTGATTTTTTTAGTTCTAAATGCGTTTTTCGACTTATTTTATCTGGTCGTATAAACAAAATTGCATCCTGATGTCCCCATTCTTTTACTTGATTAACAATATAATCTTCTAAGGCAATAACCTTCTTGTTTTTATTAAAAAATGTTTTATTTACAGCATTACTAATTTTGTCAAAAATTGAGGTGTATTTGTATTTAAATTTTGAAATATCGAGATGATTTGCCTCGATGTTTCTTTTTTTTAATTCAGCAATAATGTTGTGATCGTAATAAGTAGAATCAAAACTGATTAAGCAAATTTTCATAATGGCATCCTTTATTATTTTATAAAAAGTTTTTTTACGCTATCAATCATATTTTGCTTTTCATTCATTACAAAAGATCTGAAATCTAAAAACTCTTCAAAAACTTCATCATAATTATTCATGAGATGGTTAATTAATGTAACGACTTTTTCGGGTTGCATTTCATGATTATGTAGTTTGTACCTTTCCGGTATTCCTAAGTCTTCTTTAAATTCAGATGTTCCATCTCTGCCTGTTAACAAACACACACCCGAAATAAGTGCTTCTCTGGGGATTTTATCGCGTCCCGGAAAATAGCCAAAGTCGAGATGTAATTTTGTTTTTCGCAAGGTATCTCGCATTTCTTCGCGCGACATTCCTGTTAGAGGAATCCAGCGGTATTCGGGCAGAAGACTCATGTACTTCTCTATTTTATCTAATCCTTTTTTTGGATTATAAGTAATGATGTTTTCTTTTTGAAAATGCCCCAATTCCGGTAAATTTTCAAAGAAAAGTTCCGTAACATAATCGCATAAGTAAGCGATTTCATTATCAAGAGTTTTGTTCAAAAGAAATTCTTTTGTTCTTTGAGATTGATACCAATGCGTGACCGTTTTGTTGGGCTCAAAGCGATATTCAGTATGTTTAAAAGGAACAATTAGTTTCCTGATCCAGTTTTTTTTCTTTTCCCGGCTGTTCATCAAAACTTCATAAAAATCAAGACTCAGCCACCAGACTTTTTTCTCAGCCAAAGGATATTTGGCAATAAGATTGGTCATCGATTCTGGTATTATCATGACATTATCAGGACTGTCTTTTACCTTTCTTACATAAGGAACATTATAGTTTTTGTAAAAAGGATGAACAGGATTTTTTTTATTCTTTGTGTATAACATTTTGGCATTATATCCAAGTGAATTAAGGATATAGCCCAGTTGATGCAACGCTTCTGGTCCGCCTGTTGCTTTTTTAGGAGGACAGATAATGTATATATTTTGTGCCATTTTTGTTAATTATCTTAGAGTATTGTACACCACGATGTCTATCCAGCCTTCTAATGTGTATTTATTAAAAATGGCATCGGGTAGTTTTTCATATTCTTTTTCAAAAAACGAAACCGGAATAATCGGGTTTTTTTCGCTGATTACCAGTATGTTATTTGGGTTGTAAAAATCATAATTTACAATATCTGCATTAGTGGTAATCAGCTTCTTTTGCAATCCCATACTTTCAAAGACTCTAAATGTTAGTCCGCTTTGGCTTTTTCTGTTAATATCCAATAAAACCTGAGATCTGTTGATGTATTCTTTTATTTCTGCCAAAGGAATGTGGTTGGTAATAAATTCAATCGTTGATGTTTTCTTTCTGTATTTTTTATCATAAACAAATATTTTATGGCTGATATTATTTGATTTTAAGTTATCAGCAATTTTAGAAAGAATAGACAATCTTTTGTCTTTCGAAATAATATTAAAAACCTGATATTCAAAAGGCTTTGGAGCCACTACAGAGACAGAATTATAGATCCAGTTGGTTGCAAATTTTAAATTGTATTTTTTACAATCTTCCTTTTCAAACGAAAAGACTTCATCAAAATTAGGAATAACCCGAATGATTTTTGGACAACGATGTGTATTATCATTAAAATAAGCGACTGTTTTTTTTCCAAATTTCTTTAATTCCAACACACTTTTAGGATCAATAAAATCTCCTTTGATGACCAATATTAAATCTTGAATTTGATTAATTTCGGTAAGGTCTTCGATGATTTTTTTTCCAAAGTAAATTGTTTTAAGGTTCTTCTTAAAAAAAGTTTTTAAACCAAAATTGTAAATTCGATAGAGAAAATAAGGATATTTATATTCATATTTATTAAAATTAATATGATGCACAATGTGCCCCTTTTGTTTCAAAGTGATTGCAATGTGGTTATTAAATCCCCAATTATCAAGGCTTATTAAAGTAATACGCATATTTTTTTGGTTATGATCAGATACAATTGGTTTTAGCCTTAATTTTATTTTCTTTAATAATTAATAACTTTAATATTTCTATTATAGTATCAAATTGTCTTTATTTTTCTTAAAATTTGAATAATTCGCATTTATTTTAAAGTAAAATCTCCTTATATACCTTTAGATAGTCTTGGGCCGCTACTTTCCAATCAAAAAATGCAGCTCTTTCTTTCAAAAGTTTTTCACATGTAGCTTTATTGTTTTCGTGGTTATTTAGTCCTTCAAAAAGTACTGTTTTCATGTACTCAGGATCAAAATTTGTCCAGTAATTTGCGGCATTTCCACCAATTTCCGGCAAAGAAGTTTGATCAGATAAAAAGACAGGTTTACCAAAACTCATCGCTTCTATTGGTGGTAAACCAAATCCTTCTCTGATAGACGGAAAAAGAAACGCTGTACAGTTTTTCATGTAAAATTGCTTTCCTTCATTGCTCACTTTTCCGGTCAAAAAAACCTGATTTTCGAGATTATGTTCAGCAATAAGATCTTTTATTTCTTCACCATATTTTTTTAAGTGATTGCCCGAAATAATTAAATTATAACCTGTAATTAATTTCATCATTTTTACGATAGTACCATAATTTTTTCTTTCGATAAAATCTCCAATACTGTAAAAAAAAGGCTTATCTACAGGTACTTGAGAAACAAAAGAGGATGTGTTTAATAATGTTGAAATTGGATTTCCGTTATAAATGATATATTCTGGAACATTAGGAACATTAAAATATTTGTGGGTCTGGTTTTTTGAGAATTCCGAAATATAAGTAATTGCAGTTGCTTTGTTCAGTTTTTTTAAGAAAAGTTTATTTCGTTTATGATTAATATCAGAAGAAACTTCTTCGGTAAAATTTACATCATGAATGGTTAGCAAGTAATTTTTACAAGCAAAAGGTTCAACCTTTGTATTCTGGTTTACAGAATGCCATAAATCGTAATTTTTTCTAATTCTAAAAAGATTTAATCTGGATAAACTCGAATATTTATTATAATCGAATTTTTTCCCAAATTCGTCTTTAAGAAGTCTAGTGTCGCTCGCATTTAATGTTAGCCTCATCTCGTCAAAATTCAATTCAGAGAAACCTTTGATTAGTTCATAATTAAAAGTTCCCAAACCTCCGGCTCTGTTGTTGATATTATGTGTTTCCAAAAAAACACTTTTTTGATTTGACATTATTTTTAAATTTTTCACGAAAATACGATATTAATTTGAAGTCTTAAATTCTATGCGTATTTTTGTCTTTCATAAAAATATTCTAAATGAATTTTAAAGTAAATCTAATTTTTACAGCCCATACAGAGTCTTTATTAAATACTATTGAAGAATTTAACGACTCAGGAACTATTTTTGGTAATGGACAGCGAAACGTTATAAAACTGTTTGATTTGGATGGTAAAACGATTAATATAAAATCGTTTAAAATTCCACATTTTATTAATAAAATTGCTTATAAATACTTTAGAAAATCAAAAGCAAGACGCTCATTTGAGTACGCAAATCGTTTGCTGAATTTAGGAGTTGGAACACCACAGCCCATCGCATATTTTGAAAATTACAATGTAATTGGTTTAGATAAAAGTTTTTACATTAGTGAACATTTAGACTGTGATCTAACGTATCGCGAGCTTGTCGAAATTCCGGATTATCCTGATCGCGATACTATATTGAGACAATTTACCAGATTTAGTTTTGGCTTGCATGAAAAAGGAATTGAGTTTTTGGATCATTCGCCGGGTAATACGCTCATAAAGAAAAATGCTGTTGGTGACTACGATTTTTTCTTAGTCGATTTGAATCGAATGGAATTTCATAACGAAATGTCTTTCGAAAAAAGAATGAAAAATCTTTGCAGATTAACACCTCTAAAAGAAATGGTAGCGATAATGAGTAACGAATATGCTAAATTGTATAAAGAAGCATCAGAAGAAAAAATAATGGAGACTTTGTGGCAATTTACAGCCGATTTTCAAGAGCAATTTTATAGAAAAAAACGCTTGAAGAAAAAACTTAAATTCTGGAAGAAGTAATTTTTTTTAATTCTTTATAACGAATAAATACGCTATACGCATTAAGATAGCATATAATTATTCCGTTTCTGCGGTCTAAAAAACCTAATCGAATTATAAATTGATACAAAAAAGTATAAATGGGGTGCAATAGCATCATTATAAAAGAAGGTTGATGACCTTTTTTAAATTTTTCGCGGGCTTTTAGCATTCCATAACGCTTCATTTTTGCTTTATAATCATCAAAATTAGTATAAGAATAATGAATGAGTTTGTTTTTTAAAACGGCAATTTCACCTTTGATTTCTAATTTTTCATGAACTAGTTTTTCGGTGGTATATTTGCATTTTAATTTGTCAAAAAGCCTGAAAATCTTGTCTGTTTGCCAACCGCTAAATCGTAATTTGGTGTTTTTAAACATAAAAGTCCTGTACACCAGATAAGCACTCGCAGGATTGGGATTGTTTATTGTATTGATAATTTCTGATTTTAATTCAGGCGAAAGTTTTTCATCGGCATCGATAAATAAAATCCAGTTATTTGAAGCTTTTTCTAGAGCAAAATTGCGTTGTGTAGTAAAATCTTCAAATGTATTCTGAATGAGTTTTACGTTTTTAAAACTTTCTACAATTGCAGTTGTTTTATCATTGCTATACGAGTCGATAACAATGATTTCGTCAGCAAAAACAAGGTCTTCAAGCAAAGATTTTATATAAAGTTCTTCGTTTAAAGTAATAATTAAAACGGATAGCTTCTGCTTTTCGATAGTATTCATCCGAAATTATTTTGTTCTGCAATCAGTTTTTGTATTCTTGAAAATACGTTTCAAGTTTTTCAAGCATCAATGGCAAAGGATATTCATCATAATACTGAAAAGTATTTTCTTTAATATATTGTTCGGTATGTTGCTCGTATATTTCTGGTTTTAAATCTTTTAAGTGAATAGAAGTGTGTTTTGCTTCGTTTTCAAAGAGCTGCCAGGTTTCTTTTCGAACAGATGGAGTAAAGATCGAAAAAGTCGGTATATCCAGTGCTTTAGCCATATTGACAGCTCCGCCTTCATTACCAATAAGCATATCGCATTGCGAAAGCAAGGCCAAAAAAGCACGCAAATCAGTGCAATACAAATCAAAAACAATATTTTTCTTTGTCTCTTCAGAGCAATTATTGTAGACTTCTAGAGCCAATTCTTTTTGATCCGGGATATAATTAAAAATTATGGTGGCGTTTGTTTTTTCAACAGTAAAATCTATGATTTTGGCCATTTTATCAAGAGGATACGTTTTGTAAACTTCACTGCCCAAAATCCCAAACATGATTAAAGGTTTTTGTCCTATCGTAATATTATGATCTTTAAGAAGTTGTACTGCGGTAGTAATTTCTTCTTCTTTAAGGAAAATTTTTGGCTTTACATCTGTTATTTTTTCAGAAATAAAAGGTTTTAATAACAGTAATCTGTTTTCAATAGCCAGTCCGTGCTCAGATTTTACAGCGTCAAAACGTTCGTAAGTATGATTGTAGAAAATAGGTGAATACCATTTATGATAAGATACTTTGTATTTTGCTCCGGAAAATAATGTAATTAAATTGGTTTCTAGTTTGCAATACACATCAATTACAGCGTTGTATTTTTTCTTCCTGATTTGAAAAATAAATTGAAACAAAGAAGGAATTGATTTTCTGACTTTATTAGTCAAAATAATGATATTGTCAATGTTAGGATTTTCTTTTAGTACATCAACAGAGTTGGGATAACACATGTAATCAATTACAGCATCGGGGTATTTTGTTCTAAGATTGTTACAAATTATGGTGCTGGTTAACACGTCTCCAATTCTTTTTTGTTGTATGACTAGTATTTTCATTTTTGATTCTAAATTCTTTTTCAAGTGCTAAATTACAAACTATTTTACGAAGTCAGCAAGTAGAGAGAAAGATTAAGAAGAAACTAATTAAAAAGTTTTATTTTTGCTTCACCTAAATTAAAATTTACAATGAAAATTAGCGGATTGGTTATCACTTTCAACGAAGAAAAAAATATCGGAAAATGTATAGACGCTTTGTTTAAAGTCTGTGATGAAGTAATAATTGTGGATTCTTTGAGTAAAGATAAAACGGTCGAAATCGCTAAACAAAAAGGAGCGATAGTTGTAGAGCAAGCTTTTTTGGGTGATGGTCCTCAGCGTTCACATGGTTTGCCTTTTTGTAAAAATGATTGGATTTTGAATCTGGATGCAGATGAATTTTTAGATTTGGATGCCACAGATTTTATTGTAAAGCAAAAATATTTAGAGGGAGGATATGATGCTTTTAGTTTTAGAGTAAAGAATTTTTTAGGCGATAAACTCATTGATTTTTCGGGTTGGTATCCGGATCATAAAGTGCGCTTTTTTAATAAAACAACCGCTCATCCATCAGAGGCAAAGGTGCATCAAAAAATAATCACGCAAAATGAGAAAAAAGTGGCCGTACATATATTGCATTATGGCTGGGATTCTTTAGATCAGATTATTGCAAAAAAGAATCAATATTCGGGTTGGCATGCGCAACAATTGTTTGATCAGGGGAAAAGAGTAAATGCTTTTAAACCGGTTTTAAACGGAGTTGTGGCTTTTGTACGTTGTTATTTCTTCAAAAAAGGTTTTCTAAATGGGATCGATGGATTGTCGATTGCGATGATTCAAAGCTTTTTTTCGTACATGAAATATGCCAAGCTTTTAAAACTTCAGAAGAAAAATTCCAAATAAAAAAAAACCAAATTCCAATCGTAATCAATTGGAATTTGGTTTTTAAAATATAAAATTTATTTAGGTTTTAAACCGCAACATCGTATTCGCGAAGCGCATTGTTTAATGATGTTTTTAAATCTGTAGAAGGTTTACGAGTACCAATAATTAATGCACATGGTACTTGAAATTCTCCAGCAGCAAATTTTTTGGTATAACTTCCAGGAATCACAACAGAACGAGCTGGAACAAATCCTTTCATTTCAACTGGTTCGTCGCCAGTAACATCAATAATTTTTGTAGAAGCTGTAAGGCAAACATTGGCCCCCAAAACAGCTTCTTTACCTACATGAACACCTTCTACCACAATACAACGAGAACCGATAAAAGCGCCATCTTCAATGATTACAGGAGCAGCTTGCAAAGGCTCTAAAACGCCACCAATACCAACGCCACCAGAAAGGTGAACATTTTTACCAATTTGAGCACAACTACCTACAGTTGCCCAAGTATCTACCATGGTTCCTTCGTCTACATACGCACCAATATTTACATAACTTGGCATCAAAATGACACCGCTAGAGATATAAGCTCCGTAACGTGCAACAGCATTTGGTACTACACGAATTCCTTTTTCTGCATAACCTCTTTTTAGCAACATTTTATCATGATATTCAAAAATACCAGATTCCCATGTTTCCATTTTCTGAATCGGGAAATACATTACAACCGCTTTCTTAACCCATTCGTTTACCTGCCACTTGTCGCCAACTGGTTCAGCACAACGTAATTTTCCTGCATCTACTAGTTCGATAACTTCTCTAATAGCATCTGTTGTTGTAGTTTCTTGTAATAAAGCTCTGTTTTCCCAAGCTTGTTCTATAATAGTTTGTAAAGAATTCATAGGTTTTAATTTTTGGCAAAGATAAGTTTTTTGAATAAAATCAAAAAGACAAAAACCTCCTAAAATGTTACATATTTAACTTTTTGTTTTTAATTTATTGAATTGAAACTACTTCATTTTTATTCGAATTTTAAAGAATTGAACGAAACTCTAAAAAAATACTATTTTTTATTTTGTGACATGATAAATGTCAGATTTTGAATTTTAATATCTCGTTATTTTTGTATTAAAATTCTTGAATATCAAACAAGAATAAAAATTTTAAACCAACATTAACGATTTTATAGAAATAATATGAATCAGGAAAA
Organism: Flavobacterium geliluteum; assembly: GCF_017948595.1. Lineage (GTDB taxonomy): Bacteria > Bacteroidota > Bacteroidia > Flavobacteriales > Flavobacteriaceae > Flavobacterium > Flavobacterium flavipigmentatum. The sequence continues at coordinate 42,011 of NZ_JAGFBV010000007.1, read as the reverse complement.
TCAACTTCAAAACAAAGTTACAATTATTGACAAAGAAGTCTCGTGGGACAAAACGCAGGTGATCATGAGTAAAACCAACGCATTTGGTATCATAGAATATGCAAATGAGGTTTTTATAGACGTTTGCGGATATGAAGATTATGAACTTATGGGGCAACCTCATAATATTATCAGACATCCGGATATGCCCAAAGTAATTTTTAAAGTGCTATGGGAGAATCTTAAAAACGGGAAAAATTTTCATGCCATTGTAAAAAATCTTGCAAAGTCCGGAAGGTATTACTGGGTAATTACCGATTTTGAAATTTCAAGAGACGAGAATGATGTTATTGTAAATTATTTTGGAAGAAGACAGGCTGTACCTCAAGAAGTAATTGCTTTGCATATCGAACCTTTGTATAAAAAATTATTGCAAATCGAGGCAGCGAGTGGTGTAGAATTTAGCGAGAAATATTTGATTGGGTTTTTAGAAGAGAAAAAACGTTCTTATGTCGAGTACATTAAAGAACTGATTTATGAACACGAAAAATCACAGTCAAAATTTCCTCAACAGCAAGAAATTGTGGAAGAGGAAGAAGATGAAAGAGGTTTTTTTAGTCGTTTATTTAATAGATAAATAATTAGATTTTTTTTTTAGGTTTTTTACATGTTGAAGAAATCCGTTTTGAATTTTTGAAACGGATTTTTTCGTTTTTGAAAAATACACGATAATCTTCAAAAATAGTAGGTTACAAGCTGCTTACCTTTATAAAATTAAAAGAAAATTTGTAGAAAATACATTATATTTGTATTGTAAATGAAAGTATTATGGAAGCGATTAGCTTAGAATTTAAATCATAGATTAAAGAAACGGTTTTTGCTTAATGTATTTTAAAATTTAAAAAAATATTTTAGGCTATATTTGATAAAAATTACAAAATGCCAAGAATTCTCTCCATAGATTACGGACAAAAACGTACCGGAATTGCTGTTACCGATGAAATGCAAATTATCGCATCAGGTCTGACAACCATTCCTACCAATACTTTAATTGATTTTTTGAAAGATTACTTTACCAAAGAAAAAGTCGAAGCTGTTTTAGTGGGCGAACCCAAACAAATGAACGGTCAGCCTTCAGAAAGTGCGTCTATCATAAAAGGATTTGTAACTCATTTTTCGAATATTTTTCCAGAAATGAAGGTTATTCGGGTTGATGAGCGTTTTACCTCAAAAATAGCTTTTCAGACGATGATTGATAGTGGATTAAGTAAAAAACAACGTCAAAACAAAGGTTTGATAGACGAAATTTCTGCTACTATTATGCTGCAAGATTACCTTTCTTCCAACCGATTTTAAGCAAATCACAATTTACTGAAGTTTATATTTTTCTAACTTTTATCATGTAAAAATTAGTTTTTTTTTGCAATTATAAAAATTACCTTTGCACTTTAAAAAAATACTGATATGCCTGACGAAACGATACGCTCAAATAGTGAAGTAGTACTCATTGGAGCTGGAATTATGAGTGCAACCCTTGGAGTAATTTTGAAAGAATTACAACCGGATATTAAAATTGAAATTTACGAAAGACTTGATATCGCTGCTGCGGAAAGCTCTGATGCTTGGAACAATGCAGGTACAGGACATTCTGCTTTTTGCGAATTAAATTATACTCCCGAAAAAGAAGATGGTACGATTGATCCTAAAAAAGCCATTAGTATAGCAGAATCTTTTGAAGTTTCCCGCCAGTTTTGGTCTTATTTAGTACAACAAAATAAAGTTCCGTCTCCTGATAATTTTATCAAAAGTGTGCCTCACATGAGTTTTGTTTGGGGCGAAAAAAACGTAGAATACCTTAAAAATCGTTTTGAAGCGCTGCAAAGCAATCCGATTTTCTCTCAAATGACTTTTAGTTCAGAGTTTGAACAACTAAAAAAATGGATGCCTCTTGTTATGGAAGGCAGAGAGCCCAATGAGAAATTAGCGGCTACTCACATGGAAATTGGTACCGATGTAAATTTTGGTGCCTTGACAAGAAGTATGTTCAATTATTTAGAAAAATTAGATGGTGTCAGCTTACATTTTAATTGTGAGGTTAAAAAATTAAGACAACGTGAGGATAAATCATGGAGGATTAAAATTACAGATTTAGGAACAGGAAATACGAGAAAAGCCTACACCAAATTTGTATTTATTGGTGCAGGTGGTGGTTCATTACCTTTGCTGGAAAAAGCAAATGTTCCGGAAGGAAATGGTTATGGCGGTTTTCCGGTTAGTGGTCAATGGCTAAAGTGTACCAATCCAGAAGTTATTGCAAAACATCAGGCAAAAGTTTATGGAAAAGCCAGTGTTGGAGCACCTCCGATGTCTGTTCCGCACATTGATACACGTGTAATTGATGGTGAAAAAGCACTTCTTTTTGGCCCTTTTGCAGGATTTTCGACCCGTTTCTTAAAAAACGGATCGTACTTAGATTTACCTTTATCTATTAAAGCAAACAATTTGATTCCGATGTTATCAGCGGGATATCGCAATATTCCATTGACTAAATATTTGATAGAGCAAGTTCGCCAATCACCAGAGGACAGGATAAAAGCTTTACGCGAATATTTGCCAACGGCACGTTCTGAAGATTGGGTATTAGAGAAAGCTGGACAACGTGTGCAAGTTATAAAAAAAGATGAAAAAGAAGGCGGTATCTTAGAATTTGGAACCGAAGTAATTAATACGCACGACGGAACTTTGGCCGTTTTATTAGGAGCTTCTCCCGGTGCATCAACAGCAGTTTCGATCATGATAGATTTGATAAGCAGATGTTTTGCCAATCAAATTAAAACCCCAGAGTGGGAAGCGAAGATGAAAAACATGATTCCTTCTTACGGACAAACTTTAAATGATAAGCCAGAGCTACTGGCCGAAGTTAGAAAGCATACTTCAGAAGTTTTAAAACTTAGCAACAATTAGAATTAATTTTTACTTTATAAAAGCAATATATCCAGACTAATTATCTGGATGTATTGCTTTAAAATCTTGGGTTATTTTAAGTATTTTTTCAGATAGATTGCTCATCCAGATCAATTGTTCAATGACCATTTGGGCTTCTTGCATTTTTGCTTGTCGGGTTTCTTTGTCTAATTCGTCATCACTGGCCAAGCGAGTAAAACTTTTGCGTTTCATTTCTTCAAATTGCAAAGTCAGATCTTCTTTGTCAAAAAAAGTATCGGTAAGTATGGTTTGGTTTTTTAAAGTTGCAATCGAATGATCTAAATTCAAAAGAATCGTTTTTATGATGTAATTAAATGATTCTGAGGCAGATGTTGTCTTGTGTGATTGAATGTATGTGGATAAGGAAGCTAGGGCAGAGAGTACAGAATGATTAAGTACAACCAATTTATTGACCAATGGTAATGTTTTTTGCTTTGATTTTGGTTCTTGCATCATACGCTGAAACGAGGTCATTAAATTACCAATTTCTACAAAAGCGTGCTTTCTGGCCAATCTGTACGAGGTAGGAACTTCTCCTTTTTTATTATAAAAATCTGCAATTTCTTTAAGGTAATTTCGATTGGCTCGAATGGCATTTTCAATATGAATGGGAGTGTTAATAAATTCCCATGCAGGCCACAAAAACTGATTGGCAAAAAATGCCAAAATGGCTCCTGCAAGCGAATCTAAAATTCGAAACTGAATTACTTCGACAATATCGGTGACCAAAATACCATAAATAAAAACGACATACATGGTTACAAAAGTTGCGCTAATTTTGTAATTTATTTGCGTAAAAGAAATCCCCAATAACATGCAAATAATCGAAAAAATACTCAGCGCCACATGATTCTGAATGACCGAAACGATTCCAAAGGCAATTAATCCTCCTAAAACAGTTCCGAAAATTCTATTATAAGAACGTTCTTTCGTAAGTCCGTATCCTGGCCGCATGATCACGACAATGGTCAGTAAAATCCAATACACGTTTTGAAACGGAAGAAATATTCCTAAAATAAAACCAATCAAAATTGTAATCGTCAGCCGTAAAGAATGCCTGAAAATAGAAGACGAAAAGCTTAAATTTTCGATAAGAGTATTGAGCGGGTAATATTGAGGTGTTAAGAATTTTTCGAGTTCTTTGTCCTTGTCTTTAAGTTTGTAAGACTGCATTGCGAGCGAAAAGGCTCGTTGTATAATCTTAATTTTACTTACCTGATTCTTAGCATATTTTAGCATATTGGTTAGCATCAATACACCTTCGGAAGCTTTTTCTTTACCTAAGCTTTTTTCATAATCAAAAATGGCAAACTCAAGCGCATCAAGTTCGTTTTTTAAATCATTTTTATCAACGTAGACGGAGATGCTATGTACATTTTTAGAAAGTTTTTTTAAGGTCGAAGCCAGTTTGTAAGCGACATTCTGGTAAGTTCTTAGAACATCAGGATGTTTGTCAAACTTTTCGTTAATTTTACTGTGATCAAATGAAGTATACAAAGCCAACTCCTGAATTTCGACCAGAGTGATAAAAACCAGCAGCATTTTTCGATTCTGACTGTTGATCGAACTATTTTGGTTACCAATCAATACTTTTCTAAGGTCTTCGTGAATTAGATTGAGTTCGACCTGAAGATTCAACTGTTTTTCTATAATGGCCTTTCTATTGGCTTCAGGACTCCATAAATCGCCTCTTAGTTTTAAGTATTTTGCCGTAAGTTTGATACCTTCTGCAATCTGCAACTCGACATATTTATAAGGTTGTATAAAATGAAATACCAGAGAAACAATTAAATATAAAATGCCTCCTGCAAAAATGTAACCAGAATATTCTAGTGCTTCCCAACCTTTATGTAAATGTCCGAAAGATAAAGAAATCGAAATTAAAGCCGAAAAAGACACCAAAGTGGCTCGCTGCCCATATACCGAAATCATAGAACATAAAAAAAGTAAGAAGCCTAAAAAAGGATAAAATACAAACGGATATGGATATGCAAAATTGACTAATAAATTGACACCGGAAACAATAAAAGAAGCTACGATCAGTCCTTTTATTTTATGACTTAAAGTACTCGGAATATCACTTGGATAGGTAAAAAAAGCACCAAGAGCAATGGTAAAACCAATTTCAAAATGTCCTAGAAAATGAAATAGCAAAACGGGTACAACTGAGGCGATTGTTACTTTTAAGGCATTGATGAATGAGGTGCTATTGGTAAATTTTAAGACGTGATCAAACATATAAAAACAGGTTGGTAAGCAAAGGTAAGAATTGTACGAATTAATTAGGCATAATAATTGCTTTGATTTTCAGAGTTAGATAAAAATGAGATTTAATATAGGGTTTGCAATTATTCATTGACTAATTTTTACTATTTTTGCCAGCTGAATTCGGCTTAATAAATTCAGGGCTTTCGATAGATAATTCATAAAAAAAGACAAATGATTTTACCAATTGTAGGATATGGTGATCCAGTTTTAAGAAAAGTAGGAGCGGTAATTGCGCCCGACTACCCAAACTTAAAAGAGACAATAGCAAATATGTATGAGACGATGTACAATGCTTACGGAGTAGGTCTTGCTGCACCACAAGTAGGGATGGCATTGCGTTTGTTCGTTATTGATACGACTCCTTTTAGCGATGATGAAGATTTGGATGCCGATGATCAAAAAGATTTAAAAGGTTTCAAAAAAACTTTTATCAATGCCAAAATCATAAAAGAAGAAGGTGAGGAGTGGAGTTTTAACGAAGGATGTTTGAGTATTCCTGATGTTCGTGAAGATGTTTACAGAAAACCAACCGTTACAATTGAATATTGTGAGGAAGATTTTGTGATGAAAACGGAGGTTTTTGATGGTTTGATTGCCAGAGTTATTCAGCACGAATACGATCATATTGAAGGAATTTTATTTACGGATAAAATATCATCACTAAAAAAGCGTTTGATTCAAAAGAAATTAAAAAATATTACCGAAGGCAAAACATTTCAGGAATACCGAATGAAATTTGCCGCCGCTAAAAAAGGAAGATAATCGTTCTAATTTTTATTAGAATAAAAGATATATAAAAACCAAATTCTTAATACTAATTATAATAAACATGAATTTAGACAAAATTTTAGCCATTTCTGGGAAACCAGGTTTATATGTATTGAAAATGCAAACTCGTACAGGTTTTGTGGCAGAATCATTAACAGACGGTAAAAAAATTACTGTAAACCTAAAAAGTAACGTAAGTTTATTGTCTGAAATTTCAATTTATACTTACGAAGGCGAAAAACCTTTAACAGAAGTAATGCAACGCATTGCAACAAAAGAAAACAAAGGTCAGGCGATGTCTCACAAAGAAGACAACACTGCTTTGGCTGGTTATTTTAAAGAAATTTTACCTGAATACGACGAAGAAAGAGTTTATCCTTCTGATATTAAAAAAGTATTAAACTGGTACAATACGCTTCAGATAAAAGGTTTGGTAACAGATGAAGCTCCTGCAGCAGCTTCAACAACTGAAGAAATCGTAGCTGAAGAACCAGCAAAAAAGGCGCCTGCCAAAAAAGCAAAAGCCAAAAAAGAAGAATAGTAAGTATTACTTTCAAAATATAATAATCCTGTTAAGATGTTTTCTTAGCAGGATTTTTTACTTTTACATTATCAGGATTACAACTTAAAAAAACTTCAAAATGAGCAAAGAACTTCAGCTAAAGGCTTTCGAGAGATTATTAATTATCATGGATGAGCTGCGTGATCAATGCCCTTGGGATAAAAAACAAACCTTGCAGACCCTGAGGCATCTTACTATTGAAGAAACTTATGAATTGGGCGATGCAATTTTGGACAATGATTTAAATGAAGTAAAAAAAGAGTTGGGTGATCTGTTGCTGCATATTGTTTTTTATGCAAAAATAGGTAGTGAAACCAATGATTTTGATATCGCAGACGTGTGCAACGAGATTTGCGATAAATTAATACATCGTCATCCTCATATTTATAGTGACACTGTCGTGAAAGATGAAGAGGAAGTCAAACAAAATTGGGAAAAACTGAAACTTAAAGAAGGTAAAACGTCTGTTCTGGAAGGTGTTCCGAGAAGTTTACCTGCTTTGGTAAAAGCAAGCCGAATTCAGGATAAAGTAAAAGGAGTTGGTTTTGATTGGGAAGAGCCTTACCAAGTTTGGGAAAAAGTACAAGAAGAATTAGAAGAATTGCAAGTGGAGGTAAAAAGCGGTGATCAGGATAAAATTGAAGCTGAATTTGGCGATGTTTTGTTTTCGATGATCAATTATGCCAGATTTCTAAATGTAAACCCTGAAGATGCTCTGGAACGCACCAATAAAAAATTTATCAAGCGTTTTCAATACTTAGAAAGCAAAGCAGGCGAGTTGGGTAAACCCTTGATGGATATGACTTTGGCAGAAATGGATGTCTTCTGGAATGAAGCAAAAAAGTTATAATTGTTCTGCTAGTTTTTTTAATGCTTTTACGTCTTTAAGGACAATTTTTTTACCAACTAATTCAATCAATTTCAGTTTATTAAAGTCAGATAATAGTCGAATACAACTTTCGGTGGCGGTACCAATCATACCTGCCAATTCCTCTCTTGACAGCTGAACTATCAATGTTTCATCAGTATTTTCGCCAAAAGAATCGTGTAAATACAATAATGTTTCAGCCAATCTTTGTTTTACTGTTTTTTGAACCAGTGCAATTTTATCGTTTTCAGATTCTTTCAAATCTTCGCAAATAGATTGCATCAAATTCATCGAAAACTGATTGTTATTATTAAAAAAATCAATGATTTCGGTCTTCGGAATAAAACAAACTTCCATATCAGCCAGTGCTTTGGCACTTAGGTTGGCAGGTTCGTTGCTTATCATCGATCGCTGCCCGAGAAGTTCTCCCGATTTTACCAATTTTATAATCTGATCTTTACCGTTGGCACTCAATTTAGATAGTTTTCCAACACCATCTTTTACACAAAAAACGCCGTTGGTGATTTCTCCTTCTTCAAAAATAGCATCACCTTTCTTTATTTTTCGCGTCGTTTTACTATTCGCCAATTTTACAACTTCTTCTTTATTCAATGCTTTTAGAGAAGAAAGTTGCCTTACGATACATTGATCACACTTGTTCATAGTAAAATTTGTTTACTGCAAAATTAACTAATATTAGAAGTCCACGAGTAATTGTAGCATAAAAATTTAAAATTATTTCAAAAGGAAATTTTACTCTCCTCTTTTTTCAAAATCAGGACTACAATTTATAAAGTTACGCAGTATGATAAATGTCATATTAATAATGCCTTCATTTTATAATATTTGCTGCAGTAAAAAGCCAGATTATGAGTGAGCAAAGTTGTTTTCATTGTGGGTTAACCATTCTTAAAAATGAAGAAATCGATTTTGATGAAAAAAAGTTTTGTTGCCAGGGTTGCAAAACGGTTTACGAGATTTTTAGTCTCCACGATTTAACGTGTTATTACGATTTTGAAAAATCTCCAGGTGCCACTCCGCAGGATATTCAGGGTAAATATGACTTTTTAGACAGTGAAGCTATTTTGTCTAAAGTTCTCGAATTTCAGGAAGGAAATACGGCCATTGTATCACTAAATATTCCGCATATTCATTGCAGTTCATGCATTTGGATTCTCGAAAACTTAAACCGAATTCAATCTGGAATTAGCTCTTCACAAGTTAATTTTCCGGAAAAAAAAGTACGAATTACGTTTGATTCTGATCAGGTTTCGCTCAAGTCGATTGTTTATATGTTAAGTTCAATTGGTTATGAGCCTTATATTAGCCTTGAAAATTACGAAACGGGTCAAAAGAATGTAGACAGAACACTGACCTATAAATTGGGTATGGCATTTTTTTGTTTTGGGAATATTATGCTGCTTTCGTTTCCCGAATATTTCGAAATAAAAGAGTTTTGGCTCGATAATTATAAGCCTTTTTTCAGAGGGTTAATTTTTATATTATCCTTGCCAAGCCTTTTATACTCGGCCAGTGATTATTATGTTTCGGCCTATAAAAGCATCAAATCAAAGATGTTAAATATTGATATTCCTATTGCTCTTGGTATTATTGTCATGTTTGTACGAAGTACTTTTGATGTAGTGATGAACTACGGATCGGGCTTTTTTGATAGTTTGACAGGTCTGATTTTCTTCATGCTGCTAGGTAAAATGTTTCAAATTAAGACCTATAGTTTTTTAAGTTTTGAAAGAGACTTTAAATCCTATTTTCCTATCGCCGTGACCAGAATCAATTTGGATGCATCCGAAGAAAGTGTTCCTATTTATGATGTCGAAAAAGGCAACAGATTACTCATTCGAAATCAGGAATTGATTCCAGTTGATGGTATTCTGATCAGTGAAAAAGCCGAAATCGATTATAGCTTTGTAACAGGCGAAGCAGTTTCTATAGAAAAAAAATCGGGAGATAAAGTTTTTGCGGGAGGAAAGCAAATTGGTAAAGTTATCGAGATGGAAGTCTTGTTTTCGGTTTCGCAAAGTTACCTGACGCAATTGTGGAGCAACGAAATTTTTCAGAAAAAAGTACTTCAAAAACACAAAACAATCACCGATGCAATTAGCCGTTATTTTACGCCCATTTTATTATTGATCGCCTTTGCAGGTTTTGGTTATTGGATATTTTTTGATGCCAATATCGCTTTTAATGTTTTTACAGCGGTACTGATCGTGGCATGCCCCTGCGCTTTGGCGCTCACAGCTCCGTTTACCTTCGGAAATATTTTGAGAATTCTCGGTAAGCAAAAATTATATCTCAAAAATGCTTTGGTTATCGAGCAATTAGCAAAAGTAGATACCATTGTTTTTGATAAAACCGGCACTATTACCACCATTAAAAAATCGGATATCACGTATGAAGGTGTTTCTTTTTCGGATGAAAATTTAATCGTTTTGAAGAATGTTTTACGGGCTTCAAATCATCCGTTAAGCCGAATGCTATATGACTTTTTGCCCGAAACTAAAAAACTGAAAATTGATGATTTTGAGGAAATTACCGGAAAAGGAATTGTCGCTTCTGTCGAAAATGAGACGATTCAAATTGGTTCTGCATCCTTCGTGGGTGCCCCAATCTTGTACGAGTCTCAAATAGAGAAGACGGCTCTTCACATCAAAATAGGAGGTATTTATTGCGGTAAATATACTTTTAAAAATCAGTATCGTGACGGACTCGAAAAATTGTTTTTCGCTTTAAGCGAAAAGTATCAAATCAAAGTACTTTCTGGGGATAATGATGGCGAAAGAGCCAATTTAGAAGCAGTATTGCCCAAAAATACCGAATTGATATTTAATCAAAAGCCAGAACAAAAGCTCGAATTTATAAGACAATTGCAGGAAAAAGGGCAAAACGTGATGATGGTGGGCGATGGTTTAAACGATGCCGGAGCTTTGGCACAAAGTAATGTTGGTATTTCAATATCCGAAAATGTTAACGTTTTCTCTCCCGCTTGCGATGCCATTTTAGATGCCTCAGAGTTTTCGCGATTGGATTATTTCCTGCAATTATCTCAGGACTCGATTAAGATCATCAAAATGAGTTTTGTCTTATCGCTGCTGTACAACGTTATCGGGCTTTCTTTTGCCATAACCGGTAATTTACTGCCTTTGGTGGCGGCAATCATTATGCCGTTGAGTACAATAACGATCGTGAGTTTTGTAACACTAATGAGTAATTTTTACGCTAGCAGGAAATAAATAAACAAATGATAATGAGATTTTTGTGTTTGTTTTTTTATAAATGGAGCCTATTATCTTGACTATGATAAATATCATATTTTAATCGATCATAAGCAGGTAATTTTGTTAACATAAATTTAAGTTATGAGTGTCATTTATTTATTAATTACAGTAAGTATTTTTATCGCCATTTGTTTTTTTATTGCCTTTATCGTAGCAGTAAAATCGGGACAATATGATGATGATTATACTCCTTCGGTCAGAATGCTTTTTGACGACGAAACCAAAATTACCGCACCAAATATTAATTCATCAACAGAAGAAAAACAAGTTTAATTATGGAAATGGAACAGTTTTATTACGACAACAAAATTGTAAAAAAATTCATTTATGCTACTATCCTTTTCGGAGTAGTCGGGATGTTAGTGGGTCTTACTCTGGCATTAATGTATCTTTTTCCCAACATGACTGATGGGATTTCGTGGTTAAGCTACGGGCGACTAAGACCTTTGCATACCAATGCAGTTATTTTTGCCTTTGTAGGAAACGCTTTTTTTGCGGGAATGTATTATTCACTGCAGCGATTGCTAAAGGCCAGAATGTTCAGTGATTTTTTGAGTAATCTTCACTTCTGGGGATGGCAGCTCATTATTGTTGCTGCAGCGATTACCCTGCCGCTAGGATACACTTCTTCTAAAGAATATGCCGAATTAGAATGGCCTATCGATATTGCTATAGCGCTCATTTGGGTGGTAATGGGGATCAATATGATTGGTACGATGTTGCGCCGTAGAGAACGTCATTTGTATGTTGCTATATGGTTTTATATTGCCACATTTGTTACAATTGCCGTTTTGCATATTTTTAATAATATAGAACTTCCAGTTTCGGCCTTAAAAAGTTACTCAGTTTATGCAGGAGTTCAGGATGCTTTGGTGCAATGGTGGTACGGGCATAATGCCGTAGCATTCTTTTTGACTACACCATTTTTAGGATTGATGTATTATTTTGTTCCTAAAGTGGCAAATCGCCCAATTTATTCGTATCGTTTGTCAATTATTCACTTTTGGTCTTTAATCTTTATTTATATCTGGGCGGGACCACACCACCTTTTATATTCTGCTTTACCCAACTGGGCACAAAATTTAGGTGTAGCTTTTTCTGTAATGTTAATTGCTCCTTCATGGGGTGGTATGATCAACGGATTGTTGACGCTAAGAGGTGCTTGGGACAAAGTTCGTGAAGAACCGGTTTTGAAGTTTTTTGTAGTAGCGATTACAGGTTACGGAATGGCAACTTTTGAAGGTCCGATGTTATCATTAAAAAATGTTAACGCCATTGCACACTATACAGATTGGATTGTCGCACACGTGCATGTAGGTGCTTTGGCTTGGAACGGATTTATGTCTTTTGGGATTATTTACTGGTTGATTCCAAGAATGACAAAAAGCAAATTGTTCTCTAATAAATTGGCTAATTTTCATTTCTGGATTGGTACTTTGGGAATCATTTTTTATACGCTTCCTATGTATGTGGCAGGTTTTCAGCAGGCTTCGATGTGGAAACAGTTTAATCCAGATGGAACGCTGAAATATGGGAATTTCCTTGAAACAGTAACGACAATTATGCCCTTGTACTGGATGAGAGCGATAGGAGGGACTTTGTATTTAATCGGAATGTTCATTTTGGTATACAATATTATCATGACCGTTAGAAAAGGTCAGACTATTGAAGATGAATTGGCACAGGCTCCAGCATTGCAAAAAATCAGTAAAAGCAGAATTGGTGGAGAAAAATTCCATAGCTGGTTAGAAAGAAAACCAATTCAGTTAACGATTCTGGCTACTGTTGCCATCTTAATAGGCGGTATCATTCAGATTATTCCAACTTTGATGGTAAAATCTAATATACCTACGATTTCTAGTGTAAAACCATATTCACCACTGGAATTAGAAGGACGTGATTTATACATTCGTGAAGGTTGTGTAGGATGTCACTCTCAATCGGTTAGGCCGTTTAGAAGCGAGGTAGAGCGTTACGGACCACAATCAAAAGCAGGAGAATTTGTATACGATCATCCATTTCTTTGGGGATCAAAACGCACGGGACCAGATTTGTTACGAGTAGGAGGTAAGTACAATGATAACTGGCATTTTAATCATTTCTGGAACCCTCAGAGTATTTCTGCAGGTTCGATCATGCCAGGTTACAAATGGCTGTTTGATAATAAACCGATGGATATTTCTTTGACGCAAAAGAAAATGCAAGCTATGGTTACATTAGGAGTACCTTATTCTCCAGAGGAAGTTGCAAATGCCCAAAAAGCATTACGAGCACAGGCAATTTCGATAGAAAAAAACCTTGAAAACGATCCTGATTTTGTAAAAAGTTATGAGGATAGTAAAAAGAAAGCGGCTGCCAAAGGCGAAAAATTTGTTCCTATGAACGAAAGAGAAATTGTAGCATTAATTGCTTATATACAAAGGCTGGGAACAGATATAAAGGTCAAAAAAACTACTAATAACTAGGCTATGTTTGAACAAATAAAACACAATATGGAGACCATTTCGGGTATCGAAGTCTATCCCATTCTATCGTTATTGATTTTCTTTTTCTTTTTTGTGGGATTAGGTTTCTGGGTTTTCTCTTATAAAAAGGAGAAAATTCAGGAAATGAGTGAGATTCCATTAGATGAAAATCATATTGTATAATTTCAAAAGTATTAGAATATGAAAAAATTTTTTCCAGTATATGTGCGAGTACCGCTGATTTTCTTCCTCGTTTTTGGTTTGATGGAATATTGTATCGATTCTGGAGACAGAGCCGCTTTTATCAAATTTCCTATGTTATCAATTTTTTTGGCTGTATTTCTTTTTGTTTTAATTGCCATTGAAATTACGCTAAGTGCGTTCAATCGTATCCTATATCAGTTGATGACACCCGAGGAAAAAGAACAATTGGCCTATAAAAATAGTTTGAGTTTAAAAGAAAGCGACTGGTACAAAGGCCTGATGCATAGATTAACGAAAACACAACCTATTGAAAATGAGTCTATTTTGTTGCTGGATCACGATTATGACGGAATCAAAGAATTGGATAACAATTTGCCACCTTGGTGGGTATACTTATTTTACATTGGAATTATTTTCGGAGTAGTGTATTTTGCCCGTTATGAAGTTTTTGGTGGCGATAATCAGGAAGTTGAACTGAAAAAAGAAATGGCTCAGGCTAAGATTGATGTTGAAGAATATCTAAAAACAGCTCCGGATTTGATGGATGAAAAAACAGTTGTTTTACTTACCGATAAACCCAGTTTAGATGCAGGAAAAGAAATTTTTGCAAACAATTGCGCAGCCTGTCACAGAGCAGATGGAGGAGGGCAAATTGGCCCAAATTTAACTGATGATCGCTGGATTTTAGGTGGCGGAATTAAGAATTTATTTCACACCATTAACAACGGAGGACGCGATGGAAAAGGAATGATTTCCTGGAAAGGAACATTAAAACCTAAAGAAATCCAGAAAGTCGCCAGTTATATTTTGTCTTTGCAAGGTAGTAATCCAAAAGACCCAAAAGCTCCGGATGGAGAAATATGGGTAGACGAAAGTGTCGCAAAGAATGAAGTTACCGAAGTAAATGCAGAAGAGAAAACAGAAAATAACACAGAAGTAAAAAAATAACAATCATGTCAAATTTACCAGACGAAGCTTTTAGAGATACCATTGCAACTATTGACGAAGGTGGTAAAAGGAAATTTATTTTCCCCAAAAAACCGTCTGGTAAATTTTATGAGTACCGAAAGATAGTCAGCTACTTTTTACTGGCTATTTTAATCGCAAATCCATTTATAAAAATCAATGGAAACCAATTTATGATGTTCAATATTTTAGAACGTCGTTTTAATATTTTTGGATTTCCTTTTTGGCCGCAGGATTTTTATCTTTTTGTCATCTCAATGCTGGTTGGCGTTGTGTTTGTCATATTATTTACGGTTGTTTTCGGAAGGATTTTTTGCGGATGGATTTGTCCGCAGACGATTTTTCTAGAAATGGTTTTTCGCCGAATTGAATATTGGATAGATGGTGATCGTGGTGCACAATCGCGATTAGCAAAGCAGGAATGGAATGCTGAAAAAATTAGAAAAAGATTGCTAAAATGGACCGTTTTTTTTCTAATATCTTTTGGGATAGCCAATGTTTTTCTGGCCTATCTGGTTGGAAGCGATACTTTGTTTTTAATGGTGGAACAAGGGCCTGTTGCACAAGCGAGTAATTTTATTGCATTGCTCATTTTTACCGCTGTTTTTTATTTTGTTTTTGTATGGTTTCGCGAGCAGGTTTGCATCATTGCTTGCCCTTATGGTAGGTTGCAAGGCGTACTTTTAGACAATAAATCGATCAATGTGGCTTATGATTTTGTCCGCGGAGAGAAAGAGTTGGGAAGAGCAAAATTCAAGAAACAAGAAGACAGGGAAACCACCGGAAAAGGGGATTGTATCGATTGTCACCAATGTGTTTTGGTTTGCCCGATGGGCATCGATATTAGAAACGGAACCCAGTTAGAATGTACAAATTGTACGGCATGTATCGATGAATGCGATTCGATTATGGAAACAGTAGGTTTGCCCAAAGGACTTATTCGATATGCATCTGAAGATGAAATTGAGAAAAAAGCACCTTTTAAGTTTACCGCCAGAATGAAAGGATATACCGCCGTTTTATGCATTTTATTGACGGTTTTTGTGGGAATGCTATTTTTAAGAAATGATGTTCAGGCAATTATTTTACGTTTACCGGGCCAGCTTTTTCAGCATAAAGGAGATAAAATTAGTAATGTGTATACCTATAAAATTGTCAATAAAACGATGAAAGATTACACGGATATTCATTTTAAGCTTATTGATCAAGTTGGGAAGATACAAAATGTCGGAAAGGAACATTTTGCACTAAAAAAAGAAGGTATTTCGCAAGGAACACTTTTTATAGAAATAGATCAGGCTCTTTTAGAAAGTGACAAAACTCCTGTAAAAATTGGCGTTTATGAAGGTAATAAATTGCTTGAAACTGCTTCTACAAACTTTTTAGGTCCACGAAGTTTTAACTAAAAAAAATATTATTATGAAAATCAATTGGGGAACAGGAATTGTCATTGCTTTCGGGCTTTTTATGACGTTTATTTTATACTTTGTTTTCGAAGTACAGTCCAATTCTAAATACGATAATGATCTGGTTGTAGAAGAATATTACAAGCATGATTCGCATTTTCAGGACGAAATGGTTCGCATACAAAACGCACAGGACCTAAAAGAAAAACCTTCCATTGTAGCTACTAATGAAGGAGTTAAAATTATTTTTCCAAATGGTTTTAAAAGTAATGATATAAAAGGGAACGTTCTTTTGTATCGACCATCTAACAAGAAATTTGATTTTAATACACCAATTGCTTTACATAATTCGGTTTTGCTTATTCCGCAGAAAAAATTAATTGCAGGTCGTTGGGATGTTACTATTGAATGGCAATATGACAAAAAAAGTTACCAGACAAAAGAAGTTGTTTATGTAAATTAAGGAAAAGAAAATGTTGTATTCAGCTTTTATATTCGGAATAATAAGTAGTTTTCACTGTATCGGAATGTGTGGCCCTATCGCTATGATGTTACCCGTAGATAATCAAAACGGAGTCAAAAAAGCATTTCAAATTGGTACGTATCATTTTGGCAGAATAACCGCTTATGCTACTATAGGATTAATTTTCGGATTATTGGGCAGAGGTTTTTTCTTAGCAGGATTACAGCAAAAAATGTCTATTTTTATCGGCTTGGCGATTATTTTGGTTGTTTTAATTCCAGAAAAAGCATTCGCCAATTATAATTTTTCGCAACCAGTTTACAAACTTATTTCTAAAATTAAATCAAGTTTAGGAAGCCAATTCAAAAACAAAAGCTACAAATCACTTTTTATAATTGGTTTACTCAATGGTTTTCTGCCTTGCGGAATGGTGTATGTCGCCTTATTTGGTGCTATCGCTATGCAAAGTGCAGACTTGGGCGTTTTGTATATGGTTTTGTTTGGTTTAGGAACGATCCCTTTGATGACCTTGGTTGTTTACATACATGCTGTTCTAAAACTTTCTTATCGCAATAAAATTCAGAAAGTAATTCCGTATGTTACTGTATGCATCGGAATTTTGTTTATTCTAAGAGGTTTAGGTTTGGGAATCCCTTATATTTCTCCTTCCAATATGACTTTATTTGTGCAGCAGGTTCCTAATTGTCATTAAACTGTCATAGAGAATAAATTGGTTTCCGGCGATTTTCTTTTCAAATGCAAATCAAATGCCATGCAAACATTGCGTACAAAAGGTCTTCCTGCTACTGTAATTTTGAGTTTATTGGCTTCAATAACAATCAGTTGATCCTTTTCCATTTCATCCAAACTTTTCAAGACTTGAGGAAGTTCATCAAAATAACCTTCAGTATGATTCCAGGAAGTTTCTAATTGGCAGGTTAAATTCAAAATGTGTTTGCGTACAATCAAATCTTCTTCGCTCAGCACATGACCTTTAGAAATAGGTAATTTGTCCCATTCTAATAGCTGATAGTAGTCTTCTAAACTTTTTGTGTTCTGAGCAAAACTGTACCAGCTGTCACTAATAGAAGAAACGCCCAAACCAATCATTAATTGTGTTTTTGAGGCGCTGTAACCCATAAAATTTCGGTGTAATTTATTGTTTAATGAAGCTTTGTATAAAGTATCGGTAGACAAAGCAAAATGATCCATACCAATTTCGTGATAGCCATTTTTGGATAATAGTGTTTTGCCAATTTCGTATAATTTTCTTTTTTCATCATCTCGAGGAAGATTTTTTTCATCAAAGCCACGTTGCCCATTTCCCTTGATCCACGGCACATGAGCGTAACTGTAAAAAGCCAGACGGTCCGGTTTTAGCGAATTTGTTTTTTCGATAGTATCCACAACATCTTCTATAGTCTGAAAAGGCAATCCAAAAATAATATCATGTCCAATCGAAGTGTAACCAATTTCTTTGGCCCAAAAAGTTACTTTTGCAACATTATGAAACGGCTGTATTCTGTTTATAGCTTTTTGTACTTTTGAAGCATAATCCTGAACGCCAAAACTTACTCGGCGGAAACCTAAATTATATAATTTTTGAAGTTGCTCGTAAGTCGTGTTATTAGGATGCCCTTCGAAACTAAATTCGTAATTTTCGGCTTTATTGGCATAACTAAAGATCCCATTTATAAGATGCTCTAAGTTATTTTTTGAAAAAAAAGTGGGTGTCCCGCCTCCTAAATGAATTTCTTTGATAAGTGGTTTTTCAGGCAATAATTTGCAGTACAAACTCCATTCTTTTAAAAGAGCCTTAATGTATGTTTCTTCTACCGAATGATTTTTGGTGATACGTTTGTTGCATCCGCAAAAAGTACACATACTTTCGCAAAAAGGCAGGTGAAGGTATAAACTTATTCCGTTTTCTGAATTGCTCTCAACAAATGATTTTTGAAGCGATGCAACCCATTTCAAATCATTAAAATCTGCCTCATTCCAGTACGGAACAGTGGGATAACTGGTGTATCTGGGACCTGGAACATTGTATTTTTGAGTTAAAGAAACTTTCATAAAAATAGTTTAAGATACTCAAAAGTAAGACGTTCCTTTCGTAATCAAAATGATAATTATCATAAAAAGGCACAAAAAAAGAGACTCAATTTTGAGCCTCTCCTTTGAATTAAATAACGAACACTAAATAGAATCTTGAATGATTTTGAGCCATTTTTTGGCAAATTGGTGATCCTGATACACACTAATTTGTTTGATGCGATCATCATCAAAATCATAAAAAGGGATGGTAATTTTTTTGGCTGTTTCTTTTTCTAAAAATTCAAAATCAATTTTTACAATCGTACTAGAATTTCCTTCAGTCGTTAGAATTAATTTACAAGAAGAAACAGTTTTTAGATCGACAAAAGAAGCTTCCTCTTTATTTGGATTAAAATTCATCAAAATAAACTTTCTATTCTGATGATCAAGGGTAAGCACTTTATTATTTATCGCTTCGGTTTGGTCAAAGTCAAGCAGATTAGACGGGTCAAATTTTCGCTTTATTTCTTTAATTTTTGCTTTATTGTTGGCGGTTGAGCGCGCAGAAAAATATATAGGAATGGCCACGATGAGTGCAATCACGAGACCAATAATAGTTATAGATGTATCCATTTTGTTTATAAATTAAATTGAATGAAGTAATAAACAATTTACTGGCAGTAAACGGTTTTTGTTTTTGAAGAATATCATCTTCTCAGTAAAATTTCATTCTTTAATTACCAAAAAAAAAGGAAAGGATAGAGTAGTATAGAAAGCTTTTTGCTTTGATTGAAGCATTGGTTTGCAAAATTATTTGCAAATAATATGGATTGATAATCAGGGATTTCTATTAATAAAGCATCAAACCATTTGAGAACGACCGGATAACTTGTTTTTGCACTGGCCACAAGTTGAAAACTTGCCTGAGGCTGAATAAAAGCCAGAGCATCATTATTGTGAACAGAGAAGGTATTCTCTTTTTTTTCTGAATCACGTTTATCCATAGCGGTATGATCTGCTTGGAAAGCAAATAGTACGGCGATTAAAAGTGAGACAAAAATAATGGTTTTACGAATCCAGTTCATGTGGCGAATTTAATTCATAAAACACATTAATCTAAATTTAATTTACTAAATAAGTCTTAAAATAGCATTATTGTTGCATTTTGAAGTAATAATCAGCTGAATGTTTTCCGCTTCCATAAAATAAGAAGAACACACAAATGATAAGAACCACAACAGCAAGAATTAAACTTTCTGAATGCATCTGTCCCATAAAATTAACCAAAACTGCTCCAAAAAGAATAGGCAGCTGAGCGGCAATTGCCCAACGGGTAAGCAGTCCAAAAACGATCATAATTCCGCCAATCATGTGCGCGGGAGCGATGTAATGCAAAAGAAACATTCCGCCACCAAATTGATCAATCGGTGAAATTAAATCATGCAAGTACTGAATGTTTGTCACAAATGAAACTCCTTTCATAAATAAAAAAACACCCAATGCAATACGTACCAAATCAACAGGTAAATAAGTGTGCGCATTGGCCCACTTATTCAAGCTTTTTACATTTTCCATGATACCATTTCATTAAAAATTATTAGCTAAGTTACTAATTTTTAATGGAATAATATTTTTAAGTGCTTGAAAATAAGTTTATTACTTTTTAATTAACGTATTTTAAGAATACACTAAATTTTACACCTGAATAACACCTAAGTTAAATGGTTTTTGAATAGGAGCGTGGTTGGCAGCTTCAATTCCCATAGAAATCCAGGTTCTCGTGTCCAAAGGATCAATAATAGCATCGGTCCATAATCTCGAAGCTGCATAATAAGGTGAAGTTTGCTCATCATAACGGGCTTTTATTTTAGAGAATAATTCGGCTTCTGTAGCCTCGTCTACCACTTGTCCTTTCGCTTTAAGCGAAGAAGCTTCGATTTGCGCCAATACTTTTGCAGCCTGAGTTCCTCCCATTACGGCAAGTTCTGCACTTGGCCACGCAAAGATCAATCTTGGGTCGAAGGCTTTTCCGCACATGGCGTAATTTCCTGCACCATAAGAATTTCCTACGATTACCGTAAATTTTGGCACCACCGAATTGCTCACGGCATTGACCATTTTTGCACCGTCTTTGATGATTCCGCCATGTTCAGATTTTGAGCCCACCATAAAACCGGTAACATCTTGTATAAAAACCAGCGGTATTTTTTTCTGATTACAATTGGCGATAAAACGTGTGGCTTTGTCGGCACTATCTGAGTAAATAACACCGCCAAATTGCATTTCGCCTTTTTTCGTTTTTACAACTTTTCGCTGATTGGCCACAATACCAACTGCCCAACCGTCAATGCGGGCATAACCTGTTATAATAGTTTGTCCGTAACCGTCTTTGTATGCTTCAAATTCTGAATTATCAACCAGACGATTGATGATTTCCATCATATCATATTGCTCATTTCGGGCTTTTGGAAGGATTCCGTAAATGTCCTTTGGTTCAAGAGCGGGTTTTTCGGCTTTAATACGGCTGTAGCCCGCTTTATCATAATCACCTATTTTATCTACAATATTTTTTATTTTGTCAAGCGCATCTGCATCATCTTTTGCTTTGTAGTCAGTGACTCCAGAGATTTCACAATGCGTTGTAGCTCCACCCAAAGTTTCATTATCAATTGTTTCGCCAATAGCGGCTTTTACGAGATAACTTCCCGCAAGGAAAATACTTCCTGTTTTATCGACAATCAAAGCTTCGTCGCTCATAATAGGCAAATAGGCTCCGCCTGCAACGCAGCTGCCCATGATAGCGGCAATTTGAGTAATCCCCATGCTGCTCATTTGAGCATTGTTTCTAAAAATGCGTCCAAAATGTTCTTTATCGGGAAATATTTCGTCCTGAAGCGGCAAATAAACGCCGGCACTATCTACCAAATAGATGATCGGAATTCTGTTCTCCATCGCAATTTCCTGTGCGCGCAAGTTTTTCTTTCCAGTAATAGGAAACCAAGCACCTGCTTTTACAGTAGCATCGTTTGCCACAACGATACATTGTTTTCCTCGGATGTAGCCTATTTTAATGACCACGCCTCCAGAAGGACAACCGCCGTGTTCTGCATACATTCCTTCTCCAACAAAACCTCCAATTTCAATGCTTTTCGAATTGTCATCCAATAAATAATCAATGCGTTCGCGGGCTGTCATTTTGCCTTCGGCATGTAATTTCTCGATGCGTTTTTCTCCTCCGCCTAATTTTACTTTAGCAAATTTCTGTTTAAGGTCAGAAAGTAATAGTTTATTGTGATCTTCGTTTTTATTGAAGTTTAAATCCATGTGCTATTGAGTTTTTAATAAAAAAATGTTCGCTAATTTACAAAATCAATTGAAATAAAGAGAATATTCTTAATTTTATGTTTCGTTTACAAATAAAAAAACAGAAGCGAACTTCTGTTTTTGAGATATGTCTTTCAATTTTGAATTATTTTTTAGAATCACAGACCATTCTTTTAAGAATTGCCCATTGTTTTAAGGCATCGCGAGCCTCTACTGCCGGATAACCCAACATTGTTTTTCCTGCCGCAACATCGCCGGTTACACCCGAACCAGCACCAACAATAGCACCATCGCCAATAGTAGTGTGGTCTTTTATCGAGGCGCTTCCGCCAATTATTACACCATTTCCTAAGGTAACAGAACCTGCTAAACCGCTATTTCCGGCCATAATACAGAATTTACCCAGTTTGCTGTTATGTCCTATCTGAACTAAATTATCAATTTTACATCCATCACCTAAAACAGTTGAGCTGAATTTTCCGCGATCGACACACGAGTTCGCTCCAATTTCGACACCATTACCAATAATAACATTACCAATTTGTGGAATTTTTACCAGGCCTTTTTCTTTACAGGGTCTAAAACCAAAACCGTCAGCACCAATGGTAGCATTGGGATGAATGATGCAGTCGCTACCGATATGACAACGCTCACGAACAACGGTTCCTGACCAAATAACAGTGTTTTTGCCAACAGTAGACTCGTCTAAAATAGTCACATTTGGATAAATAGTTGCGTTTGCACCGATGGCTACGTTGGGACCAATATAACATCCTGCACCAATTCGGGCGCCTTCACCAATTCGGGCTGTTTCGTCTATGGTAGCAGTTTTATGAATGTCTGTGCGAAATAGTGGAGCAGGCGGAGCAAAAAGTGCTAAAATTTGTGACATTGCCAAATCTGCATTTTTAACTTTTATAAAGGCACGATTTTCGCCTGGTTCTATCGAAATATCTTCATTGACAATTGCCACTGAAGCATTTGATCCTTCCCAAAGCTTTTCGTATTTTTTGTTTCCTATAAAAGAAATTTCAGAAGCCGTAGCTTTTTCTAATTGTTCTGTAGCCGTAATATATTGCGAAGTTGTGCCATGAATTACGCCATTTATTACTTCGTTAATTTCTTGAATTGAGTAGGATTTCATTGAATTTTGGAATTGGTTTTTGATTTGAGTTTTCAAATAAAATCAATTAGATTCTAATTACCTAATATTTTTTTTAAGATTTTGATAAATTTTTAGAATAATAGCCAAGTAATTGTGGTTTCAATATTTTATATCGTGATTTTTTAACATTTGTTTCAATTTATTTCGATTAGAATTGTATTGTTAAAATATTTTTATTGAATGAAATCGTCAATTTTAAACTTTTCGACCCCATTCAATAAAAAAAATCACTCTTTTATTTTAGATAATGATATTGCGTTGATGCAATAGCGTAAGCCACTAGGTTCCGGACCATCAGGAAAAACATGTCCTAGATGTGCATCGCAAGTATTGCAAACCACTTCTACACGAATCATTCCGTACGATTTATCAGCATTATAGGCTACTGCGTTTTCTTTTAATGGCTGTGTAAAAGATGGCCACCCCGTTCCTGATTCAAATTTTTCGCTCGCATCAAAAAGTAAAGTGCCACAGCATTTACATTCGTAAAGACCGGGATCAAACAAACTGCACAATTCAGAGCTAAAAGACCTTTCAGTACCTTTTAGTCTTGTAACCTGATATTCTTCTGGAGTTAATAATTGCTTCCATTCCTCTTCCGTTTTTTCAACTTTTTTGTCTGGAATAGGATTTCCTTTATTTGTAAAATGAATTACGTTTGCCCATTTGATCATAATACTGTATTTTTAGTTTGAAGTTTTTAGTAGCCACAGCTTTAGTCATGCTGACTAAATACTGTGACTGAAACCTAAATTTTATTCCTCTTCTTTTTGTCCCATCATCATCAGAAATGCTTTTAGGAAAGCATCGATATTTCCGTTCATAACGCCATCAACATCGCTGGTTTCGTAACCCGTGCGGACATCTTTTACCAATTTATAAGGCTGCATAACGTAATTACGTATTTGCGAACCCCATTCGATTTTCATTTTCCCCGCTTCGATATCGGCACGTTGCGCTTGTTGCTTTTTAAGTTCGATTTCGTACAATTGCGAACGTAGCATTTGCATGGCACGTTGCCTATTGTCTTGTTGCGAGCGTGTTTCTGAACACTGAATCTGAATACCGGTTGGCTTGTGCACCAATTGTACTTTTGTTTCTACCTTATTTACGTTTTGTCCTCCTGCGCCGCTCGAGCGAGAAGTTGTAATCTCTATATCAGCAGGATTAATATCTATTTCAATACTATCATCCACCAACGGATAGACATAAACAGAGGCAAACGAGGTATGACGTTTGGCATTGCTATCAAAAGGGGAGATTCGAACCAAGCGATGCACGCCGTTTTCTCCTTTTAAATAACCAAAAGAATAATCGCCTTCAAATTCTAAAGTTACCGTTTTGATACCCGCAACCTCACCAGCCTGAAAGTTTAGTTCTTTTATTTTAAAGCCATAGCTTTCTCCCCACATCATGTACATTCTCATGAGCATTCCGGCCCAATCACAGCTTTCTGTACCGCCCGCACCCGCCGTAATCTGAACCACAGCACTTAAACTATCGCCTTCATCAGAAAGCATATTTTTAAATTCGATGTTTTCAATATGCGATTGTGTTGTACTGTAATGTTCATCTAATTCTTCTGCAGAAAGCTCCCCTTCTTTATAAAAATCATACGCCAGTTGAAGTTCATCTGTAAGCTCGATGGCTTTGTCGTAATCTTCAATCCATTTTTTCTTATTTCGAAGATTTTTTACAATGATTTCCGCTTCTTTTGCATTGTTCCAAAAATCGGGAGCAAAAGTTTTCTCTTCCTCGTTCGCAATTTCGATCAGTTTGGCATCAACGTCAAAGATACCTCCTCAACGCACCAAGGCGCTCCACAATACCCTTTATTTGTTCGGTTGTTGTCATAAATTAATATTAGTTTTATCAGTTTCTTATAAATATTACGTTAATTTGTTTTTACAGTTAATTTACAAGTTAAAATTTATCAAAACTTGTTTAGAATAACTGTTAGTAATACGTAATTTTGTTCGACAAAAATAAGATATAGTTTTTAGAATATGGAAATAAATTTAATTAGCGACACCATAACCAAACCTACATACGAAATGTTGCAGTATATGTTTAATGCCCAAGTTGGCGATGATGTATACAAACAAGACCCAACAGTAATTGAATTGGAATCCAGAGTGGCTGAGTTTTTTGGTATGGAAGCGGGGCTTTTTTTTCCTTCTGGAACTATGGCCAATCAAACGGCTATAAAATTGCACACACAACCCGGAGAGCAATTAATTGCAGACAAATATGCACACGTTTATCATTATGAAGGTGGTGGCGTTTCTTTCAATAGCGGTGTTTCATGCTGTTTGCTGGACGGTCATCGCGGAATGATAAATGCGAGCCAAGTGGCAGCAGCGATCAACGATCCTGAGTTTTACCATAGTCCGCTAACAAGTTTGGTTTGTGTAGAAAATACAACCAATAAAGGTGGTGGTGCTTGCTATGAATTGGATGATTTGAGAGAAATAAAAAAAGTGTGCGATGCTAACAATTTAAAATTTCACTTGGATGGCGCCAGAATTTGGAATGCATTGGTTGCAAAAAGGCAAAATCCTAAAGAATTTGGTGCTATCTTCGATACTATTTCGGTTTGTTTGTCTAAAGGATTGGGAGCTCCAATTGGTTCTGTATTATTAGGAAGCAAATCTGATATTCATAGAGCGTTGAGAATCAGAAAAATACTCGGTGGCGGAATGCGTCAGGTAGGGTATTTGGCTGCAGCAGGATTATATGCTTTGGCCAATAATATCGAGCGATTGGCAGAAGATCATCGCCGGGCCAAAGAAATTGCTGCTGTTTTAAGTACAAAACCTTGGGTTGCCGCTATAGAACCAGTAGAAACTAATATTTTGATTTTTTCTTTAGCCGAAGGTTTTAGTGATCAATTATTGATGGAAAAATTAAAACAAAAAAATATCTCCATTAGCTCCATGGGTCACGGAAAACTGCGAATAGTTACTCATCTTGATTACAGAGAAGTGATGCATACGTATGTTTTAGAGACTCTTTCGAAGTTCTAGGTAAAAGGCCCAGAGATGCAAAGGTTCAAAGGGACAAAGGCTTTTTCATTGTGAATAAAACCTTTATCCCTTTGAACCTTACTTAAATAAATTATCCATTCCCGGAATCATTGGCATATCCATTTTGGCAACGGCGTCAAGCTCTGCTTCGTTTACACCGGTGGCTTTTGCAATAGCTTTATTTAAGGTCACGATTAGGTAATCTTCCAGTTGCTCTTTGTCTTCTAGTAAAGCATCATCAATAGAGATAGAAGTTACTTTTCTGTTAGCTGTCATAGTCACTTTTAGTAAGCCGTCAGCACTTTGTTCATCAATTAAAACTGTATCTAAACGTTTTTTTGTATCTTCAATTTTTTGTTGGGTTTCTTTAAGTTTACCCATCATTCCCATTAAATCCATTTTTGTTTATTTTAAATTGTTTTCAACAAAATTAATCTATTAAGGTGTATAATAAAGTAATATTTTATGAAAAAATTAATTCTGTTCTGTTCTCGATGTGTTATTTTTGCCCTTCTTATTATGAAAACAAACGCTCAATCAATGCAAGACAATATAGTAGCTCCACAAGCCAAAATAATCGCTAAAAATCTAAAAAAACATAAAGAAACCCGAGTTGATAACTATTTTTGGTTGAATGACCGCGAGAATCCTGAGGTTATCGATTATTTGAATAAAGAAAACGCTTATTACGAAAGTATGACCGCGCACACAAAAGGTTTGCAGGGATCGTTATTTGAAGAAATGAAAAGCCGTATTAAAGAAGACGATGCTTCGGTTCCTTATTTTTATAATGGCTATTTTTATATTACACGTTTTGAAACCGGTCAGGACTATCCTATTTACGCACGAAAAAAAGGAAGTCTTTCTGCCAATGAAGAAATTTTATTCAATTGTAATGAAATGGCAAAAGGACATGCGTATTTCAAATTAGGAGGTCTTAGCGTAAGCCCTGATAATAAATTTGCAAGTTTTGGACTTGATTTGGTTGGAAGACGTATTTATACCATTCAAATTAAAAATCTGGAAACGGGTGAAATTTTGGCAGATAAAATCGAAAATGCCACTGGTGCTTCGGTTTGGGCAAATGATAACCAAACTATTTTTTACGTAAAACAAGACGAAGTGACTTTGCGCTCGGATAAAGTTTTTAGACATAAATTAAATTCAGATTCAAAAAGTGATATTTTGGTTTTTAATGAAACTGATGATACTTTTAATGTTTCGATAAGCAAAGAGAAATCAAGAAAATATATCGTAATAGGTTCGGGAAGTACATTGACGACCGAATATCGAATTTTAAATTCTGATACTCCAGATGGTGAATTTGTTGTGTTTCAGCCTCGTGTGCGTGGTTTAGAATATAGTTTTTCGCATTATGAAGATTCTTTTTATATCCTGACGAATAAGGACAAGGCCACCAATTTTAAATTGATGAAAACGCCTGAGAATAAAACAGGAAAGAAAAATTGGGTAGATGTTATTCCGCATCGTGAAGATGTTTTATTGGAAGATATTGAAATTTTCAAAAATTATTTGGTGGTAGAAGAGCGTTCCAATGGTTTGAATCATATTCGCATCATGCCTTGGAATGAGGAGCCGGATTATTATTTGCCTTTTGGAAGCGAAACTTATAACGCATATACCACTACAAATATCGATTTTGATACCGATATTTTGCGTTACAGCTATCAGTCGCTTGCTACGCCATCCTCTGTAATTGATTTTAATATGAAGACCAAAACCAAAGAAATCTTAAAAGAACAACAGGTTTTGGGAGGCAAATTTGATAAAAATAATTATGTAGAAGAACGTATTTGGGCTACCGCCAGAGATGGTGTAAAAGTGCCAATTTCGATGATTTACAGAAAAGGGTTAGAGAAAAACGGTAAAAATCCGTTGTTGCTTTACGCTTACGGCTCTTACGGGATTACCATGGACGCTTATTTTTCATCAACTAGACTTTCTTTGTTAGATAGAGGTTTTGTGTATGCAATTGCACATATTAGAGGAGGGGAGGACTTGGGAAGGCAATGGTATGAAGACGGAAAACTGTTAAAAAAGAAAAATACCTTCACAGATTTTATCGATTGCTCTAAATTTGTAATTAACGAGAAATTTACTTCGCCCGAACATTTGTATGCCGAAGGAGGTTCTGCGGGAGGACTTTTGATGGGCGTAATCGTAAATGAAGCGCCGGAATTATACAACGGAGTGATTGCTCAGGTACCTTTTGTAGATGTAATTACGACAATGTTAGACGATAGTATTCCGCTAACAACTGGAGAATATGACGAGTGGGGAAATCCCAACAATAAAAAATATTATGATTATATGTTGTCGTATTCACCGTACGATAATGTAAAAGCTCAAGAATACCCTAACATGTACATTTCTACGGGATTACATGATTCTCAGGTGCAATATTGGGAACCAGCCAAATGGGTTGCCAAGTTGAGAAGTATGAAAACAGATAATAATTTTTTGTTTTTAGATACCAACATGGATGCGGGACATGGCGGGGCTTCAGGGAGGTTTGAGGCTTTAAAAGACTTAGCAAAAGAATTTAGTTTTTTATTAGATTTAGAGAAAATTAAAAGCTAATTAGAATTTTTTTGTTAAATTTGCAATCTATCAGGGTCATTTAAAATTACCTTGATTAACTATTTTTTTATGAAAGAAGAAATAAACGCTTATAATAATGTTTTAGAATTGATAGGTAATACACCACTTATCAAACTAAATAAAATCACCGAAGAGTTAGAAGGAAATTTCTACGCAAAGGTAGAAGCTTTTAATCCAGGACATTCCTCAAAAGATAGAATAGCTTTATACATCATTGAAGAAGCCGAGAAAAAAGGGATACTTTCTCCGGGGGATACCATTATCGAAACAACGTCTGGTAACACAGGATTTAGTCTGGCAATGGTAAGTATTATAAAAGGCTACAATTGTATTTTGGCTGTAAGTTCAAAATCATCGAAAGATAAAATTGACATGTTGAGGAGTTTGGGAGCAAAAGTATATGTCTGTCCAGCTCACGTTTCTGCAGATGATGAAAGATCGTATTATAACGTTGCCAAGCGTTTGCACGAAGAAACAAAAGGTTCTGTTTATATCAATCAATATTTTAATCAACTGAATATTGACGCCCATTACAGAAGCACAGGTCCGGAAATTTGGGAACAAACAAAAGGACAAATCACACATCTTGTTGCTTGTAGCGGAACTGGAGGAACAATCTCAGGAACTGCAAAATTCTTAAAAGAGCAAAATCCAAACATTAGAATTCTCGGAGTAGACGCTTTTGGTTCGGTATTAAAAAAATACCACGAAACAAAAGAGTTCGATAGCAAAGAAATTTATCCTTATCGCATAGAAGGTTTAGGAAAAAACCTGATTCCATCGGCTACAGATTTTGATATTATTGATAAATTTATGAAAGTAACCGACGAAGAAAGTGCTCACTCTGCCAGAGAGATTACCAGAAAAGAAGGTTTATTTGTTGGATATACTTCCGGAGCGGTGATGCAAGCCATCAAACAATACGCAGAAGAGGGTGAGTTTACAAAAGACAGCAATATTATTGCTATTTTTCCAGATCACGGTTCCCGATACATGAGTAAGGTCTTTAGTGATGACTGGATGAACGAACAAGGTTTCTTTGACAGTATTAATGAAGAGGAAGTTCAAAAAATTGAATTTGTAAAGTAGTAAAATACTTCAATAAAATAGATAAAAACTCTGAATGAATTTTCATTCGGAGTTTTTTTGTTTTTAGATGTTGCAGAAAGGTAAAATAGTATTAGATTTGAGAAAAATAAATTTATTAAAGTCTGTATTTTTCATAATTTTATGTGAATGCTTTATAAAAATGTAAGAATAGGTACGGTTGATTGATGTAAATTTAAATTTTTAA
Organism: Flavobacterium geliluteum; assembly: GCF_017948595.1. Taxonomy (GTDB): domain Bacteria; phylum Bacteroidota; class Bacteroidia; order Flavobacteriales; family Flavobacteriaceae; genus Flavobacterium; species Flavobacterium flavipigmentatum. Next base: position 12,316 of record NZ_JAGFBV010000007.1, on the reverse strand, counting down.
TAATAAATATAAAAACATAAAAAGGAGCAATCAGAAGATAATAACGATCAATTTTTATTATTGTAGTTTTTGCTTTTTCGAGTTTGTGATTAATTTTCGATAAAATCAATTGTTCTTTAATTTCCTTATAACTAAACCAAATAAATTTTAATACCCAAAATCTTTAACCATGAAAAAAATATTACTTACTCTAATGCTTGTAAGTTATTTGAATGTTGATGCCCAAAATCCTGTTCAGGAATTCAATTTCAATGGAAATTTAAACAGTGCTGATAATACCATTTCCTTTTTAGGGGCAGCCAATTATGTAAATGATAGAATGGGAGTTGCTAAAAGCGCACAAAGACTAGTTAATAAAGCATTGCAGGCAGTAGTAGGTGATCTTCCGCAAGACAATAAACCGAGGTCAATTTCTCTCTGGGTAAAATTTAATACGATTAACGCGGCCAATTATATTTTTGGCTATGGCAGTCCATCAAATGGGCAATATTTTGGCTTATTACAGCAAGCTTCGTCTTCGGGTAATTCTGATTTAAGTTTGGCGGGCTGGGGAGCTGCAAATGATGTTATCGTATCTGTTCCGTTAGCAAAAGAGGTTTGGTATCACTATGCTGTTACTTACAACGGAAATGCTTCAAAAGTATATCGTAATGGCGAATTATTAAAATCAGTAGATGGAATCTCACGTTCCACCAAAGGTTATATTTTTAGACTTGGAGAAATAAATACAACAACAGGTGTTAATGCAGATATAGACGATCTTAAAATATATAATGTTGCGATGACAGATGAGCAGGTTATGGAGTCTTATAGCAGTTCTAAACCTCTTATTACTGCAACCCCGTCAGTTTCGTCTTCAGAAGCGGTAAAAAAAGGGGCTACTACAAATGCAAAAAGTACAGCTTCAGCAAAAACGCCACCTGCCAATAACACAGTTGCCAATGATAAAAATACAGTTTCTAAGAATATTGAAGTTTTCTCTCAAGGAAAGAAAGTACTGGGAAGTACTACTGGGGCCAGTATAAATGATTTGCCAGAAGGGACTTATCTGCTTAAAATAACAGATACTTCTCCAAAAAAATAACGTAGAATTTGTTATTAAAACTTTTGATGCTCCTGTTACTAAATATTTTAATGTTTTTTTGAAACCATTTTAATAGTAAAAAGTCTTCTGAAATATAATTTCAGAAGGCTTTTTAGCTAAATTAATGCTTTTTTTGTTGTCCCGGGGCATAGGCTTTTGCGCTTTTACTTCCCGACATTTTTTTAGCTTGTCCAGGCGGTACTTTATTACTGCCGTTGTGTACGTGTGCAGTACAGCTGATCACGCTAATCACTACAAACAAAATTACCATAACAATTACGGCAATTTTAGTGTATTTTGATGTTTTCATTTTTTTTTAAGCAAATATATTAGTTAATCTATATTGTATAACTAAAATTCTTTTATTTAAAATAAATACAAACAACAGAATATGATTCAAATACGGTTTATTTTTACTATTTATCTTTAAAAGAGAATATGTTTCAAAAATATTGTACAAACTTTGTTTAGTTCTAAAAATCTAATTAGAATAACTTAAAAAATAGCGATTTTACCCGTTTGTGTTCCCCCTGAGTTGGTCACTATTTTATAAATATAAATTCCTGATGAGGTGGTTTTTATGTTTATATTGCTCGATTTAGAGGTTAATGAGGTAGTAAAAGTATTTTGTCCGCTGCTAGAATACAAATAAAAAGTAGCGGCTTCGTCTTTTTTGGCTTCAATATTTAAGGGTTCGTTTTTGCTTAATAGCGTTGGATAAACAGAAAACAAATCATCCCCCAAATAATTAGTGTCCAGAATAGGGGAGTTTATCACATTATTAGATTGCAAAATGATTGCTATTCGATATTTATTACTGCCTTTTACCGGAGAAGAATCCAAAAAAAAGAATGTTTTTGAATTGACATCAGTTATAGTGCTAATGACATTTTCGGTCGTATTTGTAATTTTTACGAGCTCTATTTTTTTGATATTATAAAGACTAAAAAGACTTGCACTAATCTTTATTGTGTTTTCCTCATCAATTTCAGCAAAGGTCAATTCAAAATAGCAATTAGAATTTTCAGCATTCAGTAATGTTGATTCACTTTTTATCCCTTCACCGTTATCAATTACAGGCGCAACGGTATAAATTTTTCCGTCATTGTACGTATAGGTAGTATTTGTTGTTTGTTCTTTAAATGCCAAGCCTTCCCCTGTCAATTGATAGATTTTAAAGGAAACAACATCGGTTGGTTTTGTCCAGTTAATCTCTGTTGTACCATCACAGACCAAACTCGTATTGATTTTTAGATCATAAGAAATTGTAAAACTATCAGAAACATATTCTGCATTATTGATGGTCATTTTTAATTTCGCTTTAGCAAATTTTTCTTCAGCAGGAGTATAAGTAAATTGTTCGTTATCCAGATTTATATTATTTGAAATAATTTCCCAAGTTTGCCCATCATTATAAGTAATTGATAACTGACCCGAGGTGCCGGAAAACGAAGAATTCCATTTGAAAGGGGAGATAGTCTGACCATCATAAGGAAAATTATCATTGACTAGAGGGTAATTCCATTCAAATTGATTTTCCAGTTCATACTCGTATGCGATGCTGTAATCTTGAGAAGTATTGGATATAACAGAGCCGATAACAGCTATAGTATAAATTCCGGATGCCGGGTTTTCCAGCGCGACCTGCTCTACATTATTAAGTTTGTCTTTTCCGTTTGTGGCTTGCTGCTGAGGAGCTTCCGGATTAAGAATCCAAGGTAAAAAAGTCGTGTTATTGTTCGAAATAATTTCCAAATCTAAATCATTTACCAGACTGATATTACTATTAATAGAAGCAGGTAAATCATTCCAGACCAATGTTATTTTTAGGTTTTTTGCGTTTGATGGAACTGTAACAGTATGCGAATTAGTTTGACCAGAGGTTATATTACCTGAGATAAATCTGTTTTCGCTGATCGTTTTTAGGCATTTATCAGCATTTATACTGCCATAGCCATAAATGAAATCAGGGCCAATGTTGCCTAAATCTTTTGCACTATTAATTAGAATTGCTTTTGCTAATGCATTATTGAGAGAGCTGTTGTTTAATGTTTTATAATGTTGTTTCATCAGAGTGATAACTCCCGTAGTTATTGCAGTAGCATTAGAAGTTCCTTGTGTACTAAAGGCAACCAATTCTGGTTTTATTCGGCCATCATAGGCGGGTCCTGTTGATGAAAAAGGCATAATGACTTCGTTCTGATCGATACAACCTACCACGATACTATTTTTTGATTGTTTAAAATTGCCCGTAATCGATTTAGAACCTTCAAGCCCTCTATTGCCTGAGGAAAAACAATGAGTCAAATTTGTATTCGAAAATAATTGAGCATCATACGCATTAGCAAGTGTGCCGTAAAAATTTTCAATAACTGTTCCGTAAGAATGATTTTGAGTGGTTGCTCCCTGTAATGTGGCTACCTCATCGGGATAGACATTCAAAAAATCAGACGACAGTATTTTTGCTTTTGGAGCCACTCCTTTTCCTAAAACAGAGCTATTTCCAAGGCCGGAAACAATAGTTGCCATAGCGCTTGCGTGACTAGATACGGTATTGGACTGCGTGCTTGACGGAATGTGTTTATTCAATAAATCAATGTCATTCAAGTCAAAAAAGTCATCTTTGATTGCTGCAATTTCGTTTTCGCCAGTGACCAAAGGAAAGTTGGTGTTGGCTTTATTGATATTATTAATACTAAAATTTTGATCGATTATTTTTGACTCGCTTTTTGGTTGCATTGATTCTTGAGAGATCGAAGAGACACTGCGTAAAGGAATGATTTTATTGATTATTATTTCTGAATTACTTTTTATAATTACAAGCCTTTCATTGATAATTTGAACATTAGCAAGGTTTATTGATTTTAAATCAGTAAGTAAGGATTCGATGGTATCAGTTGCTACAATATATTCTTTGTCTTCTTTATGATGTATAAAATTTGCTGGAAGTTTCCATAAATTATTAGTAGGTAGGGCGTCGTTTAAAAGCGCATTGAAACTTTCCTTTTCAATAATACAAAAATTAGTATCAAGTTTTTTTACAACTTTATATCTGTTTTGATGTGCATTTTCTAAAGAGGTAAAATAGTATTTCTCTCGATTTGGTTCTTTTTCTTTTTTTATGAATTGTTTCCATTTGTCAGGAGTTTGAGAGAAACAGAATGTTGTCATTATCAAAAAAAAACAAGTAAGTTTTGTCTTCATTTACTTTAGGTATTAGGGCAATTTTAACCAATTTATTAATGCTGGATCAAACAAAAAATCAGTAGTATCCTTAATGGTCACTTATAATTTTTTAGTTAAGTGGAAAATATAAACGAAATATAAACTTAAATATTTCGATATGATGTATTTATTTCTTACAAATTTATCAAAGTTATGCTATTATATGAAAAAAAATAAGGTTTTTACGAGTTATAGGTGTTATTTATAAGAAAATATATGTTATTTTAAGAATTTAATATATAATTTTAGTTTTATTAAGCTTCTAAAGATAGTTTTAAAGCTGAAGAAAAAGCATGAGTATTGTTTTTTCTTGTTAATTATCTGTCTGTAAAATAATATATTTACATTTTTTTAACAATAAATTTACGATTATAGTTAATAAAAACTTAATTATTTTACTATAAATATTGTGTTTTGTTAAACTATATTTTCATAAGTATTTTAAGATTAAAATAAATTAGCTTTGAATATTAATACTGTTAATATTTTGTAAAGAGCCTTAAAGTCAACCTTTTAACTAACCTAAAAAAACTAATAAATGAACAAAATTAAATCAATTTTAGCCCTGTCGTGCATAGCGCTAACGCTATTTTCTTGTAACAAAGAAGATGAATTAACTCAAACAAATCCAGAGTCTACTAAAGTAACACAAGATGTGTTAAATAAAATTAGTGCACTCTCATTGAATAACAAAGACGTTCAAGTGATCAAAAACACTAAGTTAGATGGCACTACCGAAGATGCTTTTTTGATCGAAGGATGTATTGTTATGACCAAAGATCAATTAAATAAGATGGATCTTCATGGTGGTATTACAACAGAACAATACCGTACTACCAATTTAGTATCTGCTCCAAGAACTATCAGAGTTGTTGGATTGTCAGGCACAGGTACATCAGCATTGTCTACAAACATGCGTAACGGATTGCAAGCTGCAATAAACAGATACAATAGTTTAGGATTATCTATCAACTTTACTTTAACTTTTAGTTCAAGTACATCAGGAGCAAATATTGTCGTAAGAAGACAGACTGGTTCTGCTGGTGGAGTAGCTGGTTTCCCTTCTGGAGGAGCACCTTATAATTCAGTTACACTATATTCTGGACTTGATAGTTATACTACAGGAGTGAATGCCCACGTAGCGGCGCACGAGATTGGTCACTGTATTGGTTTACGCCATACAGACTGGTTTAGCCGTCAAAGCTGTGGATCAAATCAAAGTGAAGGAACAGCAGGTGTTGGAGCGGTTCATATCCCGGGAACTCCTACAGGATATGATTCAACTTCTTACATGAGAGCATGTTTCGGTTCAAATGAAACCGGAGCTTTTAATGGTAACGATGTTACTGCTCTGAATTATTTATACTAAAAGATGAATTAAGGTTCTCTTTACAAAATATAAGAGGCTGTCTCATACTGTATGAGACAGCCTCTCTTTTTATGTAATGATTCCTATTGTAAAATCGTATGACGAAGGTTCTGTTTTTTTTATTCTTTTAGAATTTCTTTTTTTATCGCTGTAAATGTAATTGTATATTTGATTTGTAGATCACATAGTTCTTTAAATACCCTATAAATGATAAAAATCAGAAAATAATTGGATTGCTTCCCAACCTTTTCTTTAAAAACAATCTCTATATAAATAGAAAACATTTTGAATGATTTTAATTTTAAAAAATAGAGTATGAAAAAGAAATTTACCTTAGCAATAACCACTCCCTGTTCTGAAAATTTTGATAGAATGATTCCTAATTCAAAAGGTTCTTTTTGTGATTCCTGTGCTAAAAACGTAATTGATTTTAGTAAAAAAACGAACTCTGAAATATCTAAATTTATTGCAGATAATAAAGGTAAAAACATTTGTGCACGAATAAAATCTACACAGTTGGAGGAAGAATTTGAATACAATGAAATGTCTAAAATTAATACTCTTAAATATGCTGCAATTGCGGCTTCGGTTTTACTAACATCCAATGTTGTTGGACAAGAAAAAGAGCCTGTTAAAATCGAAGTTATTTCTCCAGAACCTAACAATCATGTTGTGGGTAAAATTGCCGTTAATCATCAGGTTGAAGAGGAAGTTTCGATTATTGTAAAAGGAAAATTATTAGATTCGAAAACCAATAAACCTTTAAACAATAAAACATATCCCAACTTACTGCTAACTATTAATAATTCACCAACTCCTTTCAAAGTCAACCCAAAAACGGGTGAATTTGCTATTCCGTTGAAAGTTTTAAAAAACAGTAATAATCTTAGTATTACTATCGTAAGCGGCGATTATTATTTTTCTAAAACAATACCCTTTGACATAAAATGGGTCAAAGGAAATGTTTTACAGCAAAATATCATTATTGCAACAGAAGAATTGACTAAAGTCATGATAATGGGAGGATTGGGTGTGAATTATATTGATAAAAAGGGAACTAGGGAGCTATGAAATGTTCTTAAAGATCGAAAGCCTTCTGAAATACGGAAGGCTTTTGTTTTTTTAACCTATTAGAATAACTACGAATAGAATTACTAGCGGTGCTATGATGTACTTTGTGATTTAATACACTATACTGAGAAGTCTGTAAGTTTAAAAATAACGGTTACAGATTAAAAATCTTTGCTATTATAGGTTGTGACCCAGGCGCACTATCGGGTACTCGCTGTACGCAATCACTAGGGTAGGAGGCTTGATATTTTCGAATATATGCCGTTACGTATGCCAGTTTGACATTCTACTTTTTTAGGTCATTTCTCCGTCACTCTTCCGTCACGTCTCCGTCTGAAATTTATTCTGATGTTTTAGAGTAGTTGCTCTTTTTCTGTCAGATTGTCAGGGATATCAGTAGCTTGAATCGTGATTTTATCCCCAGCTAGATCTGTATTTTCTGTAGTAGCAGTGTAGATCCAGTCGAGACCATTTGTACTTATTTTGGCGTTGCCTTCTTCTACCAATGTCCCATCGGCATTTTCTATAATTACTTTTACGGTTGCTACCTTAAAGTCGTCTATTACTTTTATACCAATGCTGTCTCCTTTTTTGCCCGTGTAAAGCGATAGATTGATCTCTTCTATTTTTGGAGCGTTTAACATATCGGCTACCGCTATATTGTAGGCACTAATATTGTTTTGAGGATCTGCATTGGCTTCATACATCGCTTTGGTAGCAGCGTCTTTTATGGCCGTTTTTGCATAAATAATTGCTTCTTGAAATCGTGCAATGTGCTGCTTTTGTTTTTCAGTGGGTGCTCCCGAGCGTTCTTTAGGTGCTTTAGAAACGATTGTTTTACTTCCGCGTTGGCTAAACACGATAATGTCGCCTACCTTACCACTTAATCCGTGCGTGATAATGTTGTTTTTACTTTCTGCCATGGTTCCTTTTCATTAATGGTTTGTTAATCAAGCAAATGTATAATTATTTTTTATTATTATACTATTTTTCTTATTTTTTAACTATTAGTTTTATTTTTTAGAATAGTATAAACAAAAGGCTTGCGCCGGAGTGGGGGTAAAATTAAGAAATAAAAAAAACAGAAGTATTTTTTTAAGAAATGCTTCTGTTTTAGTGAGTCGCGTTGCAAACGCTACAATTTATCTTTTTATTTAGGTAGGTCGTTGCAAACGAGCACCAGATATGATAACAAACGAGTACGTGAGCGGTGAAATAAATAATTATTAGAACTCAATTCCTAAACTTTTAATCCACGAACGAAATCCATCCCCAATGGCACTATCTTCATTTTTGAGAGGATCATCGTAATTAAATTTAACATCCAATTTACCTGATTTAGGAGAATAGATGATTTTTAACTCAAATGGAACTTCTCTTTCGAATTTCTTAAATAAAGATTCGATTGAATTTCTTTCATTTACAATTTTTTGAATAAGCCAATCTTGACGATCATCTGTTACTAGAAAATTGGAGTTAATCAGATATATTTTATGTCTTTCAAAATATTTATCATTATTTTGATATATGATGTCAAAATATTTATTTTGGCCAATTAAGCAGTATATAAATATGTTATCTATATTTTTAGAATTATAGGTATAATCCAATGATATTTCAAGCAAATTTTTAATGTGATTTTGCAACAGCGTGTCAAATTCGTTATAATCCATATTTATTTTATATTAGATATTCTTACAGGTTCTATTGCTTTTCCATCAATTTTGTATTTTATTTCAAAAGCACTTGGCCTTAGATCAGTCCCTTCATAAATAACTTTTATATTCACTTCTACCTTTAAAGGAGGGACAGCACTTAAAGCTCTAGCCCATTCATTTTCAATTCTTTTATAAGTACTTAAATTTACTTCTCTTAATTGCGAAACGATATTATCGATTTCTTTAGATCCCCCTGCTGGCGCCAGCGTCCCGCTCGTACCTACAATCAAAATCAATTAAGATTAATGACAAAGAAGTTCTTTGTGTTCACGAGCGGGACGCCATAAGTGTTCGAAACCTTAAAATTAGTAACTTTACAAGAAACCATGCAAGTTTCAGAAGTTTTAAATTATATTCCGAAAGAGGAATTGGAAAGATTATCAATAGAATACAAAGTTGACTATCAAGTTAAGAAACTCGATGGACAAACAATGTTCCAATTATTATTGTTTTCGATGCTTAATGTTCGACAGAATAGTCTTCGAGTGATGGAAGAATTCTATCACTCATTAGCATTCAAAAGCATAGCAAATAATAGCTTTGAAGGAGTCAAATACAATTCAATCAGAGATAGATTAGTAAGTATTAATGCTGATTATTTTGAAGCTATTTTTAATAGTTGTCTAAATCAGTATAAAACAAAATATTTAAAGAAAAAGCACAATGTTATTTCTTTTGACTCCACCCTGATTGCAATTTCATCGAAATTATTAAAAGAGGGAATGCAGATTAATCAAAAAGGAGAAAAGAAGTTTGTAAAATTTAGTATTGCCTTTTCAAATGTGCCAATACACTCAAAAATATTTACAGAACAAGCATTTGTTTCAGAAGACTTTGCTTTAAAAGATTTAATAAATGAATGTTCTTTTAACTCTGATAATATTTTAGTTTTTGATAGAGGTATTCAAGCAAGATCAACGTTTGATGAGTTCAACAAGCAAAAGTTCGTTTTTGTTACTCGTCTTAATAATTATACTCGTTTTGAAATAATAAATGAATTTAAAATAGCTGAAAATGAAACAGAAAGATTAATACTTGAACAAGACTTGCAAGTAGTATTATTTGATAAAAGGAGTAAAAGAACAGAAACTTTTTTACGCTTAATTATAGCAAAAGAAAAAGAAAGCAGTGAAGTTTTTTGCTTTTTAAGCAACAGCAAAACATTGTCTACTAAAGAAATAGCAGATATTTACAAACAGCGATGGGAAATTGAAGTGTTTTTTAAATTCATAAAACAGAATCTAAATTTCAGTCATTTACCCCCCTCTGGTGCTCGTTTGCAACGAGAACCTACTTACTGGAAGACACAAAACAAAGCGTTTGCAACGCGACTAATTTAGTAAATCACCATAGCGGTTCAACATTAACATTACAAAAAACGTTGTTGTCTTGTTCATAATTTCTGTAACTGCTATTCACATAATCCCTTTAATGAAATACTATTTGTGCTTCTACTGGATTATAATGAATATAATTTACTCGTTGTTCCATTTTCTCTAAAGTATCTAAAATTATGGGATGAAAACCATCTTGCCAGAATTTATATTTTTTTGCTCTGCCTGCTTTTTGTGCCTCATAACTAAATTTTCTTAGTAACCATTCTCGTCTGCTCTCTGGATGCTCCTGAATTGCTTCAATGATTTTTTTTGAAGTAAATTTTTTAAAATCACGAATCACATCTTGCAATTCTCCATCAAAAGCGGTAGCTATTAAATGAATGTGACTAGTCATATAAACATAAATGTACACTTAATCCTTTTTCTTTAATACAATAATTTAAAGAATCGCCTATAATAGTACAATAAACCGGTCTAACAAATAAATCAACCCAATCTACAACTGTGATGGTAATAAAAGTGGGAACGGTACTATCTATGACTTTGTATTTCTCAGACATTTTTTTAACAAATATATTTCTTTTTACTAAATCATGTATTTGAATTATCGTAGTTAGTCGCGTTGCAAACGCTTTGTTTTGCCTAAACCTGTAATTATCTACTCGTTGCAAACGAGCACCAGAGGGGAACAACTCGCAGAGCTCAGTTAATTATTTATGTTATATTGAGGTCTTAAATCCTCTAATTTTACTTTTAATTTCTCAAAATAAGTTAGATAATCATCAGCCATTGAAATGAGAAGAGATTCAACATACGATATTTTTTTATCATATTCTTCATCATTACATAGTTTGGAAATTATCAACCCCCTAAACAAAAATTCCGGACCTCCTGCTAAGATTAATGTTCAAAAACAAATAGCCTTCTGAAATTCAGAAGGCTATTTGTTTTTTGTTAGCTTATTACGCTAAGAACTACAAATAAAATTACCAGAATAATTACTTAATATTATATTTAGGTTCCAAACTTTTTAATCTTAATTTCAATTTTTCAAAGTAAGGTAGATATTCATCTGCCATTGATTTAAGAAGAGATTCAACGTATAATAGCTTATTCTCATATTTTTCATCATTGCATAGTTTTGATATTATTAATCCTCTAAATAAAAACTCAGGACCACCAGCTAATAATTCATTCCAATATTTTCCTTCAATTTCTAATTTATCAATTTCTTTTAAAACGTTAGGTAAATAAGTAAATTTTTTAATAAATTTTTCGCTATAATTATCTATGTATTTTTTAATTTCATTAGTATGATCAATAATTTTTTCTTCTGTATCTAATTCAACATCACTAAAATTAAGAATGCCCTCTTTATCACCAATAGTTGCAAAAAAATCTTCTTTTTTATCTAGATAGCTAGTAAAAATTTGGTTTGGAAATTGAATTTCTATGATTATGTCTTCAACTTCATTTAAGCTTAAATTTAATTTACCGCCATAAATTTTTTTGGCTTTTGCAAGATAATTAAATGAAGTTTGTACAACGTAATTATCTTGTTTTAATATGAATCTTGGCCCTGCATTGGCATAAAACTTATAACCTTTATCTAAGAAAAAAGATTTTAATTGATCAAAAAAATATGCTTTAATATTCATGAAGTTTATTTTATAGTGGTTATTTTATTTATAGAAACATTTGCTATCTGGTCAGTTCCTGCATCTGAGATCTTAAAAATTCTATTATTACTAACATTTAAATTAAAATCTTTATCAAAATAATTGGTAGCATCCTTCTCATTTAACTTGATATCGTATTTAATTTTCATGCTTTTTTCTCCCTCTGGTGCTCGTTTGCAACGAGTACCTACTTACAGGAAGACTCAAAACAAAGCGTTTGCAACGCGACTAATTTAGTAAATCACCATAGCGGTTTAACATTAACATTACAAAAAACTTTGTTGTCTTGTTCATAATTTCTGTAACTGCTATTCACATAATCCCTTTCATGAAATACTATTTGTGCTTCTACTGGATTATAATGAATATAATTTACTCGTTGTTCCATTTTCTCTAAAGTATCTAAAATTATGGGATGAAAACCATCTTGCCAGAATTTATATTTTTTTGCTCTGCCTGCTTTTTGTGCCTCGTAACTAAATTTTCTTAGCAACCATTCTCGTCTGCTCTCTGGATGCTCCTGAATTGCTTCAATGATTTTTTTTGAAGTAAATTTTTTAAAATCACGAATCACATCTTGCAACTCTCCATCAAAAGCGGTAACTATTAAATGAATGTGACTAGTCATATAAACATAAGCATGTACACTTAATCCTTTTTCTTTAATACAATAATTTAAAAATCGTCTAGAATAGTACAATAAACTGGTCTAACAAATAAATCAACCCAATCTACAACTGTGATGGTAATAAAAGTGGGAACGGTACTATCTATGACTTTGTATTTCTCAGACATTTTTTTAACAAATATATTTCTTTTTACTAAATCATGTA
>NZ_JAGFBV010000078.1 GCF_017948595.1 Flavobacterium geliluteum | reverse complement strand
TTTGAGTCCATTTCGTTTTGGCTTTGTACAAGAAATAGCGACTTCTGGCTAGTAATTGTTTAAGGGTATCTCCATTTGAGAGTATCTTAGATTCGAAATTTACTTTTGACTTTTTGGCTTTTTCAATTGCATCATTCTCTTGATCGATGGCTTCCCAGCGATATTTAATCCTGATTTCCTGCAGGGCCTCTGTAGCCAGCTTTTGAACATGGAATCGGTCTGTAATGCGGGTAGCATTAGCAAAACACTTCTTAGCTATCAATCCCATGTTTCCGGCCATATCCAAAGTGATTTCCTTGACTAGATTTCGTTGTTGAAGAGGGATCTTTTCAATAACGCCAATCACTGTTTCTGCTTTAGTTCCTGCAACCATAGCCACTATGGTGCCTTTTCTACCTTTACCTGATTTGTTGGTTAAAATAGTATAGAGTTCGCCATTTGAAAGGGAGGTTTCATCTATGGATAAACGTTTTCCGATATTCTGTGGAAAAAGAAGCCATTTTTTAGCATGTGGTAGTTGATCCCAAACTTTAAAATCACTTAGAAAATCTTTATATTGAGTTTGCA
>NZ_JAGFBV010000077.1 GCF_017948595.1 Flavobacterium geliluteum | reverse complement strand
GATATTTGTATTTTCAAATTATACCCTAATGCAAGATTCTTTTATCGATATCCTTAAGTTGTTACTGCCTGAGATACTAGTAGACTACTTTGAACTTACTTCTTATAAAAAAGAAGAGGAAACACTACATCTGTATTTAAAAGAGATTAATTCGATACCTAAAGAATACAGAGAATCAAAATTAAGTTCAAAAGGATTCTTTGAAGAGATAACAGTTCAGGATTTTCCTATCCGTGGACATCAGGTGTATCTTCATATTACTCGCAGAAGATGGCTTAATGAAGATACTGGAAAAGTGGTTTTTAGAGATTGGAATTTAGTAGCAGACGGAACTCGTATCACCCAGGAGTTTGCGTCTTTTTTAAAAGAAATCAATAGATTCCAGTCCAAATGATTGTAATACCATTGCCTCTTTCTACGGAGTTTCTGGTAGAAACCTGCAATGCCAATACAAAGATTTTCTAAGTGATTTCAAAGTTTGGGATCAACTACCACATGCTAAAAAATGGCTTCTTTTTCCACAGAATATCGGAAAACGTTTATCCATAGATGAAACCTCCCTTTCCAATGGCGAGCTCTATACTATTTTAACCAACAAATCCGGTAAAGGTAGAAAAGGCGCCATAGTGGCTATGGTTGCAGGAACTAAAGCAGAAACAGTGATTG
>NZ_JAGFBV010000076.1 GCF_017948595.1 Flavobacterium geliluteum | reverse complement strand
ATTAAACCTCTACAGAACCGATAATATTAAAATAGTTGCTGATTATGAAAGCTAAACAAGGACAAAGTTTTTGTGATCTGGTCATTCAAGAGACGGGAGATATTGGAAACGCATTTGCAATGGCTTTCCAAAATGGTTTATCTATAACTGATAGCTTAACCATTGGCCAGGAGATAATACCGGCAGGAAAAGAAAATAAATCTATTTCGGAAATATGGAGCGAAAACAATTTACCAGCTACAGCAATAACAAACATAGACTTTGCAATTATTGTTCCTGATGAAGGAATTGGAGCAATGATAATCGAAGACACATTTATAGTAAGATAATGGCAAGAACCAGGACACAGATAAAAACCGAGATAACCACACCATTTATGGCAAATGAAAGCTTAGCCTTAAAATATGGTTTTGCTTTGGGAGCTTCATTCGATGCTGAATTTTCATTGGTTAGCTTAGAAAACATTCTTTTTGAAATTGTGGCTTTGGCCATATTCATACATGAACAATTCTTTGATCAACACGCTAAAGAAGTTGATGAAAGATTAGCGAATGAAAAGCCGGGTACACTTCCCTGGTATCGAACAATGGCTTTGCGTTTTCAGTATGGTTTTGATTTGGCGCCACAGAAGGATTATTTCGATAACGGAACCGCTACACCTGAACAAATTGAAAGTTCTAAAATTATTAAGTATTCCGCAG
>NZ_JAGFBV010000075.1 GCF_017948595.1 Flavobacterium geliluteum | reverse complement strand
TAATTCAAGTTGCTAGTTAATTGTTTTATTTAATTGTAATCCGAATACAAACAATGTAAGCTTTATTAGAAATCCTTCCAATGTAACAGCATGTATTGTTCTGGGGAATAATTTTTTAATATCGCTGATGGTTGTTTCTACTCTTTTTCTCATTTTTAATTTTTCCATTTTTTGTTCTAAAGTGTCTATTCTTTTGGAATTTGACTTTCTTTGAATCTTCAATAAAATTGCTTTTCTCTGGAAAGCTTTATCTTCTAATCCGTAATCTAAATAAGCACTATCGCCATATATTGAAGCTTCGGCAGGTAATTTATCTATCATTTTTCCCAATGCTTTTGCATCAGCTGTTTTTCCTGGTGTAAAATGAAAAGCTATTGGTATTCCATCTTTTGTTGTAAGCAGCTGCACTTTGACTCCATAAAAATAATTCCTCATACTTGCCGTATAGCCTCTCCATTTTTTATCCTTAAGGATTTTACAATTTGCAATTCTCATATTATTGCATACCGCAACTGGAAAAGAGTCAATGATGTATTGTAGTTCACAACAAAAGTCTTTAAAATAAGAACTTACAATTTCAAATAATTCATATAAAAGTCCGCCTATCTTATGTAAGCGTCTATTAAACCTACTTTTATCAAGCATATTGGGAATAAACCCATATTGTTTCATGAATTTTATGGCTGAGCAATGATTGCCATAAAAACTTGTAGAGGAAACAATTGCCGTTAAGATAATTTCACTATCACAAACTTGTCTTCTAACATCATCTACATGATTAATTCCTTGCAAAATATCATCTATTAAAC
>NZ_JAGFBV010000074.1 GCF_017948595.1 Flavobacterium geliluteum | reverse complement strand
AACTTAATCGTACTGCTGATGATTTAAACTCAGCACTGTAAACTCGTTTTTTCATAATTCTAAGATATTTATTTTTATTTAAACAGTCTTAAAATTTATGTCCCAGTAAATGTAGCAACTCCAAAATCCATCCCGTCCAAAACCGGACATGTCCCGCCAAACAAAGCCACAGAGTGCCAAAAAGCAGAGCCTGAACCTATAAGAATTACCTTTTGGCTTAAAATCAAAGACCATGAAAAAAGACAAGCAAAAGGATAAGGTGGAGAAAAAGAAAAAAAAGCCGTTCACACCGCCAAAACCGGAAGAAGAAAAGAAGAAAAAAAACAAAAAAAAGGTCATCAGACAGAGCAATCCGTTTATCAGGATAGACAGGGGCGGAAATTTTTTAACCAATTTCTTTTCCAATTTTTTCAGACAGCTTAGAAACCCGACAAAAACAGGGATCAGCGAACTGTTAGGAAAATTTCTGGTAATCAAAATTGACCCAAAGGAAAAGAACCCTGCACAACAGCCTGCAAAGCCTGCGGATATTATGGGACCGGTGAAAACGGTTTTACGTAACCTAAACTATAGCGGGGACAATAATCTAAGCCCGGCTGAAAAAGAGTCACTCAGACAGCGTACCAACCAGCCCTTGAAAATTGATTTTAAGACAGAGCAGAATGAACAGCAACAAGAAAATATGCCGAAGAAAAAAGGCTTAGGCATGTAGGAGTAATACCCGGAGCAGACCAAGAAAAGGCAGGGAATAAAATCCCCAGACCAATAATAAACTAAATCCAGTGAAAAGCAATACACCCAGAGCGTATAAAGGAGGCAGGCATCCCAAAGCAGATCCCGCCGTGCACCGC
>NZ_JAGFBV010000073.1 GCF_017948595.1 Flavobacterium geliluteum | reverse complement strand
TAATTAATTCAAGTTGCTAGTTTGAGTATTAAAAATACAAAGCAAAGGTTAAGTAAATTTGTTTTGCCGACTAAAAAACAAAACCGATGCTTTGCAAAGACAAAATTATCTCAATTTTTTGTTTAATCGATGATATTTTACAAGGAATTGGTCATAAAGAAGATGTAAGACGACAAGTAAGTGATAGTGAGATTATTCTAACTGCAATTGTTTCTTCAACAAGTTTTTATGGAAATCATAATTCTGCTATTCAATTTATGAAACAGTATGGATTTATTCCCAATATGCTTGATAAGAGCAGATTTAACAGGCGTCTTCATAAAATAGGGAAACTTCTTTATGAATTATTCGAGATTGTAAGTTCTTATTTTAAAGATTTTTGTTGTGAGATGCAGTATATCATTGATTCATTTCCAGTTGCTGTATGCAATAATATGAGAATCTCCAATTGTAAAATTCTAAAGGATAAGAAATGGAGAGGTTACACAGCTAGTATGAGAAATTATTTTTATGGGGTTAAAGTGCAATTAATCACAACAAAAGATGGAATCCCGATAGCTTTTCATTTCACTCCAGGTAAAACGGCCGATGCAAAAGCTCTTGGAAAAATGATAGATAAACTACCTGTTGAAGCCTCAATTTACGGTGATAGTGCTTATTTAGATTATGGCTTAGAGGATGCAGCTTTTGAGAGAAGATGCATTTTTTTAAAAATTCAACGAAAATCAAATTCCAAAAGAATTGACACTTTAGAACAAAAAAAGGAAAAATTAAAAATGAGAAAAAGAGTAGAAACAACCATTAGCGATATTAAAAAACTATTCCCAAGAACTATACATGCAGTTACTCTGGATGGATTCTTAATAAAGCTAACATTGTTTGTATTCGGTTTACAATTAAATAAAACAATTAACTAGCAACTTGAATTAATTA
>NZ_JAGFBV010000072.1 GCF_017948595.1 Flavobacterium geliluteum | reverse complement strand
TTATTGAGTTATTAATTTAGATTCTGTATCTTAGTAGTTGTAAAACAGTACTTATGGAAGAATTTAAAGGTCAAAATATACTCAATCTGGTAAAAGAATTCCCAAATGATGATGCTTGTAAGGCTTATTTGAGTAAAATAAAATGGATGGATGGTTTTAAATGTAGTAAATGTGGGTCTGAAAAAGGTTGTGAAAAGTCAGGCTTCACCTATCATTGTTATAGTTGTAATCATGTTGAAAGTGCCACAGCAAATACTTTGTTTCATAAGGTAAAATTTGGTTTGCAAAAAGCCTTTTTAATAGTTTTTGAAATGACAACCAGTAGTAAAAGTTTATCGAGTATTCAAATGGGAAAGCGCTACGGAATTAGTCAAACTACAGCTTGGTTTTTTATGCAGAAAGTTCGCGTTGCCATGAAAAGCAGTCAAAAATATCCTTTGTCAGAAATAGTTCATGTTGATGAATTTGTAGTTGGAGGACAAGAAGATGGTAAGCAAGGAAGAAGCTATGACACTAAAAAGACCAAAGCAGTGATAGCAGTTGAATTAACAGATAAAAACAAAGTAAAACGCGTTTATGTTAAAGCAATTGATGATTATTCTGCTAAATCATTAACCCCTATTTTTGAAGAACATATTAGTACAAGTGCTAAAATATTTACTGACAAATGGAGAGGTTATAGTCCATTAAAAAAGAGTTATAATATTGAACAAAAACAAAGTGAAAAAGGAAAGAATTTTAAGGAGTTGCACATTGTGATCCATCAAATAAAATCCTGGATAAGAACCGTTCCAAGTCATGTCAGTAAAAAACACATTCAATCTTATTTTGATGAATTTACCTTTAGAATTAATAGATCAATTTTCAAAGAAACTATTTTTCACAAAACAATTCAACGAATGATTACGGCATTGCCAATTTATCAGTATCAAATAATACAGAGGCTAAGTATATAACTCAA
>NZ_JAGFBV010000071.1 GCF_017948595.1 Flavobacterium geliluteum | reverse complement strand
AACACAACTTGCTATTTTCTCTCGAAAATATTTTTACATATGGATTTTAATTGAAAGGGCTTGTTGCCCTTTTTTTTATGTAATGGTTATTAAGTAATTTTCTTTTAGAAAAAAGCAGAAGTTCCCATTTCGAATTTCGATACGAGTATTTGAATAATAGCTTTTTACAAGCAGGCCAATGAAGTCCAAATAATGCCTTCGAGCGCCACATTCTTAGAGTCTGGCCATATTTCCTGTTATTTGTCCCAGCAGATAATAAATCAGGTAAACAGAGAAACGTACAAACGGTGATACGTGGCTCCCAATGCCAAAAAAGACAAATGACGGTACCTACAACAACAAAGGCATCATTTACAACCGTACAGCACCGGACACAATTAGTTGTACAGCAGATAAGATAGACGGACAGCTGTGTTCATTTTTATGCAGTCGAACCTCCTTTAACCGTACAGGAGCTACGGATAAAAACAGGTGCAGTTATACGCTACTGTTTAAAAGAAAAACGAAAATTGACAATAAAAAAACAATAAAAACGATGAACAGCGACAATGAAAAAAAAGTGACACCTGATATCGATGAAGGAAAAATGATGGATCTGATGGTGGATGGAGTGAGAAAAGAAGGGTTTAATGTCGATACGGAAACACCTGCTGAACAGCCAGAAAAGGAAAAGCCGACAGCAAAAGAGCAGAGCCGGGCAAAAAGGAATAATCAGGCTGACTATGAAAGTATATTTTTCAGGGAAGTAAAAAGTACTGCACGCCACGGCAAATCAGTATATATCGATCCCGACCACCACAAAAAGCTCACCCGTATCGTTCAGGTTATCGGAGAGGACAACATTACCATCTATGCCTATCTCAGCAATCTGCTGGAACATCATTTCCATGAGTTCGAACAGCAGATAACGGCAAGCTTCAATGAAAAGAACAAACCCATTTTTTAAGTTTTTAGGTAAAAAATA
>NZ_JAGFBV010000070.1 GCF_017948595.1 Flavobacterium geliluteum | reverse complement strand
GTGATTTTATCAGGCCATTAGAAATAAAAACTTTAAATGCCAGGATTGGGTTGATTGAAAAGAAACTGGCAATATTTCAGCAAGGCGGTGTTGTGTTTGCATGGTTTAAACCACTTAATCAAATTCCGGCAGGATTTCAAGAAGTTACTAATCTGAAAGGTAGAACAATCTTTGGTTACGACCCGGACCAAACAGAATTCAATTTAATTGGAAAGGCCGGAGGAAATAAAAACAAAGCTCTTTCAATTAATGAAATGCCTGAACATGATCACACTTTTAGCGGTGGTAATAGTGATAGTAATGGAACAGGAACCCAAGTTGTAACAACGGGTACATCTAATGAGCCGGGCGGAAAGTTTGGAATGCAAAAGACTGGCGGCGGTCAACAATTTTCGCTTTTGAACCCATACAGAGTAGCAGCATATATTGAATTTATAGGATAACATTATGACATTAGCAGATATTTACAATTGGTTCATGACAGGCAAAAAACCAACACAAGCGCAATTTTGGGCTACGTTCGGTTTCTTTTATAGTAAAGGTGAATCTATACCACAAAGTGCGGTTTCTAACCTTACTGCGACTCTTAACGGTAAAGCAGAAAAAAGCCAATTTGATGCACATAAAACAGATGAGACGGCACATGCTAATCTGTTAATTGGAAAAGAAGATAAAAACCAAAAAGGCGCTGCCAATGGTTATGCACCATTAAATGAGTTTGTCAAAATTGCCGGGCAATACCTGAACATTGTTAATGATGTAATAACCGGTGGCACAACATCATTACTATCAGCAGAACAGGGCAAAATATTACAAAGTCGAATCGATGCAATTAACCTTATTATAACGTCTGACAATATAAACTTAGATACAATTCAGGAGTTGGTCGATGCTATTGAAACGGTTCAAACATCGCTAAATACTATCTTGGTGAACGACCTGACCACCGGAGGAACCACGAAAGCGTTAACAGCTGAAATGGGAAAACTTTTGCAGACTAATAAGGTTGATAAAGTAGCCGGTGAGCGTTTGATAAATGCTGCTGAAATCACTA
>NZ_JAGFBV010000069.1 GCF_017948595.1 Flavobacterium geliluteum | reverse complement strand
CTAGAACATCACAGAAGAAAAGAGGGAGATGATAATTCAAATTTCATTCTTGAATGAAATAGAAAGAGGGACTTTCAGTCCCTCGTAAAACAAACCTCTGCACTTTCAGTGCAGAGTGGTTTAGTTTTTCTTGCTCTTTTTCTATTCTTTTTTGCTCACTTTTTATTTTTTTAGCATATTCTAAAGAATTGTTAGTATAATCGAAAAATTGAAATGAGCACAAATATAAAATGAAATGTGCATTTTTTTAAGCAAAGATAACAAAAGTCAATACGTAATGTACTGGCTTTTTAATTAAGATTTAAACACCATTTAACCAACGTTTAAACTAAACTTAACAGCTTCACCGGACAACAGCTGTTTTGTACTGTCGATGTTATTCTCGTACACATGCACATTACCAAGAAACAATGTTATGCTTTTCAATTGCACATCGATTTTCTTTGAAATCAGATACAAATGATATATATCGGAGGGTAAGCCTAAGTTTGCATCAGAACTACGCTGATACGCGCTAATTATCAACTTACCGTTAGTGATTTGAAACTGAATCAAACTTAAGCATGGCTGTTGGTTACTTTCTGTGTTGTTAGAACCAGGGAATAATACATAATTCTTTGATGATCGTTTCTCCTGGTTAATCTTTTCGATAAGCTTTGGTAATTGTTCGAAATACGTTGGATAACTATTAACCAAAATAGGGCCGCAATAATCCCACCACGAAACGCCAACCTCTCTATAAGCTTCTGTTGAACGTTCACCGGCCATAAACAACTTTAGCTCATCTTTTAATTTCTTTTTAGCTACAGCGTGGCCCTCAAACAGTTCGAGTAAGTCAATTGGTTTTAATTCTAAAGCCTGGTTTAGTAAAAAAGTGTTTGAGCCTTTTTTATTCTGTTGTACTTTACCTTTCACAAGGATTTTGTTAAGCATTTCATGATACTTATTCATAATTCGATTTTTGATTGATGATTGATTATATTATATTTGTCCTTCCTACGATAATTTATAACACAACAAAGCCACAGCAAGAAGACTTATGTCCTCCAACGCTGTGGCTTTG
>NZ_JAGFBV010000006.1 GCF_017948595.1 Flavobacterium geliluteum | reverse complement strand
TAATCTGCTTACTGTATGCGAACCTTTTCTTATATCTGTACTCATAATCTAAAGATAAAGATTTTTTCGCATTACTAAAGTACTGCAATAAATTGCAGGGTTTTAAACCCGAATCTGAGACCAATAATACTATTTATGCTTTTGCATAAGCATCGTCGTGAACACTTGCTACTGCTCTACCCGAAGGATCGTTCATGTTTTTAAAAGCTTCATCCCACTCCAATGCAATTTTTGTACTACACGCCACGCTAGCTTCTTGTGGCACACATAAAGCTGCAGCATCACTAGGGAAATGTTCTGTAAAAATCGAGCGATAATAATATTCTTCCTTAGAAGTTGGTGTCTGCAACGGAAATTTGTATTTAGCATTTGCCAATTGCTCATCTGAAACAGCTTCTGCCACCACTTCTTTCAAAGTATCGATCCAGCTGTAACCCACTCCATCAGAAAATTGTTCTTTTTGTCTCCATGCCACACTTTCTGGCAGCATATCTTCAAAAGCTTTGCGAACAACCCATTTTTCCATCGGGTGTTCTTTGTTGATCATCTTATCTTGCGGGTTGATGCGCATGGCAACATCCATAAATTCTTTGTCTAAAAATGGTACTCGACCCTCAATTCCCCACGCGGCCAAACTTTTGTTAGCACGCAAACAATCGTACATGTGTAATTTGCCTAATTTACGAACATTTTCTTCGTGAAATTCGCGAGCGTTTGGTGCTTTATGAAAGTATAAATATCCTCCGAACAATTCATCTGCACCTTCGCCAGAAAGTACCATTTTAATACCCATCGATTTAATAACTCTCGCCATTAACCACATTGGAGTGGATGCTCTAACGGTTGTTACATCGTAGGTTTCTAAATTGTAAATTACATCCTTTACCGCATCTAACCCTTCTTGAATGGTAAATTTAATTTCGTGATGAATAGTCCCGATATGTTTGGCCACTATTTGAGCTGCTGCCAAATCTGGAGAACCTTCGAGCCCGACTGAAAAAGAGTGTAATTGCGGGTACCAAGCATCTGTTGTATCATCTGACTCAATACGTTTTTGGGCATATTTTTTGGCTACAGCCGAAGTAATAGACGAATCTAAACCTCCTGAAAGTAAAACTCCGTAAGGAACGTCACTCATTAATTGTCTGTGAACAGCCGCTTCCAGCGCTTTTTTGATTTCAGGAATACTGGTTTCGTTATCTTTTACAGCATCAAATTCTGTCCAGTCTCTTTTGTACCATTGCACAAATTCGCCATCTTTGCTGGTCATATAATGCCCCGGAGGAAACAATTGAATTTTTGTACAATATCCTTCCAAAGCTTTTAATTCTGAAGCTACATAAAAAGTCCCATCCTGATCCCAACCAATGTATAACGGAATAATTCCCATGTGGTCACGAGCGATAAAATACTCATCTTTTTCGACATCATAAATCGCAAATCCAAAAATACCGTTCATTTCATCAATAAAATGAGGGCCTTTTTCTTGGTACAATGCCAAAATCACTTCGCAATCACTTTCTGTCTGAAAGTTATATTTTCCTTCAAATTGTTTACGCAATTCTCTGTGGTTGTATATTTCGCCATTTGCGGCCAAAACCAGTTTTTTATCCTCGGTAAACAAAGGCTGTTTTCCTGAAGCCGGATCGACAATCGCCAAACGCTCATGAGAAAGAATCGCTTTATCATTGCTGTAAATGCCACTCCAGTCTGGTCCGCGGTGGCGAATAATTTTAGACATTTCTAATACTTGAGGTCTTAAAGTTTCCGCTTTTTGTTTCAAATCAAAGGCACATACAATTCCACACATAATCTTATATTTTTATTTTTAAATTTCATTTTGATAAGGCAAAGATGCAGTATTGGTTATAATTGAAAAACACAAATACTCAATTCAGTTGTAATTTTAAATTAAAAAATTGTTTTTACATATAAAATGTAAAATTTTAAGAGAAAATAAAGCCTGAAACTTGAAAATTTTAATTTTGAAGATAAAAGACAAGTAAAAATGAAGGTTTTAAAGAAATCTTTGCATTAAATTTTAAAATATTGAAATACCTATGAAAGATTCACAAACAGAATAGAAAAAGCTGTTTAAAAATTACTTTTTACTCAATCTTTCATTTCGACGAAGAAGAAATCTCCTCGAAAAGCACGATAAAGATTGGGTTAACATTGCGGAGTTACTTGCGGAGATTTCTTCTTCGCCGAAATGACATACCTTGTGTTTTTTTATCTCTGAAAAGTTCTCAGAATCTATAATTGACTTTATTCAATACTCTCAATAATATAATGAGTTCCATTAATTTCGAACTGAAACCCAACTTTGTTGCCCATTAAATGAGTTCCCAAAGGCGACTGAGGAGAAAGTGCAATCACATTAATCCCTTCAATAGTAATTTTAGGAAGTGCGACGCTCAGATATAAATAAATTCCGTTGGCTTGTACCAAACTTCCCGAAATAATATTTTTTGTCGTTTTTGAGGCATCAATTTTATCTAGAATTACTTTTTGAGTTAAGGCTTCTTTGAGTTTATTGGTCAATTTTTCCTGCTCGATGTGCATCATCGACAGAGCTGTCTCATGCTTATCGCCAGCCGAACCTTTCGCATCATTTTTAGAATCTTCGGTCAAAGCCGAAATCATATCTCTAAAAACATCTATTCGATCCTGAACCATTTGCAAATAATAAGCGTGTATTTTTTGTTTGAAAGTCATTTTTTTTTTAGGCTGTAAGGTTCTAAGTTACAAAGATGCAAAGGTTTTTGACTGCTGCAAAAAAAATGTAGTCTTTTATATTTGCTAGTCAATTTTATTAATTTTCTAATACATTCGAAAAATTAACATCCTTCATTCTTTTTTTAAACAAACAATCTATAATTTTAACACTTATTAATTTAACTATTATGATGAAAAAAACGACAATCATTACGACAATTGCTTTTGGTATTACGATGTTACTGTCATCAAATGCTAATGCTCAAAAATTTCCAGATTTAGACAAAAGTCCAATGGATGTAGCTGCCTACCCGAACGATTATAAAGTTTCGGCCAAACTTGTAAAAATTGCTTACAGCAGACCGCAACTAAAAGGACGTCCTGTGAGCGAGTTAGCTCCTAACGGAAAAGTCTGGAGAACGGGAGCCAACGAAGCTGCAGAAATCACTTTTTACAAAGACATGAAGCTAGGTACCAACAAAATCAAGGCGGGAACGTATACTTTGTACACTATTCCTGAAAAAGATACGTACACGATCATTATTAGCAAAGATTTGAATGTTTGGGGATCTTACAACTACAAACAAGACAATGACGTTGCGAGATTGAGCGTTCCTGTTACGGAGGCTGCAGATTCATTAGAAGCTTTTTCGATGGTTTTTACTAAAGCTGACACTGGTGTAGTCCTTAATTTAGGTTGGGACAAAGTAAGAGTGGCCGTTCCTTTTAATGAGTAAATGACTTTACTTCATAAAAAAATAGCTTCCAGATTTTGGAAGCTATTTTTTTATCATTTTTTTTATGAATTTTAAAAATCAAATTTGTAATTGGCTCCAACCAATACTTGAAATCCTTGTACTGGATAATTTAACCATTTTTCGTAATTCTGATTCGCAATATTATTAAGCTTTAAAAAACAAGTTAAACGATCGTTGTATTTGTAGCCCAGATGTGCATTGACATCAAAATAACTTTTTAGAGAAACAATCACGGGATCTGTTGCGAAAGCAGTATTTTGCTGCATATCTTTACGCTCACCTACGTAAAAAACATTCAGACCTGCATACCACTGCTTGGTGATATTTACATCTAAATTAGAACTCAACTTCATCGATGGTAAATTCCAAGCTTCTAATTCTGCATCATTTTGGTAGCTGTTAAAAGTCCCGTTGATTCCGAAAGTAACATTCTCAGAAAAATCTGCTTTCAATTCTCCATAAAAACGAAACGTTCTCACATCGTCATACACCACACCAAACGAATTTCCGTAAGCGTAATTTTCGTTGGTCGCATCTTCTGTATAATTATTGCTTTTAAAGAGTGCTTTATTGGTTTCATTTAGGTAAGAACCCGTAAGATTATAACTCACATTGGTGGCCAGCTTTCCTTTCAAACCAGCAAAAACAGTATACTGATTACTCGTTGGTTTCATGTTTAAGGTAGGTGACAAAAATGGATTTTCGTTTACAAAATCGGCATAGCTATTTTGATTCAAACTACCATTTGCCCCCGTGTAAAATATCATCAGATCGCCCACTAATTTGTAGGATGCATTTACTTTTGGATAGAAAAATATTTTGTTTTTACTGTTTTCAGCATCCATACTGTAAAACAATCCAGCTCCTAATTCTAATATCCAATCATCTTCATGAATGACAAAACTTGGTTCAATTCCTAAATTAGTAAAACTATATTTTAGAGGTTCTGTATTATTATTAAAATAGTTTTTTTCGAAAGAACCGCTCACGTGATCCACAATGACATTTGTATTAATGGACTGCTCCATCACTTCTACTTTGAAAGTCGGCTTTACATAAAAACGATTCTCTGAAGAAGAAAAACTATCCGAAAAATGCTTGAAATTAGCAGAAATTTTGCTAAAAACACCTTCTGTAAATTCAATATTTCCTCCTAACGAAATAGTATTGTAAGTATGACCCGGGCTGATTCCTCTTACGAGATCGTATCTGTTTTCGGGAAGCAAAGTCGTGCCAAAATCAGCTGGTAAACCATAGTAATTGTAAATCTGATTTTGATAGCCTAAATCTACATTCCAAGACATATCGCGATTGTTAACTCCATAACCAACATTCAAGGCTGTATCATAAAACTCATCATTCAATTCTACTTCTTTGATGCCACCCTGAGAAGAATGATGGCGAAACATTCCCGCCACATAATCGTCGTTCCCTAACTTTTGTGTGACAAACAATTCGGCATTCAAAGTACCAAAATTACCCAGCCCTACAGTCGCATAATTAGTAAACAAACGTTCTTGTTTTGATTTTTCAACGCCTTCTGCTTTACCTTTTGAAGGTGTAAAAGTAGAGGCTACAGGAACAGACAAAATACTGTATTTTATTGTTTCTTTTGCTTCATTTCCTTTATCGTCAAGCGAAGGATTTTCTTTTACTTTAAAAGCGTCCGAAATCGTAGGCGAATACGGTTTTACCACATTTACGGTTTCTGTACCAATACTCTCACCTTTTTTCTGCCCAAACGTGAGCTGAAAAGTGATTAAAAACAGTAAAATGATGGTTTTATTTTTGAAATTAATTTTCATATTTTATACTTTTTTGTGAAATGTATTTTGTAAAATGTCATAAACAAATTGGAGTGTTTTTTACATCTTACTTTTTACATTTTACAATTATCTAATTTTATAATTATTTAATTCGTTTTAAGCTTCCCAATCCCCTTTTGCTACAAGCTGGGTTTTTCCTCCAATTTGAATTTCAAACTGATTATCTGCCAATTTTCCATTGAAATAAATCTGAGAAGGGCGTCCCATAAAATCGCCCTGATGGTTAATGAGTTTAATTTCTGGCACATCATACTTCAGTAAATAAGCTTGCAAACATGTGCTAGCACTTCCTGTTGCAGCATCTTCAACTAACTGATTATGCTCTACGCAAAACATTCTAGTCATCAGTTTTGCATCTTCTCTACAATAAAAATACAATCCTCTGTGACTTGTTTTACAATGTTTTTTTAACCAATCATCCATTTTTTCTTTATCCAAAACTAAGCGCTCTAATGCTTCTTTATTTTTTAATGGTACCATCACAAAAGCGCTTCCTGTGGTAACTTCCTGAATAGGAAACTGATCGTCAAAATCAGTAGCTGTTAAATTACTAAATGACGAAAAATCACTTTTTGAAAACACCTCCCAAAATTCTGGTTGAGCAGCTTGCAGCCAAATCAAACCCTCAGATTGATGGATCGGAATTTCCCCCACGGGAACGTGTAGTGTAATAGTCTCCGGTTGATGCTGAAAAACTTCATTGATCAACACCCAAGAAGTACCAATAATCGGATGACCCGCAAATTTCATTTCTTGAGCGGGAGTAAAAATTTTCACTTCGGCACTATTATTTTGCAAATCGAGTTTGGTGATAAAAGTGCTTTCGGCAAAATTTATTTCACGAGCAATCGTTTGCATTTGTTCTAAACTTAAATTTTCAGCTTCTAAAAAAACAGCCAACTGATTGCCCGCATACTTTTTATCTGTAAAAACATCAACTATATAAAAAGGTAAACTCATAATTTGTAAAATGTGTTTTGTGAGATGTAAAATGTAACCTGAAAACATTTAATATCTCACCTATAACTTCTAACTATTTTGTAATTGATGAATTGGTTTTAGCCTCTTCTGCCTTAATCGCATTGAGTTCTCTTTTAGCTTCTTCAACCACATCTGGATAATCGGTAAAATTGTTAATTACGTTATCCAAAATATACGTTGCTTGGTAACTGTCTTTTAATCCGTAGAAATTTTTGGCCATCAAAACCAGACCCTTCGCACCATAATATTTGTAACCAGAATAGTTTTTTGCTAATTTCTGAACCGCCACATTTGAAGCATCAAATTTGCCTTCTTTGGTTTTAAAATAAGCATCATAATACAAGGCTTCTGCTGCTAATTCTCCCTTAGAAGTACTTGATAATTTGGCGTAAGCTGCTTTTGCCTTCTCCTCTTCGCCTGTTTGCATCGCCGCACGCGCCACAATAATCTGCGCATCGCTTTTTACGTTGACATCTCCTTTCGGGTTTTGAAGCACTTTTTCTGCATATTCAACAGAGTTGCCGTAATCCTTTTTATCATAATAACATTTCATCAAATTAGCTTGTGCGAAAGTTTTGTTTTGAGGAAAATCCGACTCATTTTCTAAACGTGTCAAGATCGGAACTGCCTTATCGCAATCTTTATCTTTTAAGAAAATCTGAGACAATCTTGTCAAAGCCTGCTCTGTAAATTCGTTTCTAGGCTGGCCGATTACGTATTGATAATTGGCTACCGTTTTACTTTCTGAACCTTCTGTATAAAGCAATTGTGCCAAATAAAAATTAGCCTCCAGCGCATGAATTCCCTTCGGAAATTTGCTCACATACCCGCTAAAACCGGTAATCGCCAACTTGCTGTTATTCTGACTGTATTGTTTGAAAGCGCCTTCGTAAGTATCGTTGTCTAACTCGGCATCTGTCACGGCAACAAAATCTAAAGTACGAACCCAAGTCGCATATTCGTCTACTTTTCCGGAATCAACATAAATCAATCTTGCAGTTGAAACGGCTTCTAAAGCTTCGGGTGTTTTTGGAAAATCTGCAGCTACTTTTTTGAATTTTACCAACGCTTGCTCATCTTTATCAGAGTTGTAATAAATCAGACCTTGTTTCAAAATCGATTTTGAAGTAAACAAGCCATTTTTATATTCGGTAATTAATTGGTCGTAGGTTTTGATAGCCTGATCGTTCTTTTTCTCTGTCGAATACGTATTGGCGAGTTCGTACAAAGCATCATCACGGTATTCTGATTTTTTGTACTTCTGAAGAAAATTATTCAACTCCTCTATTTTTTTATCATTTTTTGACATGAATCCGTACGACATTGCTTTTTGAAACTGCGCATAATCTGCATCAACTCCTTTGGCATCTATCGCTTTTGAATAGGCTTCCATTGCAGGGCCGTATTTTGCGCTCACAAATCGGCAATCGCCCAAACGCAAATACGAGTCATTCAAACGTACTTTATCGTCTTTATTAACGTCTATTTGTGCCTGAAATGAAGTAGCAGCAGGATCGTATTCTTTCAATTTAAAATAAGTATAACCAATATTATAATTGATGTTTTTATACTCGTCTGTGGTTTTAGCACTCGCCAGACCAGCAAATTGCTTGTAGCTCAACAAAGCATTCTGAAAATCTTCGGCAAGATATTCTGTTTCTGCTTTCCAGAAAGTGGCACGCGCTGTAAACTCAGGACTTTTTTGTTCGCTCACCGCATTTCTGAACATTTTGGAAGCTTCGGTATAGTTTTGCTCGTTATACAATTCTACTCCTCGGTAAAAAAGTACTTTTTGATACGCCAATTTGTTTTGTGGAGTTTTATTTTTTTCTAATAAAACCAAGGCTTCTTTATAGTTTTTTGACGAAATATAAGAATCTACCAAAAGTTTTTCAACCTCTGATCTACTCGAATTATTAGGGTATTTTTTTAAGAAATCAAGCAAAACAGCTGGAACATTTTGGTACGCATTTCCTATTTCGTAACTTAATTTTGCATAATTTAAAGCGGCATCTTCCTGAATTTGAACATTAAACTCCATTTCTGAAGCGTTTTTGAAAGCATTAAGAGCTTCCTGTTTTTTGCCGGTATTCAGGTAACTTAAACCCAAATGATAATAGGCATTTTGCGCTACAAAGTCTTTTCCTTCAATGATTTTATTGAATTGTGAAATTGCTTTTTCATCGTTTTTCTGCTCGTAATATGCATATCCTAACTGATAGAAATCGGTATTGTTCCATTTTCCTTTTTTACCTGCATATTGTTCTAAAAACGGAATCGCTTTGTCGTATTGTTTTAAATTGAAATAACTTTCTCCGATGATTTTATTGAGTTCAGACTTTTCTAGTTCGTTTGATTTTGCCATTGCTTTCTGGCCTAAATCGATCGCTTTTTGGAAATTTCCAAGTTTGAAATTCATATCAGCCTGATAGTACGAAAGCTTTTCTTTGTATTTTTCTTCGCCGGAAACCTCATCAAAATATTTGGTCGCTTCTTTATAATCATCTCCTTCATACGCCATAAAGCCTAAGTAATATTTGGCCTGAGAACCGTACTCGGCAGAGTTAACTACTTTGTTAAAATAGGTTGTCGCTTCTTTTTTATTTTTTGCATTGAAATAAGCGTATCCTTTTTGAAAATTATACTTGTCCAAATCAGATTTGCTCATGTAGCTTTCGTCTACTTTATCAAACCACAGCAATGCTTTTGGATAATTGCCTTGTTCGAAAAAAAACTGAGCCACTTCCTTGTATGCCTGATTTTGTTTGGTACTTGTTGGATAATCATTCACAAATTTTTCCATCAGTGCATCTGCATTCGACTGATTGGTTCTTATGGCGCAATTGGCAATGTAATAGGCACAATCAGACTGCACCTCTTCTGTGGTTGCGTTGTTTTTTATATGTTCAAAAATAAGTTGGGCAGAAGTATATTGTTTGTCGTTATATAAAGCCAGCGCTTTGTCAAAATCTTTTAAATCGTAGGTATAAATAGCTGATTTTTGTGCTAAAACCGTGGTAGAGATTAAGAGAATTTGGATTAAAAAGAACCAGGAAAGTTTACGCATTTTTATTTTATTTAGTATTCAAATGTATCATTTAATACCCTTTATAACGAAACGTTTTGGGCATTTATTATGAACAAATTTTGAAACTGCTGTTATTTTTTTAACTTGCTAACGCTCAAAATACTGGTTATCAAAGTTTCTGGAAACGATCATTTTCTCGCTGCCTGAGTGTGCATTAAGGATGGGAACGGCATCCTTTTTCTGGCTTCTTTAGCCAGGAAAAGATACAGTGGACAGCCTGACCCGCTTTTTTCTAGCGGGTAATGCAAAAAAAATGATACTAATTTTTGTCTAATCACTATTTTGTGATGCTTTTGTTACGAAATCATTGAAATTTATTTTGAATCCAACCGTTATCTTAGTACTTTTACCATTCAAATCAAATTTACTATGTCAAGAACCGTACTGTCTCTTAAAGATGTCACTATATACCAAGAAGGAAGAAAAATTTTATCTCAGATTAATTTAGAAGTTCAACACGGAGAATTTATCTATATTATTGGAAAAACAGGTTCTGGAAAAAGTAGTTTCATGAAAACTTTGTATGGTGATTTGCCACTCACGGAAGGCGAAGGAAACATCGTGGAGTTTGATTTGGCTAGTTTGAAAGAGAATGATATTCCGTTTTTACGACGTAAAATTGGAATTGTTTTTCAGGATTTTAAATTGCTGCCAGACCGCTCTGTCAAAGACAATATGCTGTTTGTTCTTAAAGCAACTGGTTGGACAGAAAAAGAAGGCATGCAACACAAAATCGATGAAGTTCTTGACAAAGTTGGCATGAAGGAATTTGTGAATAAAATGCCACACCAACTTTCTGGTGGCGAGCAACAACGAGTTGCAATTGCGCGCGCTTTGCTAAATGACCCAGAATTTATCTTGGCCGATGAGCCTACCGGAAACCTTGATCCACAAACGAGTTCGGAGGTTCTAGAGGTATTGAAAAAAATCAACGCCAACGGTAAAACCATTATCATGGCGACTCACGATTATGCCTTATTAATGAAATTCCCGTCTAAAACATTAAAATGTGAAGATGAGCGCATTTTTGAAGTGGTGCAAAGAACGGTGTAATGCTTTCGATACTTATTCCGGTTTATAATTATGATGTTTTTGCTTTGGTTGAAACACTTCATAAACAATGCTTGGAAATAGAAATTGAATTTGAAATTCTTTGTTTGGATGATGCTTCTCCCTCACAAAAGAATATTAAGAATCAAGAAATTAATGCTATTACAAATTGTTCTTTTTTTGTTAATAAAACTAATTTAGGAAGAGGAAAAAATATTAATTCTCTGGCAAAAAACGCCAAGTATGATTGGCTTCTTATTTTAGATTGTGATACTTATCCTGCTGAAAACAATTTTATTAAAAAGTATTATAGTTCGATAATAAGGCAAAAACATAAAATTGTTTTTGGAGGAATTGTTTATGAGACTCAAAAACCTGAAAAAGAAAGACTTTTGCGCTGGGTATATGGTTGTAAGAGAGAATCTCTGGATTTAAGTAAGAGAAATAAAAATTCTCACTTTTCAGGTTTAACTTCTAATCTTTTGATAAAAAAAGAAATTTTTAATCAATATTGTTTTGATGAATCAATTATAAAATATGGTTACGAAGATTTATATTTTTTTGCAATTTTAAGAATAAATCATTTTGAGGTAAAACATATAGAAAACAGAGTATTTCACTTGAATTTAGAAACTTCAATTGAGTTTTTAAACAAAACAAAAATCGCATTAAACAATCTTTGTTTTCTTTATAATTCGAAGAAATTATCAGAGAAAGAGAGTAAAATAATTAAGACATTCCATTTAGTGCAACTGTTAAAATTGACCTTTTTCGTAATTTTAATTTTTAAAAAAAGTAGAATCATAATCGAAGAGAATTTACTTTCAAAAAAGCCTTCTTTGTTTCTATTTGACTTCTATAAATTAGGATATTTCTGTTGTTTAAAAAATCAAATAATTTTATAACCCTTCCAGAAATACCCTCCATTGGCTCATTATTTTATGCAAAGAAAAATTCTTCATATTTTCTATAGCGTTGGCACCTAGCTCCAACCTTTGTTCCTTATTTTCAATTAATAAAGAAAGTTTTTCTACATATTGCTCAATATTTTCGTCTGGAATTAAAAATCCAGTTTTATCTTTTTTAATTATAGATCGAGGTCCGATTCGGCAGTCGTAAGCAATGCATGGTAAACCAAAAGCCATGGCTTCCAGAAGTACCATCGGAAAACCTTCACTTCGTGAAGTCATTAAATAAATAGAGAATTCTACATATTTTTCTTCGATGTTTGTTGAAAAATTAAAATAATTTATCGTGGAAATAATCCCGATATTTCGAGCCTCCTTCTCTAAAGAAACAATATCATCAGTATAAATATCTAAAGTCCAGTCAGGATATTTTGGACTAATTATTTTCCAGATTAACAACAATCGATCTAATCCTTTTTCGTAAGAATTGCGGGCAATTGAAATTACTTTTTTAGATTCTAAAGAAGCTTTACTATCTGTTTTTATCCAAGAGGGATTAGCAATTATAATGGTATTTTTAACATTCCATTCTTTTGAACTTTCGGTAGATAAAGCTACCATATATGTAAATCTACTAGCTCCAAAATTTTTAAACTTATATTTTAGTTTTAAAAGAAAACTAGTTTTTTGAGCTTTTTCTTCGACATATTTAGAACCATGGCATTCAAAAACTAGTGGAGTTTTTACCGAAATAATAAATGGATAAATAAAGGCTTTTAGACCATTATCGGCAACGACAATAATATCAGGTTTGATATTATCTATCTTTTGATTTATTGTTTTTCTTAGTGACCACAAAATACTACAAATATTGCTGCTTAAATTCACATTATGGAAAATGATTTTTTTATTAAACGAGTAGAATGGCTCATTTTTTTCTTCATTTTGAGATAAAACATGAACTTCGTAACCAAAATTCTCTACAAAATAATTAGCCTTTATTGCTAAAACTCTGGCAACGCCGCCAACATTCTTTATTTTAGGAACAATGTAAAGCAATTTCATTTTTTTGAATTCAAAAAAGTATCATAATCTCTAATATAGTCAGCTTCTTCAAAAACATCCGAAGCAAAAACCAAACATACTGCACCCGAAGAAAAATTATCTAATTCTCTCCAAATTTCTTTTGGAAGATGCAAACCCACATTAGGTTTGTTTAATAAAAAGCTTTTTTTATTAATACCATCATCAACTGTAACTTCAAAACTACCACTTAAAGCAATCAAAACTTCTTGTTGGTCAATATGAGAATGCCCCCCTCGAAAAGCTGAACTTGGTACATCAAAAAGATAATAAACTCGCTTAAATTCAAACGGAAGAATTTCGTTTTGAACAAAAGCCAAATTTCCGCTTAAATCTTCTATAACAGGGATTTTTAGTATTGAAATATCTTGAATTGTTGACATATAATTTTAATAACTATCTAATAAATTCATCCATAAGAACCCTACTTTTTCTAAGAAAAATGGCTGAACACTTTGGAATGTATTTTCTTTAATTTCATTATATAAAGCTTCATTTAAACTTAACAAATTCATTGCTTCAATAAGTTTTTTCCAATTTTGATTTTCAACTAAAATACCGTTTTTAAAATTTTCGAGAATGTCTCGTGGTCCAAAATCACAATCAAAAGATACAACTGGAGTTTTGCAGGCTAAAGATTCTAAAATCACGTTAGGAAAACCTTCATTTTTACTACATAAAACTACAAAATGAGCTCTTTTCATAAACCTAAAAGGATTATTTTGATATCCTAAAAGATGAACAAAATCGGAAACATTATTTTCTAAAATGACCATATTTAATTTTGATTGGTCACCATTTCCAATAATTATTAAATGTAGTTCTTTTTGTGGTAAAACTGACTTCGCATAACTATAAATTAGATGATCAAATTGCTTAATTTCATTTTCATATTGCCCAACTGCGAGAATGTAGCTAAAATTAAAATCAATATTTTCATTTTGTCTCTCAAAAATTTCCTCTACATAAAGTGGATTGGGGATTGTAACTACATTTTTTAATTGATGTTTTTTTTCTATCAATGTTTTCATTTCCTGGACAATGGCAACATTAGCAAAACAATGATTGTACATTAATCGTGTCAACCAAGAATTATTGGGCATATAATGATCAATAAGAAAACTATGAACTGTAAAAATAGTTTTAGTATTGTAAATAAATCTTGACAATATTAATTCTTGAAAAACTTTTGTCCGAAAACGGAAATCGATTATAAAATCAAATTGATTGTCTTGTAAATAATTATATAAAGTGATGAGTCGTTTTGCTTTATTAAATAAACTGTTGCTTTTATTTTTGAGCAAACCTAAGTTCACCAATTTTCCAGCATACGGAAAACTAACTTCATTCAGAACTATGATAATATCAACCTTAAAACCTTGCTTTTCAAAGAAAAGAGATAAATTGGCCATCACTTTATCACTTCCGCCACCGCTGAGGCGATAACCAATTAAAGCAATTTTCCTTTCATTTTGAGACAATATCAT
Organism: Flavobacterium geliluteum; assembly: GCF_017948595.1. Lineage (GTDB taxonomy): Bacteria > Bacteroidota > Bacteroidia > Flavobacteriales > Flavobacteriaceae > Flavobacterium > Flavobacterium flavipigmentatum. Next base: position 168,009 of record NZ_JAGFBV010000006.1, on the reverse strand, counting down.
ATCTGAATTCTTATTTTCGTATCAAATATATAACTCTTTAAAAACATTATGCAAGACAATTCACTGGTAACAATTATTTGTTTGTGTTATAATCACCAAAACTATGTTGTTGAGAGCTTACTTTCGGTGATTAATCAAGAATATCCTTTTATTGAGTTAATTATTGTTGATGATTGCAGTACCGATGAATCTGAAAAAATCATTTCGAAATGGTGCAGTGATTTTCCTGAAGTTCAGTTTATAAGGAACCAAACCAATTTAGGAAATACAAAGTCTTTTAATAAAGCGCTAAACTTAGCCAAAGGTGATTTTATTATTGATTTGGCTGCAGATGATATTTTATTACCTAATTGTGTCTCTTTACAAATAAAAGCATTTAAAGAAAGTAAATATAACAATCTCGGAATTGTTTATGGAAATGCCGAATTAATTACTGAAAATGGCATATTTGACTCTTATTATTTCCCTGTTGACAATTATAAAAAAGCAATTGAAAAAAGACAAACTGGAGATGTTTATTTGAGTATTATTTCAGGCGGAAATAGTATTTGCTCAATTTCTTCAATGGTTAAAAAATCTGTTTTGGAGGATTTAAAAGGTTATGATGAAAATCTAGCTTATGAAGATTTAGATCTCTGGATTAGAACTTCACGCCAGTATGAAATAGATTATATTGATAACATCTTGGTAAAAAAAAGGATTTCTTTAACTTCATTAGGAACTCATTTTTTTATTAAAAAAGATTCTAGATCAAAGAAAATAAATCATTCTACATACATTATTATAAAAAAAGCAATCCCTTTAAATCGATCAAAGTCAGAACATAAAGCTATTTTAAAAAGAATACATTTTGAAATGATTTTAACTTATAAAACGGCAGATTATAGTTTGTTATTAAAGTATTTTTTACTAGAGATAAAACAAAGAATCCGTATCACTCTTGCTTAATTTAAATCGTCAGATACGCATCTAATTCTTTGCACTCCCCTTCCCAATCCCTTGAAATATTGTTGCGAAGTAATTTGGCAGGAACACCTCCAATTAAAATATTATTCCCCCAAGAATTAAAATCTTTAGTACATAAACTATTAGAAGCAATAGTGCAATAATCAGGTGTTTTTGTTCCTTTCATAATTGAAACTCTGTTACTAATAAAATTATAATTTCCTATCTGTATCGGTGAGGTCATCTCATATATTTCGCCACTTTTAGTATTTATCATCTGATGAAAATTAGTGTCAATTAATTGGCATTCTGATCCAAATCTGGCATAATTCCCTAAAATTATTTGATTTGTGCAGATTAATTTTACACTAGATGCTAAAGAAGACATGTGACCAAATTCGCAAAATGCGTTTGCCTTTATGTAAACAAAATAATCTTTCCCAAACTGTACTTGTCCCTTAAAAATTAATGTTCCCGCTATGTTTACCTCTGCTATTCCTTTATGAATCGTATTCATCTCATAGGACTGACCAAATCCTATCATTCCCTTACGAATTGGAGCATCAATTTTAATTTTACCAGTGATAGAAGTAAATTTAACCTTGCCATAAAAAAACACAGGTAATTTAATCGCAATGTTAAAAGGGAATTTTTTTAAATTGAAGTACAATGTTTTTGTCCAGTTTATTGAATAATAAAATTTAAATCTGTGATACCAAAATCTCAATTTATTGTACATTTTAAATATTATTTAGTAGTATTTCTAAAAGTCGCAATTAATATATTTTTCAAATTCATTTCTTTATTTATTTGATATAAAGCAAAAGCCAATGCTATTAAACACATTAAACTCATTAAAGAATATCTTAAAACTTTAAATTCTATTGACTTAATTAAAAAAGTGGCGAAACATATTAAAAAACAAATTGTATAAATAATGTAGAATTCTTTTTCAAAATAAAACCCATATCGCTTTTTTGTAATTATTTTTAAAATAAAAAAATGAAAGCTATAGTACACAAAAAAACTAATTCCGAGTCCTTCGAGTCCATAAAAATAGTATCCAAGAACATTTAGTACAATAGAAAGTGTATTAAATAAAATTGCCGTTTTTATAAACATTTTCGAATCTCCTTTCGCAATTAAAATGTATCCCATAGACCAAGAAACCGCTCTAAATAACATTCCCAAAATACCAAAACAAACCATTGGCATTATTATCATAAACGTTGGCGTATATATAACTCTAATTATCAAAGGTATAAACGTTAAAAATAACACAATTATTGGTGTGATAATTAAAATTGAAATATATGATTGTTGCGTTACACTTACCTTAATGTTTTCATTGTCAGCATTTAAAGCAGCTAATCTCGGGAAATAATCAATACTCATAACCGTAAAAATAATTCCAACATAAGAATTTAATAATGTAAAACCGGCATTGTAAAAACCTACTTGCTCAACATCAGCAACATTACTAATGTAAATTTGGATAAGATAGCTGGACAACAAAGTTAATAGACTACTTATTGTCAGCATTATACCGAGTTTAACAATAACTTTACCTTCAGTCTTAAAATACTTATTTTCAACCTTTTTATGCTGAATTTTTAATTGATTTGAAAAATAAAAAGAAAATACTAATGCTGAAAAAGAACTTACTAAAATTGTTGGTACAATTGCATCAATTTTAAGAAAATAATAAAGAGGGATGGAAAATAACAGACCGAATAAATTTCCATAAAAATTTGCTTTCGCTAAGAGCCTTAACTTTCTTAATCCCTGCAAAACAACTAATTGCCCTGATGTTATTTGCTTAAATAACAATGTAATGGATAAAAAAATAAATGAATAAACCTGATTTGTATTTCCAAAAGTGAAAATACTGAGCCATTTTGAAAATATGATGGTTAATAGCGTTCCTAGTATGCCCGATATTAGCATCATTTTTTTGACTAGAGCAACTGTTTTCGAAATATTGTTTAAATCTTCATCTTTATATTTTTCTGAAATATTCTTAATTGCACTTGTCTCAATTCCCAAACCCGAAATTCCTCCAATAATATTTAGGGTAGAATTTAGCAATGTAATTAAACCCATTCCTGCCGGACCAATAAAAATGGCTATTAATTTAGTTCTAATTACAGAAATTATAATCGAAAAAAGCTGGACCCCTCCAAAAAGCGAAGTCATTTTTAGAATGTGCTGATATGAAACTTTTTTGTCAGACACGTACTAATACTGATTTAAAATTTCAATAATAAAACCCACTTCACTTTCAGTCAAAATGGGACTAATCGGCAAACTCAATACCTCGTTATGAATCTTTTCAGTGATCGGAAATGATAAGTCATTCCAAGCTGAGAAAGCCTTTTGTTTATGTGGTGGAATTGGGTAATGAATCATGGTTTGAATATTATTTTGAACTAAATATTCTTGCAATACCGCTCTTTTTGGAGTTCGTATAACGAACAAATGAAAGACATGATTATTCGAAAAATCCCAAAAGGGAAGGCTCATTTTGTCGTTTTTGATTTCAGTTATATAACGCTTTGCGATCGCTCTGCGTTTATTATTATCACTGTCTAAGTTAGGCAACTTTAGATTTAAAAAAGCTGCCTGTAACTCATCTAGTCTCGAATTGACACCAATATAGTCGTTATAATATTTTGCTTTTGATCCATAATTTCGAAGAGAATAAAGAATTTTTGCCAATTCTGAATCATCTGTAACAATCGCTCCACCGTCACCTAAAGCTCCCAAATTTTTTCCGGGATAAAAACTATACGCTGCGCTTGATTGCTGAGTGTTTATTTTAGATTTTAGATTGCTGATCGCTCCATGTGATTGAGCAGAATCTTCAACAATAATCAAATTATTTTTCTCCGCAATTTCATTTATCATTACCATTTCTGCCAGTTGTCCGTATAAATGAACCACCAAAATTGCTTTTGTTTTTGAGGTAATTTTTTCTACAATCAATTCTGGATCCAAGTTGTACGTTTCTAATTTTGGCTCTACCAAAACAGGAATTAAATCGGCTTGTAAAATGGCCAAAATACTAGCAATATAAGTATTTGCAGGAACGATAACCTCATCGCCTTTCTCTAGTTTCCCCAACTGAATGTAACCTTTAAAAATCAAAACCAAAGCATCAAAACCATTCCCGACACCTATACAATAATTTGCATTACAATATCTGGCGAATGATTCTTCAAATAGTTGCACTTCTTTTCCTAGAATGTACCAACCCCCATTCAAAACCGATTTCAATTTCAATTGAAAGTCTGCTTCGTAAGGTTCGTTTATTTTTTTTAGGTCTAGAAATGGTATCATTTTAGATTGATTTTATAAAAATCCTGATTATAAACAGAGCACCCTAATTCTTCTTTTTGCGTCAAAAGACCCGGATTATAGCCTTTTTCATCTTCTTCATTTACGATTCCCATATCAAAAAAAGATTTTCCTTCTCGTTGGTATTTTTCGATTAAACTAATAAACAAAAAATCGAGAGCTCTAACTTTTTCTCCTTTTTTTGAAGTGGCACCATACTGAGATTTCACAACTCTTTCTCCTTCAAAAATGGTTATTCCTGCGATAATTTCATGTTCTTGATACACAGAAAATTGTTTGATATTTTTGCAAAAATTTTGCTTAAGAAAGTATATTTCTTCTTTTGTATGAACAGGTTTTGCATCATACTTTGCAAGTAATCTAGGCTGTAAAACCTGCTCCCAAAATGGCTCAAAATCTGCTTCTTCAACAATTTCAAGCTGAAGATTTTCAATCCTTCGAAAATGTTTTAATTTACTTTTAGAAATACGTAATTCTTCTTTCAAGTTAATTACCAAATTCATTTCTTTATGATCTAAAACAGCTCCTCTTTTGAATAAAAAAAAGTCGATTTCATTATTTCCGTGCGAAAAATAAAAACCAGGAATTGGCTTATAATAAAATGCTTGGACGTTATTTTCTTTCAAAAAAACTAAAATTGCGTCTAAAATCAATTCTACTTTTTCTGTTTTTATTTTTTTAGAATACACCAGTCCGCCATACGTCAAACCTTGATGAGAATACAATTCTTTATCCTTTATATTTGCGGGCAAAACAGCCACTAATTTCTGATTTTCATAAACTAATAACGAAAAATCTTCAAACCGATCTTGATGATATTCCATAAAATCGCGATGGAACAAAAACGTAGCATTTTTGGCCTGATCTATAAAATCATTCCAGATATTATAATCTTGTTCAACGTATTTTTTTACCTCGTATTTCATTATTTTTTTGCCACTGATTTATACGATTTCAATAATTTTTAATCCAACAGACAAATCATTTGAATTTTTAAAATCTGCGACCAACTTATTTTTAAATTTTATTTATGCTCAAATGCCGGCAAATACCATTTGAATTTTACCGCCATTAACCGAACTGTGATGATCACTACAGAAGTTAATAAATATAAAATATCATCGTCCAGATTTAATTTCTTCAAAGCAAAAAAAACGGCACCTCCAAAAATACAAATGGTAGCATAGATTTCTCTTCTAAAAATAGTGGGAATCTCATTGCACAAAATATCCCGAATTACGCCTCCAAAACAAGCGGTCATTGTACCTAAAGCAATACAAATTATAGGATGTAATCCTATCGAAATTCCCTTTTCTAGTCCGATTAAAGTAAAAACGCCCAAGCCGATAGTGTCAAATAAAAACAAGGAGGTTCGTAATTTATCAAACTTTTTTCGGAACAAAATTGCCAGAATAAATCCTAAAATAATCACATAAACGTACTTCAAATCAAGCATCCAGCCTACTGGAGTTCTGCCAATTAAAACATCTCGAAGCGTTCCTCCACCAACAGCAGTGACAAAAGCGATAATAAAAACCCCAAAAGGATCGAGCTTTTTATGCATCGCAGTTAATGCGCCCGACATTGCAAAGGCCATCGTACCGATAATATCTAATAATTGGAACATTTTTTTTAGGTGCTAAGATTCTAAGTATCTGAGTTGTTGAGATTGAATTTAAAATCAAAATTTTCAACTACATATTCTGTGTATAAAAGTTGTAATCTTTCAATACAATTCGAAGAAAATCTTTGTCATTACCTGATTGATTTTTGATTCCGGTAACACTCTCTATTTTAGAAACTAATTTGCGAATGGTTTCGTGATCGTTTTTAACATCAGCTTTTTGAAACGTTTCCTTGATGATACGCATATCATTATCTGATAATTTGATCACCAAAGGATATGTTGGCACATAAGCCTCTCCTATTTCCTCGAGAATTGTATGGCTGATATTGATTTTATTTTTTAAAGTAATCACGGCCGTACCCGCTACCATGTCACCTAATCTCTGGCCTTGTTTGCTCGAAATAACCGTTATAAGTGCAATGATTCCGTTTAAAATCGTAATGTCAATTAATCTGAAGAACCATCGCATCAAATAATCGCCAAATCCAGCCTGATAACCATCAATCTTTACAACTTTTATTTTGCTGATCTTTTTTCCGATGGTTTGACCCTCAAAAATACTCTCTAAAGTGATCGAATAAACCATAATTGGAAAATACATGAAGAAAATTATCGCCATTACGGACCAATTATCAAGATTTTTAAACAATCTATCTATGTTTAATAGATAAAAAAAGACCATCCAAACCACAATTCCGTAAGCTATTTTTATAAGCAAATCCACGAAATAGGCCAGCATTCGCTCGCCTACAGAAGCAGAGATGAAATTTATTTTAACATTTTGTGTTGTATTTATAGATAATTCTGACATATTTTATATTTTAGCATGCAATGAGAGAAGTCGCCTTCATAAAACAAAATAAAGAAAAATGGCTGGAGTTTGAACTCGCTATTTTTGGTAAAGCTAAAAAAAATCCTGATGAGTTAGCTAATTTGTACATTCAAATGATGAATGATTTGTCGTATGCACAAACATATTACCCAAAAAGTAAGACTGTAATTTACTTAAATTACCTTGCATCACAGATTTATCAGAAGATTTACAAAACCAAACGAACAGAGAAAAACAGATTGATAGAGTTCTTCAAAACCGAGGTACCACTGCTGCTTTATGACTACAGAAGATATTTATTGTATGCTTTTGTGTTGTTTTTTCTAACAGTCGGGATTGGAGTGGTTTCTGCCATCTACGATCAAAATTTCGTTAGGTTGATTCTGGGAGATTATTATGTCAATATGACCTTAGAAAACATCAAAAAAGGAAATCCAATGGCGGTTTACGGATCAGGAAGCAACTGGGGAAGTTTTATCGGAATCACCATGAATAACCTATACGTGGGCGCAAGATGCTACATTTATGGTATCTTTTTTGGAATTGGTACTTTTTACATTTTCTTGCAAAATTGTATCATGTTAGGGTCTTTTCAGTACTTTTTTTATGAGCAAAATGTGTTTTGGAAAAGTGTTCGCGGGATTTGGATTCACGGTTCTATGGAAATTTTTGCTATTGTTATCGAAACAGCAGCTGGCTTTATTTTAGGTGCTTCTATTCTTTTTCCAAAGACTTTTTCGAGAATTAATTCATTCAAAATAGGTTTCAAAAATAGTTTCAAAATATTCCTGAGTACATTTCCTTTTACGATAAGTGCCGGATTTCTAGAAGGTTTCATCACACGATATTCTATTCAGATGCCCAATTGGCTCAGTAGTTTCATTATTTTATTCACCTTGAGTATAATCTCTTTTTATTACCTGATTTATCCTTTTATTGTCCATAAAAAAACAACTTCTATATAATGTTTGAACTTTTTAAAAAACGAGATTTTAGCAGTTACATTTCAGATACTATTGCATTTTTTAAAACTTTTGGAAAACATTTTTTCAAGAACTACGCCATCATCAACGGTGGTTTTCTACTGATTTTATGTGTCCTGATGTATTTTATTTTTAAAATCTATTTTGAAGTTTTGTTTGCCAATACCGGAGCCGAACAAGGAAGCTATTTTTTGCAATATTTTAATGAAAACTTTGCTCTTTTTGTTGCTTCATTTATCCTTTTCGGAATTTTAATAATTGTTCTATCGTTGCTAAATGTGGCCTATCCAATTATTTATTTACAACTTGTTGGCGAAAATGAAGGTGCCGAAATTACAACTTCAGAAATCGTAGTGCGATTGAAACAAAACACAGGAAGATTATTAAAATTCTTTTTGGGATTATTGTTCATCATCATGCCAATTATCATATTGGTTTTTGCCTTGCTGATCGTTTTGTGCTTTATACTTATTGGCTTTCCTTTGCTTCTCATTGCCGCTCCAGCTACTATTGCCTGGATCAATTTGAGTTTTTACACATACCTGACACAAAAAACAAGTTTCTTTCAAGCTATAAAAATTGGTTTTTCTTTACTCAAACAGCAATTTTGGGCAATCGTCGGCACTACTTTTGTCGTGTTGATGCTCATACAAATAATACAAAGCTTTTTGACTATGATACCTTATTTAATTGGCATTGTTGCGTTTCTAACGTCTAATAGATCTGCCGGTTGGAACACAGACAATAATTCCTCATTAGGCATTTTTATCTCTATAATCTTTATTTTTGCGGTGTTATTAAGCTATTTTTTCAACAACTTAGTCATTATCAACCAAGGAATTATCTATTATAGTTTAAGAGAAGAAAACGAAAACCTGACTTCTAACAGCCAAATTGACCTAATCGGAACCGATAATGAATAAAGTTTTACTCGTTTTTTCTTTTTTATTTTTCTGCACAATCTCGAATGCACAGGATTCTTTGGCTAAAGCCGAACCTCCAAAGATGGCCTCTGTAAAATTTACTGAAGAGGATATTTACATAGATGTTGACAGCCTTGAAGCCAAAACATTTGAGAAAAATTTCAAAAAAAAATACAAAGATTCCGAATTTGTTTACGAATATAAAACGCCTGAAAAAAATACCTGGGACAGATTTAAAGAATGGTTAGCCAATGTTTTTAAAGATTTATTTCGATTTAGCAGTAACGAGACTTCTATGAATTTTGTTTCGATTTTATTGAAAGTCATAGCGGTTTTAATTGTAGTTTCTGTCATTTATCTGATTGTAAAAGCCTTAATTAACAAAGAAGGACAATGGATTTTCGGAAAAGATTCTAATCGAAAAACTATTTATTATTCGGATATAGAGAAGAATATTCATTTGCTGGATTTTAAAAAATTAATCGAAGAAAGCCTCGAAAAAGGAGACAAAAGACTTTGTATCCGCTACTATTATCTTTGGTTATTGAAGGTAATGGCGCAAAATCATTATATCGAATGGGACATCGAAAAAACCAATACCGATTATTTGTACGAAATTCAGAGTCCTACTCACAAACAAGAGTTTACCTATTTGTCATACTTGTACAACTATATTTGGTACGGCGAATTTGAAATTGATGACAACATGTTCCAAAAAGCACAAATTAGCTTTAAAAATTCTATAAAAAAGTTTAGCAATGAATAAAACACTAAAAATATACATTGCTATTTTGGTCCTTGTTTTTGCCCTTATTTTGGTGGCAGATCGCAACCGTCCAAAACCTATTGATTGGCGTCCGACTTACTCTGTAAACGATAAAATTCCGTTTGGGTTATATGTTTTTAATAAAGAAATTGACGGGCTTCTAAAAAATCAGAAGATAGAACGAGTTTCGGCAATCACACCTTACGAATTTTTAGATGCAAAATACGATGCTGATACGTTGGTTAACGACTACAAAATAAAAGGTACTTTTTTAACTATTTCAGAATTTGGAGGTATTGACGACCAATCGATTCAAGAGATTTTTTACTTTGTTTCTCACGGAAATAATGCTTTTTTGAGCATGAAAACATTTCCGCAGTCTTTGTTAGACAGTCTAAAACTAGATTATCGAGCCGATTTTCAGATTTCGGATAGTACCTCTTTCTGGATGGCCAATAAAACCGTGAGCTCGCAAAAATACCACATGACAGAAGGAATGGGTGACTATTATTTTTCTAAAATTGATACGCTAAACACCACTGTTCTGGGGTATCAGGGCAATAAAGTAAAAGAAAAGAGAATCAATTTTATCCAGATACCGTATAAAAACGGGTATTTTTATTTGCACACGCAACCAGCTGCATTTACCAATTTTCATTTGCTTAAAGGAAATCATCATCAATATGCCCAAAATGTGCTTTCGTATCTGCCTGAAGGTGATGTTTTTTGGTACACGAAAGGACAAAATAGCGAAACAATTTCGGAATCACCTATGCGTTATATTTTAAGTCAGCCGGCCTTAAAATGGGCTTGGTACCTATTTTTAATCGGAATGCTGATTTTTATGCTTTTTAATGCCAAACGCAAACAGCGTGTGGTCCCGATATTAAAACCGCTCCCTAACTTAACGGTCGATTTTACCAAAACCATCGGAAACTTGTATTATCAGGAAGGCGATCACGGCAATATTATCGACAAAAAAATTATTTATTTCCTAGAAAGAATCAGAAATGAATATCTAATAGAAACGACCAAGCTGGATGAGGATTTCATCAAAAAATTACATCATAAATCAGGCAAAGAGGAAGAAGATATTCGAAATCTAGTCTTTCTAATCAATGAACATCGAAAAAGTTATCACGGAAGTCTCGAAGAAGATTTAATCACAATTAATAATGCCATCGAGAAAATATTAAATTAAAAATTATTCAAAAGAAACATACCTAATCATGGACGAAATCAATACAACAACAGAACTCACCAACGAAAATGTGAATTTTGAAACCAGACTTAATTTAGCGCCACTTTTAGACCACATCAACGACATTAAAAAAGAACTGGGAACGGTGATTGTGGGTCAGGAAAAAATGATCGATCAGCTTCTTGTAGCGATTTTATCAAACGGACACGTTTTGTTAGAAGGTGTACCAGGAGTAGCCAAAACAATTACGGCAAAATTATTGGCAAAAACATTGAATATTGGCTTTAGCCGAATTCAATTTACGCCAGATTTGATGCCTTCTGATATTTTAGGAACATCTATTTTTAACTTAAAAACTTCTGAATTTGAGTTTAAAAAAGGTCCTATTTTCTCTAATTTAATTTTAATTGACGAAATCAATCGTGCGCCTGCCAAAACACAAGCCGCACTTTTTGAGGTGATGGAAGAACGCCAGATCACGATTGACGGAACAAGGAATCAGCTTGAAACGCCATTTTTGGTCATTGCAACCCAAAACCCAATCGAGCAGGAAGGAACCTATCGTTTACCGGAAGGACAATTAGACCGTTTTTTATTCAAAATTACTATTGATTATCCAAAATTAGACGAAGAAATTCTCATCATTCAGAGAGAACATTTGTTGGAGAATCAGGGCAAATTAGAAGCTATAAAAACTATTCTTTCTGCAGAAAACATCAAAACGTATCAGGCCTTGATAAAGCAAATCAGAGTCGAGCAGAATTTACTGGAATACATTGCACGAATTGTGGTAAACACGCGCGAAAATGCCTTTTTGTACTTAGGAGCTTCACCTCGTGCCTCTATCGCTATTCTAAATGCTGCCAAAGGTTTTGCCGCCATTCGTGGTCGTGATTTTGTAACGCCGGAAGATATTAAAGAAGCAACTGTTCCCGTTTTGCAACACAGAGTTATTGTGGCGCCAGAGCGAGAAATGGAAGGAATCGCAAGCCCTGAAATCATTAAACAAATTATTGAAACAGTCGAAATTCCGAGATAATCTTTATCAAAATAACGATTTGCTGTCAGGAAAAGTAAGAAGTGAAACTTAAAAAGTTGCAACCATAAAAAACATAAAAACTTGAAATTTATAAAAAGTCTCTACCTCAATAACTTCTTCTTCTATGTGCTTTTGGGCATTATCGGATTGTTTGTTTGTGCTTTTATCTTTCCTAATTTATACAACGCCGTTTGGTTTATTATTCTGGTTTTAGGCACCTTTTTGGCGCTTGATATTCTGCTTTTGTACTTTACTAAAACTGGGATAGAAGCCACACGTGAAACTCCTGAAAAACTGTCGAACGGAGATCTGAATCCAGTGACAATTTCGATCAGAAATCGGTATACTTTTGCTATTTCGATTAAAATAATTGATGAAATTCCGTTTCAGTTTCAAGTACGTGATTTTAAAATTTTCAGAACCATAAAAGCAGCTGCCGAAGATAAAATCGGGTACGATTTACGTCCAACCGAGCGCGGAGAATATTATTTTGGCAGTTTGAATGTGTATGTTTCTTCACCTTTGAAATTAATTTCGAGAAGATTTACTTTCGATAAAAATAAAATGGTCCCTACTTATCCGTCTTACATTCAGCTGCGAAAATATGATCTCTTGGCTTTTTCGAACAATCTTTTTCAGTACGGAATCAAGAAAATTCGCCGAATTGGCCATACAATGGAATTCGAACAAATAAAAGAATATGTTCAAGGTGACGATTTAAGAACACTAAACTGGAAAGCGACTGCTAAGAAAAATGCGTTGATGGTCAACCAATTTCAAGACGAAAAATCCCAGTCAGTTTACATGGCAATAGACAAAGGACGTGTGATGCAAATGCCTTTTAACGGCTTGAGTTTACTGGATTACGCAATCAATTCTACCTTGGTTTTATCCAATGTGATTTTGAAAAAGCAAGACAAAGCTGGGATTTTTGCTTTTTCTAAAAAAGTTGAAAACAGAGTTTTTGCAGAAAAAAGAGGTTCGCAGATGCAAAAAATACTCGAAACGTTGTACAACATCAAAACTGACTTTTTTGAGAGTGATTACAGCCGATTGTATGTTGACATCAAGAAAAACATCAACCAGCGAAGTTTGATTATTTTGTATACTAATTTTGAAACTATGGATGGCTTAAATCGACAACTGCCTTATTTTAAAGGAATTGCCAAAAGTCATTTACTGGTAGTGGTGTTTTTTCAAAATACCGAATTGAACGCCATTATCAACAAAAAAACAGATACGATTCAGGAAGTGTATGACAAAGTAATTGCCGAAAAATTCATCTTCGAAAAACGTCTCATCGCCAACGAACTCAAGAAATACGGCATTCATACTGTTCTCACCCAGCCCGAAAATCTGACTTTGGATGCTATTAATAAATATTTGGAGATTAAGGCAAGAGGGATTTTGTAAAATACAAAACGGGTTTTGTGAATTGAAAAATCATCGCTTCAGCTAAAAAAACTCGAAATCGAAGAATATTAGAAATGTATTACCTTACTATAAAACCTTTTATCGCTTTATTTATGAAATGTTGCCACAATGAATAGATTAACAAAAGAGATTATTTGGTCGGTTGTACTGCTCATAATCAGTTACCTGGCATACAATCCTAATCTAGTATTTCCAAACAAAGAAACCACCGTTGACATCAATATTCATGACACCTATTTTGTCATAGAATCAACTAATATTTTAATTTTAACAATTCTATTTGTCTTCTTCTTTACTTATTTAGTTAGGATGATTATCACTCGTTTTAGAATTATTACGATCAATTCTATATTTCTCCTCTCCAATCTTTTGATGATTGTTTTAATAGCGCAAGTCATAAAAATTATAAAAATCTTTACGATAGAAGCTGGAATAACTATTTATCCACCACTTTCTGCCCCACCCCAGATACATCGGGATAATGCATTTGAAACGCTATTTTATTTTTTTGTTATCGCAGAAATTATAGTAGTTGCGACATTCATTTTTTCAAGTTTAAAAACCATAGCTATTTTGAAAAGAGCCATAAAAACAAAATAATTCCAATCTAAATTTTATAAAAACCAATTAAAATCAACCAGACCAAATGAAAAAATCGTTCTTTATTGTTTTTTTACTCGCTGCTTTTATTTCAAAAATAAATGCACAGGAAAAAGATACCGCTCAGGCATATTATGATAAAATAGAGAAATCTATTAAGTACGAAAGTGGCAGGATTAGACTAGCTGAAGGAGATGGAGCATTAAATGTCCCTAAAGGATTCAAATTTTTAAACGCAGAACAAACCCAGCATGTTTTGACTGATTTATGGGGAAATCCCAAGGATGAAGGTGTACTAGGCGCTTTGGTTCCTGATGGAAAGGGAGTAACAGGTACAAGTAGCTGGATGTTCATAATAAGCTATCAAGGAGATGGTTATGTGAAAGATGATGATGCAAATGACATTGACTACGACGATTTATTGAAGACCATGCAGGAGGATACAAAAACAGGAAATGAAGAGAGAAAAAAAGGAGGATATTCAGAGGTGCATTTGATTGGCTGGGCATCAAAACCCTTTTATGATAGTAATTTAAAAGTACTTCACTGGGCAAAAGAATTAAAATTTGGCACCGATGAATTTAACACTTTAAATTATGATTTGCGAGTTTTAGGACGTAAAGGAATGTATAATATATCTGCCGTTGCATCAATGAGCGAACTTAAAGAAGTAAAAGCAAGTATTCCGGAAATTTTAAAAAGTGTTGAATTTGATAAAGGAAATAAATATTTAGATTTTGATGCAGATACTGATACAGTTGCTGCTTGGACAATTGGTGGACTTGTAGCAGGGAAAGTTCTAGCAAAAGTTGGTTTTTTTGCGATTATTGCAAAATTTGGGAAAATCATATTTTTTGGACTTATAGCAGCATTTGCAGGTGCAAAGAAATTTTTATTTGGTAAAAAAGATCAGGTGATGACCAAACCAAAAGAAGATGAATTATTAGAAGAAACCACTTCTTCTGAGGAATAACTAAGTGATAAGAAACGCTTCAATAATTATGGAGCGTTTCTTTTTTAGCCTTTCTTTAAAACCTTGTAGCTGTAAAACCTTTACCTCTTTAAAAAAAAACTCAGTACCTTAGCACCTTAAAAACTTAGTCCCTTATAAAAATGAAACAAATTACTTCTGTACAAAATCCGTTTATAAAATCGCTTGTTTTATTGCAGGAAAAGGCAAAAGCCCGCAAACAAACAGGAACATTTTTGATAGAAGGTTTACGTGAAATTTCGCTAGCACTAAAAGGCAGTTACGAACTAGAAACCATTTTGTTTTTACCAGAATTGGTGACGGAGCATGAGATTTCGAAACTGGTCAATTCTTCTGTTCAATTGATCGAAATTAACAAAGAAGTCTATCAAAAGCTAGCCTATCGCGACACCACAGAGGGCGTACTTGCAGTTGCAAAAACAAAACCAATGCAATTATCTGACTTAAAATTATCTGATAATCCATTAATTTTAGTCGCCGAAGCACCCGAAAAACCAGGAAACATTGGAGCCCTTTTGCGTACTGCGGATGCTGCAAATCTGGATGCGGTTTTGATTGCCAATCCAAAAAGTGATTTGTACAACCCCAATATTGTTCGCTCGAGCGTAGGTTGTCTGTTTACCAATCAAATTGCCACCGGAACAACGTCCGAAATTATTGCTTTTCTGCAGAAAAAAAGAATTGCTTTTTACTGTGCTACTTTACAAAATTCGACTTCTTATCATACACAGAACTTTACAACTCCAACTGCTTTGGTTGTGGGTACAGAAGCAACGGGACTAACGCAGGACTGGCGAGATGCCGCTACTCAAAATATCATCATACCTATGCAAGGCGAAATCGACAGCATGAATGTTTCGGTGGCAGCAGCTATTTTAATCTTTGAGGCTAAACGGCAGAGAGGATTTTAGATTTAGATTTTTAGTTAATGATTATGAATTGATAGTCAATGACTTTCTGATCGATATTTTTGGTTTAATTGAAGTTTCATTATTGTGAATTGAAGCTTGATAATTATTCTTCTGAGGAACAAAATTTGTGTTTTTGGCCTTTATTTTGTTTTTCAAAATCAAAAATTTAAACTCCAAAATCAGCAATGGTTTCCCTTGCGTATATTCAAACTAATGCTTATTTTTAAGGATTGAACCTGCCGTTATGATAGAAATAGATATTGAAAAAGAAAATAAAGCAATTGCACACGAATACAAAGAATTACTTCGAATTAGTTACCAAACATTATCGGTTACCGACAAAAAACTTATTCGAAAAGCTTTTGATGTAGCTGTTGATGCTCATAAAGAACAGCGACGCAAATCTGGCGAGGCGTATATCTTTCATCCTATTGCAGTTGCAAAAATTGTAGCCTCAGAAATTGGTTTGGGAGCTACGGCAATTGCTGCGGCTTTATTACACGATGTGGTCGAAGATACTCCTGTTACAGTGGAAGATATTGAGCGCTTATTTAATCCGAAAGTAGCGCAATTGGTTGAAGGTCTTACCAAAATTTCGATGGTTCAAAAAGATCTGAACGCTTCTATGCAGGCAGAAAATTTCAGAAAAATGATTCTGACCCTGAATGATGATGTTCGTGTTATTTTGATTAAACTAGCCGATCGTTTGCACAACATGCAAACTATGGAGTCGATGGTAGAATACAAACAGACCAAAATCGCCTCGGAAACGCTTTATATTTACGCACCACTCGCCCATCGTTTAGGTCTTTATAACATTAAAACCAAACTAGAAGATTTAGGTTTAAAATATACTGAACCAGCAGTTTACAACGACATTGTTAGTAAAATTAGGGAAACAAAAGAAGAACAAGACGCATACATCAAAGATATTTCGGATGTTTTGAAAAAGTCTTTAGATGATGAAAATATCGATTATATCATCAAGGGCCGCCCAAAATCTATTTATTCGATTCGTCGAAAAATGCGTGCCCAAAATGTAAGTTTTGATGAAGTGTACGACAAATTTGCGCTTCGAATTGTGTATAAATCCGACCAACACGACGAAAAATTTGTGGCTTGGAAAATCTACTCTATAGTAACTGATCATTACAGGCCAAGTCCAAGTCGTTTGCGTGACTGGATTTCATCTCCAAAATCAACGGGTTACGAAGCTTTGCACATTACTGTTATGGGACCAAAAGGTCGCTGGGTCGAAGTACAGGTGCGAAGCGAGCGTATGGACGAAATTGCAGAAAAAGGATATGCAGCGCATTATAAATACAAAAATGGAGCAAACGAAGAAAGTGGCCTGGATGTGTGGCTGAATTTACTTCGTGAGGCTCTGGAAAATCAAGAAACCAATGCGGTTGATTTTGTAGAAGATTTTAAAATGAATTTGTATTCAAAAGAAATCTTTGTTTTTACACCCAAAGGCGAAATTAAATCGTTGCCAAAAGGTGCCACCTCGCTGGATTTTGCCTTTAGTATTCACTCCGAAATCGGAATCAAAACAAGAGGAACACGCGTTAATGGACGTTTGGTACCGCTAAATCACGAACTTAAAAGTGGTGATCAAGTCGAAGTGATTACTTCGGCCAACCAAAAACCAACAGTCAACTGGCTAGAATATGTAACCACGGGCAGAGCGAAAACTAAAATTAAAAACGTCCTTAACGAAAACACCAAGAAAATTGCCGAAGAAGGAAAAGAGTTGCTTACGCGTAAGCTAAAACACTTAAAAATCACTATCAACGAGCAAGTTATCAATGAGTTGGTTAATTTTTTCAAACTCAAAACCAGTTTAGATTTATTTTACAGAGTTGGAATTGGCGCTATCGAAAATCAGCAGTTAAAAGATTACGCGGCACAGAAAAGCAATTCGATCATCAATTTCTTTAAAAATAAAATCAAAAGAAATAAGGATACTGCGGATGATGACATTCACAAACAAGTAATCAGCAGTAACTATGATATGCTTGTTTTTGGCACTGAACATGACAAACTCGATTATAAACTTTCGCCATGCTGTAACCCAATTCCGGGTGATGATGTTTTTGGTTTTGTAACTATAAATGAAGGGATTAAAGTTCATAAAAAAGACTGTCCGAATGCTATCGGGATGCAGTCGAATTATGCGTATCGCATCATGAGTGCCAAATGGATCGATTCGTCTCAAGAAGAATTTAAAGCCATTATTAACATTACAGGAATGGATGTTTTAGGACTTACCAACCAGCTAACCAAGGTGATTTCGAACAATATGAGCGTCAATATACAGAGTATTTCGCTAAGTACCGATGCCGGAATTTTTCACGGTCAAGTAGCTGTGATTGTTCAGAACAATACGATTTTGAAAAAGATGATCACGGCGATAAAGAAAATTGACGGAGTTGATAAAGTGACAAGAGAGTATAGAACCTAACTTTTTGACTGTTTAGGAAAGGTTTTATAACGAAACTTTAAACACGAAACTTTTATTCATTAAAAATAAAAAATTATCTTTGCCAGATATGACACTCATTTCAACTGACAACACTAAAAATCAAGAAATTGTAAAAAATGTTTTTACAATGTATCTTGAGCAAAAAGGGCATCGCAAAACTCCTGAGCGTTATGCTATACTTCAGGAAATTTACGATAGCGAAGAACATTTTGATATAGAAAACCTCTACATCAAGATGAAAAACAAGAACTATCGTGTGAGTAGAGCCACTTTGTATAACACGATCGAGTTATTGTTGGACTGCGCTTTGGTTAGAAAACATCAATTTGGGCAAAATCAGGCTTACTACGAAAAATCATATTTTGATAAGCAGCATGATCACATTATCATGACAGATTCTGGTGAAGTAATCGAATTTTGTGACCCAAGAATTCAAACCATCAAAAAAACCATCGAAGAAATATTTGATATCGAAATAACGAATCATTCCTTGTATTTCTATGGCAACAAAAAGCAAAAACAATAATCCACAACAGGATATTATTCAAAAATAAAAAAAGAAAATTAACTACATTAATCAGTAGGACATTCAACTTGTCCTAACGCAAATTAAAACAGAATGACCGTAGATTTATTACTAGGATTACAATGGGGAGATGAAGGTAAAGGAAAAATTGTAGACGTTCTTACCTCAAATTATGATATTATTGCCCGTTTTCAGGGAGGACCAAACGCAGGACATACATTAGAATTTGACGGAATAAAACATGTACTAAGAACCATTCCCTCTGGAATTTTTCATAAAAAATCAATCAACATTATTGGTAATGGAGTTGTAATAGATCCAGTAGTTTTTCAAAAAGAAATTGAAGGTTTAGAGAAATTCAACCTTGATATTAAAAGCAAACTGATCATTTCGAGAAAAGCACATTTAATTTTACCAACACACCGTTTATTAGATGCTGCCTCTGAAGCATCAAAAGGAAAGGCAAAAATTGGTTCTACTCTTAAAGGCATTGGACCAACTTATATGGACAAAACGGGTAGAAATGGTTTGCGTGTTGGCGATATTGAATTGGAAGATTTTAAAGAACGCTACAGAGCATTGGCAGACAAGCATGAAGCGATGATTGCTTTTTATGATGTGGCTATTCAGTATAATCTTGAAGAACTTGAAAAAGAATTTTTTGAAGCTATCGAAGAATTAAAAAAATTAGATTTTATTGACAGTGAAGAATACATGTACCAAGCTCAAAAAGCAGGTAAATCTATTTTATGCGAGGGTGCTCAAGGTTCGTTGCTGGATGTTGATTTTGGAACATATCCTTTTGTAACATCATCAAACACAACTGCTGCAGGAGCCTGTACTGGTTTGGGAATTGCTCCTAACAAAATCAAAGAAGTATACGGAATTTTTAAAGCCTATGTAACTCGTGTGGGCAGCGGGCCTTTTCCTACTGAACTTTTTGACGAAGATGGGGCTACAATGGCAAGAGTTGGAAACGAATTTGGATCTGTAACAGGAAGACAAAGACGTTGCGGATGGCTAGATTTAGTTGCTTTAAAATATGCAATTCAGGTAAACGGAGTGACGCAATTAATGATGATGAAAGGCGATGTTCTTTCAGGTTTTGAAACATTGAAAGTTTGTACTGAATACAATTATAAAGGAGAAAATATCGCTCACTTTCCGTACAATATCGAACCGGAGAATGTAACTCCTATTTATAAAGAGTTTAAAGGATGGCAGGCAGATTTGACTGGAATGACCACTTATGAGCAATTGCCAATTGAGCTAAAAGAATATATTGAATTTATTGAGAAAGAAGTTGAAGTACCAATCAAAATTGTATCGGTTGGGCCAGACAGAAAGCAAACGATAATGAAATAACAACTACTAAACGCTCTGATAACCAGAGCGTTTTTTTATACAAAATTATTTTTCTATGATTAATCCAGAAATTAAAATTACCGAAACTAAATTATTGTCTGACAATTGGTACATTTTGAACCGCGTACAATTTAGTTATCAAAAAGAAAATGAAAAGCCTCAGATACATTTTCGTGAAGTGTATGACCGTGGAAACGGTGCTGCAATTTTGTTGTATAATTCGATTAAAAAAACGGTTGTTCTTACGAGACAATTTCGCTTACCTACTTTCCTTAACGGAAATAAATCTGGAATGATGATTGAGGTTTGCGCCGGGCTTTTGGATCACGATAATCCTGAACAAGCCGTGATTCGGGAAACAGAAGAAGAAACCGGATATCGCCTGCAAAAAGTAGAAAAAGTATTTGAAACGTATATGTCGCCCGGAGCAGTTACAGAGATTTTATACCTGTTTGTGGGTGAATACGATCAAAGCATGAAAGTCAGCAATGGCGGTGGGCTTGACAGCGAGCAAGAAAACATTGAAGTTCTGGAATATACTTTTGAAGATGCCTACGCCATGATTGAATCCGGGGAAATAACAGATGCTAAAACTATTATGCTATTGCAGCATGCGAGAATAAAAGGGTTGGTTTAGTTTTTTAATTTAACAACGATATAAAACAAGCGTATGTCTGAAAAAGTGAAAAAAAAATATCTGGTAAGAATTTGCAAATATCTGATCAGAAAGGAATATGGGGAGAAAGATTGCCGAAAGACCAATTTGAATTGTCTTTTTTTCTTAATAGAAAAGTTCGTGATTTGGAACTTTTAAAAGCTATATTAAAACTTTTTAAGATAATTTTAGATGACTTACATGAAATGAAAGCAATAGAATGAAAATCCAATAAAAAAATAAAAAAATTGTGTAAGCGGTTTCAAAAGGCAATAAATAACTTTACAGACATAAAAAATACCATTTATGAAAAAGTTATACTTAACTTGCAATATACTCCTTTTGCTTGTTTTAGTTTTATTAGGTTCCTGCAAAAAAAATGAAACTAATAAAACACCAGAAAAGAAACCTTATAAGACGATCCAACGTACAAAACCCAAATCGATTACTTATACATTAGTAAATACTAAAACTTGGCTCGAAGCAAATAAAAAAGATACTAAAAAATTAGCGATTGCGTATGCCGTAAACCGAACAGACGAGCGCAATTTTACTAAACTCGATTCGGTTATCGTACCTACTGACTTCAGCGGCGATTTGGTTTATTATTTGCCATTTCCATTCCACGTTGCTGCTTTAGAGAACGTTACTAAAGTACTTATTTTCTCTTACCCTACCCAAACTTTTGCCGCTTACGAAAATGGCGAACTCGTTTATGAGGGTCCAACCAACATGGGAAGAAAAAAAGACCAAACCCCAACCGGATTGTTTTTTACCAACTGGAAAGCCGAAAAAACGACCAGCACCTTTAACGATGAGTGGGACTTAAAATGGAATTTTAATATTGAAAATAAATTAGGCGTTGGTTTTCACGAATATGAATTACCAGGATATCCCGCTTCGCATTCGTGTTTACGCCTGTTGGAAGCGGATGCAAAATATCTTTATAAATGGGCAGATGAATGGGTTCTGGCCGACAGCGAAAATGTAAAAGTAAAAGGAACTCCTGTTCTTGTTTTTGGAAAATATAATTTTGATACTCCAAAACCGTGGCTGCAACTGGCTAAAAACCCGAAAGCGTTAAATATTTCTGAAGCTGAAATTAAAAAAGAGGTAAAACCTTTTATTCATAAAATTTTAGAGAATCAAAAAGTTAGAGAAACAGAAAAACAAACTGCTACTCTTTAAAAAATATTTTTTCTCCAGTAAAAGCAGCTTATAATTCATCTATAAGCTGCTTTTTTTGTTTTAAGCAAAAAGTGAAAATTTAGTCAAAATAAAATTTTCATTGATAATAATTTGTATACTTTCGTTGAATAAAGTACCCATAATTATCTATTCTAATTTTCACACATGAAAAAATCATTTTTATTACTTTTTATTATTATGCCGTTTTTTAATTACGGACAATCGAATGAAATTTTAGACTTCAAACCTGGTTATACACCTGAAACTATTTACAATCAAACAGTAACTAATTCTTCAGATTATGAAATGACATATTCAGGATCTGAAAAATTACTAGAAGTACTCAAGAAAAATGGAACCGAGAATCCAGTCAAAGTAAAAAATGTATTTAATGTAGAAACTGTTGCTAAAACAGGTAAAATGGGTAAAGATGGAAATTTTCCTATTACAATAGAATATTTGCAATCATCTGATATAAATGGAAAAAATATAATTCCAAACGGAACTCTTTTATTTGGTAATGCTACGCTTTCAAGCATGCCAAAATTGGATTCGATCGTAGCCAAAGGAATGGAAGAAAACTTAAAAAATAGTATTTTTCAGATGGTTCAAAGCACCTTTAATCAGCTAGCCATGCCAGAAAAAAAATTAAAAGCAGGAGAATCTTTTTCTCAGGAAAGTCCGCTAGCAATTCCTTTGGCTGGAATTAACCTTGAAATGGTCATCACAACTACCTACAATTTAAAAAACATTACTGCGAAATCTGCTTTTTTTGATATTGTTCAGGTATATTCAATGAAAATTTCTGACACTGGCTTTGAGACTGGTGGCTCTGGAAATGGAACAGGAAAATTAGTTTATGATATTCCTAATCATTTTATAAGTGAAAACACTTTAGACATGGAATTAAATCTTAAACTAAAACACACCGATTTTAATATCGATTTGATATCAAAAAGCGCTTATAGTCAAGTTGTTAAAATTTCTAAAAAATAAACTAAAAAAGGCATAAGAATTAAACTCTTATGCCTTTTTTTTATATTGAAAACTAAAAATTATCTTGAATAATTCGGAGCTTCTTTAGTAATGGTAACGTTATGCGGGTGACTTTCTGTGATTCCGCTTGACGTGATTCTAACAAAACGTCCCGTTTCTTGTAAAGTCGGAATATCTTTTGAGCCACAGTAACCCATTCCTGCGCGAAGACCACCAATAAATTGAAGCATACTTTCGTTTAGTTCTCCTTTATAAGGCACACGACCTACGATTCCTTCTGGAACTAATTTCTTTACATCGTCTTCAACATCTTGAAAATAACGGTCTTTAGAACCACCTTGCATGGCTTCTACAGAACCCATTCCGCGGTATGATTTGAATTTTCTTCCCTCAAAGATAATTGTTTCACCTGGAGATTCTTTGGTACCTGCTAACAAAGATCCTAACATTACGCAATCAGCACCAGCGGCGATTGCTTTTGGGATATCACCAGTATAACGAATTCCACCATCTGCAATAACAGGAACACCAGTACCTTTTATAGCCGCAGCTACTTCAAGAACGGCAGAAAACTGAGGAAAACCAACTCCTGCTACGATACGGGTGGTACAAATAGACCCCGGTCCGATACCTACTTTTACACCATCAGCACCGTTTGCAACTAAATATTTAGCCGCTTCTGGCGTAGCAATGTTTCCGACAATTACGTCAATATTTGGGAATTTTGTTTTTACTTCTTTTAATGTATTAACAACACCTTCAGTATGACCGTGAGCCGTATCGATGATAATAGCATCAACACCAGCAGCTACCAATGCAGCAGCTCTTTCTACAGCATCACCTGTTACTCCAATAGCAGCAGCGACTCTCAAACGACCAAAAACATCTTTGTTGGCGATTGGTTTTTGAGTTAGTTTGGTAATATCTCTAAAAGTGATCAAACCTACCAGCTCATTTTTGTCATTTACAACAGGTAATTTTTCGATTTTATGACCTTGTAACACTACTTCTGCTTGCTCTAATGAAGTTCCTTCAGAAACAGTCACTAAATTTTGGCTTGTCATTACCTCTATGATAGGTCTTGCACCGTTTTTCTCGAAACGTAAGTCACGATTGGTAACAATTCCTTTTAGGATTTTGTTTTCGTCAACAATTGGGATTCCGCCAATTCCAAATTCTTTCATGGCGTTTTTTGCGTCTGCAATGGTAGAAGTCATTGGCAAAGTAACCGGATCGATGATCATTCCAGATTCTGCACGCTTTACTTTTCGAACCTTCGCCGCTTGTTGCTCGATGGTCATGTTTTTATGTAAAACACCTATTCCGCCCTCTTGCGCCATAGCGATTGCCATTGCACTTTCGGTAACGGTGTCCATAGCAGCAGATACTATTGGAACGTTTAGTGTTATATTTCTTGAAAATTTTGATTTGATACTCACTTCGCGTGGAAGCACATTCGAGTAGTTAGGTACTAGTAATACATCATCGTAAGTTAAACCTTCGCCGATAATCTTGGAGTTGTGTGCTATCATGTTGCAATTTCTTGTTGAATTGCGTGCAAATATAGTGAATAAATTGGAAACTTGTACATTAACTCTTTCAGATTTTTTTGACTCGAAAACGAAATCGTTTGCCAACTGCTCTAGCCCTGATGGAAACGGAAAGCCACGAAAAGTAAAACAACATTTTTTCTTGGACATAAAAAGCGACCAACGGAAGCTCTTTTAAGGCCTTAGAAAAAAATTGTTTTGCTCGAGTGCTTGCAGTGTACAGCTGGAATTGCTACTAAAAAAACTACTCTTCTGGATCCTGAAAGACAAAATTGAGGCCGAATTGGAATGCCATACTATTGGCTTTTGAAACATCTTTGAATTCTAAAACATTATCGACGAGCGCATAAATATTGAATTTTCCGAGGGTGCCAGAAAGTCCCAAACCAATATTTGTGTTCGAAAAAGTATCGAAAGTATATGTGGTTTTAAAATCTAGCTTTTCAAAAACACTGCGTTTATAGAAAGCTGTAAAAGCTACTAATGGCTCTTTTTGAGTGGTCATAGCAAACAACTGAGCGCCAACTGCATTTCTGTATTTTCGAGTCTCCTGTGATTTACAATTGCAATCCTGATCGGAGCGATATTCTTTAAATGAATACTGAATGGATGCATTGAATTTTGTGGGTCTGTTAGTCGTATATTTGTTGTATAAAGTGTCGCGTGGAATGGCTTTTTCGAACTCATCGAAAATATTTTCCGGCTCGTCTATACTGCTAAAATTGGGCTGAACACCATCGTACTGGTACCTGCCTTTGTAGGTAAAAGTCTCGATATCTTTGGACTGTTTTATGAATCCCAGATCGATAATACTGGCGGTAAATTGCCAATTCTCTTGTATGTAATAGGTAATTCCAGCATCCAATCCGAGACCTAAACTCCCAGCAAAAAAGGTGTTGTGCAAAAGATCTTTTGGAATACTGCCGTCGTACTCGTCTTTGTTGAACTTTGAAATTCCTGAGGTTCTTAGCTCAAGATTAGAGTCGATAATCTGATTGTAAATATTGGGGCTGGTGTTGCTTTGCCCCGTAAAAATAAATCCAGAATTTTTTGTAGAAGTAGCATTAGCACCGCTTGAATATATTTTTGCCCGACCACCAAGCACTACTTTTTTATTGATTTTTTTATGAAAACCCACATGAAAAACAGAAAGCACTTCGGCTTTTAGATTCAAATCGGCTAAATTGAAAGATTTTCCGATGTAATTTTGATTCCCATCAATAGCCAAAATAGCAACGTCTTTTGGAAAATACATTAAAAAATCGAATTCCTGATAGACGCCAAAAGAAACATACGACTGACTGTTTGCGCCGCCGACCCGAAAACCTCCCGAAAACAACTCAAGCTGCTGATTGATATAGGTTTTATCCTTATTGGAAGATTTTTCTATGACATTTCGTAATTTATCATTAAAATCGACTCCGTTATTTGCAAATAAATCATACGCAGAAAAGCTGTTTGAGCCTACGTTGGCCGAAATTCCAGAGAGCAAAGGAATCCCAAAATAGTATTTGTAAGCCACATCGGCACCTGGATTTACTAATAAAGATTGTGGAACTTCGGTGAAATTATACAACAACTGCTTATTTTGCGAAAAGCAGCAAAACCCCGCTAATAAAGACAGAATAAGCGCTATACTTTTCATTTGATTTCAGTGTAAGCAGTTGCACTTGAACGCAATTTTAAAGTACCTGTCGTATTTTCGTTTAATGGAGGTCCAGCTTTTAAGTTGATTAAAAAAGCCAGTTTAGTGGTTTGTTTTAAAAGGTCTAATCGCTCGTTTTGGAAAATTTCATTAAATTGTAAAACGGTTGTCGTTCCCGAGTAAGCAGGCGCTTCGTATCGTAAAGTCTGAAGTTGCTGATCATTGTTGTCCAGAAGTATTAAACTGATCGTAAAAGGTCGATTGATGGTGTTGGTGATTTCAAAATTAAATTCGGCTTTGACCAAATTATCTTTAAAAAATTTATTTTTAAAAACATCAAATTCCTGAGCATCAAAAGCAATGGCTTGCTCGGCACCATCATCAAAAAACTGATTGGCAGGGACATCAAAATAAACCAGATTACCAACAAATATGGGCTCGAGCTTAAAATCATCAACTTGATTAAAGTCTAAATCACTACTACATGAAATAAACAATAACGGCAAACATAAAATTCTAAAAATTTTATTTTTGAGGTGCAATTTCATGACTAAACATTTAGATTTAGAATAACCACGTTTTCAGGACATCACTTATTATTGCTTGGGGTAAGTAAATATAACTTTTTTAATGATAAGCGCCAAACAATTTTGAAGCTTCGTTGTAAGCACTTTCAAAACTCAAAGAGTTTAAACCTGTCTGAGATTTATTTGCTGTAAAATACGACAATAGTTTCTCTGTAGGCATGTTTCCGGTTAAGATATCAGTAGCCATAGGACAACCTCCAAAACCTTGAATTGCACCGTCAAATCTGGTACAGCCGGCTTTATAAGCAGCGTCTATTTTTTCGAACCAACTGGCTGGAGTCGTATGTAAATGAGCGCCAAACTCGATCTCGGGATATTTCGGAATTAAATTAGAAAAAAGATAGGTAATCACTTCTGGCGTCGAACTTCCAACAGTATCAGAAAGCGACAGGATTTTTACGCCCATTTTAGAGAGTTTTTCTGTCCATTCGCCTACAATTTCAACATTCCATGGGTCTCCATAAGGATTTCCAAAACCCATTGAAAGATACGTTACGACTTCTTTATTATTTTTATAGGCTATTTCGAGAATTTCGTTTAAGGTGACCAAAGATTCTGCAATCGTCTTGTGCGTATTTCGCATCTGAAAATTCTCTGAGATGGAAAAAGGAAAACCTAAATAACGAATTTCCTGATGCTCGGAAGCCAACGTTGCCCCTTGAGTATTGGCAATTATGGCCAGCAATTTACTGGTAGTTTGCGACAGATCCAGTTGTGCCAAAACCGCTGCCGTATCCTGCATTTGCGGAATCGCTTTGGAAGATACAAAACTTCCAAAATCTATTGTATCAAAACCTACTCTGAGCAACGCCTGAATGTAAGCTAATTTTCTCTCGGTTGGAATAAAAGTTTTTATGCCCTGCATAGCATCACGAGGACATTCGATAATTTTGATTTCTGTATTCAAAGCGCTTCTTTTATAAAGGCTAAGTTACTATCTTTTTTAAAGAAATAAAAGTTATAATTCTCTTTCTGTCAAATTATTATCAATAAATGTTATTATTTTTGATTTATTGCTAAAAAAAGTACTATAATTGTTTTAAAATCTTTTTGTTTATCGATTTTATTAAAGCGGGACCCTCATAAATAAAACCTGTATAAAGCTGTACCAAACTAGCACCTGCCTGTAGTTTTTCGATCGCATCATCGGCAGAATGAATACCTCCCACGCCGATAATCGGGAATGCTTTGTTGCTGTTTTCAGAAAGGAAACGAATCACTTCTGTCGAACGCTTGGTTAATGGTTTTCCTGACAAACCACCCATTTCTGATTGATTGGCAGATTGTAAACCCTCACGTGAAATAGTGGTATTGGTCGCAATCACGCCCGCAATCTGAGTCGTTTTTACAATATCTATAATGTCTAATAATTGCTCGTCTGTAAGGTCTGGGGCAATCTTTAGCAAAATCGGTTTTATTTTTTGTGTACTTGTTTTTTGCTTCTCTACATTTCTGTTTTGCAAAGTTTGCAACAGAGCGGTCAAGGGCTCTTTGTCTTGCAAGGCTCGTAAATTGGGGGTATTAGGCGAACTCACATTGACTACAAAGTA
The DNA here is from genome assembly GCF_017948595.1 of Flavobacterium geliluteum. GTDB lineage: Bacteria > Bacteroidota > Bacteroidia > Flavobacteriales > Flavobacteriaceae > Flavobacterium > Flavobacterium flavipigmentatum. Next base: position 139,853 of record NZ_JAGFBV010000006.1, on the reverse strand, counting down.
ATCAACATGATCAAACAAAGCGTCAAAGCAAATGAGGTAATCGTCAACGGCATTTTCGTTGGGAGTCACTTTGTTTTTACCAATATTTCCTCCAATTAAAACTCCAGAATTCTTTTTTAAACGTGCCACAGCTTCCAGAACTCCTCCATTATTAAATCCCATTCTGTTAATAATTGCCTGATCTTCTTTGAGGCGAAACAATCGTTTTTTAGGATTTCCCTCCTGCCCGACAGGCGTCACCGTTCCGATTTCGATAAATCCAAAACCAAAATCTGAAAGCTCTTTATATAGTTTAGCATCTTTATCAAATCCTGCTGCAAGCCCAACAGGATTTTTAAATTTAATTCCAAAAACTTCACGCTCTAAACGGCTATCTTTCACTTCATAAATTGACCTGATAATTGATGAAACTCCCGGTATTTTTGAAATGAATTTTACAAAAGAAAAAGTAAAATAATGTACCTCTTCTGGGTCATATAAAAAAAGTATCGGTCGAATTATCAGTTTGTACATAGTAGTTGTTGTTTTGAGTGTGCAAATTTAATTATTATACGCTAAAATGCATCTTTTTTTAGAGCAAACAAATTTTTATCTTTGTTATCCGACTCAAAAATAGAACTAACACCATTTTTAAAATCATTTACGAATTTTAGTACTTTAGTGTTAATTTATTTTTAAACAGACAATTAGAAAAAGATAAAACGCTTAATTCTAATAGTATAAAGATCATTTTTACTTTACATCTTAAACCAAATGCAATATTTTTTGTCTAATCAGTATTAAACCAAAAATAATTTAGAAATGAAAAATATATTAAATTCACTTAAAATGCCGATTCTCATTGGGATTATGGGATCATTATTTTTAATTTCCATGAGCGGATGGGCACAGCGCAACACTAGCGATCGCAGAGCTAGTAGCACTCAATCAGCAAGACCGTCAACTTCTTCTTCAAAAATTAGAGACCGAAAGATTACTAACGATAGAAGGAATTCTGACGCAAGCAACAACAAAGTGGTTCGAAGAAACACCACCGTAAGAAACACCACTGTCAATAAAAGCCGAAATAATGTGACGGTCAACGTAAACAATAATGTAAATGTACGCAACAATCGTAACACTGTTGTGAGAAGAAATACTGTTGTGTATGCCCGACAACCTTATAGATATGGCGGTTATAGATATCATGCTTATCACCCGTATTATTACCATCCTTACAGACCATTTTATTGGGGACCAGTATGGCATCCTTGGGGATTTTTTGTTAGAACATTGGCCGTTACAGCAGTTGTAGTTCGCGTTGAAAACACTCAATATCATTACGATCAAGGTGTTTGGTATTCTCCTGCGACAGGCGGTTACGAAGCCATTCCTGCTCCCGTTGGCGGAACTGTAAATTATATACCAAGTGGCGTACAGACTGTAAATACAGGAACCGTAAACAATTACTACTACGGAGGTACTTACTATGAAAAAGAAGGAAGTTCGTATAGAGTGGTTGCTCCGACAGCTGGAACTATTGTAGAAAGCTTACCTGAAGGCGGTGAAGAAGTTACCATTGGAGATCTAAAATACATCAAATTTGGAGAAACGTATTATCAGCCGATACAAGATGATGGAAAAGATAAATATGAAGTTGTTCTTGTTGAAGAAGACAATTAAAAAGTTTTATTTTGAATAAAATATAGAATTTTAATTAGTTGTGATTCCGCAAAACGGATGTTTAAAAATTATATTTTTTGACCTTATTGAATAACATTTATTTAATAAGGTCATTTTTATTTATGATCCTTCAAAAAATACTGAATATGAAAAACTTAAAATAACAAATAAACCAAAACATATCAGCTAGACTTCTAATTAAGAAGTATTCTTGGTGCTAAAATTCAGCTCTATTTACATTTTTACAAAAAAATCAATCGCTTTTATATTGATTAACTTGCCTCAATAATTGTTTATATTTGCTAAAAAATTAAAAAATGCAACACCTTATAGATCGTTTTATCAGTTATGTAACTATTGATACTGAATCAGATCCAAATTCTCAAACTACACCAAGCTCTGAAAAACAATGGAATCTTGCTCATAAATTAGTAGAAGAGCTAAAAACAATTGGCCTAGAGGACGTTACCATAGACGACAAAGCCTATATCATGGCGACTTTGCCAAGCAATGTTGCGCATGAAGTACCTACAATTGGATTTATCTCCCACTTTGATACTTCGCCAGATTTTAGTGGAGCAAATGTAAAACCGCAAATTATTGAAAATTACGACGGAAAAGATATTGTTTTGAATGCGGAAAAAAACATTGTTTTATCTCCTAATTATTTCAAAGATTTATTACAATATAAAGGTCAAACCATTATCACTACGGATGGGACAACTCTGTTAGGTGCCGACGATAAAGCAGGAATTACTGAAATTGTTTCGGCAATGGAATATTTAGTACAGCATCCTGAAATTAAACACGGGAAAATCAGGGTTGGTTTTACGCCCGATGAAGAAATTGGCCGTGGAGCGCATCATTTTGATGTAGCCAAATTTGGCGCGCAATGGGCTTATACAATGGATGGAAGCCAAATTGGGGAATTAGAATATGAAAATTTTAATGCCGCAGGGGCTAAAATTACCTTCAAAGGAAAAAGTGTTCATCCGGGTTATGCTAAGGGAAAAATGATCAACTCTATGTTGATTGCCAATGATTTTATTGATGCTCTTCCGAAAGGAGAAACTCCTCAGGAAACGAGAGGTTATGAAGGTTTTTTTCACGTTCATCACGTAACAGGAAGCATCGAAGAAACGGTTTTAGAACTTATTATTCGCGATCACAACAAGGCAAAATTTGAGAAGCGAAAAGATTTAATTGAGAAAATCACCAAAAAAATCAATAAAAAATACGCCAAACAATTTGGAGAAGATATTGCAATTGCTGAAGTAAAAGATCAGTATTACAATATGAAAGAAAAAGTGACTCCCGTAAAATATATCGTAGATATTGCCGAAAAAGCGATGCGCGAGTTAAACATCAAACCCATCATCAAACCTATTCGTGGCGGAACAGATGGTTCGCAATTATCATACATGGGATTGCCTTGCCCGAACATTTTTGCCGGTGGTCATAACTTTCATGGAAAATACGAATATGTTCCTGCAGAAAGCATTCAGAAAGCGACTGAAGTTATTGTAAAAATTGCTGAATTAACAGCTATTCCAGGTATTTTTGACTTAAAAGAAACAACCAAAAGCAGAAAATAAAAATTCGCTGATGCTATGCGATTTTTTTGAATAAGTAATCATAATTGCAATTATAATTTACAAACCAAACATAAAAAATCCCAAATTCTTGAGCTAATCGACTCCAGAATTTGGGATTTTTTGTATTGAAATTTTAGAAATTATGCTTTTTTAACCGCAATAGAAGCTGTTTTCTCTACAGAAATAGCAGATCTGTCAATTTTTAATTTTCCAGACATGGTTTCGATTACCAATGTTGCCTCAGAAAGTTCAACCACTTTTCCGTGAATTCCACCAATAGTGATGATTTTATCTCCCACTTTTAGGCTTTGAGCAAATTCTTTTTCTCTTTTTGCTTTCTTCTGAGCAGGCATAATCATAAAGAAATAAAGTACAACGAACATTAGCAAATAAGGAGCAAATTTTATTAAATCTGACATAATATAGTTTTATTTTTGTTATTATTAATTTTAAAAATTTTTGGGTTTACAAATTTGAGTTTTTCTATTACATCAAACCTCTTCCCACTTTTACCATTTTTTTATTGGCTTGTAATTCTTTTACCAGATTATCTAAAATTCCGTTGATAAAAATACTACTTTTTGGAGTAGAATATTCTTTGGCGATTTCTAAATATTCGTTAAGTGTTACTTTTACAGGGATTGAAGGGAATTTTAAAAATTCGCAAATCGCCATTTTCAAAATAATGGTATCAATTTCGGCAATTCTGTCGCTGTCCCAATTTGGTGTTTTATCATCGTATTCTTTTGCCAGAATCGATTCGTTTAAAACTGTTCTTCTAAACAAATCTTTGGCAAAATCTTTATCTTCTACATCTTTGTACAATTTTGGCACTCTAAAATCATCTGAATCTTCTGTTTTTATTGCCTTCAATTGTTTGATGATATGTGTGTTTACAACAGGAATATCATCAACCCACGTAAGTTTATCGTCTTCTAAATACTCGTATAATTTTTCGTTAGGAACAATAACCTCAGCAAATAAATCGATTACAAATTGTCTGTCTTCTTCAAAAGTATTCGTGGTGTTACTCATGTACTTAACATACAGATCACTTGCTTTTATATCATTCAAAAGCAATAAAATATAATCATCGTTTAAGGACCAATTGTTGATCTTACGATTTTCAAGAGCAATACTTAACGAGTTACTTTCGGCAAGAAGTTGAAAAATTTTGTTTTTGATAAATTTCTCATTCGGATTACGTTCTGCAGCAGTTGCCAGATGTTTTTTACTTGAAAGATGCAAAAAAACAGACTCTTTTTTACAAATTTCGATCAACGAAGAAAGCATTATAAGGTATAAATCCTGAATATTATCGATGCTGTAAAAAAGAAATTTCTCTTCTTTTTCGAGATTATCAGAACCACTTTGATGCATTGCATAAATGGATTGCATTACTTTGACGCGTATGTGTCTTCTATTTACCACCTTGTAAGAACATTTAAAAATTAGTCTGCAAAATTAAGTATTTAACAATTGATATTAAAATTAAAACCAATAAAAAAAGCATTGAAGTCAAAGAACTTTAAAAATAAAAAAAGTCTAAAAAATCTGTTTGTAAGATTTTTTAGACTTTAAATAAGCATTGCAAAAAACAGTAAACTGTTCTTATTTTTTGCTATTTTCTATTTTTCTCAAATCAATTCGATTTTGAGCAATTGTCAATGCCGCTTTATGTGTAGTCATACCGTTTGCCACAGCATACTCTATAATTTCTAAAGTTGTATTGTAGATATTTTCGGTTTTGCTCATGATTTCGGCTTTGCCATAATGCTCAAGCTCTGCATACACATTGATAATTCCACCAGCATTGATTAAGAAATCAGGTGCATACAAAATGCCTCTTTCCTGCAATCTTGCTCCATGAATATTCTCATCTGCCAACTGATTGTTTGCAGCACCGGCAATCACTTTAGCTTTAATTTTATTAACAGTATTATCGTTAATAGTGGCTCCCATTGCACATGGCGCATAAATATCTACATCGGCAGTGTACAAATCATCACCTGAATAAATCGTGGCGTTGTATTTTTGAGCTACTTCGTATAATTTTTCTTCGTTGATATCCGCAATTGTAACGATTGCTCCTTCTTTAGTTAAATATTCAACCAAAGCTTCACCAACGTGGCCAATTCCTTGTACCAAAACTTTTTTACCCTCTAAAACATCCGAACCAAATTGGCTTTTAGCGGCAGCTTTCATACCCAAATAAACTCCGTAAGCTGTTATGGGAGAAGGATTTCCTGAGCCACCTCTTTCTTCAGAGATACCCGTAACATAAGGCGTTACATCTCTTACCGTATCCATGTCTTTTGTTTCCATTCCGACATCTTCGGCAGTAATATATCTTCCACCTAGAGAGTGTACAAATTGACCAAACTTACGCATCAGTTCTGGCGTTTTTTGCGTTTTAGCATCTCCAATAATGACAGCTTTACCACCACCAATATTCAATCCAGTGATAGCAGATTTATAGGTCATACCTCTAGAAAGACGCAAAACATCGTTTAAAGCATCCCATTCAGAAGTATAATTAAACATTCTAGTACCTCCTAAAGCTGGTCCCATAACTGAATTATGAATACCAATAATTGCTTTTAAACCTGTATCTTTGTCATTGCAAAATACAATTTGTTCGTGATCGTCAAAAGATAACTGACCAAAAACAGGATCCATTTTTTGAAGTTCCTTTCCAGTTGCAAAAGTTGCATCCATAGTGTTACGATTTATTTGTTAAAATTATGAATTTATCAAAAAGACTATTCAAACTTAAATAAAAAATACACATGTGCTAATTTTTTAGTTTTAAATTAGCAATACAATAAATAGTACGAGTTGCGAATATTGACGCTCCTATTGTAATATTTTGAGAATAATTTACAAAATCAATCGGTTTAAACATCGAATATCTTATAAAAATGAAAGAATTACGTTATTTAGATAAATATTTTATTAAATACAAATACAGTTTTTCACTCGGTATTTTAATCACTATAATCGCACAAATATTTTCCTTATTTACACCAAAACTTATTAGTAAGTCTTTGAATGCCATCGAAAAGTTTGATAAATTACCAGCTGCTCAGCAAACTTCACAGGTTGTTATTGATTCATATCGTCAGGATTTAATTCATAATGTACTGTTAATCATCGCCACAACGATCGTTGCCGGTTTTTTAACTTTCTTGATGCGCCAGACTTTGATCGTAATGTCACGTCACATCGAATTTGATTTGAAAAACGAAGTATTTAAACAATACGAAAATTTATCACAGAATTTTTACAAACAAAACCGTACGGGGGATTTAATGAGCCGTATCAGCGAAGACGTTTCAAAGGTTCGTATGTACGTTGGGCCAGCCGTGATGTACACGATCAATACTTTTATTCGCTTTGCGATCGTGATCCTATATATGTATAATGTGTCGCCCAGATTAACCCTGTACACTATTTTGCCATTGCCCATTCTGTCCTATTGCATCTTCAAACTAAGTTCAGAAATCAATAAACGAAGCACCATTTTTCAGCAATATTTGTCTAAAGTATCCAGTTTTTCTCAAGAAATATTTTCGGGAATTCGTGTTATAAAAGCACATTCGTTAGAAAATCAGCATCAAAATAATATGATAGCACTTGCAGACGAAAGCAAAAGTAAAAGTTTGAATCTGGCAAAAGTACAATCATTATTTGGCCCCTTAATGATTGCCTTAATCGGAATAAGTAATCTTGTTGTAATTTATTTTGGAGGTGTAATGTACATCAACGGAACCATCAAAAGTCTTGGTACAATCGCCGAGTTTATTTTGTATGTAAATATGCTTACCTGGCCGGTAGCTTCTCTAGGATGGGTTTCATCGATGGTACAGGAGGCAGAAGCATCACAGAAACGTTTGAATGAGTTTTTGAAAATCGAACCCGAAATCAAAAACAACAATCCAAATTCATCTGATATTGAAGGTTCTATTGCTTTTGAAAATGTGAGTTATACGTATGAAGATACAGAAATAGAGGCTTTAAAGAATATTTCTTTTACCGTAAAAAAAGGAGAGACGCTGGCAATTTTAGGAAAAACAGGTTCCGGAAAGTCTACAATATTATCTCTAATCTCACGTTTATATGATGTAACCGATGGAAAAATTACAATTGATCACAACGAAATCAGCACTTTGAATCTTAATGATTTAAGAAACAATATCGGAATTGTGCCTCAGGATGCTTTTTTGTTTTCGGATACCATTAAAAATAATATCAAATTTGGAAATCAAGATGCCACTGATGAAGAAGTAATCGAAGCAGCAAAGAATGCTGTAGTACATGATAATATTATCACCTTTAACAAACAATACGACACTGTTTTAGGAGAACGAGGCATAACACTTTCGGGTGGGCAAAAACAACGTGTTTCTATCGCTAGAGCCATTATTAAAAATCCGGCTATTTTGTTGTTTGATGATTGCTTGTCTGCAGTTGATACTGAAACAGAAGAAACAATTTTGAATAATTTATTTGAAATTTGTAAAAATAAGACTACTATAATTGTAAGTCACCGCATTTCATCGGCAAAAAATGCCGATAAAATAATTATTCTCGAAGATGGACGTATAATACAACAAGGCTCTCATAATCAATTAATAAATCAAAAAGGTTATTATTCAGCGTTATATTTAAAACAACTTTCAGAAAAAGAATTACTTTAATTGTTGTGTAATCGATAATTTTTTATGATTTTTGAGTACTATTAATTCCAAAAATGATAGAACGTATTATGAGAGAAAACGACATGTTAGAAAAAGAAGAGATTTTTTCTAAAGTATTACGAGCAGGAAGAAGAACTTATTTCTTTGATGTGAGAGCTACCAAAGCTGATGACTATTACATTACAATTACAGAAAGTAAAAAGTTTACTGAAGAAGATGGTTCTTTTCATTTTAAAAAACACAAAATTTATTTATACAAAGAAGATTTTAGTGCTTTTGCCGAAATACTAGAAGAAATGACTTCGTATGTCTTGAACCACAAAGGCGAAGAAGTAATATCTGAAAGACATCAAAAAGATTTTAAGAAAGAATACGGTTCTGATAAAGCAGAAGAAACCTCCTCACAAATATCAAGTTTTACCGATATTGATTTTGACGATATTTAATTCTAAAATATTTTTAGAAAGTACGAGTCCAATATGTCCTGCATTTTGGACTTTTTTTATACATTTAAATTTCTATTTTAAAAAAATATAAAATGAAAAAACTTCTTATTTTGCTTGGTTTTTTCCTTATCGGAATTGTTTCATTTGGACAAAAATTAGCATACGAGACAAAATCAAACATTCAATATTACAACTCAACAACCAATAAATCTGACAGTTACATCAAAGAAAGATGTACATTAGACCTGTATTACCCTAAAAATGTCAAAGGTTTTGCTACTATAGTTTGGTTTCACGGAGGAGGATTAACAGGCGGAAATAAAGAAATTCCGGAAGTCCTAAAAGATAAAGGATTTGCCATTATTGGTGTTAATTACAGATTATCACCAAAAGTAAAAGCCGAAAAATGTATTGAAGATGCGGCAGCCGCAGTCGCTTGGGCATTCAACCATATTGCAGAATATGGAGGCGATACTTCACTAATTTTTGTTTCGGGACATTCTGCAGGCGGATATTTGACCACAATGATTGGTTTGGATAAGAAATGGCTGCAAAAAGAAACGATCGATGCTAATAAAATTGCCGGACTCATACCCTTTAGCGGTCAATGTATCACTCATTTTGAGATTAGAAAAGAAAATGGAATTCCGGAAACACAGCCAACAATTGACCGTTTTGCCCCATTATTTTATGTTCGAGCAGATGCTCCACCACTTTTGTTAATTACCGGTGATCGGGAATTAGAAATGTTAGGTCGATACGAAGAGAATGCCTATCTGGCCAGAATGATGAAAATTGCGGGACACAAAAAAACCAAACTTTTTGAATTGGACGGATACGGCCACGGAATGACCGAACCCGGCTTTCCTTTGCTTGTCAATGAAGTAAATCGAATTATTAAAGAACAACGACCACAAAAATAATTGAAGCATAAAAATCCCAGCAATGGAAACAAAATTATTAATATTACCGGGACTTGGAAATTCTGGTGAGAAACACTGGCAAACCTTTTGGCATAAAAAATTCGAAACCTCAAGCCGAATCATTCATGACAATTGGGACGAACCTATTCTGGAAGAATGGCTGTCAAGACTGAACGAAGAAATTGATAAACTGGATAGTCCAACTATTTTGGTAGCGCATAGTCTGGCCGTTTCATTAGTGCTGCATTGGGCACAAAATGTTAGCAGTAAAAACGTGGTAGGCGCTTTACTTGTAGCTCCCGCCGATGTAGATTCACCAAAACATACGCCCGAATGCATTCGTAATTTTTCTCCAATGCCTCTTTTTCAATTACCGTTTCCTTCTATTTTGGTTGCAAGTGAAAATGATCCTTACGCCTCTTTTGAAAGAAAAGAATATTTTGCCAAAATCTGGGGAAGCGATTTTGTAAATGTGGGGCAAAAAGGACACATCAACTCTGATTCTGATTTAAAATATTGGGAAGAAGGTCAGGAAATATTAGAACAATTGATAGTAAAGATCAAAGCATTTTACAAATAACATTCGGCAAAATCCGTATTTGCAATCAAAAAACAAATTAACCTATACGCAAACCATTTTCAATCCTAAAATCGGGTGCTAGCAGGATCACGTCTCCCTCCTCGCCTACTGCACCAAGCACCAGACACTCGCTCATAAATTTGCCTATTTGTTTTTTAGGAAAATTAACAACCGAAACGATTTGTCGGTTTAACAAATCTTCTTTTTGGTAGCGTTTGGTAATTTGAGCCGATGATTTCCTAATCCCAATCTCTGCACCAAAATCAATGGTCAGCTGAAAAGCTGGTTTTCTCGCTTCTGGAAAATCATTTACCTCGATTATTGTACCTATACGCATATCTGTCCTTTCAAATTCACTCCAAGTCAAATCCATTTTTTATTTGTTAAATAATTATTTTACAAACGTATTAATTTTGCAATTGACAGCCTTAATTCTGTAAGATATTTTTCTAATAAAGAATTAGTTTTACAAAAGCGATTAAGTAAAACAACTCCTTTAAAATAATAAAATGGAAAATATTCTCATTCAAAACGACACCACTTTAAGAGATTCACACTTTGATGTGCAACATCCTAATAGTGATAAATTTATAGAAACGGAACAAAATGTTAAGTTGTATGTAAAGGATTATGGGCAAGGAAAACCCGTAATTCTTATTCATGGCTGGCCACTTTCTAATGAAATGTGGGAATATCAAATCGACTTTCTGGTTCAGAACAATTATCGTGTAATTGCCTATGATCGAAGAGGATTTGGCAAATCATCGCAACCCTGGAACGGTTATGATTACGACACTTTAACAGATGATTTAAAACAAATTATCGATCAGCTAGAGTTAGAAAACGTAACTCTTGTAGGCTTTTCTATGGGTGGTGGCGAAGTGGTTCGTTATTTTAGCCGTCATGGCGGAAAAGGAGTTACAAAAGCGGTTTTACTATCATCTGTTATACCCTTTTTATTACAGACAGAAGACAATCCTTACGGGCATCCAAAGGAAAAAAGTGAAGGTACTGCGGAGGCTATCAAAGATGACAGAATTGCTTTTATAGATAATTTTGGCAAAACTTTTTTTGGTGTTAACATTATCAATAAACCTTTGAGTAATCCGCTGCTTGAATATTATCGAGCGCTTTGTTCTGCCGGATCTCCAAGAGCTACCTTAAAATGTGCTGAGTCTTTTTCGAATACTGATTTTAGAGATGAATTACAGACCATTAAAGTACCAACTTTGATCATTCACGGAGATGACGATAAAATTGTTCCTATCGAACTTACCTCAGAAAAAGCTGCAAAAGCCATCACAAACAATACTTACATTGTCTATGAAGGAGCTCCGCACGGTTTATTTTATACCGAAAAAGAAAAATTAAATCAGGATTTACTACACTTCCTGAATTCATAATTTTTTTACCAATACCCAAAGGATGTACTGTTTTTTTTGAGCAAGAACTTATTCTTTGGGTATTTTTTACCTTTACTACCGCTTTATTACAAAAATTAAAAGTTAAATTTGAAGAACTAATTTTCTGTAAAAAATGGCACAGACAGCTTCAAATAGGTTTCCGCTTGGAACTATTGCTCCCAACTTCAAATTAAAAGATACCAACTCGAATGACACTTATTCATTTGAAGATTTAAAAGGATCAAAAGGAACATTGGTTCTTTTCATAGCCAACAATTGTCCTTTTGTCCTTCACGCTGTTCCCGAAATCATCATGATAGCCAATGATTATCGTGTACAAGGACTTGGTGTACTCGCTATTTCGAGTAATGACAGCATCAGTAATCCCGAAAATTCACCCGAGATGATGACCGAATTTGCCTTTCAGCATAAAATCGATTTTCCTTATTTATTTGATGAAAGTCAAGAAGTTGCAAAAGCATACGATGCTTCCTGCACGCCAGACATTTACTTGTTTGATAGTCAGGATAAATTATTTTATCATGGACAACTGGATGATTCGAGACCAGGAAATGAAATTCCGTTAAGCGGAAGTGATTTACGAAGTGCTATCGATGCCTTAATTTACAACAGAAGTTTAAAAAATCCTCAAAAGCCAAATATGGGTTGTGGCATAAAATGGAAATAGAAAAAGCATTCGCCGAAGAAAATGCTTTTTTTTAAATTTTACAATTGCGATGTAATATAATTAGATATTGAAGCCATTTGCGTATCGTCTAAATGTGCTTTTTTCTGCATTCTTACCAAAATAGGTTTCCATTGTTCCTGACTAAATTTCTTAGGTTCGTATAATTTGTGACACTTTGCACAATTATTATCATACAAGTTTTGTCCTGCGACCAACTCAGGGGTTAGTTCAACTGTTTTTGCTGCAGTCGCATTTTCAGTAGTTGCAGCTGGAACTGATGGTGTTTTTGTAGCGCACGAAAATAAAACGAGTGCGATGGAAATAGTTAAAATTCTTGATTTCATGTTTAGTTTATTTTGAAGTAAATATAAAAAATCCCATCTGGATTCAACCAGACGGGATTATTATTTTAAGTGAAACTTTAATTAAAATTAAAATTTTTATAGACTATTTAACGTCCATTAATTCAACATCAAAAATTAAAGTTGCGTTTGGCGGAATTACTCCTCCTGCACCCGCAGCTCCGTAAGCCAAATCAGATGGAATTACAAAACGAGCTTTGTCTCCTACTTGTAGCAAAGCGATCCCTTCATCCCAACCTTCAATAACCTGACCCTGACCTAATCTAAATTCGATTGGTTTTTTACGTGGATAAGATGAATCAAACACTTTTCCTGTTTCTAAAGATCCTTCGTAATGAACAGCAACTGTTTTACCTGCTTCTGCTTTTTTACCATCTCCTTTTTGAATCATTTTGTAACGCAAACCACTTTCTGTTTTATCAAAACCAGCGGCAAGCTGCTCCATTTTAGCCTCAGATTCTGCTTTTAAAGCAGCATCACGCTTTAGACGAGCACCTTTTAAAGCGATAAAAGCTTCAATAGCATTAAATTTTTGAGCTTCTTCTCCAACTCTGATAATTTCTAAAGTTTCAAGAGCGTCTCCCTGAGCTACAGCATCGACAACATCCTGACCTTCGATAACATGACCAAAAACAGTATGTTTACCATCTAACCAAGAAGTTGGAACATGCGTAATGTAAAACTGAGAACCATTGGTAGCAGGTCCTGAATTTGCCATTGCCAAAACTCCCGGACGATCGTGTTTCAAACTTGGGTGAAATTCATCATCAAATTTATAACCTGGATCTCCAGTTCCAGTACCTTTTGGACAACCTCCCTGAATCATAAAATCTGGAATTACTCTGTGAAAAGATAATCCGTCGTAAAATTTAGTTCCCTGAGGTTTTACTTTATTCTCCATATTTCCTTCTGCAAGAGCTACAAAATTCCCTACGGTTCCTGGTGTTAAGTCATGAGTTAGTTTCACTAAAATCGAACCTTTGCTCGTGTTGAATTTAGCGTATATTCCGTTTTCCATTGTTGTTATTTTTTAATTTTGAATGCAAATTTACGAATTAATTTTATATCAATTTGCGGTTTCTATTGTTTTAGATTTTGATTTAAATGTAACGCTATAAACAATCAATGCCAAAATGGCCAAAAGAGCACAACCGATCGCTACGGCATGCCATTGACCTATTTTCCATAATAATAATCCGTATGCAGAACCAGCGGCCGTTCCTAAAAAACTAAACGACATAAATACAGTATTCAATCTGTTTCTAGCTTCCGGAACTAATGAATATACTCTGGTTTGGTTCGAAATATGAACGCCTTGAATGCCTATGTCTATAAAAACAATTCCGATAATCACTCCGATAACACTTTCTATCGAAAAGTAAAAAATAATAAAACTGATCAGCATCAATAAACAACCATAACCTACAGCAACACGAGGATTTCCCTTGTCACCCATTTTACCAACCAGCGGAGCTGCCAAAGCTCCAGAAGCGCCTACGATCCCGAAAAGACCAATTGTGGCACTGTTGAAATTAAATGGAGCACCCGAAAGTAATAAAACCATAGTAGTCCAAAAAGCCCCAAACTGAGCAAAGCAAAAGACATTAATCAGGGTCGCTTCGCGCAAAACAGGTTGTGTTTTTATTAAGGTAAAAAGTGATTGTATTAATTGACCGTATGTACCCGAAAACTGTGGTTTATTGACTGGGAATTTCTTTTGGATAGCAAAAAATATCAAAAGACAAATGCCAGCAGCGATCCAAAACATGGATCTCCAGCCTAAAACCTGACCTATAAACCCGCTTAGAGTTCGCGACAACAAAATACCAACCAGCAGACCGCTCATGATCGTTCCGATGACTTTGCCTCTTTGTTCCTGACTCGTTAATGACGCTGCCAAAGGCAAAATAAGCTGCGGAACAATTGAGGTGATTCCTATAAGTAAAGATGCTATTTGCAAAATAAAGAAACTTTTGGCCGTAGCCGCAATAATTAGAGCGATTACGGATGCTAAGGTAGTCATTAGAATTTGCTTTTTTCTTTCGATTTTATCGCCCAATGGCACCATAAAAAACAATCCTATTGCGTAACCCGCCTGAGTCAGGTAGGTTATTGTTCCCGCATTGGCTTCAGGAATTTTAAATTCGTTGGCAATTAAAACAATTAAAGGCTGACAGTAATAGAGATTTGCAACTATAAGTCCAGTGCAAACTGCCATAAATAAGACACTCGTTTTGGATAAATTCATTAGGCAAAAATACTATTCTAATTTAGAACTAAAGTTTAAAAAAATATAAAATTTAAAACTAAAAACCACACCTGTTTTGAATTTAATATGTTCTTCCCTGCATGAAATCCTCCCGAATAGGACTAAAAACATCCGTTAGAATTCCAGTTTCTAAACAAACAACGCCATGAATTGCATGAGGCGGAATATAAAAACTGTCTCCTTCTTCTAAAGTCTGAGTAACACCATTAATAGTTACATCAAATTTTCCGCTAGAAATATACGTTACCTGAGTATGATAATGATCGTGCAAAGCTCCAATAGCACCTTTTTCAAAATGTACGCTAACCAGCATTACGCGATCATCAAAAGCCATAATTTTGCGTTTAACGCCTTCTCCAACCACTTCCCACTCTATTTCTGCTCCTTTTATAAATTCTTTGCTGGTACCGAAACTTTGCATATTACCTATTTTATTGATATTGCTACAAAAATACTTTTTTCAGGCAATATTTAGGATTAAATCAATTTTTTTGAGATAAAATCATGACTTTTTATTATTGAATCGAAGGGATTTGGGTTGTAATTATTTTCCTGCTCTACAAAGAAATGGTGCATTCCGGATTGTTTTGCTTCCATGAAAATGGATTTAAAATCAATAGAACCTGAACCAATTTCAGTATTTAATTTTCGATTTACTTTATCCATATCTTTTACATGCCACATGCTGAATCGGCCGGGATTTTGCTGAAATAAATCAACTGGATTTAAACCTGAAAAAACGACCCAATACAAATCCATTTCAAAATAAACCAACTGTTTATCTGTTTCTTGGATTAATATCTGGTAGCCTGAAGTACCGTTGTGATTTTCAAATTCAAAATCATGATTATGGTAAGCCAGTTTTAAACCTTCGTTTTGACACATTTTTCCCGCTTCGTTAAGAGCTGCAGATATTTTTTTATAATCGTCTGTATTTTTTCTGTAAGGCTCATCAACCCACGGGATTGTTAAGTATTCACTCTTTAAAATTTTCGCTGCTTCGATGGCTGCTTTGAGTTCTGTTTTATTTCCATCAACCAAAAAGCTACCCAAATTATAATGTCCACTTACAGATTTCAATCCGTTTGAATCCAGAATTTGTTTTAATGCTATTGGTGACAATCCCCAAAATTGATCTTTAATAGAAAATCCATAGGTTTCTACGTTTGTATACCCAGCTTTTGCTACTTTTTCTAAAGTTCCTTTTGCGTTGTTCGAGAGTTCCTTTCGCAAAGTATAAAGCTGTAAACCTATTTCCTTTTTATCCATTGTAAAAGCTAATGAAGGTGCAATCAGAACAGCTGTTGCAGCCAAACTATTGTTGATTATAAAAGTACGTCGTGTTACCATTTTCAAAATAATATTCTCAATGTAAAGTTACTATTTCCCTAATGAATAAACTCAATTTGAAAATCGATTTGTCTTATTTAAAAAGCTAAAATCAAAAATAAACGGAAAAATTTCTCCTTTTAAATTGAATTACCAACTCGAAAATAAATATTTAATTGTCGATAATTTGTATTCATTAAAGCTATTAAACTCTATTTATGAAAAAGAAGAGAAGCAGGAGAATGGATAATTGAATTAAAAAATGATATCAAAATTATTCATTTGATGAGTTTAAGATATTAAGTAAAGTTTTACAAATAAAAAAACATCTAATTTGACAAGATACTTTTTTACAACAATTTAAAAAAAAACACTTTACTTAATTTACACTCAACATATTATCAACTCCAATTAATTTATCGGCATCAATTTGCTGTGGCGGATATTCTTGTTTTTCATTTCTCCATGAAGAAACTTTTCCTTCCGTATTGATGTAAACAAACATATATTTCCAATAGTTTGCGCCCACCATTGTAGAACCATTCTGGCTATGAGAATTTGTATAAATCTGATCAGCGTAAATAAGTATTTCGCCTTTGGTATCATTATTCAAAGTACGTACAGGCGCACCTAAACTCTTCATAACTTTATTTTTTGTCTGTCCGATTAATTTATCTCCATCATTTTTAGAACTGGAGCATGCGCAGATTATTAATGTCGCGGTTAGTAAAATAATTTTTTTCATAAGATTACTATTTTAGATGTTTTTAGTCAAATTTCAATCATTAAAGATTAATACTATAATAGTAGGTGTTATAATATATAAAAAACTTACATAAAGATACTGTAATTTTACACAATTATCACTTAAATAATTAAAATTCAATTAATTAAATTTAGAAACTCATATTTATTACCTTATTTGGCATACAACTCTGTATATCAGTAAATTCTTTAATTTTTAAGGCTTTGTTTTTTAAATTTCTCAAAAATTTACTTTGTATCTTTGCCACTCATAAATTTTTAAGAAAAACAATGCGAATTGATATCATTACCATTTTACCCGAATTATTAAAAAGTCCGTTTGAGGCTTCGATTATGAAACGTGCTATCGATAAAGGTTTGGTAGAAGTTCATTTTCATAATCTTCGTGATTATACCACCAACAAACAAAAAAGTGTTGACGATTATCCGTTTGGCGGAGGTGCCGGAATGGTAATGACGGTGCAGCCAATTGATGCCTGTATAACGCATTTGAAGAGCGAAAGAACTTACGATGAAATAATTTATATGTCGCCAGACGGAGAAACTCTGAACCAGAAGATGGCCAACACAATGTCGATGTATGAGAATATTATCATTTTGTGCGGACATTATAAAGGAGTAGATCAGCGTGTGCGAGATCATTTTATTACGAGAGAAATTTCGATTGGCGATTATGTTTTGTCGGGAGGAGAATTGGGCGCGTTGGTTTTGTCGGATGCTTTGATTCGTTTAATTCCAGGTGTTTTAAGCGACGAAACTTCGGCTTTAACAGATAGTTTCCAGGATAATTTACTTTCGGGACCCATATATACTAGACCTGCAGATTATAAAGGATGGAAAGTTCCAGACGTTTTAACCAGCGGTCATTTTGCCAAAATTGACAAGTGGCGCGAGGATATGGCGTATGAACACACCAAAAACAGACGTCCGGATTTGCTAAATGAGTCATAAAATCTTAAAATTGTAAAACAAAAACATTTTTAAACTTTCGACTTGTAACTTTCGACTTTTTTTGTATTTTTGCACCAAAATTAGACTAACCTCTGGCGAGATCCGTGAATGTTGCTCTATATAAAAACCATAATTATAAGATATCATGGCAGATTTAATGAAATTCGTTCAAACCGAATTAGTTGCTAAAAAAGATTTCCCTGTTTTCGGAGCTGGAGATACAATCACAGTTTACTACGAAATTAAAGAGGGTGAAAAAACAAGAACTCAGTTTTTTAAAGGAGTTGTTATTCAAAGAAGAGGTTCTGGTAACACAGAAACTTTTACTATTCGTAAAATGTCTGGAGCTATTGGTGTTGAGCGTATCTTCCCAGTAAACTTGCCAGCTTTGCAAAAAATTGAAATCAACAAAAAAGGAGCTGTACGTAGAGCTAGAATTTTCTACTTCAGAGAACTTACTGGTAAAAAAGCTAAGATTAAGGATAAAAGAAGATAATTTATTATCTCTTTGTTATAAAAAACTCGTTTCAAGTAATTTGAAACGAGTTTTTTTTTATTCTTATAATTTAAAATAATAAAACTGCAATTTTTTAATATCAAAACCACCGATTTGATAATTTTAAGTCGCCGAAATAACAATCTGCTAATTTGAGTATTTATCCGGAAAACTACACCGTTTTCGGACTGATTTTATTATATTTGCTGCGCTCATTCTGAGCCAAATATACCTTTTACATCGCTCACCCTTGGCGATACGATTATAAAAAAAAAAAAAAAAATGACACAGAATTCTAAAATTTATTACACCTTAACTGATGAGGCGCCATTGTTAGCGACTTATTCTTTTTTACCTATTGTTCAAGCTTTTACAGCTACAGCTGGCATTGCAATCGAAACCAGAGATATCTCGATAGTGGGTAGAATTTTATCCAATTTTCCTGAGTTTCTTACAGATTCGCAAAAAACCGGAGATGCATTGGCAGAATTAGGTCAATTGGCAACACAACCTGAAGCCAATATTATCAAATTGCCTAATGTTTCTGCTTCTGTACCGCAGCTAAAAGCCGCTATTGCAGAATTGCAGTCTCATGGTTATAAAATACCTGATTTTCCTGAAGAGCCTCAAAACGATGCCGAAAAGGAAATTAAGGCAAAATATGCTAAAGTTTTAGGTTCTGCTGTAAATCCGGTTTTACGTGAAGGAAACTCTGACCGTAGAGCGCCAAGAGCAGTAAAAAACTTTGCAAAAGCAAATCCTCACTCAATGGGTGCATGGTCTGCCGACTCAAAAACAAAAGTAGCTTCGATGCCAAACGGTGACTTTTACGCGAGTGAAAAATCGGTAACAGTAGCAGAAGCGAATGATGTAAAAATAGAATTTGTTGCAAAAGACGGTACAACTACTGTTCTTAAAGCAAGTACGCCGCTTAAAGCAGGAGAAATTATTGATAGCTCTGTATTAAACTTACACGCTTTAAAAACTTTTGTTGCCGGTGCAATTGCAGATGCTAAAAAAGAAGGTGTTTTACTTTCTGTCCATTTGAAAGCGACGATGATGAAAGTGTCTGATCCAATTATCTTTGGCGCTATCGTTGAAGTTTATTTTGCTGATCTTTTCAAAAAATACGAAGCTTTATTCAATGAATTAAACATTGATACTCGCAATGGTTTAGGAGATATTTATGCAAAAATTGCTGGAAGACCTGAACAAGCTGAAGTAGAAGCTGACATTACAAAAGCGATCGAAAACGGACCTGCTATTGCAATGGTTAATTCTGATAAAGGAATTACCAACTTACACGTTCCATCTGATGTAATTGTTGATGCTTCTATGCCAGCAATGATTCGTACTTCTGGACAGATGTACAATAAAGAAGGAAAACAACAAGATACAATCGCTGTTATTCCAGACCGTTCTTACGCTGGAATTTACACGGCTACTATTGACTTCTGTAAAAAACACGGTGCTTTTGATCCTAAAACAATGGGAAGTGTTCCTAACGTAGGTTTGATGGCCCAAAAAGCTGAAGAATATGGTTCTCACGACAAAACTTTCCAAATGATCGGTGATGGCGTTGTGCGTGTAGTAGACAACAAAGGAACTGTTTTAATGGAGCAAAATGTTGAAACTAATGATATTTTTAGAATGTGCCAGGCTAAAGATGCTCCTATTCAGGATTGGGTAAAACTAGCCGTAAACAGAGCACGTTTGTCTGATACTCCTGCCGTTTTCTGGCTTGACGAAAACAGAGCGCACGACAGAGAATTGATTACCAAAGTTCAGAAATACCTAAAAGACTACAATACAACCAACCTAGACATACGTATCCTAAACCCAGTGGCTGCCACAGAATTTACTCTTGACAGAATTATTAAAGGTTTAGACACTATTTCTGTAACTGGAAACGTTCTGCGTGATTATTTAACCGATTTGTTCCCTATTTTAGAATTAGGAACTTCTGCAAAAATGCTTTCTATCGTTCCTTTAATGAATGGTGGTGGATTGTTTGAAACGGGTGCTGGAGGTTCTGCCCCTAAACACGTTGAGCAATTTACAGAAGAAGGTTATTTGCGTTGGGATTCGTTAGGAGAATTTTTAGCTCTTGGTGCTTCATTAGAGCATTTAGGACAAAGTTTAAACAATTCTAAAGCAATTGTATTATCTGAAACTTTAGACGAAGCCAACGATAAATTCCTTGCAAATGATAAATCTCCAGCACGTAAAATAGGTCAGATTGACAACCGTGGCTCTCATTTTTACCTTGCTTTCTATTGGGCTCAAGCTTTGGCGGCTCAAAACAAAGATGCTGAATTGAAAGCCATTTTTACTCCAATTGCAGCTGAATTCGAAGCTAACGAAGCTAAAATTGATGCTGAATTAATTGGCGCGCAAGGAAAACCTCAGGAACTGGGTGGTTATTACCAGCCAAATCCTGAATTAGTAAGTAAGGCAATGCGTCCTAGTGCAACTTTTAATGCAATTCTTGCTGAAATTAAATAAATATCAACACGTGTTATTATACTACTTTAAGAAAGGCAACCCGCAATGGTTGCCTTTTTTTATCTTAACTAATGTTTAACAATTGATTTACGGAAATATTTAGTAAGAATTCTTAACTATGTCAATCAAAACCACGACAATGATAACAAACAAAATTGCCGCATTTCTTATTATTATTTTCACCACTGTGACTTCCTTTTCTCAGGAAAAATTCACTTTAAGTGGCACTATACAAGACTTTAAAAACAACGAAACCTTAATTGGTGTAAATGTTTACATTCCATCTCTAAAAATCGGTACTACAACCAATGAATACGGTTTTTATTCGCTTACTGTTCCAGCTGGCGAATACCAGATCGAAATTAGCTATTTAGGGTATCAAACCATTCAAAAAACGATCATTTTAAATCAAAACACCAAGAATAATTTTGCTTTAAACGAAGGTGGTGAAGAATTAGAGGAAGTTGTTATTACTGATAATAAAGGTAAAATCAATATCAAATCGCCCGAAATGAGTATCAACAAACTCTCTATTTCGACCATAAAAAAAATGCCCGTAGTGATGGGAGAAGTTGATGTTTTAAAATCAATTTTATTGCTTCCAGGCGTTACCAATGCTGGCGAAGGTGCATCAGGTTTTAATGTTCGTGGTGGTGGTGCAGACCAAAATTTAATTTTATTGGACGAAGCTACAATCTTTAATTCTTCTCACGTATTTGGTTTTTTCTCAGTTTTTAATCCAGATGCTATCAAAGATTTAAAATTATATAAAGGCGGTATTCCTTCTCGCTATGGCGGAAGAGCTTCTTCTGTTTTGGATATTTACCAAAAAGACGGAAACAGCAAAGAATTCCATGTAAATGGTGGAATCGGATTGATTTCGAGCAGAATTCTTGCCGAAGGTCCTTTGGTAAAAGACAAAGGTTCTTTTTTAATTGGCGGAAGGGCTTCATACGCTC
Organism: Flavobacterium geliluteum; assembly: GCF_017948595.1. Lineage (GTDB taxonomy): Bacteria > Bacteroidota > Bacteroidia > Flavobacteriales > Flavobacteriaceae > Flavobacterium > Flavobacterium flavipigmentatum. The sequence goes on along the minus strand of NZ_JAGFBV010000006.1, from coordinate 118,220 downwards.
ATTTGTTCTTGAAATTTTCTGAAGATCAAAAAGACAACTCGGCTTATTTTTATGATTTGAATACTAAATTAAGTTATAAATTAAACGACAATAACAGTTTGTACTTATCGGGTTATTTTGGTCGCGATGTCTTTAGTTTAAACAAAAGTTTTACCAATATTTATGGAAACTCAACGCTAAATTTACGTTGGAACCACTTATACTCAGACAAGCTGTTTTCGAATTTATCATTGATTTACAGTGATTATTATTACGGTCTTGATCTGGATTTTGTCGGATTTACATGGGATTCGGGCATTAAAAACTACAATATCAAATATGATTTTAAGAACTATATTTCGGATAAATTCAAATTGAATTATGGTCTAAATGGTATTTATTATGAATTTAACCCGGGAACTATCAAGCCAAGCAATGACGAGTCGGGAATTAACCCCGATCAATTAGATAAAAAATATGCTTTTGAACCAGCGGTTTACATAGAAGCTGAAAATCAACTTTCGACAAAAATCACCGTTTCGTACGGACTGCGTTACAGCTTATTTTATCGTCTGGGTGCTTCGACAATTAATTATTATGAAAATGATAGTCCGGTGACTTTCAACCCTGAACTTCAGATTTACGAAAAAGGAATTCCTACTTCTACTCAATATTTTAGTAAAAACAAATCGATAAAAAGTTACAATAACTTAGAACCCCGATTTTCAGTTTCATATCAGCTCAATGATGATCAGGCTTTAAAAGCCAGTTACAATAGAATGGCGCAATATCTTCAATTAATTTCGAATACCTCATCGCCTACTCCGCTTGATGTCTGGATGCCAAGTGATAATTATATCAAACCACAAATTGCAGATCAGGTGGCATTTGGATACTTTAGAAACATCAGTGACGGAGCCTATTCTATCGAAGCTGAAACCTATTACAAAAAAATTCAAAACCGACTTGATTATATCGATGGAGCCGATTTGATTGCAAATGATGCTATCGAACAAGTAATTTTAAACGGCAGAATGCGTTCTTATGGTTTAGAAATTATGTTTAAGAAAAATGAAGGCAAATTAAACGGATGGATTTCGTACACACTATCAAAATCTGAGCAGCAAACACCGGGAAGAACTCCACAGGAAAGCGGTATCAACAACGGACAATGGTACAACTCTGCTTATGACAAAACCCACAACCTTGCTATAACATCCTCTTATAATTTGAACGAAAAATGGTCTTTTGGAGCCAATTTTGCTTTGCAATCGGGACAGCCTGTAACCTATCCGAACGGCCAATATGAATATTTAGGAATTACGGTGCCGAGTTATGGGTTGCGTAACGAAAATCGTTTGCCAGCCTATCATCATTTAGACATTTCGGCTACCTTGACACCCAGAAAAAATAAGGGCAGAAATTGGAAGGGCGAATGGGTATTTAGTATCTATAACCTGTATAATAGACAAAATGCCGCTTCGATCAATTTTCGCCAGAACGTAGACACAGGTGATAATGAAGCCGTAAAAACATCTATTTTCGGTGTAGTTCCTGCCGTGAGTTATAACTTTAAATTCTAAAAAAAACACTTTCTATCAAAAGAAAATAAATCATATTGTTATGAAAAAATTACACTTATTAATTGTGCTTTTTATGGCTCTTTTCTTTACCAATTGCGAAGAAGTAATAGATATTGATCTGGATGCTGCTCCACCAAAATTGGTTATAGAAGCAGCAATCAACTGGGAAAAAGGAACGACAGGAACTCAACAAACCATAAAACTAACGACCACAGCTGATTATTTTGAAAACAAAGTTCCAACCGTTTCGGGAGCGACTGTTTTTGTCCGAAACAGCAGCAACCAACAATTCAACTTTACAGAAATACCCGAAACAGGACAATATGTATGCAATAATTTCATACCAGTAATTGGTCAGACGTATACGCTGACAGTCATCAGTAATGGCAATACTTACAATGCTTCTGAAACATTTAAAGCAGTTGCTCCTATTACCCGAATTGAGCAAAATAACGAAGGTGGTTTTACTGGACAAGACATTGAGATAAAAACTTTTTACAATGATCCTGCCAACGAAAACAACTATTATTTGTATAAATATCTGTATTCTAACAAAGTAAAATCGAACTATTATGCAGATGAGGATAAGTTTTTTGAAGGCAACGAATTTTTTAGTATTTCTGATGACGAAGACTTAAAGCCCGGCGATGTGATTGAGATAACACACATTGGTATCTCTAAACAATATTACAACTACATCAGTATTTTGGTTAGTATTGCGGGTAATAGTTCAGGAGGACCTTTTCAGTCGCCACCAGCAACGGTGAGAGGAAATATCATCAACACAACCGATTCTGCCAATTATCCGTTGGGTTATTTTTCGCTTAGCGAAACCGATTCCAGAAAGTACATCATAGAATAACACAAGAAAAATGGAAGCCAGAATCGAAAAATTATCCGAACAAAAGCTAATTGGGCAATACATTTCAATGAATTTTATAGAAAACAAAACTTTTCAGTTATGGAGAGGCTTTATGCCGAGAAGAAAAGAAATTAAAAACACCATCAACTCCAATTTATATTCGCTTGAAGTATTTCCCGTTGGCCATTTTGATCCTTTTGATCCTAACAATACTTTCCAAAAATGGGCGGCAGTTGCGGTTTCATATTTTAACGAAGTTCCTTCAGAAATGCATACTTTAGTTATTCCAGAGGGCAACTACGCTGTTTTTACTCACAAAGGTTCTTCAAATGATGCTCAAAAAACCTACCAGGCTATTTTTACAAAATGGTTACCCAATTCTGCCTATATTGTTGACGAAAGGCCTCATTTTGCTGTGATGACCGATAAATACAAAAAAGACGACCCCAATGCCGAAGAGGATATTTGGATTCCGATAAAAAATAAAATTTAAGAATACTTATGTTAATCGAAACTCTAAAATCACTTTTTGACCGAGACCTTAACAAACTTAAAAGCGAAATCGAAGCCTATCAGGACGAAAGCAAAATTTGGGCAATCGATAAAAATATCGCCAATTCTACAGGAAATATTTGCTTGCACCTCATCGGGAATATAAATGCCTATATTGGTGCAGAAATTGGTAAAACAGGTTACAATAGAAACAGGCCTTTAGAATTTTCATCAAAAGACATTCCCAAATCCGAATTAATCAGTAAAATCGAAGATACTATCTCGGTAGTCAACAATGCGCTTGACAGCTTGACAGAAGCTGATTTAGCAGCTATTTACCCGCAAATCGTTTTTGAAAAAGAAATGACAACAGGTTTTTTTCTAGTACATCTTTCTACGCATCTCGCCTATCATTTAGGACAAATCAATTACCACCGAAGATTGGTTTAAGAGAGGAACTGATTTTATGAGGGACTAAGATTCTAAGTTTTTCAAATTAAAGTCATAAATTAGTATTCAGTGATCAAAAATTTAGTTTAAGAGAGGTTCCGAGGCCCTTAGAGACTTAGATTCTAAGTTTTTTTAAAAAAATTAAAGCTTGAAATCGCTTTTCACTGATCAACAATCTAAAATCAACAATCTAAAATCTAAAATCAGCATGTCATCACACCATATAGTTCGCGACGATCAGGAACCGGCCTTAATTATTGCCAATGGCGCGTCCTGCAATAATGAGTTGCTCGGACAGTTGCTCGAATGGTCGCCGTTGGTCATCGTACTCGATTCTGCTATCGAAAGAGTCATTAAACTCGACATCAAAATAGATGTACTTTTGGGTGATTTTGATCGTGGTTTTGATCCGGAAACCTACAAAACCTCGCAATTTCCAATCGAAATCGTACACGCTCCCGATCAGGATAAAACCGATCTGGAGAAGGCTTTTGACTATCTTATCCAACGAAAAATCCCCGCAGTCAACGTAATTTGGGCAACAGGAAAACGTGCCGATCACACCATCACCAATCTTACCAACATCGTTCGATACAGAAATTTACTCAAAATTGTGATTCTCGATGATCACTCCAAAATATTTTTATTGCCTAAAAAATTCGAAAAATGGTACACCGCCAAAACCCCTATTTCTCTAATTCCGATCGGGGTGGTCAATGGCATTTCTTCGACCAATTTGCAATATCCTTTGCAAAATGACACCCTCACAATTGGCTATAGAACCGGTAGCAGCAACGCCGTGGCTCAGGACGGACTCGTAAGTATCTTCCACGAAGATGGCGATTTATTATTAATGGAATGTAATGATTAGAAGCTATTTCCTGCTGTCCGCTGTATCTTTTCCTGGCAAAAAAAGCCAGAAAAAGGATGTCGCTTCCATCAGGGCTAGGGCAATCATTTTCATAAATACAATTTCCCAAAAAGGAATGACTATCTTTGCACCCAAATTGATAAAATAAAATGATAGACGATTCTGAAAAAACCAATTTACATCCACGAAATCTTCATCGTTCGCGATACGATTTTGCACTACTTATTTCAAATTGTCCCGAATTAAAAAAACATGTTGCCATCAACATTCACGGCATCGAAACAATAGATTTTAGTGATCCCGAAGCTGTAAAATTGCTCAACAAAGCATTGCTACAGACCTATTATAAAATTCAAAATTGGGACATCCCCAAAAAATACCTCTGCCCTCCTATTCCCGGAAGAGCAGATTACATTCATTATCTGGCCGATTTACTAACAGAAACCAATAACGGCATTCAGCCGGAAGGGGTAAATGTTTTAGGTCTTGATGTGGGTACAGGAGCCAATTGTATTTATCCAATTTTAGGAAATGCACTTTACGACTGGAATTTTGTGGGCACCGATATTGACGAAGTTGCTATTGACAATTGTAGTACTATTATCGAAGCCAATCCGCATTTAATTGACGCCATCAGTTTGCAACAACAAACAGAATCAAGATTTATTTTTAAAAACATCATTACTCCCGAAGATCGATTCACGTTTACAATGTGCAATCCACCGTTTCACGCTTCAGAAGCCGAAGCCAACAAAAGTACTGTTCGCAAGATTTCAAATTTAAATCCGAAAGAGAAAAAAACAACCAATCCAATTTTGAATTTCGGAGGCCACAATGCCGAATTATGGTGCAATGGCGGAGAAATTGGTTTTGTAACTCAAATGATTTACGAAAGTGCCAAATATCCCATGCAATGTTTGTGGTTCACGACTTTAGTATCCAAGAAAGAAAACCTTTCGAGCATTTATAAGACTTTAAACAAAGTAAATGCTTCCAAAATCAAGACCATTGATATGGCGCAAGGGCAAAAAACAAGTCGTATTGTTGCTTGGACTTTCTTAAGCGCTAATCAGCAAAAAGAGTGGAAGTTGTAATTTTAAATTCTAAAAACAATAAAAATAGAATCTTAAATTTCAAAAAAAACTATTTTTAATGCTTTTAAACTACCGTATACTTAAATAATCTAAAAAGTTTATATTTTTTTTACCTTGAGTAAGAATTTTAATATAAAATTATGTAGTTTTACCATTACAAGAAATTTATTTTTGATGTTTTACAATCTGGCGAATAATACCACTTTAATTTGCAAGCATAGTACAGCATCATCTTTTCCAATAAAGTCGCTATTACCAATGGTTCAGATTCTCATGCCTTAAAGATTCATACCAAAAACAAATTCAAAATCCCCTTCTCATTAATTTATTATAGTGCCCAAAGCCTATTTTAAATTATTTTTTTGATTTCTATTATTTCAAAACCAAATTAATAACAAACCAAAATTATGAAAAAAGATCTATTCAAAAATGGAATGCTTTTACGACTCAAAAAGGTGTCGCTTTCGCCATTTGCATTAGCCATTATTCTCGCCAACAGTAACAATTTAAATGCAACTGATCTTAAAAACACACCAGAAAACAACGTTCGGATAACTCAAAACAATAAAATTGACCTTGTAAAAGGAAAAGTCGTAGATGAAACTGGAGCTTCCTTACCCGGGGTTAGCGTACTGGTAAAAGGTACACAACGAGGGGCAGTCACCGATATTGAAGGAAATTATACTATTGAAGCTAAAATTGGAGACGTACTGCAATTTTCGTATGTGGGGCTAGAAAGCAAAACTGTAACCGTTACCGGGCCTGTTGTAAATGTTACTTTAGCAAGTGGAAGCGGCGAAACTTTGCAGGATGTGGTCATTATTGGGTCACGTAATCCGACCAGAACCGTCACAGAATCTGCCGTGCCAATTGATGTGATTGCGATGAAAGATATTGCCACTCAGGGCGCACAAACCAATTTAAATCAGATTTTGAATATGGTGGCACCTTCCTTTACCTCCAACACACAAACTGTAGCAGACGGAACAGATCACCTTGACCCTGCCCAATTGAGAGGTTTGGGACCCGATCAGGTTTTGGTTTTGCTAAATGGTAAAAGGAGACACACTTCATCATTAGTAAATATTAACGGAACTCCCGGAAGAGGATCAGTAGGAACAGATTTGAACGCCATTCCCTCATTTGCTCTCGAAAAAATTGAGGTTTTAAGAGATGGAGCTTCTGCTCAATACGGCTCAGATGCTATTGCAGGAGTGATCAATTTAAATATAAAAAAAGATACTAAAAAACTCGATATTAATCTTTTTTCAGGAAGCAATTTCTCAAAAAATGCTAATGATCACAGAGGCGGAAATGATGGAAATCATTACCAATTGGACCTAAATTATGGTACAAATTTAGGCAAAGAGAAAAGTTTTATCAACGTAACAGGAAGTTTGCAATTGCGTGATGCCACAAGCAGAGCTAATGATGCAGCCGGTACTATTTACAATGCTTATAATGCTATTGAACAAAGAGCTTCTGAAGATGGCATCAACATCAATTCTTTGTTCGGAAATATAAGTAATACACCAAATACAACACAAATAATCAATACGATAAAAGGATATGCGCCACAAGTGAGCTATTTTACAAGTGCTCAACAAACCGCCATAAGTAATGCTACCACTATCCCGCAGTTACAAACTGCATTAAATTTTGATGCAACCGACGGAGAACTGGCTTATCGAAATCTGGAAAGAAAAAATTTTAATATGCGTGTGGGACAATCTTCATTTGAAAGTGTTCAGTTCTTTCTGAATGCTGCTTACCCTATAAACGATAAATTAGAAGTGTATGTTTTTGGCGGTACAAGTTACAGAGAAGGAGAATCTGCCGGTTTTTTCAGAAGGCCAAATCAATCAAGATCCTACACAGGCTTGTATTTGAACGGCTTTTTACCTGAAATACATTCTACCATTAATGACCTTTCTGCTGCAGCAGGACTTAGAGGTACTCTTTTTAAAGATTGGAATTTTGACCTGAGCAATACCTTTGGAAGAAATGCTTTTGATTACAATATAGAAAACACTGTAAATGCCACTTTAAGAGAAGGCTCACCAACAGAATTTGATGCAGGAGGTTTGCGTTTTTCTCAAAACACAACCAATTTCGATTTGAGTAAAAAGTTCAATACTTTAAACGTAGCTTTCGGTGCTGAATATCGTTACGAAATGTATGGTATCAATGCCGGTGTTCCTGATTCGTACAGCCAGTATGACATTAACGGAAATGTAGTTACAGGAACAACACCTGCCAATATACGAGTGACCGATTTTTTTGGTGCCGCAAGACCTGGAGGAGCGCAAGTTTTTCCCGGATATAGAGCCGCTAATGCAAAAGACGAAAAAAGAAATAGCGTTGCCGTTTATACCGACTTAGAATTAGATGTTACTGAAAAATGGTTGCTAAACGGAGCCGTACGTTTTGAAAATTATTCAGATTTTGGAAGCACTACGAATTTTAAATTAGCCACACGTTACAAAATAACAGATAACATCAACTTGCGCGGTGCTTTCTCTACGGGTTTTAGAGCACCTTCTTTACATCAAATTTACTACGAATCGACTGCAACACAATTTACAGGAGGTGTACCTTTTGAAGTAGGAACATTCAGCAATGATTCTCAAATAGCAGGTTTATTGGGTATTCCAAAATTAAAACAAGAAGAATCCAGAAGTGCAAGTGCAGGATTTAGTGCCAAAATACCATCAGCTAATATTACGATCACGGCCGATGCTTATTACATAAAAATAAAAGACAGAGTGGTACTTACCGATCAATTTACTCCAACTCCTGTAACACAGTCGCTTTACGACCAAGCGGGCGCCAATGCGGCTACTTTCTTTGCTAATGCGATCGATACGGAATCAAAAGGAATCGATGTTGTGATTACGAACAAATTAAATTTAAATGAAAATTTGACCTTAAAAAATGATTTGTCAGGAACTTTTTCAAAAACGCAGCAGGTAGGCAGTATTCACGCTTCACCAATTTTGGAAGCCGCCGGACAGGTAAATACTTATTACTCTGAATCCTCAAGAATATATCTGGAAGAAGCAGTTCCACGAATAAAAGTGAACTTAACAAATAATCTTACTTATAAAAAATTCGATTTCTTTTTAAGAAATGTATATTTTGGAGAAGTTACAGATCCAAACGTTGCAGATGTAAATGGTGACGGATTTGTGGGCGCCACTATTGTAAATGGTAAAGCCGTAGAAAATGAGCATCCAGTTTGGGGAGGAAAAGTAATTACTGATATGTCTGTAGGCTTTAAAATTACTGATTTTACTAAAATTGTAATTGGAGCTAACAATATTTTTGACATTTATCCTGATAAAAACTTAGGTCCGCAAACCGCCAGGAGAGCCAATGGTGTTGATGCTGGTGGAAACGTAACCTATGCGCCAACCGCAACCGCTATTGATTTGTCTAATCAAAATCAGTTTGTTTACTCACGAAATGTTTCACAATTTGGTCAAAACGGACGTTTTGTGTTTGCAAGATTGAGCTTTAGTTTCTAAGTTACCCCAGAATTAGTAAAATGGAACAATCGTCAGCATTTATTTGTTGGCGGTTTTCTTTTGGATTTTACTTTCGTATAAAAAGAAATCAAACTTGTATCTTTGTAAATAAGAACTTTTACTTTTTAAAATGGAATTTCAAGTAGCCTCAGATTACAGCCCTAAAGGAGATCAACCGCAAGCGATAGAAAAATTAGCGCAAGGTGTTCGTGATGGCGAAAAGTACCAGACATTACTCGGTGTTACAGGTTCTGGAAAAACCTTTACCGTTGCCAATGTTATTCAGGAAGTTCAAAAACCGACATTAGTTTTGGCACATAACAAAACGTTAGCAGCGCAATTATACTCAGAATTCAAACAATTTTTTCCGAATAATGCGGTAGAATATTTTGTTTCGTACTACGATTATTATCAACCGGAGGCTTTCATGCCTGTTACTGGTGTTTTTATAGAAAAAGATTTATCTATCAATGAAGAGCTGGAAAAGATGCGTTTGAGTACTACATCTTCTCTCCTATCAGGTCGTCGAGATATAATTGTTATTGCCTCTGTTTCTTGTTTGTATGGTATTGGAAATCCTGTAGAATTTCAGAAAAATGTTATTGCTATCGAAAGAGATCAGGTGATTTCGCGTACTAAATTATTACACAGTCTGGTACAAAGTTTATACGCCCGAACCGAAGCTGATTTTACTCCCGGAACCTTTAGAATCAAAGGTGATACTGTAGAAGTGTATCCAAGTTATGCTGATGATGCTTTTAGAATTCACTTTTTTGGAGACGAAATTGAAGAAATAGAATCTTTTGACGCTAAAACTTCATTAGTTATAGAAAAATTTAAAAAACTAACTATTTATCCGGCCAATATGTTTGTGACTTCTCCCGATGTTTTGCAAGGAGCAATTTGGGAAATTCAGCAAGATTTAGTCAAACAGGTTGATTATTTTAAGGAAATAGGCAAACATCTGGAAGCAAAACGATTAGAAGAGCGCACCAATTTTGACCTTGAAATGATTCGGGAACTAGGTTATTGTTCCGGAATTGAGAACTACTCACGTTATCTTGACGGAAGAGAAGCGGGCACGAGACCTTTCTGTTTGTTGGATTATTTTCCAAATGATTATTTAATGGTAGTTGACGAAAGTCACGTGACCATTTCGCAAGTACACGCTATGTATGGAGGCGATCGTAGTCGAAAAGAAAATCTAGTCGAGTATGGTTTTCGTTTACCTGCAGCTATGGACAATCGCCCTTTGAAATTTGAAGAATTTGAAGCCATGCAAAATCAGGTGATTTACGTATCTGCAACGCCCGCCGATTATGAATTGCAAAAATCAGACGGAATTTATGTTGAGCAAGTAATTCGCCCAACTGGTTTATTAGACCCAATTATAGAAATACGCCCAAGTTTGAACCAAATTGATGATTTAATTGAAGAAATACAGATTCGTTGTGAACTGGACGAAAGGGTTTTGGTTACCACTCTGACCAAAAGAATGGCGGAAGAATTGGCCAAATATTTAACCAAAGTGAGTATTCGCTGTCGTTACATTCACTCAGATGTCGATACTTTGGAGCGTATCGAAATTATGCAGGATTTACGTAAAGGTATTTTTGATGTCTTAATTGGAGTCAACCTGCTTCGTGAAGGTCTTGATTTACCGGAAGTTTCGTTGGTTGCAATTTTAGACGCCGACAAAGAAGGTTTTTTACGAAGCCACCGCTCGCTCACCCAAACTATTGGTCGGGCAGCTCGAAATCTAAACGGAAAAGCCATTATGTATGCCGATAAAATTACGGCAAGTATGCAAAAAACAATTGACGAAACCAATTATCGAAGAACCAAACAGATTACCTTTAATACGGAAAACGGCGTAACTCCTCAGGCTTTAAATAAAAAAATAGAAAGCGCTTTTACCAAAAATCCTTTGGTAGAATACGAACTAGGTCATAATTTGTCTCTTGCGGCAGAACCAGAAACGAAATATTTACCAAAAGCCGAATTAGAAAAAATGATTCGTGAGAAACGCAAATCAATGGAAAAAGCGGCGAAGGAACTTGACTTTTTACAGGCAGCAAAATTACGTGACGATATAAAAAAACTACAAGAACAATTGCCTTAATTATGCTGTTCCTGAAAAACTTTCAGTAAAAGTTTAGGATCGATGATTGCATTGGGTGCTTTTTTCATTAAATCCAAAATGCGCTTAGTAGCTGCAGGATTGAGTCCCATTTGTATTGAAATTTGCTGAATCGCAATGGCTTCTTTTTCGTGCAAAACACCATCGCAATGCATGATAAGCGCCAATCTGTAGAATTGTTGGATGCGCTGAAACTCAGACTTGATCACTGTGGGTTTGATTTCCTGATGAAATAAATCCTGAAAGGTGACCACATCAATTTGCAGTTCCTGAGCCACTAACCACAAAAATTCGTGTTCTCTCTTATGCAATTTCCCATCAATTGTAGAGAAAGCAATCATTTCGAGAAGCAAACTTATTTTATCGGTTTGGGTATTCATCTAGTTTTTTATTTTGGCTAAAATATTGTTTTTACTTTTAAAAGACAAATCTTTGAAACGTATATAAATAAAATAAGCTGTATAAAATTCTTAAACGAAGAACAAAAATCATAAAATACTGCATCAAACAACAGAGCTTCATTAAAATTAAATCATTTAACAATTTTAACTTCAATAATCATTTTTTTTAACTAAAATTGCATTTCAATCTGATCTTTTCAATTCATAAATAGTTATATTTTCTTTTTCACTTTTTTAATATAATGAAAGTATCAATCTACAATTATACAAAAAATATAAAATTTTAAAAGAGATAAATTCTGTAAATAGAATTCTGAATCGGTTTTTAAATTTAAAAAAAACAAAAAATGCAACTAATATTAAGAGAATACAATCTAAAACTAAAACATACTTTTACGATATCAAGAGAATCTATCGATTTTCAGCCGTCGTTAATTGTGGAACTAAAAAGCGATGGATTTTCCGGATATGGAGAAGCCACATCGAACCCTTATTACAAGACGACGGTTCCCGTAATGATGGCAGATTTAGAAAAAATTAAACCTCTAATCGAAGCTACAGAAGATGAAACTCCCGAAGAATTCTGGTCTAAAATACATCCTCACCTAAAAGAAGACATGTTTGCTTTGTGCGCTTTAGACCTGGCTTACAATGATTTGTATGCACGTAAAAAAGGTAAAAAATTATACCAATTATGGAATTACACTACCGAAAACAATCCGATGACGGACTACACCATCGGGATTGCTTCTATAGAAAAAATGGTTTCAAAAATGCGGGAATTACCGTGGCCGATTTATAAAATTAAATTAGGCACCAAGGAAGACATTGCCATTGTAAAAGAACTCAGAAAACATACCAACGCCATTTTTAGAATTGATGCCAACTGCGGATGGGGAGTTGAAGAAACGATTAATAATGCTGTTGAACTGAAAAAATTAGGCGTAGAATTTTTAGAACAACCTATGAAAGCTGACAATTGGGAGGCTCATAAAGAGGTTTTCAAACACTCGGTTTTACCAATCGTTGCAGACGAAAGCTGTATTATTGAAGCAGATGTGGCAAAATGCTTCAATCATTTTCACGGAGTAAACGTAAAACTGGTAAAATGTGGCGGTTTAACACCTGGAAAGCGCATGATTGAGGAAGCAAAAAAGTTAGGATTGAAAACGATGGTAGGTTGTATGACAGAATCAACGGTTGGAATTTCAGCTATTGCGCATTTGCTACCCCAATTGGATTATGTAGATATGGATGGTGCACTATTACTTGCCCAAGATATTGCAACGGGTGTGACCATAAAAGATGGCATCATTTATTATTCGGAACTTAACGGAACTGGCGTGACTTTACTTTAAACGATGATGAAAGTAACACAATTTCCAGATAGAATCATCGAAATAGACCAAGAACAATATTTGTATTTTGGAGGAACCGCCTATTTGGGATTGCCAAAAAACACTATGTTTCAGGAATTAGTGGTAAAAAACATCCTGAGATGGGGAACAACTTATGGAAGTTCCAGAAGTGCCAACATCAAACTTACTGCTTATGATGATGGTGAGCTTTTTTTGGCTCAACACATAAAAGCCGCAGCAGCAGTTACCGTTTCTTCGGGAATGTTGGCAGGAAAACTCGTTATGGACGAATTACGAAAAGATACAGCTTGCTTTTTTCACTTGCAGGAGATTCACACTGCTATTAAAACCCCTAATAGTTTACCTGTTTTAATCAATGGTAAATTAAATACTCGTTTGCTCGATAATGCTGTTGAAAAAATAACAATTCTTGCCGATGCCGTACCTTCGCATCAAACAAAAGCAATTGATTTGAGTATTTTAAAAGAAATTTCAAGTTGTAAAGAAATCACTTTGGTTATTGATGAGTCGCATTCACTAGGCATATTGGGAGAAAAAGGCTCAGGAATATACTCCTCTATACACCTTCCTATTCAACGAAAAATTATGCTGGCATCGTTAGGTAAAGCATTTGGGGTGACTGGAGGCGTAATTGCTAGTGATACTTCTTTCATAAATCGAATAAAAAACCTAGATACTTTTGTTTCTGCTGCCGGAATGAATCCTGCTTTTGTGCAAACTTTGGCTGATGCCGAGGAAATTTACAAAATTCAACATCAAAAACTAACAGAGAACCTGAAGTATATAGATTCTAAACTAATCAAAAATGAGAACATTAAATTTGATAAAACGTATCCGTTGATTTATATCGAAATAGAAAGTATCACGGAAGTTCTCAAAGAAAACAACATTATTATTGCCAATTTCAGGTATCAGGAAAACTCTAAAGACATCAATAGAATTGTGGTTACGGCGAATCATCTTAAAGAAGATCTGGATAAATTGATAAACATCTTAAACGTCTTTAATTCGAAATAATGTAAAAGAGTCTACCATGAATTACACAAATTTTCACGAATTGTATTGTTTTTAGAATTTAATTAGCGAAAATTAGTGCGATTCGTAGCAAAAAACAGCTCCCTTGCTCAATAAAATGTAATCAAATTACTTTTAAAACGTACCTTTGTAAAAAATTAAACGATGACAAACAACGATATCTTAAAAAAACTTCGCGTGGCTTTGATGCTCCGTGATGACCAAATAGTTGAAATTTTAGAATTAGTAGATTTTCGAATTTCAAAGTCAGAATTAGGCGCTTTTTTTAGAGCTGAAGATCATGAAAATTACATGGAATGCGGTGATCAGGTTTTGCGTAACTTTCTAAACGGATTGGTTATTCATTTGAGAGGAACGAAAGAAAATCCTAAAAACCCAAATGATGTTTTAGCGAAACATAAAGCGGAGATTCCAAAGAAAGAGAGCACAAAAGAAAGACCTGAATTTAAGGCGAGTGCCAAAGATTCAGAAAAAGGAAGAGGCGACAAAGCGCCTTCAAAATCAGCGCCCGCAGCCAAAAAACCTTTCAAGAAAAACAACTCAAAAGCTACTCCTAAAATTCAGGTTGTAGAAAAAGTTGTTTACAAAAACGGTAAGAATAAAAAATAGCGTTTTAACCGCAAAGAACGCTAGGATTTTAATCTGGCATTGAGCTCTGCATTGAGCTCTCATAAACGCAAAGTTTTTTTAGCCACAGATTATCAGTATTAAAAGGATTATTTAAAATCTACCTTAATCTATGTAATCTGTGGCTAACTTTTTTATAGAATCCTTGTATTTTTTTGCGGTTAAAATATTTCCAAAAAAAAACCATCCTTTAAGGATGGTTTTTATATAATTGATTTCTTGTTTGATTAAGAAAGTGCAGCCTGAACCTGATCAGCAGCTTCTTGAAACTGAGTAGCTGATAAAATTGGCATACCTGAATTGTCAATCAATTCTTTTGCAATTTCAGCATTTGTTCCTTGCAAACGAACGATAATTGGCACTTTAATAGCATCACCCATATTTTTGTAAGCATCTACAACTCCTTGCGCCACACGGTCACAACGAACAATTCCACCAAAAATATTGATCAAAATAGCTTTTACGTTAGGATCTTTTAAGATAATACGGAAGGCCGTTTCAACACGTTTTGCATCAGCAGTTCCTCCAACGTCAAGGAAGTTTGCAGGTTCAAAACCAGCATATTTAATTAAGTCCATAGTCGCCATTGCAAGACCAGCTCCATTTACCATACATCCTACAGTACCGTCAAGATCTACGTAATTTAAACCTACTTCTTTAGCTTCAACCTCGATTGGATTCTCCTCACGGATATCTCTCATCTCAGCGTATTTTGGTTGTCTGTATAAAGCATTATCATCGATATTTACTTTAGCATCAACAGCCATAATTTTATTGTCTGAAGTTTTCAAAACTGGGTTGATTTCAAACATAGAAGCATCAGAACCAATGTAAGCATTGTATAATGAATCGATGAATTTAACCATTTCTTTGAAAGCATTTCCTGAAAGACCTAAGTTAAAAGCAATTCTTCTTGCTTGAAAACCTTGCAATCCAACAGAAGGATCTACTTCTTCAGTAAAAATTAAGTGTGGTGTATGCTCCGCAACTTCTTCGATATCCATTCCACCTTCAGTAGAATACATGATCATGTTACGACCTGTAGCTCTATTCAATAAAACAGAAACATAAAATTCAGAAGTTTCACTTTCACCAGGATAGTATACGTCTTCTGCAACTAAAATTGTGCTTACTTTTTTACCTTCGGCAGAAGTTTGAGGTGTAATCAATTGCATTCCGATGATTTGTCCGGCAATTTCTTCAACTTGTTGCAAGTTTTTAGCTAACTTAACTCCACCACCTTTTCCACGTCCACCTGCATGAACCTGTGCTTTTATAACATGCCATCCTGTACCGGTTTCGGCAGTTAATTGTTTCGCAGCTTCAACAGCTTCAGCTGGACTATTAGCCACAATTCCGCGTTGAATGCGTACTCCGTAACTCGCTAAAATTTCTTTTCCTTGATATTCGTGTATGTTCATAATATAGAATTTGTCTGGTTCTGAAGTTAGTTCAGAATAAAAGTGGGACAAAAATAGCAAAATTCAACTTAAAAGTAAAATCTTTTTCAATTAAAAAAATCATCCTGCTTCACATTAAAAGATAATTACTCTTTGAAGAAAATAAATAGTTAAACTATTGCATTCAAATTGTTAACTAAAAAACACTATTTCGTTTGAAATTTAACAAAAAAACCAGTGATTTCAATGCCTCAGAAAGGTATTTCATTAAAATAATTCAATACATATTGTGATTTTATCATTTCGCAATGCTTTCTACGAAATTATTATCATTTAAGAATCGTTTTTCTAATATTACTACAAAAATGTAAGCCGAATTACATTTTCAATACATTATATTTAACGAAATCTCTATTTTTGTAAAAAAAATATCAAGAATGAAAGTTAAAGAACAAGGGCTTTATCTGCCTGAATTTGAACACGACAACTGTGGTGCAGGATTTATTTGTAATTTGAATGGTATTAAGTCTAACGACATCATTCATAAGGCATTGGATATCTTAATTAAACTGGAACATCGTGGTGCAGTTAGTTCTGATGGAAGAACTGGAGACGGTGCTGGAATTTTATTTGACATCCCACATGCTTTTTTTAAAAAAGTATGTGATTTTGAAATCCCTGAAACACGCGAATATGCAGCAGGAATGGTTTTTTTACCGAAAAGTAAAAATCAGGCTGCTTTTTGTATGAATGCTTTCGAATCTACCATTAAGGATCAAAACTTAAAAATTCTGGGTTGGAGAGATGTCCCTGTTGACGTTGAAAATTTAGGGCAAATCGCCGCAGAAAAAGAACCAACAGTTAAACAGGTTTTTGTTAGCAAAAACGGTCAGGAGTTAACAGAACAAGAGTTTAATGCAAAACTTTTTGCAGCTAGAAAAATTGCCGAACACGCTATAAGAGGCTCTAAAACCTCAGAAAGCCACATGTTTTATTTCTCTAGTTTATCGACTACAACTATTATATACAAAGGTCTTTTGATGCCAGAAGACATTAGTAGGTACTATATTGACTTAAAAGATCCGGATTTGGTGACGCGTTTGGCGTTAGTTCACCAACGTTTCTCAACCAATACTTTCCCGTCATGGGAGCTGGCGCAGCCCTTTCGATACATGTGTCACAATGGTGAAATTAATACTCTTCGCGGAAACGTAAGCAGAATGCGTGCTCGTGAGGAATTGATGGAAAGCAAAGTTTTTGGAGCTGATATCAAAAAATTGTTCCCTATTATTCTGGAAGGAAAATCAGATTCTGCTTCTATGGATATGGTGATCGAACTTTTACTAATGACGGGTCGTTCCTTGCCAGAAGCCATGATGATGGTCGTTCCGGAGGCTTGGGAAAAACACCAAACCATGTCTGCAGAGAAAAGAGCTTTCTACGAATTTAACTCTTGTATCATGGAGCCTTGGGATGGCCCTGCTTCTATTCCGTTTACAGATGGCAATGTAATTGGTGCTTTACTGGACAGAAACGGATTGCGTCCTTCTCGCTATACCTTAACAAAAAGCGGTTTCGTGATCATGTCATCAGAAATTGGTGTTTTGGATGTAGAACCTGAAGATGTGGTGCAACACGGTCGTTTAGAGCCTGGAAAAATGTTCTTGGTTGACATGAATGAAGGTCGTATTATTGAAGATGACGAAATCAAAAAAGCTATTGTAACCAAGCGTCCATACAAAGAATGGATCGATGCCAATTTGTTACCACTGGCTAAAATTCCATATACCAACAACCCTACTCCTGTTGAAAAACTTGATTTTCAAACCAGACAGCGTCTGTTTGGTTATACTATAGAAGATTTAAAAACAATCATTAACCCAATGGGAAGTCAGGGTGGCGAGGCCATCAGCTCTATGGGTAACGATACGCCATTGGCCGTTTTATCTGATCAGCCACAATTATTGTACAACTATTTCAAGCAATTATTTGCTCAGGTAACCAACCCGCCTTTGGATGGTATTCGTGAAGAAATCATTACCGATATTAGTTTAGCGATTGGTGGTGATTTTAATATTTTTGAAATTGAATCAAAACAGTGTAAAAAATTAAAAATCCAAAATCCCGTAATCTCAAATGAAGATTTGGATAAAGTAAGAAACATTGATCACGTTGATTTTAAATCGGCTACTATTTCTACTTTATATAAAATAGAAAAAGGAGTTAATGGTTTGGAGCGCGCACTTGAAAAATGTGTTCAGGCTACTTTTAAAGCTGTTTCTGAAGGTTGCAACATTATAATTCTTTCAGACAGAGGCGTAAGCGAAGAAATGGCTCCAATACCAATGTTATTGGCGTGTTCTTACATTCATCACTCTTTAAACTTTTTAAAAGTTCGCTCTAAATTCGGCATCATAATCGAATCTGCTGAGCCACGTGAGCCACATCATTTTGCTTTATTATTCGGATATGGAGCAAGTGCCATCAATCCATACATGGTAAACGAAATCATTCATGATCAAGTAAACCAAGGATTTATAACGGGCGTAAAAGCCGATTATGCTATTGTAAATTACAACAAAGCAATCGCAAAAGGCATCCTTAAAATCATGAACAAAATTGGTATCTCTACGTTGCATTCGTACAGAGCTGCTCAAATTTTTGAGATTTTAGGTCTCAATAAAACGTTCACCAATAAATATTTTCCTTACACTCCTTCCAGAATCGAAGGAATTGGCTTGATGGAAGTAGAAAAAGAAGTTAAGAAACGTTTCCAAAAAGCATTTCCAAATTCTAAGATTGCCAATTTATTGCCTTTGGAAATAGGTGGAATTTACAGATGGAGACGTGGTGGCGAAAAACACATGTTTAACCCCACCACTATTGCAAAATTACAGCAGGCTGTTCGCTTAAACAGTCCGGAAAGTTATAAAGAATACTCTAACATGGTAAACGAGCAAAGCTCAAACCTAATGACTATTAGAGGTTTATTCGAATTTAATAATTTAGATCCAATTTCTATTGATGAAGTAGAACCTTGGACAGAAATTGTAAAAAAATTCAAAACCGGTGCGATGTCTTACGGCTCTATCAGTAGAGAAGCACACGAAAATTTGGCCATTGCCATGAACAGAATTGGAGGAAAAAGTAATTCTGGAGAAGGCGGAGAAGATCCTAAACGTTTCCAGAAAGAAATCAACGGAGACTCTAGAAATAGTGCCATCAAACAAGTCGCTTCTGGTAGATTTGGCGTTTCGATTAACTATTTAACGAATGCTAAAGAAATCCAAATCAAGATGGCTCAGGGTGCAAAACCTGGAGAAGGTGGTCAATTACCAGGAGAAAAAGTAGTGCCTTGGATTGCAGAAACCAGAAATTCTACGCCTTATGTAGGTTTGATTTCGCCTCCGCCGCACCACGATATTTATTCTATCGAGGATTTATCTCAGTTAATTTTCGACTTAAAAAATGCTAATCGTGAAGCACGTGTCAACGTAAAATTAGTTTCAGAAGTTGGAGTTGGAACCATTGCTGCTGGTGTCGCAAAAGCGAAAGCAGATGTGATTTTGATTTCAGGTTATGACGGAGGAACTGGTGCTGCACCCTTAACATCATTGCAACACACTGGTATTCCTTGGGAACTTGGCTTAGCCGAAGCACAACAAACTCTAATCTTAAATGATTTAAGAAGTCGCGTTGTTCTAGAATGTGACGGACAATTGAAAACAGGTCGCGACGTTGCCATTGCCGCTTTATTAGGAGCCGAAGAATTTGGTTTTGCTACTGCTCCTCTTGTTGCTTCTGGCTGTATTATGATGAGAGCTTGTCACTTAAATACGTGTCCTGTAGGTATTGCTACTCAGGATCCTGAATTGAGAAAAAATTTCAAGGGAACTCCAGAGCACGTGATCAACTTTATGTATTTTATTGCTGAGGAATTAAGAGAAATCATGGCACAATTAGGTTTTAGAACCTTAAAAGAAATGGTGGGACAATCGCAGAAATTAAATGTAAACAAAGCGATTAAACATTATAAAGCCAATGGTTTAGACTTATCTTCTATTTTATACAAACCAGAAAAAGCAAAAACGGTTCCGAATCACAATACGACTACGCAAGATCATCATTTAGAAAACGTATTGGATTTTGATATTATAAAAGAAGCGATTCCTTCTATTTACAGAAAGGAAAAAACAAGAGTTACCTTTAAAATTAAAAATACAGACCGCTCTGTAGGCGCTATTTTGAGTAATGAAATCTCAAAAATCTATGGCGCTCAAGGTTTGCCTGAAGACACTATTTTGGTTGATTTTGAAGGTTCTGCAGGACAAAGTTTTGGTGCATTTGCTACCAATGGTTTGTCGTTTAAAATTCACGGAAACTGTAATGATTATTTAGGAAAAGGCCTTTCCGGAGGAAAATTGATTATCAAAGTCCCTCCTACAGCTACCTTCAAACCTGAAGAAAACATCATTATCGGGAACGTTGCCCTTTACGGAGCTATTACCGGAGAGGCTTATATTAATGGAATGGCCGGAGAGCGTTTTTGTGTTAGAAATTCTGGAGCAACTGCGGTTGTAGAAGGAATTGGAGATCACGGATGCGAGTACATGACAGGTGGTACTGTCGTTGTTTTAGGAAAAACAGGAAGAAACTTCGCAGCAGGTATGAGCGGTGGTATGGCTTATGTTTATGATCCAAATCAAAAATTTGATGCGACTTTATGCAACATGGAAATGGTTGCCTTTGATCCTATCGAAACAGAAGATGTGGTAAAAATAAGACGATTGATTAAAAATCATTCACTGTACACCAGCAGTCCATTAGCAAAAAGAATTTTAGAAAACTGGGAGAATGAGCAGCATCATTTCGTAAAAGTAATGCCAACTGATTACAAAAAAGCATTACAAAGAATTGCTGAAGAGAAAAAAATAGAAGAATTAATAGCTGGATAAATGATTTTAGAATTTTAGATTTTATATTGAAATTAACCTCAAAGCTTTGCGGACTTAAAACTCTCAAAGAAGCAAAAATTAAAAAACTTGCGCCCTTTGCGGTTAAAAAAATTGGGATTTGGAATTTTTTAAAATTGAAAATTTATCATTTAGATTTAATTAAAATGTCATGGGTAAAATAGGCGGATTTAAAGAATATAACAGAGCCGACGAAAGTAATATTGAGGTTATAGAACGTGTTTCGAACTATAATGAATTTACGATTCCGTTAGCGAAAGATAAAATAAAAGAACAAGGATCGAGATGTATGGATTGTGGCATTCCTTTTTGCCACAGTGCTTGTCCGTTAGGAAATTTAATTCCTGATTTTAACGACATGGTGCATCAGGAAGAATGGCAAAGCGCTTTAGAAATTCTGCAATCTACAAACAACTTTCCGGAATTTACAGGTCGCTTATGCCCTGCTCCATGTGAGAAATCATGTGTATTGGGCATTATAAAAGAGCCTGTGGCAATCGAAAACATTGAAAAAAACATTATCGAAAGAGGTTTTACCGAAGGTTGGATCAAACCACAAACGCCATTAACCAGAACAGGCAAAACTGTTGCTGTTATTGGTTCAGGACCTGCTGGTTTGGCAGCTGCTCAACAATTAAATAGAGCGGGTCATACCGTTACTGTTTTTGAAAGAGACAATGCAATTGGAGGTTTATTGCGTTACGGAATTCCGAATTTCAAATTAGAAAAAGGAATCATCGACAGACGTGTTTTAATCCTTGAAGCAGAAGGAATCACTTTTAAAACCAATGTAAATGTTGGTGTTAACTTTAGTGTAGAAGAACTTAATACTTTCGATTCTATCGTATTATGCGGTGGCGCTACCGAAAGAAGAAGTTTGCCAACGAAAGGAATAGAAAGCAAAGGCGTTGTGCAGGCAATGGATTTCTTGACACAGCAAACCAAAGTTTTGTACGGAGAATCTATTCCAGATCAGGTAAAAGCAACTGGCAAAGATGTTATTGTAATTGGTGGTGGTGATACAGGTTCAGACTGTGTAGGTACCTCTAACAGACACGGAGCAAAATCTGTAACCAACTTTGAGATTTTACCAAAACCTCCTGTTGGAAGAAGCGAAACTACTCCTTGGCCTTTCTGGCCTTTACAGCTCAAAACTTCCTCTTCTCACGAAGAAGGTTGTGGCAGAAACTGGCTAATCAATACCAAAGAGTTTTTATCAAATGAAAAAGGAGAACTAGTGGGACTAAAAACTGTCGAAGTACAATGGAAAATGACTCTAGGACAACGACCTGAATTAATCGAAAAAGAAGGCTCTGAAAAAATATGGCCTTGCGACTTGGCTTTATTGGCTCTAGGATTTACAGGTCCTGAAAAAACGCTAAGCGAGCAATTAGGTCTCGAAATCGATATGAGAAGCAACTACAAAGCAAACAATTATCAAACGAATGTTCCTCATATTTTTACAGCTGGTGATATGCGAAGAGGCCAATCTTTGATTGTATGGGCTATTTCTGAAGGCCGCGAAGCTGCACGAGAAGTAGATTTGTTCCTAATGGGATCAACCAATTTGCCAACCAAAGGAAATGGAGATTTACCGAGTTTGTGATTTTTTAAGGTTCTAAGATACTGAGTCGCTAAGGTTCTGAGTTTTATTTTAAATACTTTAGAATCTTAGCGATTTTTTTTATGCCACAGATTTCGCAGATTAAAATGATTTCTTTGCCTCGAATTACACTAATTTTCACTAATGTAGATTGAGTTGATTTTTATGTACCGTAATTAATTCGGGCGATTCGTGGAATTTGTGGGAAAAAATGAAACAATCTTTAACAAAAAACTTAGCAAATCAGAACCTTAGCAACTTTTTTTTTTGCCACAGATTTCGCAGATTAAAAGGATTTCTTTGCCACGATGACACCAATTTTAACTAATCACAAAAACGCATAACTCAACTTTAAAAATAAAAGTTCGCATAAATTCATGTCATTCGTGGCAAAAAACTTAGTAACTTAGATTCTTAGTAACTTAGCATCTTAAAAAAGATTTACAAAAATCTTTTTTAATCAACTTTTTGTTAAAAATTAAACAATTTGTTATAATTTGTTATTTTTCTACAATTAATTTGCAGTTCATCAAAAGAGTAATAAATTTGCTCAAAATAGTTTAACAATGCAAGCAAAAGATTTACTGCAATTAGCAGATCAATTTGGAAGTCCTTTATATGTTTATGATGCCGAGAAAATCCAATCTCAGTATGACAGATTAACAAAAGCTTTCTCGAAGGTAGAAAACTTAAGAGTAAATTATGCCATGAAGGCACTCTCCAACGTTGCAATTCTTCAGTTGTTAAAGAACATGGGGTCTGGATTAGATACTGTATCTATTCAAGAAGTCTTATTAGGTCTTCATGCTGGCTACGAACCAGACAGAATCTTTTTTACACCCAACGGGGTTTCATTAGAAGAAATTGAAGAAGTTGCCGCAATGGGCGTTCAAATCAATATCGATAACTTGTCTATTCTGGAGCAATTCGGAACCAAATATCCTCAAATTCCGGTATGTATCCGTATCAACCCACACGTTATGGCAGGAGGAAATGCCAATATTTCAGTAGGTCATATCGATAGTAAATTCGGAATTTCGGTACATCAACTGCCGCATATCTTGCGCATTGTCGAGAATACCAAAATGAGCATTGTTGGGATTCACATGCACACAGGATCTGATATTCTGGATATCGAAGTATTCTTATACGCAGCCGAAATTCTGTTTGATACAGCAAAACACTTCAAAGAACTAGAATTTTTAGACTTCGGAAGCGGTTTTAAAGTACCTTACAAAAAAGACGATATCGAAACTGACATCGAAGAATTAGGTAAAAAACTATCCAAAAGATTCAACTCTTTTTGTACAGAATACGGCAAAGATCTAACCCTAATTTTCGAACCAGGAAAATTCCTAGTGAGCGAAGCTGGTTTCTTCCTAGCCAAAGTAAACGTAGTAAAACAAACAACTTCAACGGTTTTTGCCGGAATCGATAGTGGTTTCAATCACCTGATCCGTCCAATGTTTTATGGTTCGCAACATCATATCGAAAACATCTCGAACCCAAAAGGAAAAGAGCGTTTTTACTCTGTGGTAGGCTATATTTGCGAGACCGATACTTTTGCAAGCAACCGCAGAATTCAAGAGATTACCGAGGGCGACATCTTGGCTTTTAGAAACGCCGGAGCATACTGTTTTTCTATGGCTTCTAATTACAATTCGAGATACAAACCAGCCGAGGTATTATGGATGAACGGTGAGGGAATCCTAATTCGTGCCCACGAAACTTTTGAAGATTTGCTTAAAAATCAAATTCCGTTGCCAGAAACGGCAACAGTTTAAAAATAAAAGAAAAAAGAATATCAATTGTAAAAATCCTGTTTCAACTTGAGACAGGATTTTTTTTGTTTAAAAAATATCTTTATTCCTTTTACCCTTCGTCATCCTAAACATTTTACAATTTTTCTTCATTAGAAATCACGCAAAATCTTCGATCGAAATCCTCAAGACCAACTACTTCAAAACCAATACTACTTTTTTGGGCGTATCCCTCCGGGTCGGGCTTTCGGCTTTATCTTTTGCCTTACTTCGGCGGCAAAAGGATACCGCCTCTATCCCTTACGCGGCAATCGTTTTCATAACGATATAAAATTTCATCAGTTAATTTATTACAAAAAAATAGTACTTTAGTAAAGATAAAATGTATAATTTTTTAATCCAAAGCCAGCAAATTTGGACTATTATGAGCCATTGCATAGTTTATATATACAAGTTAATCATAATTTTATAACGCTACCAAAAACCCAAAAGACAAAAAATGAGTGACCATAGTATTTCGATAGTTCCAAGGCAATCCAGTTATCCAGACAAAAACATCAAAGCACAAGAAATTTTGACTTGGCTGATTTCGCAGGATATTGTCAAACCAACCCTTACAGATTGTATTTTAAGCAGCAATAATGGTTATTCAATCTCTCATGGTGCAAAACAAGTAACCAATCTTCCAGATGAATTACCGTTTAACCTAATCACCAATGGTTTGGAAATTATTACTGAAAGAAATGTTTTTCATGCGGGTGAAACCGGTATAGACGAATGCATTTGCCCGAACTGCAAACAAAACATTGCATCTGAAGATTGGGACTTCTTAAATGACTGGGCCGAAAATAAAAGCGATACGCTAACGTGTCCTTTGTGCAAGGTTGCGACTGATATTCAGAAATTTTCCTTTTTACCCGTTTGGGCATTTAGTGACTTGGGGTTTACCTTCTGGAATTGGCCGAACTTTACAGACGAGTTTCTTACGGCGTTTCGACATAAATTAGGTGGCGAAATCTTGCTAGTACATACCCACATTTGATAGGATCTTAAATGTGCAAACATGTCGCAATAAACAGTAACTTACGTAATAGAATTATTCAACTTAACAGGAGTGATTAAGCCTTTTACAGTCTTTTTTAGGTCTAATCATGAAGTTTTTAGGTTGGGTTGCGAACCTAAAACTTTAGGTTCAAGACCTAAAAAATTCAGTACAGAACCTAAAAACTGAGTGATAACGTCGAAACATTGGGGTAAAATAGCTCTTAGCAAAGCACCTCTACCCTTATGAAAACGAGACTTCTAAACTAGCCCTGATGGTAGCGATATCCTTTTGTGGCGGGGTTCGCCACAAAAGATTTAGCGTACAGCGGGACGAGACGTCATTATGGAAATAAAATTTGTGCTTCTGAAACTTAAAATCATGAGGCAGTTGTATCTCAATTGATCTAAAACTGATATATTTACAGCATTAAAAGTTCCAGTTATGCAAAAAATTACTTTACTATTTTCTATATTATTTTTAACGCTTTATTCTTGTGGGGTAAAAACCACTCAATCACTGTTGAGCGATGGTAATTATGACGGCGCTATTGATCGCGCTGTAGAGGCATTGCGCACCAAAAAAGAGTCGAAAGGAAAGCAAGATTATGTGTATTTGCTAGAAGAAGCGTTTGCTAAAGCAAAAGATCGGGATTTGCGCAATCTCGATATGATGGTAAAAGAGGCGAATCCTGCCAATGCAGAACGTATCTACAACACTTACTTGCAATTGAACAACCGTCAGGAGAAAATAAGGCCTTTATTGCCTTTGCCTTTATTGAAGCAGGGAAAAAATGCATATTTTCCGTTTGATAATTATTCAGATCAGATTGTGAGCAGCAGAAATGCACTTTCTAAATATTTGTATGAGAATGCGTCGGCGCTTTTGAAGTCTAATAATAAGATGGATTTTAGAAAAGCGTATGATGATTTTGCTTATTTAGAAGGTATAAATCCCGGTTATAAAAATACCAAAAAGCTCATGGACGATGCGCAGTTTAAAGGAACTGACTTTGTAAATGTGTATGCGAAGAACGAAACCAATATGGTGATTCCGAAGCAGCTGCAGGATGATTTATTAGACTTTAAAACCTACGGACTAAACGATAAATGGACGGTCTACCACAGTGCTAAACAAAAAAATGTTACGTACGACTATAGTATGGTGATCAATTTTAAGCAAATTAATATTTCGCCTGAGCAGATTAAAGAAAAAGAATTTATAAAAGAAAAGCAGGTTAAAGACGGTCTAAAAACACTTCTGGACAGCCGTGGAAAACCTGTAAAAGATAGTTTGGGCAAAGAAATAAAAGTAGATAACTTTAGATTACTACGTGCTAATATTTATGAGTTTAGACAGTTTAAATCGTGCCAGATCACGGCCAAAGTAGATTTTATTGATGTAAGAAGAAACGAGCTGCAACAATCGTTTCCGGTCGTGAGCGAGTATGTTTTTGAGAATATTTATTCGACTTACAAAGGAGACAAAAGTGCTTGCGAAGACAATTATATGACGTATTTTGACAAACGTTCTGTGCCTTTTCCTAACAACGAGCAAATGGTGTATGATACGGGCGAAGATCTGAAAGCCAAACTAAAAGATATTATTGTTCGCAATAGATTTCGAGACTAAACAGATGCCCTATATTACCCCAAAACCTAAAAAATCATGAAAAAATCATTTCTACTTGCAGCATTCTTACTGCTTATAAGTGCTCCTTTGTTTAGCCAGACGATTGCAGACTTAAAATTGAAACCTAAAGAAATTCCGAAGTCTTATGCATTAAGCGATGGGCACAATTGCGTATCTATTCAGGCGTGCTCTTTTTATAATGATGTTGCCACCTACAACACACTCGTGGGCACCGTAAAGAAAAAGGAAATTCAGAGTTTTAAGAGCAAGGGCGACAGCGGTACGATAATGTATTTTGAATTTGAAAACCGATTTAAAGGGGATGCTTTTCTGCAAGGACTCCTTTGGGGCAGAGACAAAGAACCAACAGACGCACACCCTGAAGAATACTTGGCCAAAGGAAAGTTCCTGATCATCTGGAGTTTTCACCAGGACAGTCCCATCAAAGAAAAATCGGAAGAAAAAATAGAAGCACTTTTGCAGTAAGTAGTTCAGAACAAAGCAAAAGCTCATAAAAGAACAATAGTACTTTTTTGGGCGTGCCCCTCCGTAAACTTCGGGTCAGGCTGTCTGCTAAATCTTTTGCTCCAGAAACATCGGTGTACACCAGTAATTGCAGGGTGTCGCAAAAGGATATCGCGCCCATCCTTCACGCAACTTCCGTTTCAGAAAAAATCCCAGGTTATTATTACATCAAACCTGAAACATCCACCATTTTACCCCAACCAACCATCGCGATCCAAACTCCTGTACTGAATCGCCTCTGCAATATGCGATGAAATGATTTCGGGAGCAGCATCTAAGTCGGCTATGGTTCTGGAAACTTTTAAAATTCTGTCGTAAGCCCTTGCCGAAAGATTGAGTCGTTCCATAGCCGTTTTCAGTAATTGTTTTGATGGTTCGTCGAGAGCGCAAAATTCACGAATCTGTTTGGTGTTCATTTGTGCATTATAATGAATATTCGACAGTTCTTCAAATCGCTGCGACTGCAATTCGCGAGCCGCAGTAACACGCTTTCTAATTTCTACACTGCTTTCTGCTTTATTATCATCAGATAGTTTCTCAAAAGGTACCGGTGTCACTTCGATGTGTATATCGATTCGGTCTAGCAAAGGTCCCGAAATTTTACTCAAATACCGCTGCATTTCGTGTGGCGACGACGTATTGGGCACGCTCGGATCGTTAAAAAAACCACTCGGGCTCGGGTTCATACTTGCCACTAACATAAAAGACGAAGGATAGGTTACCGTAAATTTGGCTCTAGAAATCGTCACTTCTCGATCTTCCAAAGGCTGACGCATGACCTCCAAAACATCCCGTTTGAACTCCGGCAGTTCATCCAGAAACAAAACACCATTGTGTGCCATTGAAATTTCCCCTGGTTGCGGATAACTTCCGCCACCCACCAAAGCTACATTCGAAATAGTATGATGAGGGCTTCTAAAAGGTCTTTGATTCATGAGTCCAACTTCTTTTAACTTTCCTGCTACACTATGAATTTTAGTTGTTTCTAGCGCTTCCCGCAACGTCATTGGGGGCAAAATACTAGGCAATCTTTTGGCTAACATCGTTTTTCCTGCACCGGGAGGCCCAATTAAAATAATATTATGACCACCTGCTGCCGCAATCTCCATACAGCGCTTGATACTCTCCTGCCCGCGAACATCAGAAAAATCAAATTCGGGAAAATCTAAGGTTTTATAAAATTCGGCCCGGGTATCGATCGTGGTGGGTTCTAAAGTACCTTTGCCTTCAAAAAAATCAATAACTTCCTGCACATTCTCAACGCCATACACGTCCAATCCCGCTACGATTGCAGCTTCTTTTACATTTTGCTTCGGAAGAAAAAATCCTTTATACCCTTCTTCTTTTGCTTTTATTGCAATTGGCAGCGCTCCGTTTATAGATTGCAAACTCCCGTCTAATGAAAGTTCGCCCATAATAATATATTGATCAACTTCTGCCGCTTTTATTTGGTCGGACGCCACAAGAATACCAATTGCTAAAGGCAAATCATAGGCAGAACCTTCTTTTCTTAAATCGGCTGGCGCCATATTGATAGTGATTTTTTTGCCGGGCAAACTATAACCGTTATTTTTAAGTGCTGCTGCAATGCGATAACTGCTTTCTTTTATGGCGTTATCGGGCAATCCTACCAAATGATAACCAATTCCCTTGTCCATATTGACTTCGACAGTGATCGTTGTCGCTTCTACCCCAAAAACAGCACTTCCGTAAACTTTAATTAACATAATTGTAAATCATTAAATATTTCTAAATCTACTAAAAAATACTTTATTATAAATAAAATACTACAATTTTAATTTAAAGAATTTATAATCCTACATCTTATACCAAAATCTAAGTTATCACAAACCCACAAAAACAGCATTCCTTAAACAACTATTAAAAAATAAAAAAGGACAATAATATTGGTTTTTAAATTACCAAACATTATATATTTTTCATATTTTTATCAAAAATTTATTTATTTATATATGAAAAAAGCCCTACTCTTATTGTTTTTGAGCGTTTTTTTAACAAAAATGCACGCTCAAGACTATTTCCCTATTAACGAAAGTGTACACAATAAAAACAATAATTATACTGTTTTTACCAATGCTACGATCTACGTTACTCCAAATCAAAAGATTGAAAAAGGAACACTACTAATTCAGGATGGTAAAATTGTTTCGGTTGGAACCAATATCGCAATTCCTAAAAACTCGATCACCATCAATCTGGAAGGAAAAACAATTTACCCTTCTTTTATTGATTTATACACCACTTTTGGAATAGAAAAACCAAAAAGAAATTTAACTGGTGGAAGAAGAGATGCTTCTTACGACACCAAACGAGTTGGATTTTATTGGAATGAAAGTATTCGCCCAGAAACAAATAGTTACGAAAGTTTTACTTATGACCAACCCAAAGCAGACGAACTGCTTAAAGCAGGTTTTGGTGTTGTAAGTACGCATATTGCCGACGGAGTTGCTCAGGGAACTGGCGCTTTGATTGCACTGAACAATACAGACGATAAAAATAGAATTATCTCGAATAAACTAACCAATCATTTTGCATTTACCAAAAGTGCCTTGACCAATCAAGCTTATCCAAGCTCTTTAATGGGGATGATGGCCTTATTGCGTCAGATGTATCTGGATCTTGACTGGTACAAAAAAGGAAATGCTGAAAACAAAGATTTGTCTTTGGAAGCTTTGGCTAATAATGAAAAATTAATTCAAATTTTTGCTACCGAAGACAAACTAAACAGCTTAAGAGCCGCTAAAATTGCCAAAGAATTTGGTTTGAATTATATCTTGAAAGGGAGCGGAAATGAGTTTGAAAGAATTGAAGAAATTAAAAACACCAACGCAAAATTCATCATCCCAATCAGTTTTCCAGAGGCTTATGATGTTTCCAATCCATATCAATCCAACCAAATAGAATTGGCAGATATGCGTTTCTGGAATCAGGCGCCAACGAATCTTAAAGTGCTTTCGGACAACGGTGTCGTTTTTGCTTTGACAACTGATAAATTAAAGAAAATAGAAGATTTTAGAACCAATCTTTTAAAAGCCATTAAACTTGGATTTGACAAAACCAAAGCCTTAGAGGCATTGACAACTATTCCGGCTTCTATCTTAGGAAAAAGCAATGAAATAGGAAGTTTAAAAGCGGGTTGTTTTGCCAATTTTGTAATTACATCTGGAGAAATTTTTGACGAAAAAACGATTTTATTCGAAAACTGGGTACAAGGAAGTAAATTCGTCATTAACGATATCAACGGAAAAGATATTCGCGGTAATTATGATTTAACAATCGGAAAAGATACCTATAAATGGAAGATCGAAGGAACGGCTGAAGCTCCAAAATCTGACCTTACCACTGCAGATGCTAAAAAGATAAAAAGTACTTTTTCGGTTGCTAAAAACTGGATTTCGCTTTTAGTTAAACCTGCTGACACTATAAAATCAAACTACACTCGTTTGACAGGTTTTATAGAAAAACCAGAAATATTGTCTGGAAAAGCCGTTTTATCCAATGGAGAAGAAACCCAATGGACTGCTGTAAGAACCAGTGCTTTTATCGCGATTAAAGATACTTTAAAGCCAGAAAAACCAATTGCAATCATGCCAACCACCTACCCTAACGTAGCTTTTGGTGATTCAAAAAAATTAACGGCTCAAACTTTACTATTTAAAAATGCAACCGTTTGGACCAATGAAAAAGAAGGAATCCTTACAGAGACCGATGTATTAATCAAAAACGGAAAAATTGCAGCCGTTGGTAAAAATCTTTCAGACGCAACTGCTACTGTAGTTGATGCAAAAGGCAAACATATCACAAGCGGAATCATTGATGAGCATTCGCACATTGCTATTTCTAAAGGGGTAAACGAAAGCGGTCACAACTCTACCGCCGAAGTTACGATACAAGATGTTGTAAACTCTGAAGATATTAATATTTACAGAGATTTGGCCGGTGGTGTTACGATCTCACAATTATTACACGGTTCTGCCAACCCAATTGGTGGTCGTTCTGCCATTGTAAAATGGAAATGGGGTGCTGCTCCTGAGGATATGTTGTACAAAAATCAACCTAAATTTATCAAGTTTGCATTGGGAGAAAACGTAAAACAAGCCAACTGGGGAATTGATAACCCTACTCGTTTTCCTCAGACGAGAATGGGAGTTGAGCAGGTTTTTATCGATTACTTTCAACGTGCCAAAGAATATGATGAAAGCTGGAAGAAATTCAAAGCCAATTCTAAAAAAGAAAAAGCGCCAAGAGTTGATTTAGAAATGGAGACTTTGGCCGAAATTTTAAATAAAGAGCGTTTTATTACGTGTCACTCTTATGTAGAGTCTGAAATTTTGATGCTAATGAACGTTGCCGAGAAATTTAATTTTAATGTAAATACGTTCACCCATATTCTTGAAGGATACAAAGTGGCCGACAAAATGAAAGCTCACGGCGTTGGAGCTTCGACTTTCTCTGATTGGTGGGCCTACAAATTTGAAGTAAACGATGCTATTCCGTTTAACGGGCCTATCATGCACAATGCAGGAGTCGTGGTTGCGTACAACTCTGATGATGCCGAAATGTCAAGAAGACTAAATCAGGAAGCTGCAAAAGCAGTAAAATACGGTAATATCCCTGAAGAAGAAGCATGGAAATTTGTAACTCTTAACCCAGCAAAATTATTACATATCGACGATAAAGTAGGAAGTATAAAAATGGGTAAAGATGCCGATGTGGTACTATGGAGCGACAATCCTTTGTCTATTTATGCAAAAGCCGAAAAAACTATCATTGAAGGTGTAGTCTATTTTGACATTGAAAAAGATGCCGAAAAACAAGCTGCTATCACCAAAGAAAGGAATATATTGATCGGACAGATGTTGCAGGAAAAAAATAAAGGTGGCCAAACGCAAACCCCTACTAAAAAAGAGAAAAAAGAGTATCACTGTGACACTCTTGAAGAGTAGAAATTTTATAAAGTCAAAAAAAGATATTATGATAAATAAAAACATATATAATTTGCTACTCGTATTTTGTGCCTCGGTACAACTAAATGCCCAGCAAATACCCGCTCAGAAGCAGACCAAGTCGGTTTTGATATTAAACGCAACAGCACATTTAGGCAACGGAAAAGTGATCGAAAATAGTGCTATTGGTTTTAAAGATGGAAAATTAACATTAGTCGCAGATGCCACGATTATCAGGTTGGCGGATAATGCTTTTGACACCACGATTAATGCTGCTGGAAAACATGTTTACCCGGGATTTATTTCTCCAAATTCAACTTTAGGATTGGTCGAAATAGACGCTGTAAAATCATCTGATGACGAAGCAGAAATTGGTGATTTTAATCCAAATGTAAGAAGTATTATCGCTTATAATTCTGAATCGAAAGTAATCGAAACAGTTCGCCCCAATGGTGTTTTGATTGCTCAAATTACGCCACGCGGCGGAAGAATTTCGGGTACTTCCTCTGTTGTACAGTTAGATGCTTGGAGTTGGAGTGATGCTATTTTAAAAGAAAATGACGGTATCCATTTAAACTTTCCTGCTACTTTTAAAAGAGGTGGAAATTGGTTTGAGCCAGGGATTATCGAACCTAACAAAGATTATATCAAACAAGTTGAAGAAGTAAATACTTTTTTAATAAATGCCAAAGCGTATTCTGGCGCTGCTCCTAAAGAAAGAAACCTGATTTTGGAAGCAACAAAAGGTCTTTTTGATGGAACTCAGATTTTATATGTGCACGCAGATGAGGAAAAACAAATTATTGATGCTATACAATTGGCAAAAGATAATGGTATACAAAAACTAGTTGTTGTAGGAGGATTTGAAGCTTACAAATCGGCAGATCTCTTAAAAAAGAACAATGTAGGGGTTTTACTAAGACGGGTACACGACATGCCAACAAGCGATGATGAAGACGTGAATTTACCTTATAAAATGGCAAAAATATTGACAGACAAAGGTATTATAGTAGGACTAGAAAACAGTGGTGATCATGAGCGTATGAGCGTGAGAAATCTTCCGTTTTTAGCAGGAACTTGCGCCGCTTTTGGTTTGGATAAAGAAACAGCTTTGCAGTTGATCACTTCAAATACTTCCCAATTATTAGGAATAGATGCTCTATGTGGTACTTTGGAAACAGGAAAAGACGCTACTTTGTTTATTTCTGAA
This sequence comes from Flavobacterium geliluteum, assembly GCF_017948595.1. GTDB lineage: Bacteria > Bacteroidota > Bacteroidia > Flavobacteriales > Flavobacteriaceae > Flavobacterium > Flavobacterium flavipigmentatum. The sequence continues at coordinate 84,668 of NZ_JAGFBV010000006.1, read as the reverse complement.
GGAGATGCTCTAGACATGAGAACCAATCAATTGTCTACCGCTTTTATTCAAGGAAGAGAAATTAACCTTGAAACGCATCAGACTAAACTAAACAAAAAATTTAAGCAAAAATTCAACCAGCAATAGTAGAATTTTTATCTTCTCAAAAAGGCATCATTTGAAAATTTCATCTGATGCTTTTTTTTGCTTTAATTTCAATAAAAAACAAAATACAACACAAATAAAACTTAAATTAATCTTAAAACTATCAATTATTAGCACAATTAAACCTTAAAACTATTAATAAAATGCATTTTTAGATAAAATGAGATTCACAAAACGCAAAATTTATATGTGTTTTAATAATTAGATTCAAAATAGAGGGGTTTAAATTAAAATATTAATAAAAATTAGGCTTAATACCTTATTTTTTATAGGGGTATTGAATGATTTTATATTTTTATCAAAAATTTAAAACTAAATAACTATGCGAAAAATTATTTTAAGCGTGATATTAATCACAGTTTTGTTACTATCTATTTTTTCTATCTCCTTTATTACTGAATCAAAAACATTGGGTCCTCACATCGTCGAATTAAAACTGGACACGGGTGATACTGCATGGATGATTGTTGCAACAGCTCTTGTATTATTAATGACTCCCGGATTAGGTTTTTTCTACGGAGGAATGGTAGGTAAAAAAAATGTAATCAGTACTATGCTGCAAAGTTTTATGGCCATGGTAATTGTTACGGTACTTTGGGTAGTAGTTGGGTTTGGATTGTGTTTTGGCCCATCACTGGGCGGATTCATTGGAGATCCTTCCTCTAATATATTTTTTCAAGGAGTAAGCGCCAACACCGCATGGGAATTAGCGCCGACAATCCCGATGATTCTTTTCGCTTTATTTCAAGCCAAATTTGCTATTATCACACCTGCTTTAATAACAGGAGCTTTTGCAGAACGTGTACGCTTCTGGGCTTATTTGTTATTTATGGTGTTGTTTATATTATTTATTTACGCTCCATTATGCCACATGACTTGGCATCCTGATGGATTATTCTTCGGATGGGGAGTTTTAGACTTTGCTGGAGGAACAGTTGTACACATGAGTGCTGGTTGGGCTGCTTTGGCTGGTGCAATTTTCTTAGGAAAACGTAAAGTTCAAAAAGTAAATCCTGCAAGAATCACTTATGTATTATTAGGTACAGGTTTATTATGGTTTGGATGGTTTGGTTTTAATGCAGGTTCTGCAGTTGGAGCTGGAAGTCTTGCCGCACAAGCTTTAGGAACTACTACTATTGCCGCCGCTTCTGCAGCTATGGCTTGGGTTTTCCTTGATAAAATTTTAGGTCACAAATTATCTGCTATGGGTGCTTGTATTGGTGCTGTTGTAGGTTTGGTAGCGATTACGCCAGCTGCTGGTTTCGTAAGTATCCCTCACGCTTTGGCCATTGGTATTATCGCTAGTGTTATCAGTAACCTTGTTGTAAGTAAATTTCCTAAAGGAAAAATTGACGATGCTTTAGACGTTTTTGCTTGTCATGGTGTCGGAGGAATGGTAGGAATGCTACTAACAGGAGTTTTTGCTTCAAATTCTGTCAATTCAATTGTTGGTAAAAACCAAGGACTTATTTTTGGCGATGCTACTCTATTCTTAATACAATTAAAAGCCTTGGTACTTGTTTCAATCTTTGCATTTGTCGGTTCATACATTTTATTCTTTGTTGTTAATAAAATCACTCCTCTAAGAGTTACCGAAGAAAAAGAAGAATTAGGTTTGGATATCTCTCAACACGGAGAATTCTTATAAGAAATAATTTTCGACTTTGCCCTTAATAAAAAAGCACTCTAAATTTCTTTAGAGTGCTTTTTGTTTGAATTAATTTCAACCTTATCTATATTTTTTTCTTCTAAAATTATTCTGAATTATTACAAAAGAAATAACGATTACTTTTAAATTTTATTTTGAAATAATTTATTTAAATTTTGAAATTCCCGTTTTTAACCAGTTTAAATATTCCTCAACTCCAACATAACTGATGGTTGGTGTTGTTACATTTAAACTCTTTCCTTCTAAATCTGTCAAAACGTACAAAGGCTGTGTATTGGTTTTGTATCTGGTAATCATAAAATCGGTCCATTTATCGCCAATACTTTCTATTTTGTCTCCCGCAGAAGTCACAAATTGCTTCTCTGCAGGCAATGGTCGCTTATCATCTACAAACAAAGAAATGAGCACCACATCATTTTTCAAAATGGATAAAACACGAGGATCTGACCAAACATTATTCTCCATTTTTCTGCAATTTACACAAGCATGTCCCGTGAAATCGAGCATAATAGGTTTATTAATTAATTTCGCATGCGCCAAACCATCTTCATAATCTGTAAAAACCATAATCCCGTGTGGTCCCAATTCTGCTCCTTTTGGTAAGCCTTCTGATGAAGTTACACTTGCAGACGAACCTCCAACCCCAAAAGGACTTTCGCTATATTGTGGCGGTGGCGGAAACGCACTGATTAACTTCAAAGGTGCTCCCCAAAGTCCCGGAATCAGGTACACTGTAAAGGCCAGAGTAACCAAACCTAAATACAATCGACCTACAGAAATATGTGGTAAAGGACTATCATGCGGCAACGTAATTTTTCCGAATAAATACAATGCCAAAGCACCAAAAATAGCAATCCAGATTACTAAGAAAACTTCTCTTTCTAAGAAATGTAATTGCAAAACTAAGTCGGCATTTGACAAAAATTTGAATGCAAAAGCGAGTTCCAAAAATCCTAAAAACACTTTTACTGTATTCAGCCATCCTCCTGATTTTGGCAACGAATTTAACCAACCCGGAAACATTGCAAAAAGCATAAAAGGCAGAGCCAATGCTAACGAAAATCCAAACATTCCTACTATGGGGCCAATGACACCATTGGTTGCCGCTTCAAACAAAAGCGATCCTACAATGGGTCCTGTGCACGAAAAAGAGACAATTGCTAAGGCCAAAGCCATAAATAATATTCCAACAATGCCGCCTTTATCTGCTTGCTGATCTACTTTATTTGCCCAAGAATTAGGCAACATTATTTCGAATCCTCCCAAGAATGACGTTGCAAAAATAACTAACAGAACAAAGAATCCAACGTTAAACCAAACATTGGTAGCCAATGAATTTAGGGCATCTGCACCAAAAATCCAAGACACTAAAAATCCTAATGTCACATAGATTCCGATAATCGAAATTCCATAAATAATAGCATTTCGAATTCCATCTGCTTTGGTTTTACTTTGCTTGGTAAAAAAGCTTACCGTCATTGGAATCATCGGAAAAACACAAGGTGTCAGTAACGCTGTAAATCCAAACAAGAAAGCCACAAAAAATACCGACCACAGACTTCTTGGTGAAGCCGGAGACGCTATTTCAGACTCTGTTGTTGCATTTTCTGTCGTCGCTTTTTCAGGTGTTTTTACAACTGTTTTAGTGGCCGTATTTAAAGTATCGACTACTAAATCTGCCGTTTTTGTTCCGTCTGCTTTTGCTTCTGAAACCGTGGCAACTGCATTCATTTTAAATGACGCTGGGATTGCAATCGAGAATTTTTTATTCAAATTGATACACACTTCTTTACAAACCTGAAAATCAAATTCAACTTCTACAGCTTTCAAATCAGGGTTGGTAATGATGATTTCCTGCTCAACATGAGCCTTACTTTCAAAATAAGTTTCGTTTACTCCAAAAACATCATTAAAAGTGGTTTTAGTTTTGCCTTCTTTGGCTTTTCCTACTAAATTATAATTCCCTTTTTGATTTTTAAACACAATTTCTAGCGGAAGAGGCCCACCATCTGGTGTAAATTGAGAGTACAAATGCCAATCTTTTTCCAGAATACCATCAAAAATCAAAACAGCATTGGTATTCGATTTTTTTTCAATTTTAGCAGTCCATTTTACAGGTTCTAAAATTTGAGCATTTCCTTTTAAGAAAAAGAAAAATAATAAGAGCACCAAATATCTATTCCAGGTATTTCTCAGTAACACAGCGGAGTATTGATTAAATTTCATTATTGTAATTCTATTTTTAAGATTCTATTTGTACTATTTTCAATTTTAAAACGCTCGTCTTGCCTCATACCAATCACCCAAACTATTTGCTCATTAGAACACAAAAGCCAAGTATTTTCTTTTTCTATTAATGATAATTTTTCATCTTTAAAAAATTTACTGATTTTTTTAGACTTTCCATGCATTCCCAAAGGATGAAAAAAATCGCCTTCTTTCCATCTACGTAAAACTAGAGGGTAAGAGATTTTTTCTCCGTCAACAAAGATAACTGTATTTGATTCTACTGTAATGTCATCTACCTGACCAAACCTTAATTTTAAGGGAAAATTAACTTGCGCATCCCCTTCACTAATCTGAAATTCTTCTTTTTCTGACATTTCAGAAATTGGAATCAAAATCAGGCTATCTCTATTTTTTAATAATCGAAACTCTGCCGACAGTACCTGTTTCCCGGATTGCCCATCTACTAAATCATAAATATCACTCCAAGCCACGAAACCAAATTCATTGAGCCATTGGTACAAATAAGATTGATAATTGGGCAGTTTTTTTAATTGATTTAAATCGAAATGAATGACATCGCCGACTTCTTTTGCAACTTGCTGATACACCATAATCGTTGCATCTTCGACCATTTCCTGCGATTGCTGCAAATACGATTGAGTTTTCTCAAAAGCTGCCAAAAAATTTGGGTTGATCTCTTTTAGAATCGGAACCAAATCATGACGAATTTTATTCCGAAGGTATTTATTAGAGGCATTGCTGCTGTCTTCTCGCCATTCGACATTATTATCCTGAGCATACGACAAAATTTCAGCTCTGGAGAAAGGCAATAATGGTCTAACAATTCGATCATTTTGCTCGGGAATCCCAACTAATCCTTCTAAACCCGTACCTCTGCTAAGATTAATAATAAAGGTTTCGAGATTATCATCGGCGTGATGAGCTGTTAGAACATAATCGAAATTCTTGGTTTCCAGAAGCTCATAAAAGCAACTGTATCGCAACTCACGAGCAGCAACCTGAGTGGATAATTTATAATCTTTTGCAAAAGATTCGGTGTCAAATTGGGTAATAAAAACAGAAATATTGTGGTCATCACAATACGTTTGAATAAAATTTTGGTCACCAAAACTTTCCAATCCTCTCAACTGAAAATTACAATGCAAAACAGCTATTTCAAAAGGTAATTGCTGCATTAAATGCAACAAAACCATACTGTCTAATCCCCCACTTAAGGCTAGAAATAGTTTTTTTTCCTTCAAAAAAGGAAATCTGTCTGCAATGTGATTTTGAAATTTTGAAAGCATTTGATAAATGTAAAAAATTAAATTCTAAAAACTTATGATTTATTTTTTGCCACAGATTAAAAGATTTACACAGATTTTATAGTCATTTTAATCCTTTAATCTGTGACTAAATCCTATCGTAAAACCTCGTGCATTGCTTTGGCTTTTAGCAGACATTCTTCGTATTCTTTTTCGGGTATTGATTGTGACGTGATAGCGCTGCCGACCGAAAACGAAACGTATTTATTTTCTTGATTGTACAAAATACTGCGAATAACAACATTAAAATCAAAATCACCATCGGGGGTAAAATAACCTACCGATCCGCTGTATAAGCCACGTTTTGTTTCTTCCAAATTTTCGATAATTTTCATCACAGAAATTTTTGGGGCACCCGTCATACTTCCCATCGGGAAAGTCGTTCTTAAAACATCAACTGCCGAATATTGTGGATCTAGCTTTGATGTAACCGTAGAAATCATTTGATGCACTTGCAAAAAAGAATAAATTTTACAAAGTTCCGTTACTTTTACAGATCCTTTTTGCGCAGTTCGCGATAAATCATTGCGAACCAAATCTGTAATCATGATATTTTCGGCTCTTTCTTTTGCATCTGTTTCCAGAAATTTTTTAGATTGTTCGTCTTCAACTGCATTAAAAAAACGTTTCGAAGTTCCTTTTATAGGTTGCGAAATAATATTTTCGTCCCTCTTTTTTATATAACGTTCTGGGGATGCTGATAGCAAAAATTGCTTATTATTTTTGAAGAAAACCGAAAAAGGAGCCTGAGAAATAGCATTTAATTTTTGAAATTTTTCTACAGGATTTAGTATCACATTTTCGGCAAAAAATTCCATACAAAAATTAGCTTCATACATGTCACCTGCGTGAATGTGATTCAGCATTTTTGAAACTTTTTCTACATAAGATGCCTTAGAAATTCTTTGTTGTACGATAATCGGATTTACTGTTTCAAAAACATCAGAATGATATTGCATAATTTCTTCAAAATCATCTTCAATCTCATCATCACAAAGCAATAAATACTGTATCTCCAAGTGATTCTCTTTCAATAAAAATATTTTTTTTGGCTGGAAGAAAAACAAATCTGCAAAATGCAATCCATCATAATTTGAAGATGTCAAGCGCTCTAAATCATTTTTCAGATCATACGAAAGATAACCAAAAAGCCAATCTTTGGTCGTTTGCTGGTATTGTTTTAAATCTTCAAAAGCATTGTAAAAATCGGTTTTGAGAGCTGTAAAAGCATCTACTGCAAGGATGCAATCAAAACTTGAATATTCTTGCGGATAGGAGTTGCTATCTAAAAAAATGGCTTCACGAAATTGTTGTGACCACATTAAAAGTTGCTGTTTGAACTGCTCGGGATTCGAAATATGCTTATGAATGGAAACTCTCAAGAATAAATAAATTTTAGACCTCAAAATTACGACAAATATTTTCCTTCGTTAAAGTAATCTCAAAAAATCTTGGCACACTTTTTAGTATATCGAATTAATGCCAAATCCTAAAACCAATTTCATCATTTGATTAAAAAATTACTCCTTCTGTCTGATAAAAAATATTTATAAATCACCTAAAAAAAAACCTTTTACTAATCCAATTTTAAAACTTTTATGAAAACATTTGCAAAGTTAGGCTTCACTGCCTTGATCATTATCACATTATTATTTTCCTGTAAAAAAGCAGATACCGCCACAGCCGAAGAAAGCGCAGATATCGCTGACGCCATCACGGATAGCACTATAGTTTCTTCCTCGGCCGCAGTGGAAAAAAAGGACAGCAAGCAAAAATTTATTCGTACCGCCGATATTAAATTTAAGGTTAAAAATGTAGCAAAATCAACGTATGCCATAGAAAATGTGGTGCACAAATTTGGTGGTTTTGTTACGTATACCAACCTTCAAAGCACCATTAATGATGAAATAAAAACCAAAATTAGCCAGGACAGCACACTCGAAACCTTGAAATACAGTGTCGAAAATAATATCACGATTCGTGTGCCCAATACACAACTTGATACAGTTATAAAAAGTATTGCCAAACAAATTGATTTTCTGGACTTCAGGGTCATCAAAGCAGATGATGTGTCGCTGAAGTTATTATCGAATCAACTTTCGCAAAAAAGAAGCGTAGTTACAGCAAAAAGGGTCGAAAAAGCTATTGATACTAAAGGCAAAAAAATAAAAGATATCATGGAAGCCGAAAACACTTTGGCCATCCAAAAAGAAGAAAACGATACCCGAAAAATAACAGATTTGGAAATGCAGGATCAAATTAACTTTAGTACTGTGACGTTGCAATTGTACCAAAAAGAAACGATTAAACAAGAAATTACGGCCAGCGAAAAAGATAGCGACGCCTACAAACCGAATCTAGGCATCCAAATTATAGATGCTTTAAAAAGTGGCTGGTACATTCTTGAAACCATTTTGGTCGCATTAGTACATCTTTGGCCTTTTCTGTTATTAGGTTTTGGAGGTTTCTTCCTTTATAAAAAGTATGTAAAAAAATAAGCAAAAGTGTTAATAAAGCAGTATTTTTATAGGAAAAAATTCGTTATATTTGATATAGAATTCAATTAATCCTAAAATAGGATTACGCAGATTGTAAAATTCTTAATAAACTGGTTTCAAAAAATGATTTTCATTTTATTAGGAATTTAGGGAATAACGCTTTTCAAAACAGTGCTTTTTAACTTATCTAAAAACCCCAATACTATGAAAATTGCTACAATTGTTGTCCGAGTTTTAATTGGTCTTTTATTATTATTTGCTTCTATTACTTTTTTCTTCAAACTGGCGCCTGAGCCTGAAGCTACAGGAAATTTTAAAGCATTTAATATGGGTTTAGTCGCCTCAACTTACTTATTGCCATTAGCCAAATCAATCGAATTGCTGTGCGGAGTTGCTTTTTTGACAGGGCGTTATGTAACACTTGCTAATATCCTAATTCTGCCTATTACGATTAATATTTTGTTTATTAATTATTTTTTGGCTCCAGAAGGTTTGCCTATTGCAGCGTTATTATTTTTAGCCAATTTATTTTTAATTTACAGATATTGGGGTAATTACAAAAGTGTTTTTACAGCTTAAATTGCTTCAATTTCAGACATAAAAACCCGACATCAAGAAAAATGTCGGGTTTCTTGTTTATTGCGCTTTATCATGTTGTACCCAAACAAGATCTGAAACATTATAACCTATATCCTGAGCTTTTATAAGAAAATCTGCTTTTACACTTTCAGGCATTGTCGTTTCGCGCGACAAGATCCACATGTACTTTAGATTTTCGCCTACCACCAAGGCATATTTATAATTCTCATCAACAGCAATTACATTATAACCAGCGTAAAAAGGACCAAAAAATGAGACTTTCAGCATACCTACATTGTCTTTTTTGACAAATTTGGCTTTTCCTATGCTTTGTTCCCACTTGTCTTTTCTGACATCATAGCCCTTGTTATCAACTTTTAATGTACCATTATCGTTCAGAGAATATTCGGCAGTTACGTTGCTTAAACCTTTTTCATATTTAAAATCCAGTCTGGCAATCTCGAACCATTTTCCTAAATATTTAGAAATATCAAAATTAGTAACAGCAGCTGCTTTTTTAGGAATAGTCGCTTTACAAGAATAAAGTGCAATAGCTACTCCTGCCCCCACTAATGCAGGAATTATATATCTATTTTTCATAATGTTCTCTTTTATATCATAAAGTTACCATCTTAGTCAGAGAAATGTTTACAGAATTATTTTTATTTTTTACATATTTAAATGCACAAAAAAACCGCTGGAAAAAATACTTCCAGCGGTTTAAAAAATATGATTTAACGTCTATTACACGTGTAAAGCTCTGTTATCTGTTGCAGCCAATGCCGCTTCTTTTACCGCTTCCGCGAAAGTTGGGTGTGCGTGGCTCATTCTTGAAATATCTTCTGCAGAGGCTTTAAATTCCATTGCAGTCACAGCTTCAGCAATCAAATCAGCGGTACGGGCACCAATCATGTGAACACCTAAAACCTCATCTGTTTTTGCATCAGCAATAATTTTTACGAATCCGTCTAAATCTCCACTTGCTCTTGCACGACCTAAAGCTTTAAAAGGAAAACTTCCTACTTTATATTCGGTTCCAGAAGCTTTTACCTGCTCTTCTGTTTGTCCAACTGCAGCAACTTCTGGCCAAGTATAAACTACACCAGGAATCAAATTATAATCGATATGTGGTTTTTGACCTGCTAAGATTTCGGCAACCATCGTTCCTTCTTCTTCGGCTTTGTGCGCCAGCATTGCTCCACGAACAACGTCTCCTATCGCATAAATATTCGGAACATTTGTTTGCAAATGATCGTTTACTTCTACTTGTCCTCTGTCTGAAATTTTTACTCCAGCTTTGTCAGCATTTAATCCGTCTGTGTAAGGACGACGACCAACAGAAACTAATGAATAATCTCCTTCAAGAGTGATTGTTTCTCCTTTTGCATTTTCAGCCTGAACCACAACAGCATCATCGTTTCTTTCTACTGATTTTACTTTGTGGGAAACATAAAATTTCATTCCTTGTTTTTTCAATACTTTTGTCAATTCTTTAGACAAAGCACTATCCATTCCGGGAATAATTCTATCCATAAATTCTACTACAGAAACTTGCGCTCCCAAACGTAAATAAACTTGTCCAAGCTCGATTCCGATAACGCCTCCACCAATAATTACAAGGTGTTTTGGTACTTCTTTTAAGGCCAAAGCTTCAGTAGAAGTAATAATTCTTTCTTTATCAATTTTAATAAAAGGCAAAGAAGATGGTTTAGAACCTGTAGCAATTACAGCATATTTTGTTTCGATAGTTTCCGAAGTTCCATCTGCTTTTGCAACTGCAATGTGTGTTGCATCTACGAAAGAACCTAAACCTGTAAAAACAGTAATTTTATTTTTATCCATTAAGTAGTTGATTCCACCAACGGTTTGATCTACAACCGCTTGCTTACGCGCGATCATTTTCTCTAAATTGATTTTTACATCTCCCGAAACTTCAATTCCGTGATCTGCAAAATGTGCAATTTCGGCATAATGATGAGAAGAAGACAATAATGCTTTTGAAGGAATACAACCTACGTTAAGGCACGTTCCTCCCAGCGAGTTATACTTTTCTACAATTGCTGTTTTGAAACCTAATTGTGCGCAACGAATTGCTGATACATATCCGCCAGGGCCTGAACCTATAATGACTACGTCAAATGAACTCATAGTTTGTCTATTTTATTTTTAGCGATACAAAATTAAGGAATAAAGTTTTGTTTAAAGTTTAAATTTCAATGTTTTTTGTATGAAATTTTGGTTGGAAGTTTTATAATAAAGCATAAAAAGGTTTGCTAGGGTTTGTTTTTAAATGTTGCAAAGGCAAGTAATCGAAAATTTTTTTGCCTCTAGTTACATAAATTCTCTCGAATTATTTTTGTTTCTCATGAAATCGCAAGATTATTATAAGAAGCCTCTGAACCTTTGTAACTTTCTACATAAAACTCAAGGTTTACTTTGAGGATTTCTTGAAGAATGAAAAACAGAATAAACGATTACTTCATTTTCGATAATTTCATAAATAATTACGAATGGAAATTTTACTAAGGTTAATTCACGATAGCCTGGTGCTTTTTTTATTTCAAATAATTGCGGATTTGTTTTTAAAACTTTTAGATATAATTGTAAATAAGACATAAATTGTTTTCCCAAACCTCTACTCCTGCTTTCATAAAATTCAATAGAATCATCAATTTCATTTTCTGCTAAGGGTAAAATTTTAATTTTAAAAACCATACTTATCATTCAAACGCTGTTCTACTTCCTCCCAAGAAGTTGCTTCTTTTTTATTTGAAAGATACTTTTCTCTTTCTTCAGCAACTAAATCATAATGAGAATCAGAAACAATTGATTTCTTTTCGTCATGATTTATAGCAGCAAAAACACTTTCTAAAATTTCTAATTTAGAATCGTCTTCAATGAATTTTCCAAAATCCTTTATCAGCTTACGTCTTAATTCTCTTGTTTCCATTATCGTTGCATTTTAAATCAAATTTAACCCTTTTTGGTTTTGAAATGTGTTAAGATGATTTTCTTTTTTTGTTCACAAAGACCAAGTTTTGACTAAGAAGAAATCTCCAAAGGTAATTCTGCAAAGAGATAACATTCTTTTTAGAGCTTCTTGCGGGGATCCTTCGTTTCTCAGGATGACAAAAAGAGCGAAAAAAACTTTGAGCCTTTGTCCCTGCGAATCTTTGCAGCAAAACCTCAAAAACTTAGCAACTCAGAACCTCCACAACTTAAAAAATAACCGTAGAATTCTTCACTTCATTGATCATAAACATACTTTGTGTGCTTCCAATATGCTGCAAAGTGGTGAGCTTGGTTACCAAAAATTCTCTGTAGGCTTCCATGTCTTTTACCAAAACTTTGAGGATATAATCATAGTCGCCACTTACGTGATGGCATTCTAAAACTTCGTTGAGCTGAATGACTTCGCTCTCGAATTTGGTCAGGAATTGTTTGGTATGCTGAATGAGTTTTAGATGACAGAACACGACAAAACCTCTTTCGATTTTGGTTTTATCGACCAGCGCCACATAGTTTTTGATGATGCCTTCGCGCTCTAACTTCTTGATTCGCTCATACACTGCAGTTACCGAAAGATTGAGTTTTAAGGACAATTCTTTGGTAGTTTTTTTGCTGTCGGTTTGCAGTAAAACAAGGAGTTTTTTGTCGGTGGCGTCTAAAGTCATTTTTTGAAGTTGTGAGATGAAAGAAAATCTATTGATTGATGTTTTATAGAGTAAATTTAGAATAATAATTTAAAAATTTTACTTTTTATGGTTTTAAAATCTAAATACAAAACATATAGTTGATTATTTTTCTAATAAGATGTTATTTTGAATGAATTTTGTTTTGAAAACAAGTGCCCTAGCCCTGATTACTTCACATGATTCTTATTTTAAGTGGAGTTCAGTGAACTTCGTTTGAAGTGGAAATCCTTTTGCTTTTTTCTTTAAAAAGCAAAAGATTGAAACGGATAGCAGGAAATAGCTTCTAAAAATTATAAATATTAACCTGAGGATGAGTTAGCTTACGCTCAGTTCGCTGCGCTCGAGTACTTCGTTCCTCGCAATGACATAAAAATGAAAGACTTTAACCCAGCAGATAAAATTCAGGATCTGCAATACTTTGGCGAATTTGGTGGTGTAAATCCGTCGATTTCTGATTCTTCGACTTACACCTTTCTTTCGGCCAAAACCATGTTTGACACTTTTGAAGGCAACATGGAGGGCTGTTATTTGTATTCGCGCCATTCGTCGCCGAGTAATTTGTACTTAGACCAGGCTTTGGCAGCGATGGAAGGCACAGAAACGGCGAATGTTTCGGCCTCTGGAATGGGTGCCATTACGCCTACTATATTGCAACTTTGCAGCGCAGGCGATCATATTATCTCGAGCCGTACAATTTATGGAGGAACCTATGCTTTTTTGAAGAATTTCACACCTCGTTTTGGAATTGCAACCTCGTTTGTAGACATTACAAAATTAGAGGTTGTAGAAGCGGCAATTACCGCTAAAACAAAGGTTTTATATTGCGAAACGGTGAGCAACCCGCTACTGGAAGTGGCTGATATTGCTGGATTGGCGCAAATTGCTAAAAAACATAATTTGACGTTGGTTGTTGACAATACATTTTCGCCATTGTCTGTTTCGCCAGCCAAATTAGGCGCAGATATTGTGATTCATAGTTTGACAAAATACATTAACGGCAGCAGCGATACGGTTGGTGGTGTAACGTGTGCATCAAAAGAATTTATTAATGCTTTGAAAAATGTAAATTCTGGCGCAAGCATGCTTTTGGGCCCTACAATGGACAGTTTACGTTCTGCGAGTGTGATGAAAAATCTTCGTACGTTGCATATTCGTATCAAGCAACACAGTCATAACGCGCATTTTCTGGCGGATCAATTTGAAAAAGAGGGTCTAAAAACCGTTTATCCGGGGCTAAAAAGCCATCCAAGCCACGAACTTTACAAAACAATGATCAATCCGGAATATGGTTTTGGCGGAATGCTGACTATTGACGTTGGAACTTTGGCCAAAGCCAATGAATTGATGGAATTGATGCAAGCGAGAAATTTAGGATATTTGGCTGTGAGCTTAGGTTTCTACAAAACATTGTTCAGCGCTCCTGGGACATCTACTTCGAGCGAGATCCCGATGGAAGAACAAAAAGAGATGGGACTTACCGATGGTTTGATTCGTTTCTCTATTGGTTTAGACAACGACATTCAGCGCACTTACGAAATGATGAAAGCTTGTATGGTGGAATTAGGGATTTTAAATTAGACTAACTTAGATTTTAGACATCTTAGATTACTAAATTACAATTTTTCACCACGAATTGACAAATTTTTAAAACAAATTAATTTGTGAATTCGTGGTAATTTTTTTTACGAAATCAATATTGCACACCAATTTGTCATTTTGACAAAGGAGAAATCACACAAAATACGAAAAAACATAAAAAAACCGTTCTGATCAATCTCAGAACGGTTTTTTACATATAACTTTTTACATATAACTTTTAAATTTTAACCTCTTCAACGAAGTTCAATTTACTGTTTTTTCTACTGTAAGTGAAGTAAATAAATAGGCCTATTAATAACCAAATTGTAAAGTAAATCCAGTTCCAAACGCTTAATTCAGCCATCATATAGAGACAACAAATAAGTCCCAAAAGCGGAATTAATGACAGGTTTTTTCTAAAAGCCCAAACAGCTAATCCAACCAAAACGATTAAGAAAATCCACATTGGAATTTTGTGTTTGAATAAACTGAAACCTGATTCGTATTTTAGCGAATCATTAATTGGTAAGCCCTTTACAACCTCAGCATATTTTGCATCATCATCTTGATACTGACTCAATAAATGCTCTAAATCTGAAGTTTCCGAAGTTTTTTTATGAAAGTTGATACTTTGCAAATAATCGAAAACTTTAGTTGATTCCTCTTTATTTAATGATGTTATAATCGTTGTGGCATCGTTGGTCTGTGCTTCATTATTTATAAAAGCCATAGTCGCTTTATTATTATAAGCAAAAGCATAATACAAACCCGCAATCAAAAGGACTGGCATGATAAATTTTGAATTTACATACGGTGTTTTGAATTTTCCTCTCGGAATTTCAGGTTTATTTTGTAAAACCAAAACTCCCGCACATACCAACACAAAGGCAAATAAAGTCCCGATACTACATAAATCGGTTACCATTGTTAAATTTAAAAATAAAGCCGGAACCGCTACTACAAAACCTGTTACAATCGTAGCAAATGATGGCGTTTTGTATTTTGGATGCACCGTAGAAAATTTCTTAGGCAAAAGACCATCTCGGCTCATACTCATCCAAATACGAGGTTGTCCCATTTGAAAAACCAACAAAACGCTCGCCATAGCAATTACGGCACTTACGGCAATAATTCCTGACATCCATTTTAAGTCTAATTTTTCAAAAACAAAAGCCAAAGGATCACCCACATTTAATTGGTTATAAGACACCATTCCAGTCAGAACTAATGCAATGGCAATATATAAAATCGTGCAAATAATAATCGCCCACATCATTCCGCGTGGTAAATCTCGTTGCGGATTTTTACATTCTTCAGCGGTTGTAGAGATCGCATCAAAACCTATATAAGCAAAGAAAACTGCCGAAACCCCTTTTAAAACGCCACTAACGCCATTTGGAGCAAAGGGATCCCAATTGGCGGTATCTACATAAAATACACCCACCGCAATCACCAAAAGTACAATACAAAGCTTGACAACGACCATCACATTACTGGCATTACGAGATTCTTTCATACCTCTGTAAACCAAAGCCGTAATCAAAACAATAATGAACAAAGCTGGCAAATCAGCCACAAAATGAAAAGAACCAATTGTTGGTGCTGTTGTCCAGGCAGTATAGGAAGCTTGCAAAGAAGCGCTTAAATTTTCAAAAGCTTTACCACCCTGCATTAAAGAGGTTGCATCATTATAACCGTTTGAGGCCGTTAAATAATCCATCTGAATCCATTGTGGGAGATGAATTCCGCCACTCTGGAGGAGTCCCGTAAAATAATCACTCCAAGATATGGCTACGGTAATGTTTCCTACGGCATATTCCATAATTAAAGCCCAACCAATAATCCAGGCTATTATTTCACCAAATGCAACATACGAATACGTGTAGGCACTTCCTGAAACCGGAACCATCGAAGCAAATTCGGCGTAAGCAAAAGCAGCAAAACTACATGCTAAAGCCGTAAACAAAAACAAAAAAATAACCGCCGGACCACCGTCTGCACTAGCTTTTCCGATGGTACTAAAAATACCAGCTCCTACGATAGCCGCAATTCCAAATGCAGTTAAATCTCTCGTTGTCAGGTGTTTTCCTAACGCATTATGACCATCTGCTTCGTTCTTTGCAACTTGTTTGAGAATATCTTGTACCGTTTTTTTTCGGAATAAACCTGATAATGCCATGTGTGGTTTTGCTTTTAAAATTAATTTATTTCGGTCTTTAGGGTTTTATTTTGCAAATAATGCAAAAATTATCCTGATTTCAAATATATAAAACGATTTTGTTTTTATGTAAGTTTTTTTTAGTGTCGAATTTATGAAATATTTTTTCTGCCACAGATTAAAGAATTAAAAAATCTGTGCAAATCATTTTAATCAGTGGCAAAAAAATAGACTTAGCAGCCACCACAGTTAAATTCACTTCAAACAACTTCTTAAAATAGTTATAGGATGTTGTGCTTCTCTGCTTGTTCCGTCATAAATTTGATGGCGGCAACTGGTTCCGGCAGCGGCTATTTTTACATTTTCGGCAGTGGCTCTCACTTTTGGAAATAAAGTGTCCTCACCCATTTGCATGCTTACACCATAATGTTCTTTTTCGTAACCAAAAGAACCCGCCATTCCGCAACATCCTGAATTATAAATGGTAACAACATTATTTATTGGCAAGTTCAACATAGCAAAAGTTGCCTCGATAGCACTTAATGATTTTTGATGACAATGTCCGTGAATTTTAATTTCTTTCTTTTCTGTCGAAAATGAATCTGCTGTAATATTGCCTGAAGTAATTTCGTTTTTGAAAAATTCTTCTATCGTAAAAGTACTTTTTGCTATTTTTTCAGCGGAAGCTTTATCATCTGCCAAACGTAAATACTCGTCTCTGAAGGTTAAGATTGCCGAAGGTTCTATTCCTATCAAAGGAACTTCTGAAGAAACCAGATCTTTAAAAATTTGAATATTTGTGTTGGCAATTTTTTTTGCCTGTTCTAAAAATCCTTTCGATAAATAGGCTCTTCCGCTTTCTTCGTGAGATATAACCAAAACTTCGTAACCCAAGTGAGACAATAACTCAAAAGCATCAATCCCGATGTTTACATCATAATAATTGGTAAATTCATCCACAAATAAATACACTCGCCCATTGGTAAAATTAGTGTTCTTATTCTTTGCTTGAAAAGCAGCATGCCACTTCCTAAACGTTTTCCTGGCCAGCAAAGGAACCTCTCTTTCGGGTGCGATTCCCATCGTTTTTTTTACCAAAGACTGATTCGAAATAAAATTGGTAATTGAAGGAAATAAACTTCCCATTTTATTTAGTTTGGCGTTGTGAGCAAAAATTTTATTTCGGGTCGAGAATCCGTTTGCCTTTTGATATTGATATAAAAATTCAGCTTTCAGCGTTGCAACATCCACATTACTTGGGCATTCGCTCGCACAAGCTTTGCAACTCACACACAACTCAAAAACTTCATATAATTCTTTTTGGTCAAATTTATTTTCTTTTTCAGAATATGTCAAATATTCGCGCAACGCATTGGCTCTTGCACGGGTCGTTTCTTTTTCGTTTTTGGTAGCGCGATAACTCGGACACATCGCTCCTCCTGCCGATGGTAATTTTCTGCAATCGCCAGAACCGTTGCATTTTTCGGCGGCACGCAAAATCCCTAAACTGTCAGAGAAATCCTGAAACGTTTTAATATTTGGTTCTACTCTACCGGATATCACACGATGGTTTTCATCCATTTTTAAAGCGTTGACAATCTTACCGATATTCAAAGCCGAGTTGGGATCGAATGCCAATTTAATTCGTTTTAATAATTCATAATTGGTGTCGCCAATCATAAACGGAATAAATTCGCCACGTACAATTCCGTCGCCGTGTTCACCGCTTAAAGAGCCTCGGTATTTTTTGACCAAAATCGCCACATCGGTTGCGATGGTTCTAAATAATTTGAGATCGGATGTTTTCTTTAAATTCAAAACAGGTCGCAAATGCAATTCTCCCGCTCCAGCATGCGCATAATAAATCGCTTCCTGGCCGTGACGGAGCATCATCGCCGAAAATTCGGCAATATAATTGGGTAAATCACTCAATTCTACTGCAGTATCTTCAATAGAATCGGCCGCTTTATCATCGCCTACGATGCTTCCTAAAAGTCCGAGACCGGCTTTACGAAGCTCATTAACTTTATCAATATCAGGGCCGTATATTTTTACGAGCGCATAACCAAAATTATTTTTTTCCAGATCTTCAATCAGAGCATTGGCTTGATTTTCGGCATCTTGCCTATCATGAGAAGCGACTTCAAACATCATAATTGCTTTTGGTTCTCCGACCAAAAAAAATCTGTTTTTAAATTGCTCACGATTCGTTTTGGTACAATCTAAAATCGTATCATCAATCATTTCGCAAGTGTATAAATGATGTTTCATTGCCACTACCACAGATTCCAGCGATTCCTGAATGCTGTGGTAATGCGCCACCACCATAATATTGTTTGCGGGCGGCAAATCATCTACTTTTAAGGTAACTTCGGTGGTAAAAGCAAGTGTTCCTTCGCTTCCACAAAGTAATTTACCTAAATTTATTGTTGGTTCGGTTCCTCCAAACAAATCCGATTTTAATAAAATATCGACCGCATAACCCGTATTTCTCCTGTGAATTTCGGGCTTAGGAAACTCTTTTATAATTTCTTCCTGCGTAGCTTTATTAGAAAGTTCTTCGTAAATACTTTTGTAAATTTTATTTTCTAATGTTTCACCTTTGGTTTTTTCGATAAATTCTTCCGAAGTCAGTTCATTAAAAACAACCTCAGAACCATCACTCAAAATGGCTTTTATGGCAACAATTTTATCTCGGGTTACGCCGTAACGAATTGAAGTTGTCCCCGATGAATTATTACCAACCATACCGCCAATCATACAACGATTAGAAGTCGAAGTATTAGGACCAAAAAAAACGCCATAAGGTTTTAAGAATAAATTTAGCTCATCACGAATCACCCCGGGTTGTACCGTCACCGTTTTCTCTTCGAGATTGAAAGAAAGTATTCTAGTGAAATTTTTAGAAACATCTACCACAATTCCGTCGCCAACCGTCTGTCCCGCTAAAGAAGTTCCTGCCGTTCGAGGCGTAATCGAAACATGGTGTTTTGCGGCAAACCGAATCAGTTTACTAATATCTTCATTGGTTTTTGGTATGGCAACCGCTTTGGGCTTTATTCTGTACACCGAGGCATCGGTAGAATATAGGGTTTTATGTAGGTCATCGTATAAAAGTGTTCCTTCTAAAGATGCTGATAATTGCTGTAACTCCTTATTTATTGACATTATATACTAAATTTATTGCCTAAAACTGGTTAAATACTTGTATTACGAGTACAAAAATACTGTAATTTCAATTGTTATTTGATACTTCATAAAGATTAAAAAAATAACGTTTAAATCCTTTTAAAACCGTAAATTTCGTTAAACTCAAATCTCTAATTTTATTCTGTATTTTTTATTTAGATTTCTATCATTTAGCTCAAATGCTGTACGATTGTCTCGCATAAACCAACATCTCACTAATGCAACGATCACTTGGTTTTCAATCCTAAATAAATAAAATCGATTCTTTTTACTGAACTTATTTTTTTATTCACTAATTGCAGAAAAACGCACTTTATCTAGTTTTTTAAATTTCCTTTGATAATAGTACCTTTTTTACTTTAAATATTACTACACAAAGACAGATTTACATCTTAAACAATAGCAATCCTGATAGTTATCTGAAGCCATTTGATATGATTATTCTAATTAAAATTTGTCCATATATTAAAAAAACAGCGTTTAATTCTCTTATAATCGAATGTTATTTTTTACGTAATTATACTGAATAAGAATTATTTAAAATTTAAAAAACAGCTTTTTTATTCTTTTTTTACTTGTCGAAAATGAAATAGGCTATTTTAATTACTCATAATACTCAACTTGTATCTGAATTTTAAAAAAGATACAATAAATTTTAAAAATTTAAGATCCTCAAATCACTATTACTTTTACACAAACAACAATTCTATTTTTAAAAGTATTATTAATTTATATTGAAAAAAGGCAAATATACTATAAAAATTAAATTTTAATGCAAATAAATGCGTTTTTTAAGCTAATTAAAATAAAATAAAGCACAATAACGCAATTATACCTCCAAATTAAGTCATTCTAAAAATTTTAACAACTATAATTTAGTGTTTATTTTTTAAATGCATTTTTTTGCATTATTTAATATTTAAAACAAAAATATTGCATAAAATCGCATTTTATTAAAATTATCTATATATTTGCTTACTAACCATAAATAACTAACATCTTATGAAAAAAATTCTCCTCTTTTCATTGTTGTTTTTTCTCGTACAAATAACATTTGCGCAAACAAAGACAATCTCTGGAATCGTTAAAAACAAGGCCGATGGGATCCCTATACCCGGTGTTACCATATTGATAAAAGGCACAAAGACAAGTACTGTCACTGATTTTGATGGTAAATATTCGATAAACGCTAACCCAACTGATATCCTTATCATTAGCTATATCGGATTTGAAACAAAAGAAATTAAAGCAACCGATCCAGCATCCAACATCACCTTATCAGAAAGTATTGAAACTCTGAATAATGTTACTGTTGTGGGCTCGATGGGTATCGTACGTAACAAATCATCACTTGGATATTCTGTGCAGGAAGTAAAAGGCAAAGATATTGCAGACACACAACGTCCTAACTTTGCCAATGCTTTGCAAGGTCGTATTGCAGGTCTTACCGTAACGAGTTCGACTGGGGCTCCCGGCGCTTCGGCAGCAATTCAGTTAAGAGGTGTAAACTCATTAAGCGGCAACAACTCTCCTCTGTATGTCGTGGATGGCTTACCCGTAAATAACGAAACATTGAGTCAGGAGTTATTGATTTCTAACGCTCCAAACAGAAACCAGGATTATACTAATAGGGGCGCAGACATAAATCCTGAAGATATTGAATCTGTGGTAATACTAAAAGGCCCAGAGGCAGCAGCACTTTATGGTATGCAAGCGGGTAACGGAGCTATTGTAATTACCACCAAAAAAGGTAAAAACGGAACCGGCAGACTGACCTACTCTAACAACACCCGATTTGAAACGTTGTATCGTTTTCCGGACATTCAAACAACTTATCAGCGAGGTGGTGACGGAATAACCAATACTGATTACCGAAGACAATTTGGCGCCCCTTATGAACCGGGAACACAATTTTATAATAATGTTGAGAATTTCTTCAAAACCGGAGTTTCAAAAACACATAATATTTCTTTTGAAGCTGGTACGGAGACAACATCATACCGATTATCTGTTTCTAATTTAGAACAGGAAGGCGTTACTCCTAATACAGGATACAGTCGCTTGACAGCAAATTTAAATGCTTCTGCAAAAATATCTTCAAAATTAAAATCAGAAGGCACATTCAATTTTACAAAATCAGACAACCAAAAAGCATCCAAAGGAGGAGCCGGAGGACTTGCTTCAAGTTTTACTACGGGATATTTACTATCGCTATTGACTTGGCCCGCCAATGACAATGCTCAAAATTATTTGAATCCCGACGGAAGCAGGCGAAAAATCACTTCCGGTACATTAGATACTGAGACAGATAACCCTTTTTGGGATGTAAATAAAAATCTGGCAGAAGACTTTAACAATCGTTTTATCACCAATGTTGGCTTGATTTATGACCCGTATTCGTGGCTTAACTTAACCGGTCGCGTAGGTTGGGATGTTAATTCTGCTCAGGGTTACAGATCTATTCACCCAGAATCTGCCGCAGGTATTACTCCCGGTGGTTTTATCGAAAGTTATTACGCCAATACCAGTAACCTAAACACCACTTTTTTAGCAACAGGTAAAGCATCCTTTGGTAAATTTAATACCAAATTAATGATCGGTAATGCCATTAATGACAATTATTACAGAATTTTATCTACAACAGGAACCAAGTTTTTTGATCCTAACTTTAATTCTATCAATAATACCGACGCCACTACCCAAAGATCACAGGAAAGAATTATTCAGAGTCGTGTAATTGGCTTTTTCTCCGAATTTAATTTAGATTATGATAAAATTGCTTTTTTAAACTTAACAGGTCGTAAAGACTGGACTTCTGTACTAAAAGATCCTTTTTTCTACCCTTCTGTATCAAGTAGTTTTGTCTTTACGAACTTACCCGCTTTAAAAGGAAAAGAAATCTTATCCTATGGTAAATTGAGAGCTTCTTATGCAGAAGCAGCTAATATTCCTTCACCGTATTCTTCTGAGCCTGTTTTTACTCCCCAAGGAACCACAGACGGCGGTTATGGGTATGGCGTAACAGGTGCCAACCCAAATTTAGTTCCTGAGTTTCGTTTGGCTTATGAATTTGGTGCCGAATTAAAATTCTTAAACGATCGTATAGGATTAGACGTTACAGTGTACAGCACCAAAACAGTTGACCCAATTTTAAAGAATATGCGTTTGAGTTACGGAACCGGATTTGTTCTTACTTCGGCTAATTTCGGAGATTTAAGAAATGAAGGTTTAGAGATTACCCTGAATGCCTCTCCTGTAAAAGGTGAAAAATTTTCTTGGGATGTAATGGCTAATTTTAATAAAACCCGTTCAAAGGTACTAAACCTTCCTTCTGTTGTTTCAGAATACTATGTATCAGATACATGGCTTTACGGAAACGTACGTGGCGGAGTAGTAGCCGGTGGGCCAACAACTACGCTGACTGGTGTTGATTATTTACGAAATAATGCCGGACAGCCACTTATTGATCCTAACACAGGTTTTGCTCTTAAAGATCCAAACTTTAAAGTTGTAGGTGATCGAAATCCTGATTTTGTGATTGGCCTTCAAAACACTTTTACTTACAAAAACCTAAGCTTATCTTTTCTATTAGACATTCGAAAAGGCGGCGATGTCTTTAACGGAACAGAGTTTTACTTGTACCAAAACGGATTATCTACCCGAACTTTAAACAGAGATCAAACTATTGTAGTACAGGGAATCCTGAGAGATGGTCTGGAAAACACTGCTAATCCAACGCAAAATAATATTCCGATTAGGCCTATCGTTCAAAACGAATATTACAGATCAGGCGGTGTAGATGCCGATTTTATAGAAAAAGACATCAATTGGCTGCGTATGAGAGACATTACGTTGAGTTACCAAATGCCGTCAGAAGTACTAAAGAAAACATTTATTAACTCACTTTCTTTAAATTTAACCATGACCGACTTGTTTATGATAACAAATTACACAGGCGCAGACCCAGCGGTAAACGGAACAAATGCCTCTACAGGAGGTGCCGGCGGTACTGGTTTTGATTATGGAGCCATTTCGACTCCAAGAGGTATAAACTTAGGATTGAGAATTGGACTTTAATAACTAAAATGATGAAAAACATAAAAAAATATATTGCTGCGTTTGGGCTTATGGCCACAATCGTTTCTTGCGAAAACTTAGACGAGTTAAACGTAAACCCAAGTTTTCCTGTAGATGTATCTGCAACAGCTTTGATGCCGCCAATCGAGCAACAAATGGCGGTAGGTTTGCAATTTGACAACCGTATTTTAGGAAGATATATACAAAATTTTAGTATTGCAACTGTTAATACGGCGGGATCTCAATGGGACCAATACGGCTATCAGGCCAATAGTGATGTTGGAGGAGAAATCTGGAAAATGGTCTATTTTTCGATAGGACTTAACCTAAGCAAACTTCAGGAAAAAGCCATCGCCGAAGAGCGTCATGACATTACAGGAATTTCAAAAATTATTAGGGCATGGTCGTGGCAGGTGGCCACCGATTATCATTCAGAATTAATAGATTTTGATCAGGTGTTTACGCAACGCCTTTCTTTTGATTATGTAGGTCAAGAAAAAGTATATGCAGAAGTCGTTCGTCTTTTAAATGAGGGTATATCAGATTTGGCACGTACAGATGGAAATGTTTCGCAAACGTATACCGCTGGTGGAGATAAAATGTACGGTGGAGACAGATCGAAATGGATGAAATTTGCCTATGGAGTTTTGGCCCGTAACTTAAACAACCAAATTAACAAAGCAAGCTATAATCCTGATAAAGTAATCGAATATTGTGACAAATCTTTGGCTTCAAACGCAGATAATGCTTTAATTAGATACAATGGTACAATAGCTGCCGATATCAATTTTTACGGTCCGGGAAGAAGCAATTTTAATACTTTTCGCCAGACAGATTTTGCCGTAAGAACCATGAATGGCGAGATATTTGGTGCTACAGATCCTCGTATGTCAAGAGTTTTAGTACCTTCTGTGGGAACTTCTGAAACCGCTCCGGCATCTGCAGCAGCTCCTGATCCTACAAAATATACTTTTAATGGAAACCCTTTAAACACAACTGCTTCTACAGCTGCTAGCAACGTGAGTAGGATTCCGAATTTCTGGGGCACTTATACTGTGGGAGCCCAAGCTAATCCGGGAAGATATTTGTTTAGAGACAAAGCCAATTTTCCTTTAATGACCTATGCCGAAATTCAGTTTATAAAAGCCGAAGCTGCTTTCATAAAAGGCGATAAAGCATTGGCCTTAGAGGCGTACAAAAAAGGAATTGATGCCAGCATCGATTTTGTAAATGCCAATACAGTAGTTAGCACTGTTTTCCCTATCACAACAACTATATCCGCTACAGAAAAATCAGCCTTTTTAGCGAATATAAATGTTGTTCCACTGGCTAATAATCTGACTTTAAGTCAAATTATGCTTCAAAAATATGTTGCCTTATTTGGTTTTGGAATGTTGGAAACATGGTCAGACATGCGCAAATATCATTACGACAACCAAAACATTTACAAAACAATGAGTTACACTCCAAACGGAGGTTTATTTGTTGATAATGGAGGCAAAATGCCTTACAGAGTGCGTCCGAGATTCAACTCAGAATACGTTTGGAATTTTGAGGCATTAAAAGCCATTGGTGCAGATAAAGTAGATTATCATACTGTAGAAATGTGGTTTTCGCAACCGTAATTCATTAAAAATTTAAACTTTAATTAAATGAAAAATATAAGTAACTTTATAAAAAAGGCAATTTTTCCAATTCTTGGAATAGTATTGCTGGCATCATGTGACGATGAGCATGACTTTACGCCGTACGAAACCTCCGAAATTTCGTCAAACGCTGCCAATGTAAAATTTATTCATGCTGTGGTGGGACCCAACGGAACCAATTTTTCGGTAAATTATTTCTTAGGTGCAGACAAAATTTCGGGTGCGATGGCTTCTGGAGCTCAATATCCAATACCTGCCAATTATGCTTTGGTAAAATCTGGCACACAACCTTTGAGCGTGCGGACTACAGCCACAACGCCAGTAACGGTTTTTGAAGGAAGCCTTACTACAGAACTCGGAAAATATTACAGTAATTTTCTAGTGGCAACCCCACCATCCGTTACGCCTCCTGTGTATTCTACTTATCAAATCAATGATGATTTATCTGTAGCCAATATAGACAAGACAAAAGCTTACATTCGTTTTATAAACGTAATAAGCAATACTCCTGCAGCTGGTTACGATTTAGGACTTATTAAAGAAACTTCTCTCGCGGGAACAGCAGCAGGTGCTATCACGACAAAAGAAGTGTACACCTACAGAAATGTAACTTTTAAAGGTGGTGACGAAAAATTTGTCGCCATAGAAGCACAAGTAGGCACTGATACCAGAGGGTACCAAATACAACTTCGTACAGCTGGCGCTCCTGCCAATCTTCCTGGAGCCACCGTTGTAGCCAATCAAGCCAACTCAGGAACAGGCGTTTTTGTGCCGAGAGCAGGTAGAATTTATACCATTTATTGCCGAGGGATTGCCGATGGTTTACCTGCAGGTTCTACAACAAACAAGCCTGCCATAAGTTGGTACACCAATAAATAATTGATATCAAAAAGTAAGATTCTCTCTAGAAACTCCTAAAGAGAATCTTAACTTTATGTTTTACAAATGTTTAGATTTTCGATTACCAAACCATCACTAAACTTTTTTATCATGTTTCGAATTTTAAAAAAAATCACTCCCCTACTTTTATTATTTCCTATTCTATTATTTTCAAATTTGCTACGGCCATCCGAAAATAATAGTGTTAGTCCAAATACTGAAATTAAAACGGGTGCTGATCATTTTGAAAAATACCTGCCTTTGCTAAAAGACAAAAAAGTTGGAATCGTGACCAACCAAACAGGTCTTTTATCTACAAAAATTCATTTGGTCGATTTTTTATTAGAGCAAAACATAACCATTCAGACCATTTTTGCTCCCGAACATGGCTTTAGAGGAACTGCAGATGCCGGCGAACAAGTCGTTGACGGAAAAGACACCAAAACGGGTCTCACTATTATTTCTCTTTACGGAGATAACAAAAAACCAAAACCGGAACAATTAAAAAATATAGACATCATAGTCTTTGACATTCAGGATGTGGGTGCCAGATTTTATACTTATATCTCGTCGCTGCATTATGTGATGGAGGCTTGCGCCGAAAATAACATTCCGATGATCATTCTCGACAGACCCAATCCCAACGGAAGCATTATCGATGGACCAATTTTAGAAAAAGAATATACCAGTTTTGTAGGCATGCATCCGATTCCGGTGTTACACGGCATGACGATTGGCGAATACGGTCAAATGATCAACGGCGAAAAATGGCTGAAAAATGGTGCAAATTGCCCACTTACTGTGATTCCGTGTTCCAATTATAATCGAAAAATGAGTTACAGTTTATTAGCAAAACCATCTCCAAACTTGCCAAATGATCAATCGATAAATCTGTATGCCAGTTTGTGTTTTTTTGAAGGAACCAATGTGAGCGTTGGCCGCGGCACCGAAAAACAATTTCAAATTTACGGCTCTCCCTTTTTACCAAAAAGTGATTTCAGTTTTACGCCCAAACCTAATTTTGGTTCTAAAACGCCACCTTATAATGGAGAAATTTGTTTTGGAAAAGATTTATCAAAAACACCAAAACTAACCCGCTTAGAACTTAAATGGCTAATCGAAGCCTATCAAAAATCAACTGATCAATTGAAGTTTTTTACACCCTTTTTTACAAAACTTGCAGGAACAAAAAAATTGCAGGAACAAATTGAGAAAGGAGTTTCAGAAACCGAAATTCGCAATAGCTGGAAGAATGATTTAGAACAATTTAAGAAAAAAAGAGCCCTTTATTTACTGTACGACTAAACCTTTTTTAGAGTAAAAAACAATGCAAATCATTTTCTTTTTTGGTGAAAAAATACCAGAAAAGCTGACAAACTCCAATCATAATGAAAAATTATTTTATAAAAATTGTCTTGTCATTACTGGTACTTTCTTTAGTGATTAATTGTAAAAGTATCCAAAAAACCATTTCAGATGCTGATCTTGAGAAACAGATTTTATCAAGAAATCAGGAAATTTATACCCAAAAAACAAAGGCCGAAAAAGTTACTTTTTTTAAAGATTCAGAACCAGAAAAAAAGTGGGCAGACAGTATTTATCAACAAATGACACTGGATGAGAAAGTGGGTCAGTTGTTCATGGTTTCGGCATATTCAAACAAAGACAGCCTTCATAGTCAGAAAATCGATAAACTTATTGAAGATTTCAAAATCGGAGCTCTGATTTTCTTTCAAGGCGGGCCGGTTCGTCAGGCAAATTTGACCAACAGATACCAATCCAAGTCAAAAATCCCTTTATTTATAGGCATTGATGCAGAATGGGGACTGAGTATGCGCCTTGATTCTACCTACCGATATCCCTGGAATATGACTTTGGGAGCCATTCAGGATCTAAAATTATTAGAAGAAGTTGGCCAGCACATGGGCAGCGAAAGCAAACGCCTGGGTGTACACTTTAATTTTGCCCCAGTTCTGGATATTAATACCAATCCTGAAAATCCTATTATTGGCAATCGCTCTTTTGGAGAAACAAAAAGCAATGTCGCCAACAAAGCCATTGCATTGATGAAAGGTGCTCAAACTCATGGTGTATTTTCTACAGGAAAACATTTTCCGGGACATGGAGACACCTCAACAGATTCGCATAAAACCTTACCAACTGTCGCTTTTACAAAAGAGCGAATTGATCTGGTCGAATTATATCCTTTTAAGCGTCTGTTTGATGAAGAAATGGCTTCTGTAATGGTCGGACATCTCAATATTCCGAGTTTAGAAACCACTGAAAACATGCCTACTTCAGTTTCGTATAATGTCGTGACCACCTTACTACAAAAGCAATTAGGTTTTGATGGCTTAATCATTACTGATGGTTTGGGCATGAAAGGTGCTGCGAACTTCAAAGGGCCGGGAGATCTTGATCTTGCTGCTTTTCTTGCAGGTAATGACATCCTGCTTTGCCCCGAAGATGTGCCATTGGCGGTACAAAAGATAAAGACGGCCTATCATGACGGAATTGTTACAGAAGACCGTTTGGCTCACTCGGTTAAAAAAATATTACATTATAAATATAAAATTGGGTTAAATCATTTTAAACCCATCGAAACCAAAACTTTATATGCTGACCTAAACGCTCCTGAAAATGATGCTTTGCAATATAAATTATTCGAAAATGCCATAACGGTTTTAAAAAATAAATCTGAAATACTTCCGATACAAAATCTAAATCAAAAAATTGCTTACGTAAAATTAGGTGATGATACCAATAGTGCTTTTGTCTCAACGCTAAAAAAATATACAAATGTCACTGAAGTCTCGAATACCAATGTAGATTCTTTAAACCTCGAATTAAAAAAATACAAAACCGTAATTGTCGGTTTTCACAAATTGGACAAAGCATGGGAAAAACACGATTTTAGTGAAATTGAATTGTTTTGGTTGAAAAAAATCGCTGAACAAAACGATGTTATTTTAGATGTTTTTACCAAACCGTATTCTTTATTGTCGATTCCGAATTTTGATGATATAGAAGGGGTGGTAGTTTCGTACCAAAACTCAAATATTAGTCAAATTGTTTCGGCAGAATTGATTTTTGGAGCCGTTAGTGCAAAAGGAAAACTGCCCGTTTCTATCCATAATTTTTTTGATGTGAATGATGGCATAACGACCAAAAAAATAAATCGATTGGGCTTTGCATCTCCCGAAAATCAAGACATGAGTTCTGCTACTTTGTCCAAAATTGATGCGATTGCATCAAAAGCGATACAAGGTAAAATGGCACCCGGAATGCAAGTGCTTGTCGCTAGAAGAGGAAAAGTAATTTTTCAGAAATCATACGGAAATCAAACGTATGATAACTCGCCTAAAGTAACCGATACCGATTTGTATGATCTGGCATCCATCTCAAAAATTATTGCCACACTTCCGAATGTAATGCAACTTTATGATCAGAAAAAAGTACAACTGGATACACCGCTCAAAACGATGTTACCTTATTTTTCAGGTAGTAACAAAGAAAATATTCCTTTTAAAAACCTACTTTCGCACTACGCCGGTCTTCAGGCCTGGATTCCGTTTTACAAAGCTACTTTGGATAAAAATAATAATCCGCTGGCGAAATATTACAGCAAAGCAGCCACTGCTGCATTTTCTACAAAAGTAGCCGATAGTCTTTTTATTCGAAATGATTATCATGATACGATTATGAAAATCATCAAAGACACGCCTTTATCACTAAAAAAAGAGTACCGATATAGTGATTTTACCTTTATTATTTTAAAAGAATATTTAGAGCATCAAACTAAAAAAAGCCTGCAATCGTTGACTCAGGAACATTTTTACAATACTCTCGGAATGAACTATACCACCTACAATCTGTTAGAAAAGTTTGACAAAAAGGTAATTGCGCCAAGCGAAATAGACAACTATTACAGACACCAAACGGTTCAGGGCTATGTGCACGATATGGCAGCCGCTATGGAAGGCGGAATTGCAGGACATGCAGGAGTTTTTTCGAATGCGATGGATGTTGCCAAAATGATGCAATTGTTTTTGCAAAAAGGAAATTACGGTGGAATTAACTATTTTTCGCCCGAAACTTTTGATGTTTTCAACACCTGCCATTTTTGTTCTGAAGGAGTCGAAAGAGGTTTAGGTTTTGATAAAAGAATAGGAAAAGACGGCCCAACTTGTCAATGCGTTTCTAAGTCAAGTTTTGGCCATACTGGTTTTACAGGTAATATGGTTTGGGTTGACCCGGAAACAGAAATAGTATATGTGTTTTTATCAAACAGGACGTATCCCGAAGTTTCCGCCGCTGGAAACACATTGGCCAAAGAAAAAATCAGAGAAGATATACAACAAATTATTCAGGACGCTATTCTGAAATAATCTAAAATATAGTCTAAAACAAGTCGCCATTTATCTTTTTAAACTGATGAATGGCGAACTTGTTTTATAAAACGTTTAAACCCGCATCCACAAAATTCTTAACTTTAGGACTTTTAGGATTCAAGTCTGTAATTACGGCATGCAACTGCTCTAATCCGCAGACTTTATGCATCATTTTTCCGTTTATTTTATCCGATGTTGCCATCGCAATTACTTTTCCGGAAGCTTTGATCATTTCCTTTTTTACCACAGAAACTTCATAGCCCATCTCTGTAAGCCCTTGATTTTCATCAATACTACTTACTCCCAAAAAGCAAATATCGGCTTTGATTTTTGATAAAACCTGAACCACATCGATACCAATGGTTACCATTGCTTTTTTTTGCAGTTTTCCACCAATAAAAATGAGTTCAATATTGGGATGTTGGGATAACTGCATCGCAATTGGCAAACTGTATGTATAGATTGTAGCCGAAAAATCAATCGGAATCAATTTACAGAAAGATAAATTGGTTGTTCCACCACTCATAATAATTACCTGGCCATCACTTAAAAAAGAAAGCGCTTTTTGACCCACAATAATCTTTTTATCTTCGTTAATTATATTAATATCAAAAACATTTTTGGATTTATCTTTTACTAAAAAAGCACCCCCATACACTTTGTTTATCAGTCCTTTATTGTTTAATTCGTTGAAATCTCTTCGGATTGTGTCTTCAGAAATTTCTAACTCCAGAGCAAGATCAATAGTGTTGATTTTTTCAACTTCTTGAAATTTATTCATGATGTACTGATGTCTCTCGCGTTTCAACATTTATTATAATTTTTTTTCAAATATAAAACTTAATGCGTTATTCTGCACTTTTTAAGAAAGCTATTTTGGCGTAAATTAGCTTCGCCAAAAGTACTAAAAATCGAGCAACATTAATGCATTTTTATGCATTTTTATATTATTATTTATAATTTTATGCATAAATTTGCAAATTAGCAATAAAGTTTATATATTTCCATTCTCTAACCAATCAAATATTTTTTAATATGAAAAAACTATTATTTATTTTATTTGGAATTATTTTGTTTGCGCAGCCCATTTTTGCACAGACAAAAACGATAACCGGAACGATTATAAGTACGACAGACAATCTCCCTTTGCCAGGAGTTTCGGTTCTTATTGAAGGAACTTCAAAGAGTACGGTAACAGATTTAGACGGAAACTTTAGCATTGCAGCAAACGAAAACGACAACCTGATTTTTAGTTTTATCGGGTTTGCTTCAAAAAAAATTAAAGTTACACAAAATACAGGTTTGCTGAACATTCAAATGAAAGAAGAACTTAACACGCTTTCTGAAGTTGTCGTTCTGGGTTCTACGGTAAGAGCTACCCGAAAAGAGCTAGGAAACGCCGTAACCAGTATCAAAGCAGAAGATTTGGTAAAAGCGCAACCTGGAGGTTTATCAACCGCTTTGCAGGGAAAAATTGCCGGTGCACAAGTTTCTCAAAACTCGGGAGATCCCGCTGGAGGTTTTAGCATAAAACTTAGAGGAACATCTTCTATCTTAGGCTCATCCGACCCTTTGTATGTTATTGATGGTGTTGTTTTGAACAATGCTACTACAAATGTTACCAACCTAAATGTATCTACTGGGAACTCGAATATGCAAATTGGTCAAAATAGATCAGCAGATATCAATCCAAACGATATTCAAAGCATTGAAGTTTTAAACGGAGGAGCCGCAGCAGCCATTTACGGATCAAGAGCGGCCAATGGTGTCGTTTTGATTACGACCAAAAAAGGAGTTGCCGGCGAGACAAAATATACTTTTTCGACGAGTATGACATCTAATAGCATTCGCAAAAAAGTCGATGTAAACCGGTCTAATAAACAATTTGCAAGCACTTCTCCTGCCCTATTCCCTATTCAGGGAAATCCTGCAAGTCCAACTACTGTAAATGTCCTAGGAAGAGATCTTGAAACGCGAACGATAGACGTACAACGTTACGATTATCAGGATGCTATTTTTACTACCGGAATTGGTACAGATACTTATTTCTCTGCACAAGGCGGTGATGAAAAAACCAAATATTTTGCTTCGCTGGGTTATTTGGTAAACGAAGGAATTGTAAAAAATACCGACTTCAAAAGAGCCGGAGCAAAAATTAGACTAAAACATGATTTTAATGACAAACTCTCGGCTACGATGGGACTGAATTATGTAAATTCCAGTTCTAACGAAAAACCAGACGGAAACGTTTTTTGGAGCCCAATAAACGCTATCAATATTACCAATAATACCTATAATATCAGTGCAAAAGACGCTAATGGTAATTTGTTGGCTGTGGATCCTAATAGAATCAATCCTTTGTCAATTATTGAAACATTCAAAATAAAACAAAATACAGACCGCATTATCTCGGATTTACAATTGAATTATACTCCTTTTAAAAACTTCAATGCCGACCTCATTTTTGGTATCGACAATTACAATCAGAGAGGAAACGTTTACATCCCGAGATACCCGTACGCGCCTGTTAACCCAACTTATTACAATGACGGTTATGTTTCTGAAGCAACCAACAGAGTGGTTCAGTTTAATAATGATTTGAATTTAAGATACCTTTGGAACATCAATTCTAACTGGAAAGCCACAACATTTGGTGGTTACAACATCCAGACCTACCGAGATAATTTTGCCGCTATTGAAGGCCGAAATCTAAAACCTTTTGTCGAAACCATTAATGCTTTTAATACTTTGATTCCGGGTTCGCCAAGTGCCAGCCAATCTAAGTATAATTTATGGGGTTATTATTTGCAGGAAACCATCGGATTTAAAGAAAAATTATATGTTACCATTGCCGGAAGACAAGATGCTTCTACTATTTTTTCTAAAGATAACAGGTCGCAGTTTTACCCAAAAGCAAGTGTGAGTTACGTTCTTTCTGACGAACCTTTTATGCAAAACATTGACAATGTATTGAGCACAGCTCGTCTGAGAGGGTCATGGGGAAAATCCGGTAGTTTAACCGCCATTAAACCTTATGCCCGTTTTACTAACTATTCAACAGGAACGCTGCTTGGCAACACCACTTTTACCATAGAAGGCTTTAAACAAGGAAACTTAGACTTAAAACCAGAAAGAAGCGCAACGTACGAAATTGGTGGTGATTTTGGTTTTATAAAAGATCGACTCAATCTATCTTTTAGCTACTACAATGCCGATATCGAAGACTTGTTATTACCAGTACAATTGGCGGCTTCTCAAGGCGCAACCAATACCATTCAAAATATTGGTCAGATGAATAACAAAGGATTTGAATTTAATTTGAAATATGCTTTAATTCAAAAAGAAAAAGTAAATCTTGATGTTTTTG
Organism: Flavobacterium geliluteum; assembly: GCF_017948595.1. Classification (GTDB taxonomy): domain Bacteria; phylum Bacteroidota; class Bacteroidia; order Flavobacteriales; family Flavobacteriaceae; genus Flavobacterium; species Flavobacterium flavipigmentatum. Next base: position 51,244 of record NZ_JAGFBV010000006.1, on the reverse strand, counting down.
TAAACTATAGTTCCAACAGAAACAAAGTCACAGGATTACCTCAACAACGTTTCAAACTTGACAGCAATCTTGCGGGAGCACCTGTATTTGTTGAGAGAGACCGACCAATTGGTATTTTTTACGGAACTTATTTTGCCCGAAATTCTGATGGCAGCCTGCTTTTAACTCCAACCGGATATCCTCAAACCGAAAAAGGTGATGTAAATACAGGAACACCGCAAAGAGATGCTTCAGGACAGCCAACAGGAACGATTCTGAACAAAGAAATCGGAAACCCAAACCCGGATTATATCATTTCGTTTGGAGCAAATTTTAATTATAAAAAATTCGGGTTATCGGTTCTTTTTGATGGCGTGCAAGGCGTAGATGTTTTTGATGCAGATTATAGAACCAGACAAGGTGTTGGATCGGGAACGATTGTAGCACAAGAGCTGAACGGCGAGTTGCCTCGCGGTTATATTTGGTCTGTTTATAACGTAGAAGAATTTAGAGTTGTTGACGGAAGTTATCTTAAATTAAGAGAAATTTCACTTAATTATTCTTTCGGAAAATTAAATAGCTTTTTTGATGATTTGACAGTTACAGCTAGTGGTAGAAACTTAATTTCCTGGGATAATTTTACCAGTTTTGATCCAGAAACGAACTCTGGCGGACAATCTTCGGTAGCCAAATATAACTTTGGTACTGTGCCAATTCCGAGTTCGTATTCTGTAGCATTGAAATTTCAATTTTAATTTAAAAAGAAAAAAATCATGAAAAAGATATTCATCCCTATATTGAGTCTTACGTTACTTTTTGCTGGCTGCAGCGAAGATTATTTAGACCCAACAAAACCATCACAAGAGTTAGTTATAGGTACAAGAGACGGCATTATTGGTGCCGCAAACGGTTTGCAACAACTTTGGAGTGTAGACAGAATTAGCCCCGTTTATACGACCATTACAGGAAACGGATTTACAACAAAAGAATTGCGATTACTTAATGCCGGAAACGTAGACGAGGGAGAACTTTCTGTGGGAGGCCAAGTATTATCTACCAAAAATGGTGTAGTCAACAACTTGTGGTCACAATGTTTGATTATAAATTCTGAATCTCAAAAAGTACTTGACAATATCAATATCCTGACTGTAGAAAACGAAAAAGCAAGTGTATTTGCTCATTCCTCGATTTTTAAAGCCTTGGCTCTTTCTACTTTAGTCCAGTATTTTGAAAGTGTTCCATTAAAAACAGCAAAAAATGCCTCTTTTAATACGAGAGCTGAAGTTTTGAATACTGCAATCGAAACTCTAAAAGCAACCGAATCTTCTCTTGATAAAGCAACAGGTTTTACAGGATTGGCCAACAGCCTTAATTACAAAAATACCGTTTATGCACTTTTGGCAAGAAACTATTTGATAGCCGGAGATCATGATAATGCCCTAAAATATGCCAATTTAGTAGATTTGAATGTAAAATCTGTTTTTGGTTATGATCAAATTGGTGTAAACCCAATTGCATTTGTGTCGATCACCACCAACAATGTTTTTCAACCGATTGATTTGACTTTAGGATTACCAACTGCTCTGACTCCTGATTCTTCAGACGGAAGATTGAATTTTTACATCAAACCGGGTTCTAATCCTACCACAGCGACAGGTTTTTTTGACACTAATACCAAGTCGATTCCAGTCTATTTACCCGGAGAAATAATGTTGATAAAAGCCGAAGCTTATGCCCGAAAAGACAATGTTCCTCAAGCGATAATAGAACTCAATAAAGTATTGACCAAAACTGCTGCAGCTGATGTTTACGGCATTGGCGCCAACCTTCCTCCTTATGCAGGAATAGCTACAAAAGAGGCAGTTTTGGAACAAATTTATAGAAATCGTTGTATCGAAATGTACATGTCCGGTTTAAAACTCGAAGACAGCCGAAGATTTAATCGTCCTGGCGCAGGAGTTACAGGAGCAGAAAGAAACCGTAACTGGTATCCTTATCCGGATTCTGAGAGAAATAACAACACTAATACACCTGCTGATCCATCAGTATAACTCCCATAAAATTGGGGTGGTACACGATTAATCACCCCGATTTTTTACATTAATAACAATTCATCTATCATGAAAAACCAACATCCTGAAACTGAACAAGAATCTTTGTACAAAGATTTAGATCAAATGAGCGTTCTGGACCTTCTGACTAACATTAATAAAGAAGATCAAAAAGTACCACAAATCATCGAAAAACAAATTCCGAAGATTGAAAAATTGGTAAAAGCAATTGTAAAAAAAATGCAGCTTGGAGGAAGATTGTTTTACATAGGAGCCGGAACTTCTGGCAGAATAGGCATTCTCGATGCTTCAGAATGCCCTCCGACTTTTGGTGTTCCGCATGACATGATTATTGGTATTATTGCGGGGGGCGATACTGCGATTAGAAAGGCTGTAGAAAAGGCCGAAGATGATGTGGAGCAAGCCTGGAAAGACTTAGAGAAACATGAGATTTCTAGTTTAGATTTTATTATCGGGATTGCTGCATCTGGAAATACTCCTTATGTATTGGGTGGCCTTAAAAAAGCCAAAGAACACAACATCAAAACAGGCAGTATTTCCTGCAACAGTTCAGGGCTGATTGCTCAGGTGGCAGATCATTCGATAGAACTTGTTGTAGGACCAGAATTCCTTACGGGAAGTACGCGCATGAAAGCGGGAACTGCTCAAAAACTAGCACTAAACATGATTTCTACTTCGGTTATGATCAAGTTAGGAAAAGTAAAAGGCAACAAAATGGTCGATATGCAATTGTCTAACGAAAAGTTAGTTAAAAGAGCAATAAAAATGATTATGGAAGAACTGCATGTCGAACAAAATCTGGCTGCCGAATTGCTTGAAAAACATAAAAGCGTACGAGCTGTTTTGCTGGAAATGAACAAAAAACAGTAATTTTATAACCACCAACACCTAAAAAATGTCATCAAGTACAATTTTAATTTTTATCGTCGTTTACTTCGGACTTCTGCTTTTTATATCACACATAATTAGCAAAAAAGGACAAGACAATGATTCTTTTTTTAAAGCAAATAAAAACTCCAAATGGTACTTAGTGGCTTTCGGAATGATTGGTACTGCACTTTCTGGTGTGACTTTTATTTCTGTACCAGGAGAAGTGGGATCGCCAAACGGAGAACAATTTAAATACTTTCAATTTGTCTTAGGCAATGCAATTGGCTTTATAGTGGTAGCTACAGTTTTGCTTCCTTTATATTATCGAATGAATCTGACCTCTATTTACAGCTATATCGAGAAAAGAATGGGTGTAAAAAGTTATAAAACTGCCGCTTCTATTTTTCTGGTGAGCCGCACGGTTAGTTCGGCATTTAGACTGTATCTCGTTATTATTGTTTTGCAGCGTTATGTTTTTGATTATTATGGAATTCCATTTCCTATGACAGTGTTTTTTGCCCTCGCACTTATCTTTTTATACACCTACAAAAGTGGTCTCAAAACCATTATTATTACCGATACCTTACAGACATTTTTTCTGGTAACTTCGGTTTTTATTACTATTTATTTTGTTTGCGACAGCTTGAATCTAAGCGTAATTGAATCTATTTCGACCATAAAAGAAAGCAATTATTCTAAAGTATTTTTCTTTGATGATTTCTTTACAAGTAGGTACCATTTTGTCAAACAAATTTTAGGCGGAATTTTTGTTACCATAGCAATGGTAGGACTTGACCAGGATTTAATGCAAAAAAACATCAGCTGCAAAAACATCAAAGAAGCACAAAAAAACATGTTTACTTTTACCGCCATTTTTGTTATTATCAATATTATTTTCTTGAGCTTAGGAGCGTTATTGTACATTTATGCCAACCAAAAAGGCATCCAGACACCGATTGATTTTGTATCGGGAAAACCCCGAACAGATTTACTTTTTCCTGAAATCGCTTTAAATCACTTATCAATTGTACCTGCTTTTGTCTTTTTACTAGGAATTATTGCTGCTACTTTTGCCACAACCGACTCGGCTTTGACGGCTCTGACAACCTCTTTCTGCGTTGACTTTTTAGGGATGGACAAATCCGAAAACCTTTCAAATCCTAACAATGTCAAAAAAAGACATTGGGTACATCTCGCTTTTTCAGGATTACTATTTTTGGTGATTATTGTATTGAACTCTTTTAACGATAGCTCGGTGGTGGCATTGATTTTTAGGGCTGCATCATACACGTATGGACCGCTATTAGGTTTATATGCTTTTGGTTTAATACAAAAATCAAGAACGGTCAACGACAAATTGGTTCCTTATATCTGCATTCTTTCGCCTATTCTGACTTATTTTTTAAGTGAAAATTCGAATGCTCTTTTCGGATATATTTTTGATAATGAATTAATAATCATCAATGCATTATTTACCTATATCAGTTTGTTTTTGACCAGTAAAACTTCGAGTGAAAAAATATATTTTTAAATCGATTTACGTCTAAAATAATCTATTTTTAGCATTTCCAAAATTTCACCTAAAAAGCGATTGCATCAAATTTAATTTCCATGAATAAAAATATTAGCCATCTTTATCAAATTGCGCAAAAAGAATCCCGCAAGATTATCGGGCTCATGTCGGGAACATCTCTCGATGGCCTTGATATTGCCTTGTGCGAAATTTCAGGATCCGGACAAAATACAGCCGTAAAACTCCTCGAATTTGAAACGATAATTTATTCTGAAGACATAAAAATCGAAATTCGAAAAGTATTTGCTAAAAAAAATATTGATTTTGAGCAGCTGGTTGTCCTTAACGAATGGATAGGAATTTTGCACGCCAACATGATCAATGATGCTCTGAAAAAATGGAACATTCCTGCATGCGAAGTCGATTTAATTGCTTCACACGGTCAAACGGTATTGCATGCTCCAAAATTTTTGCATCAACTGGAAAAATTTCCAAATGCTACACTCCAAATTGGCGATGGTGACCATATTGCTGTAAAAACAGGTATCATCACACTCTCTGACTTTAGGCAAAAACACATTGCGGCAGGTGGCGAAGGCGCTCCATTAGCGGTTTACGGAGATTATTTTATTTTTGGCAAAAAAGGAGAAAATCGCATCATGCTCAACATGGGCGGAATCGCCAATTTTACCTATTTGCCAGCATCATTAAATCCCGAGGAAACTTTTGTTACTGATACCGGAACTGGAAATACTTTGATTGATCTTTTTGTAAAACATAATTTCCCCGAAAAAAGCTACGATAAAGATGCCGAAATTGCTAAAAATGGTAAAGTAAACCAAATTCTTCTTTATCACTTAAAAGACCATGATTTTTTTAGACAAAGTTTTCCAAAAACTATTGGTCCAGAACTTTTTGGCTACGAATATGTGCAAAATGCAATGCTAAAAAGCAGTCAAAATACGATTTCTGTTGAAGATTTATTGGCCACTTTAACTCGTTTTAGTGCCGAAACCATTGCTGAGGCGATTCAGCTAGCGGTAAAAAACACTTCGTATAGAATAGAAGATTTCAAAATTTACATCTCAGGCGGAGGAGCTAATAATCCGTTATTAGTGCGTTGGCTCAAAGAATTATTACCCTGTCATTTTTATAAAAGTGATGATTTAGGCATTTCCAGCGATGCCAAAGAAGCTGTTTTATTTGCAATTTTAGCCAATGAAACGGTTTCCGGAGGAGCTTTTAATTTTGGAACCAAAAAAGGAATTCCTTCGATCACAATGGGCAAAATTTCACTGCCTGATTAAACAAAACTACTAAAAACTACTTCTAACCACACAAACCAAACCACAATGAAAGACCGTATTATTTCGATTGATGTTTTAAGAGGACTTACTGTTATTATGATGACTATTGTCAATAATCCCGGCAGTTGGTCGCATGTTTTTCCGCCGTTGCTTCATGCCGAATGGAATGGCTGCACACCTACCGACCTCGTATTTCCTTTTTTCGTTTTCATCATGGGAGCCGCGATTCCATTGGCTATTCCGTATAAAAAATTTGATGCCGAAGTTTTTGGAAAAATACTGGTACGATCATTACGAATTATTTGCTTAGGTCTTTATCTGAATTTCTTTAATCGAATTGATATTTTTGAACTCTCAGGAACTCCTTTATTACTAGCCAAATTAGTTTTGACTTTTGCAGTCGGCTATGCCTTGATGGGTAGTTTTCCACAAAAAATAAAAATATTGCTAGTTACTATAATTTTTTCCGGCTTTATAATATTGGCTTACAGCGGTATCGAAGCCTACCAAGACGTTAGGCTTCCCGGTGTTTTACAACGTATCGGAATCGTTTATTTTTTCTCTGCTATCATTTATCTGCAAACTTCTATAAGAATGCAATTTATTATTGTTGCGGGATTACTTTTGGGCTATTGGGCACTCATGACCCTTATTCCTGTGCCTAATATTGGGTATGCCAATCTTGACCCTGGAACCAATTTATCGGCTTGGTTAGACAACCTAATTCTTAAGAATCACATGTATATCGAAACTAAAACCTGGGATCCGGAAGGGCTGTTAAGCACCATTCCAGCCATTGGAACGGGTTTACTGGGTGTAATCATAGGTCAAACATTTAACAGCAGTGCATCGCCAACAGAAAAAGCAAAAAAAATGGCGATTATAAGCCTCATTTTAGTGGTTTTAGGATTACTATGGTCAATGGTTTTCCCAATAAACAAATCCATCTGGACAAGTTCGTATGTTTTATTTTCTGCTGGACTTACAACTCTGTTTCTAACTTTTTTTTATTATCTAATTGATATTAAAAACAGGCAAAAAGGAACCCAGCTTTTTGTAATTTGGGGTGTTAATCCTATGATTGTTTTCTTTGGTTCCGGAATCATTCCGCGCATGCTCTCGATGATTACCTTCGAAAATCCAAAGGAAATTGACGCTACCATCAATCTTCAGAGCTATCTTTATCAATATTGGATAGTACCTTTTTTTACCAATCCAATGATGGCATCTCTGGCGGGAGCGCTAGTGTACGTGCTGATTTGGTTCGGAATCTTATGGGTTTTCTATAAAAACAAACTCATTTTTAAAGTATAATTATTGACAAAAAAAAGAAGAAAAATATTTCAAAATTATAATTTCTTATAGTCCGCTAAAAAAACTATTTTTGATTTCAGTTTAAATAAAGATTACAATGCATAAAAATCAATACCTAATACCTCTAATTCTACTTTTATTATCCTTTGGATGGAACGTCAATTCGCAAGATAAAAACAGGCATCCTAAAAACGAATTTAGAGGAGTCTGGATTGCCACTGTCGTGAATATTGACTGGCCAAAAACCAATGCTGATGGTGTTGAAAAAGAAAAAGCCGACTATCTGGAAATTCTAGAAACGTATAAAAAACTCAATTATAACGCTGTAATTGTACAAATTAGAAGCGTTGGTGATGCTTTTTACGCATCTGACCTTGCTCCGTGGTCGCGTTTCCTTACGGGAAAAGAAGGACAGGCGCCTAACCCAAATTATGACACACTGGCCTGGATGATTGAGCAGGCTCACGTGAGAGGTTTTGAGTTTCATGCCTGGATGAATCCGTATCGTGCTACTTTCGACTTAAATAAACAACTTTTAAGCGCGAATCATGACGCCAATAAACATCCCGAATGGATGATTGAATACGCCGGAAAAATTTATTACGATCCCGCTTTGCCCGAAGTTCAGGAACATTTAACCAAAATTGTTAAGGAAGTAGTCGACAAATATGATGTGGATGCAATTCATTTTGACGATTATTTTTATCCTTATACCGTACCTGGAAAACAATTTAACGACAGCGCCTCATTCAAAAAATACGGAAACGGAATGACTATTGGGGATTTTCGTCGAGCGAATGTGAGCAACTTTGTACACACAATTGCGACAACGATAAAAGCATCAAAACCTTGGGTACAATTTGGCATCAGCCCGTTTGGTGTTTGGCGCAATAAAACGATGGATCCTAAAGGGTCAGACACACAATCGGGTCAGACAAATTATGATGATTTGTACGCCGATCCTCTTTTATGGATGGACCAAAAGTGGATTGACTACATTGTGCCACAGTTGTACTGGAGCATTGCACATCCAAAAGTTTCGTATGCAAAATTGCTGAAATGGTGGTCTGAAAACTCAAACAACGCTGCGATTTACATCGGAAATAGTTCTTATAAAGTGAGGGCTGACAGCGATAAAAGCTGGAACTTTTTAACCGAAATCCCTAACCAAATTGATTTGACCAGAACGTATCCAAACGTACAAGGAAATGCTTTTTTTAGTGCGAAGTCTTTTATCAACAGAAATTTTGATGTGGTACGTCATTTAGAAGAAAATCAATATAAATATCCTGCATTGCCGGCTGCTGTACCCAACTTAAAACAGGTTATTATTGATACTCCATTAGTAAATGAATTTGTCAAAGACAGCACTTATTATACTTTCAACATCAAATATCCTTTTAACACAAAAGTGCGTTATATGGTCGTTTATGGAGCCGAAGATGCTTCAAAACTTGATGTAAATGATGCATCGCAAATTGTTTCCAAAATATTAGTTTATGAAAACACGGGGACTATTTCGTTTTCTCTACCAAAAGAAAAAATGAATCTCTATAAAGTTTGTGCTGTCACATTTATTGATTATTTTGCAAACGAAAGTAGCCCAACTGTTATTGATTTGAACACACCTTTTAAAATAAACCTACCTGTACAAACTGATGAAAACAGATAATCAACCGTGGTTTTGGATTCCGTTGCTCAATTTTGCCTCTGGATTTCCTTATATCATCATAACATCGGTATCGGTATTGATGTACAAAAAATTAGGCATCAATAATGAAGATATTGGCGCTTACACCAGTTTATTGTATCTTCCGTGGGTGATCAAACCGCTGTGGAGTCCTTTTATCGACTTACACGGAACCAAAAGAAAATGGTTTTTGTCAATGCAGTTGTTTATTTCCATCGCCTTTTTAGTAGTTGGCATCACCATTCCGCTCAACTACTTTTTTTTCTTGACTTTAGCGATTTTTTCGGTTGCTGCTTTTGCTTCTGCCTCTAATGATGTTGCAACGGATGGTTTTTATTTATTAGCTTTAAAAAAAGAACAACAATCCCTTTTTCTCGGCATTAGAAATACCTGCTACCGATTGGCGATGCTTACAGGCCAAGGACTTATTGTGCTTTTGGCCGGATATCTGGAGCATAAATATGGTGACAATACAAAAGCATGGTCGTACACGATGATTGTGGTGAGTATCGTAATGATTTTCCTGACCGTATACAATTTCTTTTCGACACCAAAAATTGAAGAAAACACACTAGCGACAAAGAGTGCAGACGAACAAAAAAACTTTATTTCGGTATTTGCGAGTTTCTTCAAAAAGAAACAAATTGGTTTGGTTTTGGCGTTTATACTTGTTTTTAGATTGGGAGAATCCCAATTGCTTAAAATGTTAACTCCGTTTTTAGTCGATCCAAAAAGTGCCGGCGGAATGGGTTTAGACACCGAAGATGTTGGAGTAATTTACGGTACTTTTGGCTTAATAGCCTTATTGGCAGGCGGCGTTTTAGGCGGGATCGCTATTTCTAAATATGGTCTTACAAAATGTTTTCTACCGATGATCCTGACGATGCATTTACCGATTATGGGATTTGTCTTCTTAGCTTATTTTCAACCTGAAACAATGATACACATACATTTTGATCTAAAATATTTTATATTTGACTCATCATTTAACGCTTACACTTCTTTAGTAGTTATTTTAGAACAATTTGGTTACGGTTTTGGCTTTGCCTCTTTTATGATGTTCTTAATTTATGTAGCAGAAGGAGAATCAAAAACATCACATTATTCAATAGCAACAGGTTTTATGGCATTAGGAATGATGCTTCCGGGAATGTTAAGTGGTTACATACAGCAATATTTAGGATACGGAAATTTCTTTATCTGGGTATTTCTAGCCACAATTCCGGGTATTATCTTATCACGTTTTTTAATTTTTCCGAAAGATTACGGAAAAAAATCTGAAGAAGTTTAACCCCAAATCAAACATCTCATATTATGGAAATCAATGAAAATTTGCAGGCCGAACGAAACCTAAAAGGAACCGAGTTCGAAAAAACAGGAAATTTTGAAAAAGCAATTGAATTATATGAGGAAAATGTCAGGGAAGGCTTTAAAGGAAATCATCCTTATGATCGATTGGCAACACTTTATAAAAACCAAAACGATATCGATAACGAAATACGAATCTTAGAAAAAGCCATTATTGTCTACGAAGAAATTACCATCGAAGACAGGATCGAAGGACTGCCAAAACTCTTTCGATTCAAAAACAGATTAGAAAAAGCAATACACACTAGAAGTTTACTATTGAAACAAAAGAAAAGTAAACTCAAATAAAAGACCGTTAGCATACCTCATCATGACCAATCAAACAGTAGCCCAAAAAGTTGGACAATTTTTTTTTCCGGCTGTTTTTATAAACGATACCGAAGAGCATATTCAGGAAACTGAACGTTTAATTGCAACGCACAATATTGGTGGGCTAACTTTTTTTCATAGTCGTGCAAGTGCCGCTACAAATTACGAAAGCAAGAAAAAAATAGTTTTTAATGACGATAGTTATCAAAAAATAAAAGAACTGATTGTTCGCTATCAAAAGTGTGCTCCTACTCCGCTTTTGATCAGCATTGATGCAGAATGGGGACTGGCGATGCGTATCGAAAAAACGCCTCAATATCCTTACGCAATCACGTTGGGTGCTTTACCCGAGAACAAATCAAACTTGGTTTATGAGGTAGGAAAACAAATTGGTCTGGACCTAAAAGCGGCCGGGATTCACTACAATTTATCACCTTTGGCAGACATAAACAACAACCCCAACAATCCTGTAATTGGTTATCGCTCGTTTGGCGAAAATAAAGAAAAAGTAGCCAATTTTGCTGTTGAATATTTACGTGGAATGTCGGATGCTGGTATTTTGGGATGTTTGAAACACTTTCCCGGACACGGAAACACCAATGTCGATTCTCACCTGGGATTACCTGTTTTGAATGAAACTTTGGATGAATTAATGCACAACGAATTGTATCCTTTCATCAAAGGAATAGAAAACAATGTCGACTCTATTATGATCGGTCATCTGGCTGTTCCGAGTTTGAATGACGGCAAAAACACATCGGCAACTTTATCACAAAATGTTATCCAGCATCTTTTGCGCGAGCAATTAGGCTATGACGGATTAGTGATTTCTGATGCTCTGAATATGCACAGCGTTTCGACGTTATACCCGACCAAAGGACAATTAGAATGGGAAGCTTTTAATGCCGGAAACGATGTTTTATGCTTTGCTGAAAATGTCGCCGAAGGAATCGAAGAAATCCTTAAAAATGCAACTGTGGAACGCATCGAAGAAAGCTTCAACAGAATCTTAAAATGTAAAGAAAAAGTTGGTCTAATAAACGGTACTTTTAGAGCTTCGGGAGAATTAAATTTTGATAATGCTTCTGCTTTAAACCTAGAAATTGCAGCAAATTCAATTACAAAAATAATTGATAACGCAAATCATGATGTTGTTTTTGAGGCACAGAAAAACAATCAGTTAGCCAAACTAAGTTTGTACAAAAACATCGAAAATACGTTTTTTAATACTTTAAACTCCAACTTAAAATCACCGGAATTTGCCTTCGAAGACCTTGAGAAAACTACTGTTTCCAGTATCGAAAAGAATTTAGAAAACTTCGAAACTATTATTATTTCTTTGTTTGTTCCAAAAGCAAAACCGATGAATAATTTCGAAATTGATGATGACATTCTAACGCTGCTTTCCAAATTATTACAAACCAAAAAATGCATTGTCTACGTGTTTGGTAATCCGTATGTTTTGCCTATTATTCCAAATCTAGAAAAAGCTTCCGGACTGATAGAAGTTTATCAGGATTTTGAAGAATTTCAAAAAAATGCGGCAATACAACTTTTAGAAAATAAAAACTGTTTCGGAAAATTACCCGTAATAATTAAAATTCAATAAGTTACGAAGTCAATCTTCTTAAATATAGATACAAACTATCATTGAATAAGTATTAATAATCACACACTATTAGAAGTAAGCCTTCTTGTGAACTACTTTTGCACCATATTAAATTTTAACTTAAAACGAAAAATATGTCTTTAGTAGGAAAAAAATTCCCAAGTATTGCAGTAGATGCTATCTCAGAAATGGGTGACAACTTAAAAATCAATATTTTTGAAGAAGCAGTAAACAACAACAAAAAAGTCCTATTGTTCTGGTATCCAAAAGATTTTACTTTTGTATGTCCAACTGAATTACACGCCTTTCAAGCTGCATTACCTGAATTTGAAAAAAGAAATACAATCGTAATCGGAGCTTCATGTGATACCAACGAAGTACATTTTGCTTGGTTAAACACTCCAAAAAACAATGGTGGAATCGAAGGTGTAACCTACCCAATTTTGGCCGATACCAACCGTAACTTAGCTAACATTTTAGGTATTCTTGACATTGAGGCTACCAGCTATAGCGAAGAAACTGATTCTGTAATCATCGAAGGTTCAAATGTAACTTACAGAGCAACTTACCTTATTGACGAAACTGGAAAAATCTTCCACGAAAGTGTAAACGATATGCCACTAGGTCGTAACGTAAACGAATACTTGCGTATGGTGGATGCTTACACACACATCCAGGTAAAAGGTGAAGTTTGTCCTGCAAACTGGGAAGCTGGTAAAGAAGCAATGAGCGCTGATAGAATTAGTACTGCTGAGTATTTGAGTGCAAACTAGTCTTTTTTAAGGTTCTAAGGTTCTTAGTTGCTAAGTCTCTAAGATTTAATACTCGAACTCAATTAGCTCCTTAATAAATTACATCTCTAAATAAAAGTCACAAGGTTCTAAGATCAAAAACTTAGAACCTTAGCGACTTAGAACCTCCAAAAAACAAACAAATGTTAATCGACTTAAACGAAGATACGTTAGCAGATTTAGTTGCTAAAAACGAAAAAGTAGTAGTACAATATTCAGCTTCATGGTGCGGAAATTGTCGTATTATGAAACCAAAATTCAAAAAATTAGCGACAGAAAATGAAGCGATAACTTTTGTTTTGGTTGATGCTGAAAACGCTCCTGAATCCAGAAAATTAGCCAATGTAAGCAACTTGCCTACTTTTGCGACTTTTGTGAATGGAAAATTAGTTGGCGAAACGCAAACCAACAAACAAGAAGTTTTAATCGACTTGGTAAACGCAATTGCTTAATAAATATTCAATATGAAATTACCAGTAATAAAGCAATTGACTCAATTTATCGAAGAAAACGATCAGGATTACATCATAGAAACCATCGAAGTTCTTGAAGCAATGACAGAGATTCCGTCTCTAAAAGACGAAGAATTAGACGTTATCGGCGAATTGATCTCGAACATGTACGGTGCGCTTGAAGTACACAAGATGGTCGTTCAGGGTACAGACAAAAAAGAAGCTCTAAATGCGTTTATGAAACGTGTTTTAGGCGCTATCGATAAATAATTGAGCACTACAAAACATGACCTTATAAAGCGTTTCTTCATCTAGAAACGCTTTTTTTTTATATCTTAAAATCATACTTTGGGCGAGCCACCATTAGAAAAAGGGGCCAATCTACTTTGTCTTCATTCGCCCCTTTCCCTAATGCTGTCGGGCTGTTTGCGCTACTTCGGTAGCCAGCGTCCATCCCTCTCGCGGTCAAAAGCGAGAAGTAAAAACTTTGCAACAAAAACTGTAATAATACATTTTCTCTTTCACCTCAAAAATAACCCGAAACTTTAGGACGACAAAATTTCAATAGATTTTAATTATTAAATTAGAACAAAACCTACACAATTTAAAGGAAATAAATCCGTTTAAATTCATGAAATTAATGTGCCCAGAACCTGTATCAAGACTAATCTTAAAACTCTACTAATTCTGCGCACAACCGCTAATAAATACTTTTAGATTCAAATATTAATCCTTACTTTTGAACCTCATAAAAAAACAAACAAAATGGCTTCAATAACTTTAGGAGGAAATCCTATTCATACTTCTGGCGAATTACCAACTGTAGGTTCTCAACTTGCTGATTTTAAATTGGTACAAAACGACTTATCAACAGCTTCTTTGAGCACTTTTGCAGGCAAAAAATTAGTTTTAAATATATTTCCAAGCGTTGATACAGGAACTTGTGCCGCTTCTGTTAGAAAATTCAACGAAAGTGCAAGTAAGTTAGAAAATACAACTGTTCTGTGTATTTCTAGAGATTTACCTTTTGCTCAAAAACGTTTTTGTGGTGCAGAAGGACTAGAAAATGTAGTAAACCTATCTGATTTTAAAGAAGGATCTTTCGGTAAAACCAATGGTTTAGAAATTCTAGACGGTCCTTTGGCCGGATTGCATTCAAGAGTTGTAATTGTTGTTGATGGTGATGGAAAAATACTTCATGCCGAACAAGTTGCAGAAATTGCAAATGAGCCTAATTACGAAGCAGCTTTGGCTGTGCTCTAAAACCCAATAAATGGAGTTTAAAAAAGACAATACATTTGTTACAGGACGATTAAAAAGCATGACATATGCGTTTAATGGGGCTGTAAAATTGATACGAACAGAACACAGCATCATGGTACAATTCTCACTGGGAATTTTCATGACCATTGCTGGGTTCTATTTTCATATTTCTCAAACTGAATGGCTGTGTCAAACATTGGCTATCGGCTTAGTAATGAGCATTGAAGGATTGAATACAGCGGTAGAAAAAATTGCCGATTTTATACATCCTAATTACCATGAAAGAATTGGATTTATTAAAGATATTGCTGCAGGAGCAGTATTTTTTGCCGCAATGACAGCGATAGCAATAGGTTTGATAATATATATCCCAAAATTTGTATAGGCAAAAGTAAACGCAAGAATGGCTAAAACAACCAAAAAAGAAACTAACAATAAAAAAAACGAACCAAAAGCTGAAGGTCAAAGATCTTGGAAGCTAACCAAACAGCACAAATTTGTTGTAGGTTGTCTTTTGGTACTTTTTTCAGTAGCATTATTAGTTGCATTTATTTCCTTTTATATCAACGGGCAATCTGATCAAAGCGTTGTAAACGAACTTGGAGATCGTTCTCAAACCGTGCAAAATTGGCTCGGAAAATTTGGAGCTTTTCTTGCGGATGGTATCGTATACAAAGGCTTCGGAATTGCTTCCTTTATTTTGGTGCGACTATTTTTCCTTACGGGAATGTTTTTAGCACTGGAACTTTCGACCAAAAAATTAAAAAATATTTGGTTCTGGGATTTATTTGCCATCATTGTTGTTTCTATATTATTTGGATTTTTCGCCACATCTGCCCCAGAACTAGGCGGAACCATTGGTTATGAACTCAATTTATTCTCGCAGGACTACATCGGAAAAACGGGCACTTTATTGATGCTGCTTTTTGGTTTGATTGTCTATTTGATCTTTAAAATTAAATTATCTCCTGAGAAAATTCAGTCTTATTTTGATTCCACCAAAAAAGAATTAAAGTCAGAATTGAGTACCTTGAACAAACCTTCGCAAGCAGATAGCGCCTATAATTTAGAAGAATTTGCAGTCGAAGATCAGGATGAAGAACTGGACAACATCCACCTAAAAACTGAGGACACACAATTCGAAATCAATAAAGAAGCTTTAAAACCGACCATTTCAAATTCGTCAGAAATTGATTTAAATCCTGTTTTAAAACCGCTTCAAATGAGCATCAATCCTGTAACAGAAACTCCCGTACACACGGAAGAATTTGTTATTGAGAAAAATGAAGAAGAAGATATTATCGAAGAAAATCTTGCTTCACGTTTGGTTGCTGATTTTGGATTATTTGATCCAACTTTGGATTTATCCAACTATAAATTTCCAACATTAGATTTATTAAAAGAATATTCTACTGGAGGAATTACCATCAATCAAGAAGAATTAGAAGAGAATAAAAACAGAATTGTAGATACGCTTCGTAATTATAAAATTGAGATTGCACAAATCAAAGCCACGGTTGGGCCTTCGGTTACATTGTATGAAATTGTTCCAGAAGCTGGAATTAGAATTTCAAAAATAAAAAGTCTAGAAGACGATATTGCGTTATCACTTTCTGCATTAGGAATTCGTATTATTGCACCAATTCCAGGAAAAGGTACGATTGGTATTGAGGTTCCGAACAAGAATCCTACAATGGTTTCGATGAAAAGCGTTATTGGTTCGGCAAAATTTCAGGAAGCCGAAATGGAGTTACCAATTGCTTTAGGAAAAACAATTTCGAACGAAACTTTTGTTGTCGATTTGGCCAAAATGCCGCACTTACTGATGGCTGGAGCTACAGGACAAGGAAAATCTGTTGGTTTGAATGCTGTTTTGACCTCTCTTTTATACAAAAAACATCCTGCCGAAGTAAAATTTGTTTTGGTCGATCCGAAAAAAGTAGAGCTAACACTTTTTAATAAAATTGAAAGACATTATCTAGCCAAACTTCCTGATACAGAAGACGCTATTATTACCGACAATGCAAAAGTTGTCAATACTTTGAATTCGCTTTGTGTTGAAATGGACAATCGTTATTCGTTATTGAAAGATGCGATGGTACGTAACATTAAGGAATACAACGACAAATTCAAATCAAGAAAATTAAACCCTGAGGCCGGCCACCGATTTTTACCTTACATTATTTTGGTAGTCGATGAGTTTGCCGATTTGATTATGACTGCCGGTAAAGAAGTCGAAGTTCCTATTGCTCGTTTAGCTCAGTTGGCACGTGCAATTGGTATTCACCTAATTATTGCAACACAAAGACCATCTGTAAATGTAATTACGGGTTTGATTAAAGCCAATTTCCCTGCGAGAATTGCTTTTAGAGTAACCTCAAAAATTGACTCGAGAACTATTTTAGACACGCAAGGTGCTGATCAATTGATAGGCCGAGGAGATTTATTATATACTAACGGTAATGATGTAGTGCGTGTACAGTGCGCTTTTATTGATACTCCGGAGGTAGAAAAAATTACTGATTTTATTGGTTCACAAAAAGCGTATGCAACCGCTTATTTGCTTCCTGAGTTCGTTGGGGAAGAAAATGGCATCAATCTTGATATAGATATTTCTGAAAGAGATACTCTGTTTAGAGAAGCAGCCGAAATTATTGTAAATGCACAACAAGGATCGGCATCGCTACTGCAAAGAAAGTTAAAATTGGGCTACAACAGAGCCGGTCGATTGATTGACCAGCTTGAAGCTGCAGGAATTGTAGGCCCTTTTGAGGGTAGCAAGGCTCGTAGTGTAAACATTCTAGACATGAATGCTCTTGATCAATTTTTTAACAATGAACAAAATTAACACCATCATGAAATTAAAAATTCAAGAAATCAAAAACAATTCTATCGCAAACATGACCAAAAAATGTTTTCAAATGGCAATTTTGCTTCTTTTAAGCTTTGGCACGATTCAGGCTCAAGATAAAAAAGCTAAAGATTTATTGGACCAAGTAACTACTAAAATAAAAAGCTACAATAACATTGTTATCGATTTTAAATATACCTTGAACAATGCCAAAGAAAACATCAATCAGGATAGCAAAGGAAATGTTACCATGAAAGGCAATCAATATTTATTGAATTTTATGGGTGTAACCAAAATATTTGACGGACAAAAAACATACACAATCGTTCCTGAGGATGAAGAAGTTACCATTTCTAAAGTAAACGAAAAAGATGATAATGCCATTACACCATCAAAAATGCTAACTTTTTTTAATTCTGGTTACAAATTCAATATGGATATTGTACAAAATGTTAAAGGAAGAAAAATTCAATACATAAAATTAACTCCTACAAGCACCAAAGATCAAAGAAAAGAAATCCTTTTGGGAATTGATGTGCAAACCAAACACATCTATAATTTGATTGAAACCGGAAAAAATGGTACAAAAACCACTTTAACCGTTAATTCTTTTAAAACCAATCAACCTTTATCAAAAAATCAATTTACCTTTGTAGCGAGTAAATATCCAAAGTACTACATCAATAAATTAGATTAATTACAAGGTTGAAAATTTTAGACAAATACTTACTAAAAACATTTCTGATTACATTTACTACGGTATTTGTAATCCTTTTTTTTATATTCATACTACAGACCGTTTGGCTCTTTATCTCAGAACTTGCGGGTAAAGACCTAGACCTAATACTAGTGGTAAAATTCCTGCTGTTCTCCATGCCTCGAATTATTCCGCTGGTATTACCGCTTTCGGTATTATTGGCTTCTATCATGACTTTTGGTGATTTATCTGAAAATTATGAATTTGCAGCAATGAAATCTTCTGGAATATCACTTCAGAGAGCCATGCGAGTGTTAATTGCTTTTATATTTATTTTAAGCATTGTCGCTTTTTGGTTTTCAAATAATGTGATTCCGTACGCCGAATATAAATTTACCAATTTTAGAAAAAATATTGCTCAGGCAAAGCCAGCTATGGCGATCGCCGAGGGACAATTTAATGATGTTGGCTTCTATAACATTAAAGTAAACAAAAAATCAGGTGAAAACGGCAATATTTTAACAGGCGTTACAATACACGAAAAAGCCAATAACAACGGTGAGAACAAAACCGTTATTAAAGCAAAAGATGGCAAACTAGTAAGTAGTGAAAAGTCCAGCATCTTAAAACTAGAACTCAACAATGGTTATTATTACCAAGATGTTACTCCAAAAAAGTACGAAGACCGTGCAAAACTTCCTTTTATAAAAGGTGCCTTTAAAAAACATATTATCAATATTGATTTGTCTGAATTGAATAAAGTAGACGAAAGCAAAGAAAACATTAATGGAACAAGTGCCATGCTTAATGTTAACGAATTAGGGTATACTTTAGATTCATTAAATAAAAGTTTCAAGAATGAAGTGCTTTCCTTTTCAGAAAACATCAATCAACGTGTTGGAATTTCAAAAACCACACGCTATTTTGCAAAAGAGAAGAAGAAAAAATCACTACCAAACAATCTTTTGTCACTTTACAGTAATAGAGAAAAATTGGAAATCATAAAAATGGCTTCCAGTAATATTACCAGTACCGTCTACTCTATAGAATCGACTCAGAAAGATTTAAAAGATAAACAACGCGATATAAATAAACACCTCACGGCCTTGTACGAGAAATTTGTAATTGCATTTGCTTGTTTTTTAATGTTTTTTATTGGTGCTCCGTTGGGTGCTATCATTAGAAAAGGCGGACTTGGTTTACCGATTGTATTTGCTGTACTGATTTTTATTACATTTCACTTTATCAATACATTTGGAAAAAGACTTTCGCAAGAAGGCGGTATGAGCCCTTTTATGGGAGCCTGGATGTCTTCAATTATTTTGTCTCCATTGGCCATTTTACTAACGTATCGTGCCACCAACGATAACGGATTGATTAATTTTGATGCGTTGACGACTCCTATTCACAATTTATTTCAAAAAATTTCCAAAAGGTTTTTCCCTTCTCAAAATCCATAAATAATTATGTCAACAAATAAAATACAACTTAACACCATTGAAGAAGCTATAGAAGATATTCGTCAAGGGAAAGTAATCATCGTAGTCGATGATGAAGACCGCGAAAACGAAGGTGATTTTTTGGCTGCAGCCGAAAAAGTAACCCCAGAGATGATCAATTTTATGGCAACACACGGAAGAGGTTTAATTTGTACACCACTAACAGAAAGCCGTTGTAAAGAACTTGATTTGCGACCAATGGTAACCAATAATACCGATCACATGGAGACTGCCTTTACTGTTTCTGTAGATTTGAAAGGAAATGGCGTTACTACCGGAATCTCTGCATCAGACAGATACAAAACAGTTTTGGCTTTGACGGATGAAAATACGAAACCACATGATTTAGCGCGCCCTGGACATATTTTTCCTTTGGTAGCTAAACAAGGCGGTGTGTTAAGAAGAACAGGTCATACAGAAGCTGCAATTGACTTCGCAAGACTTGCCGGTTTTAAATCTGCTGGTGTTATTTGTGAAATTCTAAATGAAGACGGAACAATGGCTCGTTTGCCACAACTTATAAAAGTAGCTAAGAAATTTGATTTAAAATTAGTTTCTATTGAAGATTTAGTGGCTTATCGCATGCAACACGACAGTTTGATTGTCAAAAAAGAAGATTTTGATATCGAAACGCGATTTGGAATTTTTAGACTAAGAGCTTACGAACAAACGACTAATAAACAAATACATATTGCCCTGACAAAAGGCACTTGGAATAACGGAGAGGCTATCTTAACGAGAATTCACTCTTCTCAGGTAAATAATGATTTATTGGGTACTTTGACCAATAATGCTGAGCAACAACTTGACGATATGTTTAAGGTGATTAATGAAAATGGTAAAGGTGCAGTAATATTCATCAATCAGGACATGCAGGCCGTTAATTTACTGAATAGAATTGCAGAACTAAAAACACTTCAGGCTAGTGGCACTATGCAAGCTCCAAAAGTAGTTATCGACACTAAAGATTACGGTATTGGAGCACAAATTTTGCACGATATCGATATTTCGAAAATCAGATTAGTATCCAATACAGAACAAACCAAACGTGTCGGAATGATTGGCTATGGTTTAGAAATTACAGAATACGTTAACTATTAAGATATGGGGACTTTAGAAGAAAGAATTATAAAATCGGAGACACATATTTTTAAAGCTGTTTTCCCGAGTACTACCAATCATTATGATACTTTATTTGGAGGCACTGCACTCCATCTTATGGATGAAGTTGCTTTTATTTGTGCAACACGATTCAGCCGAAAAAAAGTAGTAACGATATCAACCGGTCAAATTGATTTTAAAAAAGCAATTCCGGCTGGAACATTAATCGAATTAGTGGCAAAAGTAGTGAGTGTAGGTAGAACAAGCTGTAAAATTCACGTTGATATTTTTATGGAACAAATGTACTCAGAGTTGCGCGAAACAGTAGTTTCGGGAACTTTTTCTTTTGTTGCAGTCGATGAAAATAAAAAACCAGTACCTATCTTAGACGAATTATAG
This sequence comes from Flavobacterium geliluteum, assembly GCF_017948595.1. GTDB lineage: Bacteria > Bacteroidota > Bacteroidia > Flavobacteriales > Flavobacteriaceae > Flavobacterium > Flavobacterium flavipigmentatum. Next base: position 30,160 of record NZ_JAGFBV010000006.1, on the reverse strand, counting down.
TTACGTAGCATCTATAAAAACTAAATATTAGAATTTAAGGTTTCTATCGCTTTTGTTTTTATTAAAACATCATGAGTTAGTAACATTGTATATTTATGTTGTTAACGAACAGAATGATTTAAACATAGTTATAGTAGGATTATTTATTTGTTGTTTTCTCAGCATGTGTACAACCTCAACTCTACCAGGAGTTCTCTTTACAGATTCAAAGTTTCAAATCTTAATCCATTTAAAATTCTCCATTTAATAAAATGATGGTCTTGTTCAGCTATTCCATTAAGGTATTTACATTACCTGATCACTATTCTAGAAAATTAACAATCATTATAAACTTTAAGAGCGTTAATATTTGAGCCACTCTTGTCAATATTTATTAACCGGGGTTAAAGTTGTTGTTAAACGCTTTGATTAAAAATGACTGAGCACACATCCTATTTCTCATTTTATTCAATAGAAAATCAACCGTGTATTACCAAATTTATCAACTGCTCGATACAAATAACACCACTGTTCTTTAATCTTAACATAAGTTTCATACATCCTCCAACTACTTCAACTCTTAGTTAACGTTTGTTCATTTGTGCTTCAATAAATGGGCTAAAAATTTATATATCCAGCGTTGAATCGTTGCATGGCCAATCTGAACTCAACGCATTTTCATTATCCCTTCATCACGATAACTTAAAGTCAACTTAAGCTTGAAATATACGCCCCGAAGAATAAAGGATTTTGGATAACTATAACCTTTTGCAATCATTAATTTGAGAGTTAAAAAGGAAAATATAAAACTTAACTCTAGATGCGACATAAACTTCAAGCGCTTCAATACACATTTTTTTAATAAATAGTTTACCTAAAATTATTATTGTTTTTGTATTTATAAATAAACTCTTTTACTTGCTTACCTCCAGGTAAATTGTATTTCATTACGATCTCATAATTCCCGTATCTCATAAATTGAAAATTAGAGTTTATAAAACGTTTTGCAAGTAAATCAGTACTTGTGTCACCATTCACATAAGCATTTATAATTTGATTATTTAAATCTACCCAATCTTGTTTGTAAAGTAATGGCATATTATACTTAAACGGAAAATTACCCTTTGTCCATGACTGATTTACGTCATTTTCTATACTTGTCATATAATACGCATTAAGCGGTATTGCTTTAGCAGGAATAATGCCTAACTCATTTGTATCTCTATTGCTGATAGAGTAATTACCATTTAAAGGATAGTCTTTATACAAATACGGAAACACATCAGTTTTATAATATTCATCATTTAATTTAGATTCTGCTGTAATCATGGCCTTATTGTCGCTATACGTTACTCCACTTAGTTCAACTTTATCAAATGCTTCCTGACTTGAAATAGTATTGGTCAGATAAATAACATCTGAATATAAGACACCAAAATTATAACTTTGAGTGTTTATTGCACTCATTTTAGAAATAAATGTCTTGTATTTACTGGTGTTAAATGAGTAAGACAATCTCTCGATACTTCCTTCTGCTTTAGATAATGCATCAGCTTGGTTTTCTCTTACTTGTATGTCATTACCATCATTATTAATTGTGTTTGTTCTTGTAGAGGCTGTTGCATTTCTCGAAGGAGTTTGTTTCAAATTGCTCACTATCGAAAAATTATATTTCTTGTCCTGATCGATATTAGGCAAATCATAATAAACTTCGTTTGAACTGGTACTATAATTAAAAGCAGTAGCCTTTGAATTAGAAGTGCCCTCCTGATCTACTCTAATACTTGTTTCCCAACTTGTATCTTCAAACAAATAATCCTGACCACGTTTTAGCTGAATATACCCTTTTGGATATTCTTCTTCAAGGAAATACTTTTGATCGACCACAGGATACGAATATTGTATGTTGGTAAGCGGAATGTGATTTGGGGCTCCTCCCGTTGTAAAGAGTCTTTCTTCATACTCTGTCGCCACTTTTCCATCTACTTTTATAGGCTGAAAAACACCATTTATCATCTTTTGAAAACTAACTTCAACCTGAACTTTAAGCTCTTTGTTTGGAGGTAAAATATCTGTTGAGACAAAATTAGCTTTATCTTTCATGGAACTCCATTCTAAAATTCCAGGGATTTCTTTTATTCCATCAAAAACTTTGAACTTTTCTAATATTACCTTATAAGTGACATCGCCAGCATCTTCCGGAATTACAAAAGCTTCATTTACTTTCATCGAAAATGCAGCTTGCGGAACTGCAAAAACATCCACATCAGTTGCACTTTGTTTTGGCGTTACATCTGTTATTAATTTTAATCCTCCCAATGGTGATCCATTTTCAAATTGACATTCTTCTCCGATTTCAAATTTAAATCGAAATTTACCTTTTATCAATCCTCCCAAAATATTCATATTACCTCCTACATAACCTCTCATCCAGACTGGATTTGGCAATTTTGCCTGCAATAAAACAGCGGCTCCTCCTGAAATAATTGGAACCTTTAATCTTAAGAAAGATAATTTGATTCTAATTCCTAGTTCTCCCTGCAGGTAAGCATACGATTGCCCATTTGCATACCAGCCATTTATACCTACTCGATCTCCAGTATTAGAACATCTGGCCTCTTGGTAATCTTTTAGCATGATATCAAACCCCATTCCGGCCTGAAAACGAGCATAAAAAAGTAAGAAACTTAAATCTCCAGTATCAAATTCCAAGCTGGCACCAAAGGCCAAACCTCCTCCATTGGCCAATGCATTTTCATCACGCATGTAATCAAGTTCTTTGGCATCGACACCCAAAATTTGCGCAACAACAGGCGGCGGTGGCGGACTTCCGGGAAGCACCGTTCCTGCCATAAAATAACTTGTTGTTTTTAAGAACATTCCGGCAACTCCAATCTTTACACCACATCTGTCATCTGGAGTACCCATGTACATGTACCAATCATTTGGATCTTTATGGAATACACCCCAAACGGCTCTTCCTCCCTCTCCTATCCCAGAAAGGAAATTCCCTGGTGTATTAATATAGACATCTGTTGTGGCATGCATCGAATTATTCTGAAAATCAAATTCAATAGCCGCAGCCATTCTTATACCAACTTGAGCGGATAAATCTCCCGGAATCGCTGCTTTTGCCTCAGGAATGTATTTACTTGCAAAAGAGCCTTTAAGATCATTATCTGTTACTCCCAGAAAACTCTTCTTTGAAGTAACATTCGAAGCTACTTTTCCCATTAAATCGGTAACATTTTTAAGACCAGGTATTGAGGCCATAACATTTGCTTTCCCAAAAATGGCCAATCTATTTACTCCGCCTTTTGAATTAAAAGCGATTTCGAAACCTGCCTCACCATCACAAATTGATTCAGAACCAATATGAAAATAAATCAAAGCTTTTACTCCTAGGCTTATTTTTTCATCTGGTGTGTAACTGAGTCCAGATGGAGAGAAATCACCAATGGCGACATCCTGATTTCGATGCATTTTATAATAGGCTCCGCCACCAAAACCAGTAATCATAAACGGAACACCGGGTGTTGGGGGAAATTTTACTGCAGCATCAAAATACCAATATCTAAAAGTAGAACGCCCAAAAATAGCTTTTGCCTTTACATTTACAATTTCAGCTACATCAACTTCCAGATCAGCATTAAATCCATTTCCATATACAGGATCTTTTTCCATTAAGATAAGACTTCCCTTAATGGTTAATCCGCTGAATTTACAATCAATACTAATAGCGGATAAGTCTAAACCATCATATCGGCTTCGTTGCCTATAGCCATCATCATACATTTTCCCTTTTATCCCTATTCGTGCCGTGGCTCCCGCACCAATGCTTTCCATCAAATTAATCCCTAAATCAAAGTCAATTCGGGAATCATCTCCATTAATAGCAACATTAATATTACCAATCGAAACAGGAAAGTTACCAAAAGCAACTGTACCTTTATAACCCATATTTCGAACAGAGATAATAGGCGAAACGGTTTGTAATTGTAAATTTTCAAAAGAGATTCCTTTAAAATCAACTGTCTTTTTTCCCTCGACCTCTTTATCATCAGACGCTCCTTTGTTGGTACCAAAAGAAACAGTTCCGTTTAAATTCGCCTTAGGTAAAAATCTTCCATTTACTAATTTTAATTCAACAGAGCTATTGGGTAGCAATAAAGCTCTTGCCTTCCAGATATCAAAAGCTATAGAATCTTTTGTTATAACAACCAATTGCTGCTCTTCCATGGATATAAATCCATTATAAGCCAAACCTGCTCTATTGGTCTGAGCTGGTTTGGGTTGAGTTGTTGCTGCACTTGCTGGACTTGCTGTAGTTGTAGTTTCCTTTTTTTCTGATGAAGCTTTACTTATCGGTAAAAGAATCTGACCGTTTAAATTTGCTTTTACAAAGGTATTGGCGGCAATGGTTACATCGATATGATCTAAGGAATAAGCCCATGATTTTTCCTGACTGGTAATTCCCCGATCCAATGGAAAAACATTATCTGCATAAAAAGTTCCTGAAACACCGTATTTATCTATAATCAGATTTTGGGCGCCTACGTGAAGTCGTTCTTTACTTGATGCAGTATCTGTGGTTTGAAATTCTTTCGGAAGACCTACATCAAAAGTTTGAATGAATACTCCTTTCCAAGCCTGAGGAGTCGGTACCAAAAGAGCGTTTTTTGCATAATATTCTGGAAAGACTACCGTGGGATCATTTTTTAAATCACTTAAATCCAATACTGCATTACTGACTAAAAACTGAAAATTACCATCAAAATCTTTCCCATTTCGTTTGTCTTTTAAAGTAAATGGCTGCAAACTTACATTGACCAAAATATCATTCCAACTACTTGCCATAAAGCTAAACTCGCCTCTAACTCTATTAGGAATTTGCACGGTTTTTCCGTTATAGTAGGTTTTAGGAACTGTTAATTTTTTCTCGTCGACAGTTTTTGTTATTGGATCAATTGGCAATATCAAATTTCTTGAAAACTCAATTGCACCAGAAATTTTCATCTCTTTAAAACCATCGCAATCAATTGTTACGTAGGTTAAATCATTGACATTTCCGGTAGCCATTTCAAAACCACCATACAACGAAACCTGCCACTTATTATCACTAAAAGGAATGTCTACATTGCCCAACAACACCAGTTTTGCTTCTCCCATGATACCTCCCTGATGTGATAATTTTACGTTATCTGCACCAAAAAACAATTGCATGGGTTGCCCATTTTTATCCTTTTGCGGTATATCGACTCTACAAAAAACTGTTAAAGTGGTGTACTCTGGTGAAAAAACGGCTTTTGTAATTCCGATCGAGTATTGAACATTATTTACCGTGTTACGAATTCCGATAGGTAATTCTACCAAATCCTGATTTGAAAATTTATCTACCCAACGCTCAGAGGCTTCGATCTTTTTGATAGCGCTGGAAGCTGCACCTAATTCTTTTGGAGGAGCGATATCCTGCCCATAAGAAAAAACAACCGAAAAGATGATAAATAATACCGATAAATGTATTTTGTAAAAGTTTTTCATAAGCAAATAATCCTGTTTTTTTGTAAAATAAAGCATCGTAACTTTTTTAATATTTTAGCCAAATTTCTTTTTTGAAGGAATTTTTCTGATCTTATTTTAAAGAATCATATCCTTTTTAATCCCTAATTATTCTTTAAATATTTGAATTCAACTTCATCATCTTTAACATTTTTAATGGCTAATTCGTGATAAAACGGAATTAATTTTATTTTCAATTCTTCAATTATTTCAATATCTGATTTTTTATCTTTCATCATCTTAAAAAAGTGATTCAACTCTTGATTATTAAAATTCGAAAGATTTTCATTTTTATGAATTTCATCTGCTGGTGTATTTGCCAATATCGAAATCTAATTAAGCATCCATCGATGAATTAATAATGGTTGTAGCTTTTTATTTTTTCGTTCCACCAATTTCAAATAAGAGTTATAACTTGCTTTGTTGGTTATATCTATTTTATCTTCTTGACTCGCTTCATGCAACTTATGTTTATTTACTCTTCCAAGAGCCATAACATAATCTCTTTCAAATCCTTCATCTTTATTGATCATTTCTTCTTTTAGACTTTTTACTGTCTCCAAAATGTATTTGTTGTACCTGTCTAAAATATCATAGTTTTGATCGTAAGCCTTTAAATAATTGAGAGCTTTTTCCTCAAAACTTTTATCATCAGGAGTTAGAGTAGTGAGCGTTAATAGATGTTGCATTTCATCAAAATCTTCCTTTGGTATTGGTCGTAATGCAAGCTGAAGGTCTTCCAATTGCTTTATGATTTCATTTCGCGTTCCTTCATAAATCTTGTCTTTATGTTTTATTTTAAGAACAGGATCTGAAACAATTTTCGTTTCTTTTTTAGGTTCTTTTTTCGCTGGTAATTTTATTTTATCAATTGAATAAGAATAATTTAATGTTGCTGTTAAATCATTAAATTTCTGAGCATTAGAACTGCTTCTAAACATTGAAATAATACTCATATTAAAATTATGCTTTTCCAGCAGCATATAACTATTGTTAAATTTAAGTCCAAACACAGAACTCGAATTATTGTTTCCCTGCGAATTGTTGTAAAGAACACCAAAATTAGTATTCAGCTTGTCTTTGAATAACTTTTTTGAGGCTCCAACTGAAGCTCCGACCGACGAATTATTGTTTTGTGCTACCTCATTACTGGTATAATTAAGTGAACTATTTAAAGCTATTTTCGTTGCAATAAAATTTACCGAATGTGCCAAATTATAATTCTGAACTGTGCTTGCCTGACCTCTGCGTATCACACCACCTTGCTCATTGGCCTGACCAGCAATACTGTAATTGAAATTTAGATTTTGATTCCTTTTTTTTCCGAAAGAATACGACATATTCACATTGGCATTTTGAGACAATTGTCTGTAATCTAATGTATCAGACTGGACTACATTTGGATTATTAATAAGCTCAAACTGATCTAATTTTTTATTGGTATAAGTAGAGAAATTAGAGTAGCTACCGGTAATATTAAGTTGATCCGTCACTCTGTAATTTAAATTTATTGACCCTACAACCCGTTTTGTATCTTGCTTTTTAGCTTTTGCCAAATCATCTCTCTGATAGCCTAAACTTGTAGATATCATGATTTTATCCTGATAAAAAGGACGCGCAAAACGCAATGCAATATTCTCTAAATCGTTATTAAAATATAATGCTCCTAGTGTATTATAATTAGGGTCAATACGCTCGTAGGTTACTCCCACAATACTCTTTTGAATGTTATAATCAAAATTAACATTTAAGGCATTCATGAAACTGGTACTTTCTTTACTCGAAAATAATTTATCTCTGAAATTTCCTCCTGGAAGTTTCTTAACCCTAGTATCATCGGTTAGGACAGACAAAGCATATTCTACATTTAAATTTAAATTTTTGATTAAAGAGGTACTAAAAATCAAACTGTTTACAAAGTTTTGTTTTGGCGTTACTCCCTTATCATCTATTAAAGTTAATGAATTAACATCGTCTTTGGCATAAAAACCAATCCAGCCTATTTTATATTGTGGTTGATCAAAACCTATTTTTGCTCCATACCCAAAACGTTGATATACCGGAGTTCCTCCCGATGCATTTTCCTCTGATACTGCCTTGAGCAATTGCCCTCCCATTAAAGTTATTTTAAACGGACTTTTTGGAGTAAGTTCTAAACCAACTCCCTTAAACGGAAAACCGCTTAATGTATAAGGCGAAAATGTCATACTCACATTGCCAATATAGGCTTTTACCCACTTATATTTAGGCATAATGCTTAATCTGTTAAAATCAAATGGAGCGGTATAGCCTAAATTATTTCCCTGATTGGTAATGCTGTAAAATAACGGAACACTAAAATTAAAAGCACTAATATTCAAATTTCCTGAAAGCAAATAGGTAAAAGGCTCACGAGAATTGGGCATATTAGAAGTGTAATACATCATGTTTGCATTCACATTACCTGTAACTTTAAAATTTGGTTTATAAAAATTTTCTAAGTCTACATCTTGAGCATATCCTTTCCTGCAAAAACTGCAGGCAAAAACAATGCATAACCAAAATAAGATGGTGTTATTCTCTCTCTTCATTTACTGGTTATTGTTTTTGTACTTTGATATCGCACAAAATATAAGAACTTGTTCCGTTCTTTACCATATCTTTAATTTTGATAGCTCCCTTTCTTCCGTCTTGTGTTTTAAACAAAATTATTCTTGGAAAAGTAAGACCAAACTCTTGTGCTCCTGCTGCACTATAATTGATAGTTAAAGATTGTAAAGGAGTATCATTTATCATAGTATCAAACTGTCCTTCGGTAAAATTTAAACCACAATTACACAGATTTTGAGAATTTATAAAAATGGTACTTTGAGCATTTTTTAGTGCCAAAAAACCATAATTATTAGCCTGATCAGGCGAGATAAATCTATTATTGGTAAGATTGCTGTTTAATCCCTGAAAAACAATATCTATTAAACTGCTATTCTGATCGTTAATCTCATTTGCTTTGTAAGACTGTCTTGTAACTGTCGAGAACATTGCCCCAACATTATTATTGTTATGAGCCGAATTTATTCCCAATTTAATGTTGGTTAAAATACGTAAATTCGTGTCTGGCAGCACTGTAATTATCGATTTATAAACCTGAGTTGTTTTATCATTAAAAGCTTCTAATGTAACTTCATGACTACCTGCACTTGTAAAAACAACAGTAGGATTTTCTTCTGTTGAAATAGCTGGATTTCCACCTTCAAAAGTCCATTTATAGTTTGTAGCACTCGCAGATTTATTGGTAAAATTAATCGTGACAGGAGCCTCGTAATCATCATCTTCAAACTTAGGTTCATACGAAAACAAGCTCACTAAATAAGGAGCAACAGTTACGGTTTTAGTTTGTTTTTCTGATTCAAAACCATTAGATACTGTTACGGTTATTGTATGATTACCCGGAGTTGTAAACACAACATTTGGAGGTGTTTTTCCTGTAAAGGTTGATGGCATTCCGTCTTGAAAATCCCATGTAAAAGTTAATCCTTCTCCTATAGTAGTATTTTTTAAAATTACCTCAACTGGAGAATAATTACTTTTTACGATTTCGTGCGTAAACTCAATATTAAGCCCTTCCTTTATTGTGACTGTTTTACTAATTTCTTTACGCTCTCCATCTACATTTTTAGCCACTAATTTAATGGTATAAATACCTTGTTTGTTATACAATATTTCACCTGGATCTTTTTTTGATGATGTACTAGGACTACCACCCTCAAATGTCCATTCGTACGTATCTGCGCCAGCAATTTTATTATCTATTTTAATAATAACAGGTATCGATTCGTCTTCGTTGGCATACGAAGTCGTAAAATCGCCCTCTACGACTATAGCGGTTTCCTGATAACAAGAAGTAATAACAATAAATAAGAGTAAGAGTAAAGTTTTTTTCATTCAGTTTATTTTAAAACATTACAGCTTTTAAGGGCTGTAATGTTTTTTTTATATTCTATAGAAATTCTGCTGTCAAAAATTACAAAATGCGTTTAATAATTTTATCTGTAGCAATAGCCCAAACAAGATTGTTTTTATACGCAATGGTCTTGATAGGCTGATCGTGCGTATAATCAAGCGTCCATGTTGTAGCTCCGTCAACCGTTTTGTATATTTTATTTTCTAAAACTGCCCAACCTGTATTTGCATCTTTAAAGGCGAATTTTGTAAACTTCTCTCCAGTATAAACTTTTGCCCAAGTATCACCGCTATTTGTTGTTTTATAAAATTTGCTATCATTTACTCCCCTGATTAAAACAAAACCATTTACAGCATCTGCAAAAAATATTTCATGAATATAAGAATCCGGTTCATTTACTAAATAATGCTCTTTCCACCCATCTGTTTCATTATTTTTAAATAAAATAAAAGGATATTTGATTGCATCTACTGTTTTTTGACCAGCCGTCCAGATATGATCATTATCAATTTCAACAGATCTGATAACAAATCCTCCCTTATAGCCTTCGTCGTTTAAATGAGCATCATAGACTTGTATAAAGTCAGTTCCATTAGAGGTTGTGTAAACATCCCCTCGTTGAGAAACGATAGTTCCTTTTTGCAAATTATCATCAACATACGCGCTATAAATCCCAGGGTTTGCTGAGTTAATTTCAGTCCATAAACGAGTTCCATAAGCGATTCCTCCTGTATCAGGTAACTTATAAACTCCAGATCCCGTACTTCCTATATAACCTTGTATCCAGCCAGAACCATTAGACAGAGCATGAAAACCAGAGTTAGAACTAGAAATAGTTGACCATTGGCTCCAGCTTATTCCTCCATCAAGAGTCCTGTAAACTACATCTCCACCATTACTAGTAACAGCATAATATATAATTTTATTATTTAAAAATTGAATACGTCCAATGTCACCCGCGGTTTTGTTTGTATTTGGAATAGTAAACCAAGTATTTACAACCGATTTTGGTAAAATTCCGATATTTCCGTTGTAATCATTTTTTACCTCATTTAAAATCTGCTTACCAGCGATTGTCAAAATAACTTTAGGCAATGTTGTTTCGCTTTGAGGCAAGGTAAATTTAATTTCGGCAGCTGTAGTCGAAACAATTGTTGCTGCAACGCCATCAAAAGTTATTTTGATATCGCTCATTTTATCTGAAAAATTCTCCCCGTAAATGCTAATTGTTTCTCCGGTTTCTCCTGCGTTTTTAGAATATGATGTTACTTTTGCTGTCTTTATGATGACAACCGGTGGTTCAGGTGTTGGCGTTGAATTATCTCCTGAATCTGAACTACAACCACTGATTATTAAAACAAGCTGCAATACTGCCACTAATAAAATTCTTTTTTTCATTTTTTTATTTTATAAATCCTAATTAACTTATTTATTTTCTATTCTCTGAATATTGATTTCCTAAAGTATACCCATTGCCAACTAATACTCTTACAATATTCATAGGGGTTATATCTTTACTCATTTTATACCCTATTGGATTACCTCTATTGTCAAAAGCGGCTTTAAAAACTTTATTGTCATAGGTAATCAATTCTTGGTTTAAAAATTTATTATAGCCTGAAACCATAGCTCCTTTTGCATACCAAGTGGCAATTTTATAATTGTCTAAATCCATGATTTCATACATCAACTCTCCATTACTTGCTGGAGATGTCATCTTAATGTAACCTATTTTTTTATCATTGGGATCCTGATTTTTTGCCTTTACACTATAAATAACACCTGTATCGTCAATTGTTAACTGATAGGCGTCTGCAAGACGATTAGCATTATCTATATCACCTTGAATTCCCAAATGTTTTGCTGCTATACCTGCTGATTCTCCATTTAGAAAGTTTTCTATTGACTCGGCATTTAAGCCATCAGCGGTCATATAACCTCGATCCATTAATTCATAGATAATACTTCTGTCATAATTAAAGGCACTGAATTTTCTGCTTTTATTCTTAAACTCTAATTCGTTTGTTTTTCCTGTTGCTTCATTTTTAATTTCTATCCATGGAAGCGTCATCGAATCAGAATTAGGAGCACTCTTTAATTCTGCTATAACAGAAGAACTTTTATCTAAATTATAAATCTTAAAAACCGGTTTTTTACCTTCGATATAACCAATTGTTTTTTCATCTAGTTTTATTTCTCCTTTATCGATCTTAATTTTTTGTGCATACACACCAACTGTAAGCAAAAATGCTACTACTGTACAAAAAGATTTTTTCATTTTTTTTATTAATTTATTATTTTGATTTTATTTCTATTACTTTTATTAGCTTACTTCTGGGGCATTAACGTTTAAAAAAAATATCATAGCATTAGAAATTGTTTGTGTGCTACAAAGTCCTCCCAATTCGCTATTTTTTTACTACATTTAAACTCATTATTCATTTACTTTTTTGTTTACCCTGCCAGTTTGACATTCTGCTTTTTTAGGTCATTTCTCCTTCACTCTTCCGTCACTCCTCCGTCTGAAGTTTGTTTCGATGTTTTAGTGTTTTTGCTCTTTTTCTGTCACATTGTCAGTTGTTTCAGTAGCTTAATTTCATTGACTATTCTTTATAATACAGCGCTTTGTGTTAGAAACAATTTACCGCTGTGCGAAGTCTTCCGACTTCGTGCCTGATACAATATGTTTTTTTATTTTTTTATTTTGCCTACTTTTTCCTTGCTAGCGCGAGCATCTTGCTCGTGCACACAATCTAAATCAATTTATATCTGATACCTTTACATAACCTGTTCATCGTTTCCTCAATGTATTGCTAAACTGTGTTTCTAGTTTACCAGATTGGTAACAACTTTTTTTCGATTGATTACTATGAATTTAGTTTAGCATTTGCTCCCCACTTTCAAAAAACGAAATTTCAATGAACGTATCTTATCTTTTCATTTGCCATGAAATAACTCTCTTTGCGTTCACGAGCAAGATGCTCGCGCCAGCAGGGGGAACTAAATCATAAACTTCCTCTGATATATCTTTCACTAAAATATCTTTATCAATATTTATCAATTCTCTATTTAATATCTCTATCTCTTCTATAATTTTATAGTTCTTTCGTGGATCTCTTAGGGTTAGAATTATTATTTATAGAAATAGTTTATAATTATCTATTTTTTCTTTTAACCTATTTGCTAGATAAATATTTCCTTCTTTTAAGGCATCATAAATAAGTAAAGATTCTTTATAATATTCTATTTTTCTTTCTAGTGTCCAGTAATACGGAGGAGCATATAAATTACATATTCTATCTGCCATTTTAACTGACCAAACTTCTTTAGGCTGCTGCTTTATTTCTAACAGACTCTGTTTCATTTGAACAAGTTTGTCTTTTATAGCAATATCTTTAGATAAAGCCGCAACTGCATTTGCAACTTGTTCACCAAATAGATCGTTAATTTTTTCAAATGAAAAATTAGTATCTTCTAAAGTATCATGTAACATTGCACAGGTTATAGAAAAATCGGGATTCATTGTTTGATCATAATTCAACGATTGTATTATTTCAAACACCACACTTCCTATATGATTAATATATTCAATTTCTAGTCCTTCTTCGTCTCCTCCATATTTTTGTCCTTGATGTAATTTAGAAACTAAATACCATGTTTTTTGCAAGTTATCTATTGACCAATTCTTCATAAAGCTATCTTAAATCAAATTTATATACATCTTTGTACACTTCCATTATATAATCAATGCTGGATTCAGCTTCGTTAATTCCTTTTTCAATATCTTTTTTATTACCACCCCATAGTATCCATGAAGCACCATTTTTATTATTATTATTGTAATTTTCTATAAAGCGTTTTTGTGTTATCTCAATTTTTAAAAATCTTAAATCTTCTTTATCAATGATAATTATTTTCATTTTCATTTTTTCATACTTATGAAAAGAGTCTAAAATTTCTGAATCGATTTCAATAAAATCGTGCGTTTCTAATTCTGTCAATTTATATTTAATTTCATTCAATAAATATAAAATACATTCTCTTTCTGTCATATTTCAATTAATTTAATGAATTTATCAAAATATTCAACCTATCATTTCTCAGATTTATTTCAACCCTTTTGATAAAATTCGAATGATTTTTCTAAACTTGAAAAAGGTAACGTTTCTAGTAATTCATTTGAAACGGCTCTTGAAATTCTTGTATCTAAATACCATATCCTTCTTTGATCAACTCTAATACTACAGCTGGAGTTAAATTATTTTCTTATCTTATATAATTTTTATTTATTAAATCTATTTGATATTTAGTATAAACTTGATTTGCTGCCATCCAATGGTCTTCCATCTTACGAAGGATATTTGCACAATCACTTTCTGAATGATGAATATTCAAAACTAAATCATTTTCTTTTAACGATTTAAACAAATGGAATTTCCCTTTACTTTGTTGCCATCCATTGTTGTAAGAATAACTATCCCAAAATGAACTTAAACATTGTGCATATTTTTGTAGATATCTCGGAAGATACAGCTCTTCAGTATTGAATTGATTCTCTTCAAACAACCTCTCTACCTTTTCTATATATTCTAATGTAAGATTTCTATTCAATGACATTCTTCGAAGCTCTTGGATACCTATATATGCATCTTTTAAAAGGTTTTCTATTTTTTCTTCCGATTCTTTATTTGGAATAAGAAGTTGATTTATTATTTCTACAGTTTTCATTGTTTTGTAAATTCTATAAGTACTAAATTATCATTATCAGTTATTACAGTTGCTTTGGTAAATCCTTGTTTGTATGCTTGTTTACCTGTCCATGTTTCAAAAGCAGCCTCTTCTATCGTTTTAGTTGTTAATTTTGTATTCTTAAATGCTTTAAAGTTATCAGATGCCCCATCAATATAATTGGAATTATTTCCTTGCCAATTCCCTCTAATACCATTATAATTTGGGTTCTTTATATCATAATATTTAATTGCATCTTCAAAAACTAAAGACCCCCGCTGCCGCACGAATCCTTTCGTGTGGTACATTCCTAATTAAACACCAAACATTCTAAAAACTACTACATCATCAACTAATCCTTTTTGTCCTGAATAATCGATTGCACTACTATATACATAATCTTCTGCTTTATAAACTAAACCTTCTTCTACAGGATTATTATGTACATAATCAATTTTTTGTTGAATAACTTTATTGCTCCACAGTTCAATAGGTTTATTGTCATGTCTCCAAAATTGATAATGCCTTACATTTGAACTCTTTTCTGCTTCTTTTTTAAAAAAATCTAACAAGAACTCTCTTCTACTTTCCCTAGAATTTCCTTGAATACTTTAAACAATAGATTGACTAGTAAATCGCTTTAAATCTCCTATCAGTAACTCGGGATTTTGTCCTTTGATACTTCTAAAAACTAAATGCACATGATTACTCATTATGCACCAAGCATGAATTTCTAGTCCTTTGTTTTTTTGACAAAAAACTAAACTTTCTAAAAACAAATCTTTATAATCATTCCTAGTAAACATATCTAACCAACCTACCACTGCAAACTTATAAAACACAATCCTTCAGGATTATGGAATTTGTAATTTCTACTCATAAATATTCATTTAAGTTATCAAATGAGGTTCTTTAATCACAAACCACACGAAAGGATTCGTGCGGGAGCGGGGAATTTTTAGTAAAACAGTATATCATAATTCCATAAATGAATATTTATTAATTACCTCCTGATATTTTATACTAGGGAAAAAACCTTCTTGAATTAATTTTTCTTTCATCGTAACAATTTTCTCAAATACATCTGGGGCATAAAAATTAACTATATCTTCAATAAGCTC
Organism: Flavobacterium geliluteum; assembly: GCF_017948595.1. Classification (GTDB taxonomy): domain Bacteria; phylum Bacteroidota; class Bacteroidia; order Flavobacteriales; family Flavobacteriaceae; genus Flavobacterium; species Flavobacterium flavipigmentatum. Next base: position 14,833 of record NZ_JAGFBV010000006.1, on the reverse strand, counting down.
TCTCTCGTTTATGTAAAGGCTGTATTCTCCTCTATATTTTAAATATCCAAAAAACTGTTTTTTTTCTTCAGTGGATAATTCTATATCATAAAAAATAAGATCAAAGGGGTTAACACCTATAATTCCATTTAGCAAAAGAACATCGCAATACCAGCCCGAATTGATTTCTTTGAATGAGTGTTCATCAAAATTTTCTCGAGGAAACATTTTCGTTATTAAATTAATCCAGTCATCTTTAATAAAATCTTTCCATAAATGTGTACAATATAAAACTAGCGATTTATTAAACCCTATGTCATATCTTTTAAAACAATACACCAGAAGATCTATTTTTTCTTGTTTTGAAATTGTATAAAGTTCAATGCAAAAATTGATCTTACGATTTCTCAATAATGGTTGAGATTCGTAGAGATTATTAGCTACTAAAATAATCTTTTCCATTAATCAATAAATTTTGTGATAGTTTTCTTAGTTCCTAAATCATCTAAATAAATTATTTCTAAAGATGCTCCTTTAGTATCTATTCCCAACTCTTTAAATATTTCAGGAAATTTCGAAGATTCATCAATAGAAGGAAAATAATGACCAGATGCATTAGATATTTTTTTGAGCTTTCCGTTAGTAACCTTTATTGTACCCGCAGCTTCAACATCTCCTGCATTTCCTAAAAACTGATGTCTTTTACCAATTTTTAATTCTCCTTTTGTTGTTACCACAAAATCAACATCAATAAAGGTATTTCCTTTATTAGTTATAGTCTTAATTAAACCATTTTCTATTTCTGCAATCCCCCAAAGTTCTCCATCGCTTGGTAATGGCTCATTAGGATATTTAGTTGGGATTTTCTGAATTGATTTCCAATCCCTTACCTTTTGTAAACCTTTCCATTTTGTATATCCTCCTACTTTTTCAATAGCGTCCAGATTTTTAGAAACCAAGCTTAGCTCAGTAATGTCTGTGCGAAGTGTTGGACCTTCTTTTTCTAATATTTGCCAAGCCCTAAAGCCAGAACTCTCATTAACGAACTCTTTAAATTCTTTATTGGTTTTTGACAAGTCATCAGCCAATAAATTTAGCGGGCATTGTGCAAAAGAAAGGAACGAATAAAATACAAGAAATAGAGTTGTTATTTTTTTCATGATGCTACAGTTTAATTTCTTGTTCTTCATCTTCATAATTTTTTAGATTTTTAAATGCCAGTAGGAATTTTTTATCTGATAAATGAATATCATTCAGTACAAGACTTCCAAACTCAAAAGAAGCATTTGTTATAGCTCCTATTTTTAAATTGATTTTATAGACACTTCTTTCATGAAGAATAATCAAATTATCATCAAAGAAATAATTTCTCACAAAATCATTGTTTTGTGGCTCAATAGGCGATTTATATTCCTTAAATTCTTTAGAGTCTGTATTGTATATTACAGGATTATATTTTGGGATGTAAATATATTTTCCGTTTTCCGATTCCATTTTAAAATGGTCCAGATTTACAAAAAGTCCTTCGAATTCAGATTGTAATAATGAATTATTAATTTTTTTGTTATCAATAAGAAAATCGAATTTCCAAAACATTCTGCCATAATTAAGTTCCTCTAATTCTGTAGCAAGAATTTCGGTATTACTTTTTAGAGCTTTATAAGAGTGTTGACTATCTAATTTCATAAACACGGTTTCTTAATATTATTTTTTCTAAAAATCTCAAATGATGTTACCATCTCATCTAATTTTCCAGCTTTTTGAGCTTCTTTGAAGTCTGAAAGAACTTTGGATGAAGAATTTATATAATCAACCAAATCATCAGAAACATCAATTGGTAACTTATTAAACGCTACTTGCAATTCGGTTATTACTCCTTTCCCTTCTATAACGCAGTTTCTCCATTTACCATTAACAAAAACTTTGGCTTCTAAATTTTTAAAATAAGTGGCATCCATTACATGTAGTTTTTTTGAAAACTCTATTTGTTCTCCTGCCAGATTCATTTGCTTTTTAAACCAAGGTGCTACATCGCCTATTTTTAGCTCTACATCTACAGCTTTATCAGACATTTGAAAAACGAAATAGTACATTCCTTCGCTGATTTTATCACTCAACATTCTGGAGTCATAAGTATACACTAAATCGTCAACTCCTTCAGAATTTTTCAAGATAGGACTGCCAAATCCTCCCCCTAAACTGGATTCTTTTTGAAATCTATCAATCCTAAATTTGTAATTTTTTGCCGAAATAATTTCGTTTATTTTAGCAAATCCACTAAATGGAGGCCAGTTAATGCCTCCCCAGTCATTTAGCTTATTATTCTTGAATAAATCGTATAGTTCGTCCCATTTATTTTCTCCCCATAATTTGTAAGCTTCTTGAGCTATTTCTGATTTAGCTCCTTTAGCAAAATCACTAACAGTACTTGTGAAATCCTCAAATTTCACATTTTTATAAACCATGTCACCTAGCTTGTCAACAAATCCAAGAACTTTCCATACCTCTTCTTGTTCTGTTATTAATTTTCTCTCGGCAGATGACAACTTGTCTATATTCGTCGTAAGGCTTCTCCATTCTGTGTAGTGTGCAATTAATAAGCTCCTAATACCTTTATTTTCTCTAAGTAGAGCTTTAGTTGTTGCAGGTAAACTAGATACAAATTTATATCCACCTACAGCTACATTTTTCAATCCAATGACACCCATACCAATATTATAGGCATTAATAGCTTTACCTAAATTGCTTTTTGGATCTATTGTTTCAGTGTTTACTGCAATATTCCCCACAGCACCTGCTACTTCTGCCATAGCCCAGGCACGACGTATCCAAGTTACTTTAGCAGCTAGAGCTGTACCTCCACTAAGATAAATAGTAGCTATATCCAATGCAGTAATAATACCTTTTTCTATATAATCATTTCTAATCTTATCTTTTTGGTACTTTAGGAAAATTGCAGGAACAATATAACTATTATCTCCTAAATTATTATCTCCTAAAGCCGTCGCAACTAAAGGTAGTTTTCCTTGTTTTGGAACAATTATTATTGGAGTTAAAGGGGATACTTCTTCTATAACTTCAATATGTTCGATTTTTTTAACTCCACTACCTTTAAAATCAAATGTATTATAGATATAAGTAGTATAAATGTCATTCACCGTTATATTTCCAGTACTTTTATTATATTCACCATCATTACACTTAGAGGTAAATACTGGACTAAAAATTGATGATGTATCGCTACTATAATCTATTCCTTCAAGATTAATTACTATTTTTGCAAAATTATCTGTTTCTTTCGGCCATCTACTTTCTATAGATTTTGGAGCCTGATTAAACATCGTTACTAATGCACCTATAAAATTGGTGTAGTTTTTCTTATCCGTCAGGAAATAGACTGAAACATCATCAATTTCATCTATAAGTTTTTTTAATACTTTATTAGTGTCTTTCTCTAAAAAGGTATAGTAGTTGGCATAATTGTCTGTTTTAATGGCACTCATTAAACGTAAAATCGCCAGTTCAGAACGCTCTTTTATATCGGTCTGTGTTGCAATTATTTTAATAAGGCTTTCTATTTCAGTATATGTCAAATTTCTAATAGCTGACATACAGGCATTGTTTACAGATGTTGCAACTTTCTCTCCATCTGTTAATTTCATCGCTTCTTTTAATTCAGCAACTCCATCTTGTATTTCAGAAGATGAGCAAGCTTTTTGATCTCTTTCCAATAGCTCTTGCGCAAAATTATTAGAGCAAGAAGCATCTTTGATGTCAAGAGGAGAGAGCTTCCAGTCATAATCTGCAAAGCTTTTTAATTTTTCCTGTACTCTGGCATTAATATCTTTAACCTTTTCATCTTCTGTATTCCATTCAATTAATACATAATCATACGTACATCCATCACCTCTAGATCTGAATAAATTAACTTTATTATTAATCGTTTTCGATACTTTTTTAGGTATAATTTTTTCTGAACCATTAATGAAGGCTTTAGCAGTGCTGCTCCATTCATAATTTTTGTCATTATATTTAATGGTATTAATAGTGTAATTTTTAGTAACCACAAACACAATTGCAATTCTTTCACTGTTCAAGTAAAACTCGTCAATTACAATTCCACTTGGTGTCAATGCTAAATGCGCATATTTATTCTGTTCCCCACTAGCCTGACTCTGAAACGCATACAATTTAAATGCAGGATCATTAATCTGTTTCCAATCCTGATGATTTAAAACAGTTCCTTCGCTATAATCCATCAATAAATTCGTGCTTGATTCTGAAGTTTTATACGTTTCAAAAGGATGTTCTAATTTAAAAATTCCGTGACCTAATTCGTGTGCAGGAGTTTTAAGCCCAAAAGTTTCATTGTTAGAAGGAAATACATACCCAAACTGCCCGTTTAAACGCATATAACCATCCTGTCCTGTGCTTGAAGGTTTATTAGTTATAAAAAGTACATAACTATTATCTGTACCATGATATAATGCATTTATGTTTTGTTGCTCTGCACTGTAAGTAGAAGTTAGAGTATTTTTCTCTGTCTTAATTGTATCTCCCGATGCACTGTCTATATTGAGTACTTCTTCTTTCTTAAAATTAATTTTGACCCCTACTTTATCATAAATTGCCTGAGTGTTGGCAATGATCTTATCGAGTTTATTTCTTGAGGTATCATCTGTAGGTACTAAGGCAACATTTACCTCTTTTCGAGAAATATGCACCAACATAAAAGCACCAATAACTTTCCATTTCTTACCTTGTTTTATAGTGGCTAATATTTGCTCTTCGGCATAACTAAAACTTCCTTTTACATTTAATACAAAGACTTTATCATTTCTTGTAAAGTTGATTTTGGCTCCGTTTTGGGTTTTAAAAACGATACTATCCGCTTTGACACTGGCATCCGTGATATTTACTGTAGCCAATACAGTATCTGTATCACCATTTATAACTGCTTTGTAAGGCAGCGCAACATCACCTACTTTTTTATATAACTTCTGTAAAGCAGCAGTTGCTTTTTCTGGCATTACATCAAAAGCATATTTACTACCGTTACCACTAAAAGCAATCGAAATTCCCTTAGCAGTAAATGCTGTGGCCTGACCACTTTTATCGACACCATCTGTATTTTCAGGAGTTGGTTTTCCTCCTTCGGCAACTACAACACCTTGATTACTTCCGTTTCCTGCACTGTCAACTGTATAAACTTTTGGAGGGACAATAACTTTTCCGTCAGCATCTATAACACCACTATCTGTAATTACAGTATCTTTTCCTCCGGGAATGGTTACTTGTTGTCCATCAATACCATTGACAACAATATCACCATTGGCATTAATAACAATATCTTTTATGATAAACGGAACCGTTTCTTCAATCTGTCCGCCTTGACCTTCGCCGGTAAAATCTTCTACATCACCAACATTTTTCCACTCGGGATTGTAGCTAGTCTCTACAATACCACTAATCAATTGATAATCTGTGTTGATTACAATGTTATTAAATTCAACAGCGATTTTGGTATCTGCTAAATAAGGCACAATAATATATCCTTTACCAGAATAGGGACTGTTTTCTCCTTGAAGTTCTAAAATTGTTACTGGAAAATCTCCAGCTTTAAAGGTTTCGCTTTGTATTAAATTGGTAAGTGGTTTTTGATTCTCAATATTAATTTGAGGAATGATACCACAATTATATGCAGCGACGCCACTAGTTTCTGTAGGTATTGTAAAGTTGCTGATTCCGGAATAGGTAAACGACTGAACTCCATCTGCTGCAGGATCGCAACTTGAACCTACCCTAAATTGATACGTAACACCTGGCTCTAAGTTGGTGATTAAACTTTGTGTGTTTAAACTATTGGTCGAAAACCATTGTGCATTAGGAACATCTTGTTTTTTGTATTGCACCTGATAACGCGTATGTTCTGGCACTCCTTCCCAAGTGATTTTGACACTTTTTGAACTCTGGGATTCGCTTAATAAAAAGGTGGGTGCAGTACAAGAACTGGTATATTTGAAGGAGTATATTTCGCTATAACCATCATTTTTAAAGACCGCGTTTTCTGAAAGTCCTGTTGTAGAAATCGCTCTCACTCTCCACGCATATCGCATTCCCGGAGTAAGAATAGGCATGCTTAAATTATACAACAAAGCGGTCGAAAAAAGTGTTTCCTCATATAAAATAGGAGACATTTGAAAACCAATTTGTGGGTCTAATGTAGGATCGATAAGCTGTTTTAGCTCGAACTTATACGATATATTGGTGGCATTGATCTGACGTGGTGTCCAGGTAAATAAAATATTAGGAAACTCTGTCGAGGCAATTTGTTCGTTTTTTTGTGGTGTGTTTAATAAGGGTGGATCATTTAATATTAAATATAAACTGGCACAGCTTTTTTGTGAGATTTTCTGGTTGGTCGCAAAATCATACATTTCAAAACAAAAACTGTACATTCCATCTGGCAAGCCATTGGCATATTGTGCTGCAGAGATTCCTTGCAGATTTTCAAGCCTAAAAAGGGCGGAAATATCTGTATTGGTAAGCGTTTGTAATTCTCCACCATTTATAAAAATTGGTCGCTGTCCTTGGATATAATCGCTACTTTGTACGTTTAGTCCGTTGCCTTGTATGTAGAGTTTTAAACGTACTTGTCTTTGCGAGATTGCAATATCGGTAGGATTGATTAGCAATTGCATTTTGGTATCCATGCTGGTGGCATAATCGGATATTTTGACACTATACGGACTATTAAAAACAGTAGTAATCTGAACTGGATATAACTGAGCGTAAGCTCCCCAACCCCCAAAAGGGAAGCAAAAAAGAGTAAATAATAGTATCGTTCTGAAAAAGTTCTTCATTTTTTAATAGATGATAATTTTTTTAACCAATGTTTGCTGCCCTGTTTCTAATACTAAAACATACATTCCGGATCCTAATGTGGTCTCAAAATCTATTTCATAGTGCTTCTTTCCTGATTCATTTTTCTGAATCATCGTGTTTTGACCTGTCGTTGAGAATAGTCTTAAGTTTACCGCATTATTATTTTCTAAAGTTATAAGTGCTTTAAAATTACCATTACTCGGATTTGGAGTTACGATAAAGTCTACAATAAATTGCGATGCTGTATCTGTGTTAGGTAGTGTACCTCGTTGTTCTACCGTAATGTTTTTACTGTATGTTGCATAACATTCTCCTTGTGTTTGCTGTAAACCAATTGAATAAACTCCTGTAGCCTCAAACTTTAATGTTATGTATTTTTCTTTTTGCTCTACTACTTTTACTCCTTTTGGGATGATCCAGTTTGTGCCCTCACCAAAAGGATTACTCGTATTGATCAGAATTACTTCTTCGTCTAAATAAGCTTGCGAGCTCAATAGAAACTCAGAACTAATGGCGGCCTGACTTGTTTTTATTACGATTTCATCTTCACCAACACAACCCAAACCTGAAGTTACTTTTACATGATAAGTTCCAGCTTTTGATAACCTTACCTTTGCTTCATCTGAGGTAAATCCGTTTGTAGATGTCCAGCTGTATTGTGCTTTTGGATCAGCTAGTGTAGCATCTAAATCAAGATTCTGATCGCTACATAATGTTCTGTCTGGACCAATATTAACCATAACAGGTTGTGGATCTTTTAAAACAAACTTCTTTTTATACACACAACAATCCGGACAACTAATAGCAACTTCATAAATTCCTGCTGGAAGATTATTTAAATCTTTGGTTGTAGCTCCTGTGTTCCATAAATAGCTGTAAGGCAAATTACCTCCTGTAACACTAAGTTGTATAGAGGCATCATTTCCTTTAAAACAAGTAGGGTTTTTGACGGTTTCGGTCGTAAATATTCCGTTTGGATCACCCACAAAAATGCTTCCCTGTACCCTACAACCTTTGGCATCTGTTGCGATAACAAAATAATTGTTGGTGGTAATGTTTTCTATTTTTGATGTTGTTTCCCCATTTGTCCACTCATAGGTGAACGGAGGAGTTCCGCCAGTTACATGTGCTTCTGCCCAACCGTCATCTCCCGTTGTACAGCCAACATCAAACTTAGTAAAGGTTAAACCAAGTTTTGCAGGCTGAGGCATCGACTTTGTCACATCAATTTCTTTTGTCAATTGATTGTTTAGATAGGTTCCTAGTTTTATACCGTTGGCATCTTCTATATTTAATGCATAATTCCCGTCTGAGATATTTTCGGCCGTTTCATCATGATCATTCCAAAGTACCCATGAGCCATCTTTTTGTTGTTTTTTCCAAGTGTAGAAATAAGGCAAGCCGTTATTCTTACCAACCCCTAACTGAATTCCTCCTTTAACATGCGCTTTTAAAATTCCGTCCTGCGACTCATCTCTTTGGTTGTCTAAAGGATTGGCATCGGTCTCATTTCCAAATTCATTACTCACATTACAAGAAATAGTACGAACTACTTCAAAAGTAACTTCTAGAGGATCTGGATCATCTAGAGTTGTAACAGAATTTGCTACGGTACAACTTGTTTTATTTGTGGCAGGATTATAATTAGCATCACGAACTGTTAAGCTATACATTTCCTCCGGAAGCCCGCTTAAGGATATAGTATAAATACCATTGCTAAAATTAGTTGCCGTTGTTGTTTGTATTATTCCTTTACTATTTTTCCATTCAAACCAATACGAGTTGTCTGAAAAGATAGTACCACCGGTAACTTCGACAACAATTTTTCCGTTAGTGGCTTTATAAAAACTTGGATTTAGAACTTCTGTGTATTTAATGGCAAGTGGCGTTGGAGGTTGCAAAATAGTAACACTTTCTTGTGTGGTACATCCTTTGGCATCCGTAACAAATACCCAGTACTCCCCTGCTTTTAAAATAGTGTTTTGATCCATTTCTACCTCATTAGACCATTTGTAGTCATACGGAGGGGTTCCGCCCACAACATTTGCTGTAGCCCAACCGTCATTTCCTTCGTTACAAAAAACGTCACCTTTGGTTATGATAACCGATAATGTTGGAGGTTCCTGCATCAATTGCGTTACGTCAATTTCCTGTGTAAGCACATTATTTACATAAGTACCTAACATGATTCCGTTTCTATCTTTTATATTTAATGCATAATTACCGTGTGATAGATTTGAAGCTGTTTCGCCTTTAATAGCTACTAAAGGTGCCCAAGTGTTATCAGTTTGTTGCTTTTTCCAATAAAAATAATACGGTAATCCATTATTTACAGAAGATGCTAGCGGAGTTCCACCCGAAACATGAGCAACTAAAATACCATCTTGCGACTCATCTCTTTGACCGTCTTGTGGCGTTGTGTCTTTATCATTACCAAATTCGTTGCTTGTATTACAGGAAATAGTACGAACGATTTCAAAAACAACTTTTAAAGGATCAGGTTCATTCAATGTGACTTTTGATTCTAATACTGAACAATTCGTGATCTGGTTTGTTACTTCGTTATAATTTTTATCCTTAATCGTTAAAAAATAATCATCAGCAGGAACACCATTTAGGGTAATGGTATAAATTCCGTTTTTTATTTCAGCTGTTGTAGATTGTAGAACTCCTGCTCCATTTTTCCACTCATAATTATAGGATTGATCATCATTTGGTGTTCCTCCTGTTATTTTTGCAATCATCCTTCCATTTGTGGCTCCTGAAAAAGTAGGTATAAAAATTTCTTCATACTCAATTTTTACTTCTTCACTTGGCTCATGAATGACGACACTGCCTTTTATAAAGCAACCTTTAAGATCATCTCTTACTTCAACAAAATATTCTCCAGCTGTTAGCTGAGCTATTTTATTCTGGTCAATAGTTCCGTTACCTATATTGTACCATGTATATGTATAAGGGCCTGTTCCTCCTGTTACTGCGGCTGTCGCCCAACCATTATTACCTCCATGGCAGGAAACATTTCCGGAAGTAAATGACAATACAAGTTCTGCCGGTTCTACTATTTCTTTTGTTGTTGGAATTGCTGTTTCTAAAGTGAAAGTATTATAAGTCCCCTGAACTATTCCGTTAGCATCGATAATGTTTAGCGAATAGTTTCCTTCTGAAAGATTAGCAGCAGTATCTGTTTTATAATCTGTCAATTTCTCCCACAAATTGGTTTCAGTATTGTATTTTGACCATGTAAAGATATAAGGCAATCCATTATTTTCAGGTGCTAGAAAAGGAACACCACCCGTAACTGTCGCTTTTAAAATCCCGTCTGATGCTTTATCTTGATTTTTAACAGGATCTAAATTTGTTGTATTACAAGAAATACCCTGAACAGTTTCTAATGTAATTAAAATTGCTTCTGGACCATCTAAAATAACTACTAAAGAAGGTGCTACCGAAGAATCTAAAACACAATTTCTTTGATCTTTAACTGATAAAGTATAAGTACCTTCAGGAACATCATGTAATGTAATTGTAAAAATGCCATTAAAGAATACGGTACTGGATTTGGTTTCATCAATTGGTAAATTTTTATCATTCCTCCATTCATATAAATAATGATTCCCATCGATTAGAGTACCTCCTTTAATTGAAGCTATTATACTACCATTTTCAGCTTTATAAAAAGTAGGATGGGTAGCAATAATATTACTAGAAAGCACAAGAGGGCCAATTGGTTGGCCTATGTTTTCAGATAATACTTTTTCAGTACCATCTGCTTTTTTTGCCACACAACCAACGGTATCACTTAAATTTTTTAATTTTCTTACCTTTAAATAATAAGTACCTAAAGGGAGTTGCGTTATAGTCGTTTTATCAACATTTGAAAAAGTGATCCAATTAGTTCCTCCATTTGTTGAATATTGATATATACCATTATCACTACCTCCTGACGCTACTACATCAATTGCACCATCAGCACCTCCATAACAATTTATATCATTCTTCTTTGTAATAGAAAAATCAACAGGGTTTGGAGATGTTATTTTAAACTCCATTTTATGTTGAGGGTCCATTACATAAGTATTTGCTCCAAGTTTACCTGGTTCTTTATACCAACCCGCTAATTGTATACGATATTTCCCTTTTCGAAAATCATGTGGAATTTCATAAGTTAAATCATCTCCTATTATAACCGTTTCACCATCTTGTGTAGAATGCTCTTCACTCATATCCTGGCCAGTTGCTTCATCAATTTCCATAATAGTATATGTCACTAATTCGCCAGGTATTAATTTGGAGCTAAATTTTACTATCACTCTTCCATCATTAGAGTCAAAACATTTTGTTTGAATAGGATCTATTGCATCTATGTGTGGTGCCGATTTAGCATAAAGTAATTCGACTCTACTACCATTAACATTTGCTCTTAAAGTAATTTTTTTTCCAACCGCCTCAACAGGTAAAAAGTTTTTACAGTCTATATTTAGCGAATTCTTATTTTGATATACTGCTGGTAAACTTCTCCATGTATCTCTATAAACCCATGTAAAGCCAACTCTTACTCGTTCTCGTTCTCCTTCGATATGATACATCCAATTAAAATATTCTTCTGAAACACCATCAATAGGATTGATAACAATTTTACTTTCTGTACCTATTATATTGTTATTAGTATCTGGATTAATTAAATTAATTACCGGATATGTAGTCATTGTTATAGTTCCAGAAAAAGCTAAAGCTCCACCATATTCTACCATGTCTACGTAACTTTTTGTTTCCTGCCTTTGAATAGATAGCTCAGCCAAACGTTCATGCTCTGTACTGCATGCCCCAACTCTATTTTGTTTTCTTTTAGTAGAACGTATTTTAAAATTAATAACTGGATTTGATTCGGTAAAAGTGAAATCACTAAAAGTTCCTGATGTATTATGCCATGTGTTACCATCATCTGGTTTTAAATAAGGTGTTTGACCTTCTTTATGAATTAATTGCAGCCATTGCAAACCTCCAAATCCACAACCATCCCTTGCATCTCCTAAAGAATAACTACACCTTAAAACATAATTCGAAGTCCCTGTTAAATTAACCTGCCCAAAACCAAATCCTGTAACCAATAAAATTATCAATAAGTAAAACTTCTTCATAGGCTTAATATATAACTGTTACCGTTTCTGCTTTTGCAGGACTATCGCTTTCTAAATTAGGAACGAAATGATATTCGAGTTCCTGATTGATTTTTAAATTTTTATCTTCTAAAGTGAAAACATTGCTGTTTAATTCCTTCCATAAAGTGGGGGGAGTTCCTTTTGCATTTTTATAAATACTTACTCCCAAGATTTTACCTTTGTTTTTTGCATAATCCCAGGTGAGTACTATTTTTTTATTTTCTCTGTCTGCCACTCCCTGCAAAAATGTAATTACCTTGATTGGTGTAAAATTCAAGACATTCACGGTTATCGTAGAATGGTCTAATGAAGACCAATTATTACTTTTATCCTTAGCCAGAATAGCGTACTGATAGGTTTTTCTATTCTCTACCCTATCATCTGTAAATTCCTGAATTGTATCATTTATTTGCTTAATCTCCAGCCACTTTTCCTGTCCTTTTTCTCTCCTTCTAAGGCTATATCCTACTATATCTTCGCTATAACTTCGTATCCATTTTAGATGTACTTTACCATCTTTATTATCATAATCTTTAAAAATAGGTGCTGCTGGCGGAATTTTATCCGGTTTATCTAAAACTAATATTTCAGATGGATCTGAAATATTAAAACGCATGTCTTCTGCAGCAATTCTATAAAACACCTTACTATTGGTCATTTTTAAACTCACGCTATCCTTATAATCGTTACCCAGATAAGATTGATGGTAAATATCTACAAATTCTTCACCTTCAGTATTGGCTTTTAAAATTCGATAGCCTCGTAAATCTTTTTCCAGATTAGGTTTCCATTTTAATCGAACTACTCCAAGACTATCAATTACACCTTCAAGTCCGATTGGTTTTGCCGGCGGTATCGAATCTACAGGCTGAACCAGCATACTCTGAGAGGTTAAACGCTGATTGTTTTTACCCACGACTGATATGGTAAAATAATTAGACGGAAATAAATTTTCTTTGTAATTGAGTTTTCTCTCCGATGGAGGAAGAATTTTAGAAACAACTTTATAAGGTCCTTTATCATTATCTGCCAAATTAATTTCATAGCCCTGAATGAAACCTTCTGATGCTGCAGGGTATTCCCATTCAAGATTAACTTCGTTTGAGTTGACAATATTATAATCGACTAGTCTAGCTGCTGTAACTATCGCTGCCACACCTGTTGCTGTAATTGGTTTGGTTATTTGTCCTTTTTCTCCAAATGAGGTAATACCATACAATCTATATTGATAAATTTTATCGTTTACACTAAGGGTATCAACGTAATACATGGATTTAGATGGATGATCATCTTTATCATTTAAATTTACTAAAGGTGTAGTTGCTATTGGAGCATAATTGATTCCATCAGAAGATTTCTCGACCATGAAAGAAGTATAAATTCTTTTGAAGGTTTCATAATCCCAGGAAAGCAGTACTTTTTTATCATCAGGAATTGCAATAAAATCAGTTGGTGCCGGTAGTACCGTATAATCCTTTAAACCAATCATGTAAGAAGACTCTTTAACTTTTGGACTTTCAAAGACACTTACCTGATAGGCATATACTTCATTTTTTTTTACATTGGTATCTAATAATCCCCAGCCTGCTTTTACTGCTCCCGTAAAACTCATATCTGCTGCGTACAAAGCAAATGTATACCGCTGATCCAGTTCATCTGCCATGCTTACAATTTTAGATAAATCTCCTTCTTTAGCAGCAGTAATCTCAAAACTTTCGCCATAAATAGATTGCGCAATAATTGCTGCATTATTATCTTTTTGCACCAGTTCCATCCAGGAATCCAACGGTTCTGCAACAAGTGGTTTCGGAGTAAGTACTATTTTTTCAGGTTTAGATAAAAGATTCCCATCTCTTAAAACTGTGGTTCTTGTAACTATAAATCCTTTTTTGTTTGCTTTTTGCCATTCACTTGGAGAATTAACAGCCCAGCGAATCAAAATTTTGTCTTTTTGAGCTCTGGCATTGACCATTACTGTAGGTTGTTTTACTTGAGAATAGGAAAGTGATATAAAAAATAAGAGTAGAAAAAGAAGTTTATTTTTGGACATTAGTAATTTTTTCCATGTTAAAAAATACAAAAATAATATTTAATAATTAACTGACAAGCAAATATTTATTTAATAATAAATAAACATCTTTTGATTATTAAGTGCTATGTATGGCCTCTATATTGGATTTCTTTTTCTCTACTTTTTCTTTGTCTTTTAGTTTTACCACCCAAAAATCATTGCCTCCTATATTCGAATTTTTGTCTTTGGAGGAAGTAGCATTTGAAGTACCCGCCATTAAATAACCACCATCACGGGTTTCGATTAACTTTCTCAGGATATCTTCGCCTCCACTGCCTACTGTTTTAATCCAAAGTTCTTCGCCTTTATCATCTATCTTTAGAGCAATATAATCGTTAATACCGTCTTTTTCCTTTGCAATCAAGCCTTGCGCTTTACCCATCACGCTTTTGGCGTTTGAAGTCATTTCGCCTCGAGCGTAACCTCCAATCAAATAGGTGTGATCGTTATTTTCTACCAGTGAAGTCAAGATATCTACTTTTCCAAAATCATAAGTTTTACTCCAAATCACGCCGCCTTCTGGGTCTAATCTTAAAATCCAGTAGTCAGTGCCGTTACTTACAATACCACCAAGAGAAGTTAGCGGTTTTTTGTAAGATTTAGCATAATTAATTCAAGTTGCTAGTTAATTGTTTTATTTAATTGTAATCCGAATACAAACAATGTAAGCTTTATTAGAAATCCTTCCAATGTAACAGCATGTATTGTTCTGGGGAATAATTTTTTAATATCGCTG
>NZ_JAGFBV010000068.1 GCF_017948595.1 Flavobacterium geliluteum | reverse complement strand
CAACATTACCATCTATGCCTATCTCAGCAATCTGCTGGAACATCATTTCCATGAGTTCGAACAGCAGATAACGGCAAGCTTCAATGAAAAGAACAAACCCATTTTTTAAGTTTTTAGGTAAAAAATACTTTTTTATAAACCCTTGATCTTTGCAGATTTATAAACGGCACTCAACTGAGCCTGTACAGAAACCAAGAAAAAAAATATTTTTCCAAAGAAAACAGAAAAAGGGAAAAAAGAAAAAGAAAGCAGTTTCACAGGACGGGATGCAGACAGGCCAAAAGGAAACGGAATAAGTCCCGAAGGGTGGCTTGGGAGTACGCGAGCAAGACATTATGCCGTAAGCTTTTGGACAGGCTGATCCAGCCCGTCCTATCTTAGTTTTCTTTTTATTATTTCTTTCGGATAAAATAAAAATCCATCCCGTCCAAAACCGGACATGTCCCGCCAAACAAAGCCACAGAGTGCCAAAAAGCAGAGCCTGAAAGTATAAGAATTACCTTTTGGCTTAAAATCAAAGACCATGAAAAAAGACAAGCAAAAGGATAAGGTGGAGAAAAAGAAAAAAAAGCCGTTCACACCGCCAAAACCGGAGGAAGAAAAGAAGAAAAAAAACAAAAAAAAGGGCATCGGACAGAGCAATCCGTTTATCAGGATAGACAGGGGCGGAAATTTTTTAACCAATTTCTTTTCCAATTTTTTCAGACAGCTTAGAAACCCGACAAAAACAGGGATCAGCGGGCTGTTAGGAAAATTTCTGGTTATCAAAATTGACCCAAAGGAAAAGAACCCTGCACAACAGCCTGCAAAGCCTGCGGATATTATGGGACCGGTGAAAACGGTTTTACGTAACCTAAACTACAGCGGGGACAATAATCTAAGCCCGGCTGAAAAAGAGTCACTCAGACAGCGTACCAACCAGCCCTTGAAAATTGATTTTAAGACAGGGCAGAATGAACAGCAACAAGAAAATATGCCGAAGAAAAAAGGCTTAGGCATGTAGGAGTAATACCCAGAGCAGACCAAGAAAAGGCAGGGAATAAAATCCCCAGACCAATAATAAACTAAATCCAGTGAAAAGCAATACACCCAGAGCGTATAAAGGAGGCAGGCATCCCAAAGCAGATCCCGCCGTGCACCGC
>NZ_JAGFBV010000067.1 GCF_017948595.1 Flavobacterium geliluteum | reverse complement strand
CAAAGCCACAGCGTTGGAGGACATAAGTCTTCTTGCTGTGGCTTTGTTGTGTTATAAATTATCGTAGGAAGGACAAATATAATATAATCAATCATCAATCAAAAATCGAATTATGAATAAGTATCATCAAATGCTTAACAAAATCCTTGTAAAAGGTAAAGTACAACAGAATAAAAAAGGCTCAAACACTTTTTTACTAAACCAGGCTTTAGAATTAAAACCAATTGACTTACTTGAACTGTTTGAGGGTCACGCTGTAGCTAAAAAGAAATTAAAAGATGAGCTACAGTTGTTTATGGCCGGTGAACGTTCAACAGAAGCTTATAGAGAGATTGGCGTTTCGTGGTGGGATTATTGCGGTCCTATTTTGGTCAATAGCTATCCAACGTACTTCGAACAGCTACCAAAGCTTATTGAAAAGATTAACCAGGAGAAACGATCATCAAAGAATTATGTATTATTCCTTGGTTCTAACAACACAGAAAGTAACCAACAGCCTTGCTTAAGTTTGATTCAATTTCAAATCACTAACAGTAAGTTGATAATTAGCGCGTATCAGCGTAGTTCTGATGCAAACCTTGGTTTGCCATCAGACATCTATCATTTATACCTGATTTCAAAGAAAATCGATGTGCAATTGAAAAGTATTACATTATTTCTTGGTAATGTGCATGTGTACGATAATAATATCGACAGTACAAAACAGCTGTTGTCTGGTGAAGCTGTTAAGTTTAGTTTAAACGTTGGTTAAATGGCGTTTAAACTCTGATTATGTTACAATTTAGGACATTGATTCTATTAATCATATGGTGGTATTTATATAATTTTGAATTCTAAAATTTTATTATGAGCGAGAAATATATTTATACCCAATCATTATATGAAAGGGACCCAGCAATTGTCAGAGCTGAGGCAGAATATCAGGAAGCTATTAAGAAGTGCCTTGCAGGTGAGATAACGTTAGATGAGATGCGAGAATATCAATATAAAGTGTTTAACGCCTGTAATAACACTAAAGACCCGTTTAATCTTGATGCCTCAAAAAGAAAGCCTACACAATTGTAGAGGGCACTGAAAAAGTCTTTTCAAAATTCTTTTTCAAGAATAATTATTAATTAAAAGGAGTAGAAGCTAAAAGTTTTCTGCTCCTTTTTTTGTATCTTTTACGTGTAATCATAAGACTTTTTAGA
>NZ_JAGFBV010000066.1 GCF_017948595.1 Flavobacterium geliluteum | reverse complement strand
TGGGAACTTCTGCTTTTTTCTAAAAGAAAATTACTTAATAACCATTACATAAAAAAAAGGGCAACAAGCCCTTTCAATTAAAATCCATATGTAAAAATATTTTCGAGAGAAAATAGCAAGTTGTGTTTTGAGATGCTTGAAATGAATTCAGCATCTCAAAACAACTTGCCCTGCGGGGCTGGAAAACGGCTCCAAAGTCGCCGTTTTGTTATAATTACAATTGGGAAAAAGTTATTTGGAATCACTTTTATTTTTTTCATTTAAATACTTTCTGTAAAGCAAGTCCAGCAGTTCTGCTTCTTCCAAAGGGATCAGCATTTCTATTACACGCAGAAGACTCCCAACATACTTTTCTGCATCCCGGACGTTATTTTCACCGCATTCAATTCCATCCAAAGCAAGTTCTGCTGTTTTAAGAAGATCCGTTATCATGCAAAACAGGTCTCTGTATCCTTCCACATTTATTTCAATAGTTTGGATATCATTTCCGGTTTCCGATACAGGCTTGAGCATTATGAAATAACGCTCAGGGTTCTCTATGAGCTCACTTAATTTGATTTTATCGTTTTCCATGATCTTTATTTTTAAATTGATTAATCATTTATCTAATATATTTTTTGAAATTTTCATCATGTCGTGTTTTTAAGATTTTTATCAGGACTGTTGAAATAAGTATAGACCGATTCTAAAAACAGCCTTGCTAATGCAAACCATGTCATAAGGTCAATGTGCTCTCTCAGTTCAGGATCGCTGTCCAATTCTAATGCGCTCTCCCAATCAAAATCTGCACTTTGAATTCTCTGCTGAAACTTCTGATAATAGTCTGTTCCTACCACTGTTATAACAACAAAGAGCAGTTCATGCACAAACTGGGAGCACCCGATAGATTTTAAAATATACCTCAGACTGTCAAAAGACATGTCATTTGGATTGGGATTTTCTTTCAGTTCATGACAAAAATGTATCAGCAGTTGCAGACACGAGAGCAGTCCCGCTGTTTTAACGTCCTGTATCTCCGTATCAATAATTTCAAGGTCACCTGAAAGTAATTCTTCCAGATCGTATTCCTGCAACAGGTCAGGATACCTGTCCAGTAATAAATCGAGCTTGGGGTTTTGCAGTTTGCCAAGAAGTTGGACTTGCAACAAAAAGTGGGACAAATTTTCTAAGACCTATGCTACACTTTTAATTTTATAAAATTCTAGTTCGATTTCTTTAGGTGTTTTATATCCCAAAGAAGAATGCAGACGTTTTCTATTA
>NZ_JAGFBV010000065.1 GCF_017948595.1 Flavobacterium geliluteum | reverse complement strand
ACTGCCCCCAAAAAGTTAGACACTATTTGGGGGCATTTTTATGGAAAAAAGAGGAAAATATGATTATGAGTTTAAGCTTGGCTGTATAAATAAAGTTTTAAAAAACAACATTTCAGTTTATTCAGTTGCCAAGGAAAATAATTTCGATGAATCAACTCTCAGAGTATGGATTAAGTTTTATCAAAATTATGGTGTAGAAGGTATTTTACCTCGAAAAAAGCAAAATTACAGCACAACTTTTAAGCAAAATGTATTGCGAGAAATTAAGAAGAAGTCTTTATCTTTGAGAGATGCCTGTGTTGTATTTAATATTCCCAATCAAGCCGTTATTATTCAATGGCAAAAAAGGTACAAAGACCAAGGAAACTCAGGCTTAGAGTTTAAACCTAAAGGAAGACCTAAATCTATGAGTATTAAGAGAGCCCAAAAGAAATCTGATAAACCCCTGACTAGAGAAGAAGAACTTTTACTAGAGATAGAATCATTAAAATGTGAAAATGCTCTTCTAAAAAAGTACAATGCCTTAGTTCAAGCCGCGGAAATGAAGAATTTAAAACGCAAGCCATAATAGAATTAAGGCATGAGTATGATCTTGGCACTATGCTGGGTCATCTGAATATGGCACGTAGTAGTTACTATTACTACGAAAAAAAATATCATATAGAAGATAAGTACAAATATATTAAAGAGCTGATCAAGCAGATTTATCATCTGCATAAAGGCAGATTTGGTTACAGACGTATTACTTTAGATCTAAGAAATAAAGGTGTTTTAATTAATCATAAAACAGTTCTCAGATTAATGACACTCCTAGGATTAAAAAGTATTATTAGATTAAAAAAGTATAAATCATATAAAGGGGAACAAGGAAAAATAGCGCCTAATATATTAAAGCGTAATTTTAAAGCAGCAATGCCAAATGAAAAATGGGCCACAGACGTTACAGAATTTAACGTATCAGGAAGTAAATTATATCTTTCTCCAATAATTGATTTGTTTAATGGGGAAATTATAAGTTATGAATTATCTGAAAGACCTAATTTTAATCAAATCGTATCAATGCTTAATAAATCTTTTGAGAAAATACCAGGTCAAGTTAATCTAATATTGCACTCAGATCAAGGATGGCAGTATCAAATGAAACAATATCAAAATTTATTAAAACAAAAAGGAATTAAGCAAAGTATGTCCAGAAGAGGAAATTGCTTAGACAATGCAATAATTGAAAACTTCTTCGGTATATTAAAAACTGAATTGTTTTATCTTAAAAAATATAGTTCGACTAATCAACTAAAACAGGAAATTATCGAATATATAGACTATTACAATAATGATCGAATAAAACTTAATTTAAAAGGAATGAGCCCGATACAATATCGAGCTCATTATTATCAAATTTAATTATAAATTCGTCTAAACTTTTGGGTGCAGTCCA
>NZ_JAGFBV010000064.1 GCF_017948595.1 Flavobacterium geliluteum | reverse complement strand
TAATAGAAAACGTCTGCATTCTTCTTTGGGATATAAAACACCTAAAGAAATCGAACTAGAATTTTATAAAATTAAAAGTGTAGCATAGGTCTTAGAAAATTTGTCCCACTTTTTGTTGCAAGTCCAGAGTCGTCGCTTGCGCACTCCGTGGAACACGGAACACCAGTATCGTATACCCAGTAAATACAAGGGCTCCGGTGTTCCGCTGGCGTTCCGGGGTGTTCCATTTTTTACTTTTTTTGCGTGTTTTTCTCTGTTTTTTGCATTTTTTAAGATTCTAAAACTGCTCCAATTGTGCGCCCAGTTCTTTCCTGATCTTGCTTTTTAGTTTTTCCATGTTGTCCCAGTAGCTTATCACATATTTGAAACCCCTGTTTACCGAGCCTTCAATTGCCTGAATGTATTCTAGTTCCTGCAACAACTGCATGTACCGGAATGAAGAGGTCTTGCTGATGTTGAGTTTCTGGCGGATTTCCCTATTGGTAAAACGGTGCGTTGTACCGTTCTGCTGGCTCTTTACATAGCCTTTGAGGTTTTCAAAAAACTGTCTTGTGCTTTTGTCCAGTTCATCCACTTTGATGATGATGGAAGTAAAGAAAATATCAACGGCAGATTTTACGTCTTCCTTGGTGGCGATCAGCCTGCCTTTGCTGTCTGTTTTTCTCTGGTACTGGTGCAGGATGGTAATCTGCGAAACAAAATTTTGAAATTGGCTGTTTAGTCTTCTGAGCATTTTGGCTTCAAGTGGAAGGGTAAGCTTGTCTGCAAAGGGATTGATAACCTCATAGGATTTCAGTACCCGCATGGCATTTCTAAGCAGTTGTGTTGCCTGAACCTCGTTTTCATTGTTGCCTTTTCCTGCGATTTTCTTGTTTTGGATCGCTATGATCCGCATGGTCTGCGCCTGGCTTTCATCCACCCCCAAGATTACCGAACGGCTCATATTGTCATAGTACACCTCGGCTTTGGTCGTCGTGGTCATACTGGCAAAATGCGCCTGTACCTGTTTGATCCTTCCCCTGTTGTTTCCGAAAATGTCCTTGACCACTGTGGAGCTTGTCAGGAACTTGGCTGATTGCATTTCACGAAAGGCATACTGCGCCTCTTCGTCGAGTCCGTCAAAATCCTGAATTACGATCAGCTTATTGATAAGTTCCTTATCCCTGTAATGGTAGAGGGATTTGCTGGTAATGCGGGTCATGTTCATCACATCTTCTTGGGGCATGCACTGCGCAATCCCATTAATCAGATGGCTTTTTCCCTCACCGCTTGATCCCTGCACGATGGCATGCATCAGATAGGGCATTTTATAACTCGAAGCTAGCACGAAAAGAACCATTCGGTTTTGTTCTTCCCCGACAATTCCGTTCTGTTCCAAGAGCTTGTTTATGTTTTCCAGCAGGTTTGGTTTTGAAAGAAACTCGACCGCTTTCTCATGTGCCTGCGGTGTAAGTTCTTTTTCAGAGTAGCGATCCGTAACGGGGTTTATTTCCGCATCAAAGAGTGCTTCCCGATGCTGTTCCAATAAGTCCGTCAGCTGTAGAAAGTCTGTTTCGAGTTCCTGAAAATCAAACCCTTGTTTTTCGGAGAGTTCCCCGCACTGGCTCTGCACGCTTCCAAAATCGAAGAGGTCAACTTTTAGCCTGTGTTTCTTCTGTGTAGTATGTGCCACAATCTGTAATGATACCCTGAGGTTTCCCAAATCCATAGGCAGGTTGCCTACAACGAAAAACACTCCTGCGATGCCTGTATAGCTGATCTTGTAGC
>NZ_JAGFBV010000063.1 GCF_017948595.1 Flavobacterium geliluteum | reverse complement strand
GAGGGCACTGAAAAAGTCTTTTCAAAATTCTTTTTCAAGAATAATTATTAATTAAAAGGAGTAGAAGCTAAAAGTTTTCTGCTCCTTTTTTTGTATCTTTTACGTGTAATCATAAGACTTTTTAGATGTTAATTCAACAGCAACAAATTCAGTTTAGTCCCTACTCTTCATTATATGATTTAATTGTTCCTCAGGATAATCTCCTTAGAAAAATCAACGAACTTATAGACTTTTCATTCATCTACGATGAGTTGCTGAATAAATATTGCACAAGTAATGGTCGCACAGCAGAAAGTCCAGTGCGTATGTTTAAGTATTTGCTTCTAAAAACAATTTATGATGTCTCTGATGTTGATGTAGTAGAGCGTTCTCGTTTTGACATGTCTTTTAAGTATTTCTTAGAAATGACGCCAGAAGAAGGTGTCATAAACTCAAGTTCATTGACGAAATTTCGTAAACTTCGTCTTAAAGATACAGACTTATTAAATCTACTCATTGGTAAAACAGTGACTATAGCTGTTGAAAAGGGAATCATCAAGTCCAGGTCTATTATAGTGGATGCTACACATACTTTATCGAGATCCAATCCATTTTCAGCAATTGATGTGCTTAGAGAGCGCTCTAAACTATTACGAAAAACGGTGTATTTATTTGATGATCAATTCAAAGAACATATGCCAAAGAAGAACCATACCAATGAATTAGAAAAAGAATTGGCCTATTGTAAAGAACTGGAGCAGCGTATAGAAAAAGAAGAATCTTTGAGTTCTATACCTGCTGTAAAAGAAAAGCTAAACCTTCTTAAAGAAACTATAGAAGATACTCAGGAAAATTTTACTTTATCAAAAGACACAGATGCCAAAACAGGTCATAAATCCGCTGATAGCTCTTTCTTTGGATATAAGACTCATTTAGCTATGACAGAAGAGCGAATTATTACCGCGGCGGTAGTGACATCAGGCGAAAAAGGAGATGGCCCCGAACTCCCTAAACTTATAAAGATGAGTCAGGAAAACGGAATTGATGTAGATACTATCATTGGTGATGGAGCTTATACAGGAACAGAAAATCTCAAGCGAGCAAGCGAGTTAGAGATTAAAATGGTAGCTAAACTGAATTCTACAATAGCACAAGGAGCTAGAAAAGACGAAGATAAATTCGATTATAATAAAGATGCCGATAGATTTGTTTGCCCTGCAGGGCACATGGCAATACGAAAATCAAAACAGGGCAGAAAAAATGTTGGAAAGAATCAAACACAAACCTACTATTTTGATATTGAGAAATGCAAGTCTTGTCCGTTAAAAGAAGGATGTTACAAAGAAGGATCAAAGACAAAAACATATTCGGTATCAATAAAATCAGAATTACACCAAGAACAAATTGCTTTTCAAGAAACCGACTACTATAAAGAAAAGGCCAAACACAGATACAAAATAGAAGCTAAAAACAGTGAATTAAAAAATGTACATGGATACGATAGAGCGATAACGTATGGCATCAACAATATGCAAATGCAAGGAGCAATGGCGATTTTTACAGTCAACTTAAAAAGAATACTGAAATTAATGTAAGAAACCATAAAATAAGTATGCTTATACAAAAATGCCTCTCTACAAATCAAAAATCAACACATATAAGGTCAAATCAAAAACAGTTATAAAACGAAAAACGCTTATAGCGGATTTTTTAAAGTCCTGTTATAAGCGTTTTTTTATTGTCTAAAAAATAAACCTGATCAAAATAAGGGATGTTTTTCAGTGCCCTC
>NZ_JAGFBV010000062.1 GCF_017948595.1 Flavobacterium geliluteum | reverse complement strand
TTGACCCACATGTCATTCAGACTGTGCCCCTCGGGAAGTTCCACTATTGAGAGTGGAACATCGGGTCTGATCTCCTGCATTTGTAATCTGATCTTTTCCATTTTCTCACCGCTTAAAGATTATTATTGCTTCCAATTCATATAATGATTTAATAACTTCCAAGTGCTGTTCCAGCAGTTCCTCATCATGCAGGGCAATAACCGCTTCCCTTTGATCCAGTGCCTTACTCTGTATTAAACTCGCACAGTCAATAACAGTCGGTGCCAAGTATAATTTCTTGGTAAGGGGATGCGGATAGGCGGGATAAATTCCTTCGCTGTTCAGGTACTGCTCTTTCTGCTCGTCCAGATCAAAACGCAGGGCATAATAATTTACAATGAAATTATCTTTGTCCAGCAGAGGAAAAATCAGCCCATAACGTCCAAAAACGGTGTAGGCTGTAAAAGAATCGTCCCTGACTCCGGCATCGCTCTTTGTAATCACTCCCAGTTTTTCAAACTGGTCTTTGGATTTCAATGTTTTGCGATGATGGAACTGTCCCGAATTAAAACCGATCCGAAGATCTGAATATTCCAGTCCGATACTCTTAAGGTATTCTTTAGGCTTTAAAGCCTTGGCACTTCGAATACCTGTTTCAAAAGACCGGAATAGTGTTTCTAAACTTTCCATAATTATTTTTTCAATTACTATTTTTAAACTTTTATATAATTTTAAGAATGACTACAGACCCTTGGAGTTTAGCCAATAAAGAAATAAAAACAAAAGCAGAATGCTGTTAAAATAACCTTCTGAGGCATTCAAAGGCATTATTTGGCAACTTGCTGAAAGTTTCTCAAAAACTGTTTTAATGAATACTATCTCTTGCTTTTATGAATTGACAATCATTTGGAAATCTCTGTTTTAAACCTGCATTCCTGCATGCGTATTTTCCAGATTGCTTACGTTCTAGTGTGCCTGCATTCTTGCATGCCTACATGCGTACTTTCTTTTATGCTCACATGCATACGTTACTTACTGCCTATGTGCATTCTTGCACGCATACTTTTCTGTATACTCAAATACCTGCAAAAATGCTTTTACTGTAAAACAACCCATAAATCCGGTAAAAAAATAAAACAGCCTAAAGCTGTTTTTCTCTGCCAAATTTAATCCGCCTGAAAGAGCGGATTCTAGTGTTCACCAGAACACGGCAAGTTGTGTTTTGAGATGCTTGAAATACTTTCCGCATCTCAAAACCACTTGCCCTGCCGGGGGCTGGAAATACCTTCCAAAGTCAGGTATTTTTTTCATAAGTTAAAAATTGATTTTCTAACAAATCACAGCATTTACTTATAGTTGCTTCACAAAGATAGAATCTAAAACACTGATTATCACAAGCAAAATTTACTCCTGATAATGGGTTTTGTTTCCAGCTTTACAAAGATAATATGCTTTTTTATCACTTTGATGGTCAAAATATGTCCATGAAAACAGAATCTAAATATGATTTTACGTGCTTTGTTTTTCAGAGGTATCTTTGCTGTTTTCTTCCTTCTGCTCAGAGTCCAATATTTTCAATTTATAAATCTCGTCCAATAATTCTAATTCCGTACTTGGAATTAACTCAAGGGCAAGTTCTAGTACTGATCCGATGTATATCTGCCTATTATCCAATTCATCACTCTGGACAATATGAAGGCAGATCCTGATCAGGTTTACTCCCAGACCAATCATATCGGAATATCCATCAAATTTTATTTCTCGGATATGACCTTCACAAACACTTTGGGCTGGTCTAAGCATTTTAAAATGATAAGAGGCAAAGTGTTTTGGAGTTGCTACATTTACTGGGACATAAATTTTAAGACTGTTTAAATAAAAATAAATATCTTAGAATTATGAAAAAACGAGTTTACAGTGCTGAGTTTAAATCATCAGCAGTACGATTAAGTTA
>NZ_JAGFBV010000061.1 GCF_017948595.1 Flavobacterium geliluteum | reverse complement strand
TTTTTTTTTGGAGGAGTTTTTAATGTGGTTTTCTTGTGTTTTCCTTCTCCTGAAGCTTCGGGATTGGGCATAACTTCCCCTACCCATAAAATTAGTTTTTACAGGGATTAGCGTTTTGGCTACCGCCAAGATACCAAGCAGGCGGACCGCGTTGGTCAAAAACGGCTATTCGATGTAAATTCCCTGTTTTACAACACCGACACTTTGGTAAAAAAGGCTTTTTCTCTACTTTCTCTAGTACTTTAACTTGAAGTTTCTCCTGCAAAAGCTTTAACTTTTGCCGTTTCCAAGTACTACTCAAAAAACCGTAATGCCTTATTTTTACAAAACGCTTGGGCAAAATATGCAATGAAAACCGACGTATAAATTCCTGATGCGTCAATGTCATCTGTTTTTTAAAGCCATTTTGACGGTAATCGTTATAAGCAAAAGTCACGCTTTTATCGTCTATAGCTTTGATTCGATGGTTGCTAATGGCTATTTTGTGGGTGTACCTACCCAAATATTCCACCACCGATGCAGGACTTCCAAAAGGTTTTTTGGCAAATACCACCCAAGGTTTTTGCCATAATTCTTGCCGGATTTGTTCGTACTTTATAGGTTCTTTCGCTTTGAGTTTCTCACAATATTTAGCTCTAAAAACTTTTGATAAGGCTTTTACAGCAAACAAGAATTTGCCATCGCTTCGGATATTTTGCCATTGTTCGTTTTTATCTACGCCGACGCCAGGAACAATACAATGCAAGTGCGGATGCAAACTCAATTGCTGTCCCCAAGTGTGCAAAACAGCAATCATTCCTATTTGTATTTTCTTGGCTTTGCCAAATTGTTGCAAGGTTTCCCAAGTGGCTTCAAACAAAGTATCATAGACGATTTTGGGTTGATGTATAGCCAAAGAATTGATGCTGTCTGGCAAAGTAAAAACCACGTGGAAATAGGCTACTGGCAAGAGTTCTGTACTTCTGGCATCTATCCAATGCTCTCGCTTATTGCCTTGACATTTTGGACAATGGCGATTGCGACAAGAGTTGTAACTGATAGTGAGATTCCCACAGCCATCGCAAGCATCGATATGACCTCCTAAAGCTGAAGTTCGGCATTTTTGGATGGCAGATAGTGTACGTAATTGCCAAGTATTTAAACCCAGATTCTCTGTTTTTGTTCCTAACTTGCTCAGTACATCGGCTACTTCAAAGAGCCGCTGCATTGGGTAAAAAGTGTATCGAGTGGACTAAATTTTTGTTGACTGGCGAGTTGGGCGATCTGTAAATATTCCAAGGTCGTTTCTAAGTTTTGGTGTCCCAAAAGGTCTTTAAGCGTAATGATATCCATACCGTCCTCGAGCAAATGTGTGGCATAACTGTGTCGCAGCGTATGGGTGTGAACTTCCTTTATAATCCCAGCTTGCTTACAAACCTGTTTGATAACCCATTGTACACCTCGTTGGGAATAGCGAGAATCAAAATCCCCTCCAGATCGTTCTATAGGCTTGCCATTAAACAAATAATCCTGAGGTTTTTCCCCTTGGATGTATTTTTTGAGTCCTCGTATTAAATGAACCGATAAAGGAACATAGCGGTCTTTTTTTCCTTTGCCTTGTACTACTTTGAGTTGTTTGCGATCAAAATCCAAGTCTTGCAATCGTACGCTTCGGGCTTCCATACAGCGAAGTCCACAGCCATAAAGCAACCCAATCAGTATTTTGTGTTTGAGCAGTTTGGCGTTTTGTAGCATTGCCCAGACTTCTTCCTTACTTAAAACAACAGGTAGTTTTTTTTCATGTTTGATTGAGGGTAATCGTAGAAATTCATACGGAAGACCTTCGGATTTCAGTAAAAATCGAAGTCCATAAACACAGTGTTTAAAATAGGTTTGTGATGGGGTTTTGGACTTTTTTTGTAAATAAAACAAATAGTCGTGGACTTGTTCTGCGTCCAATTCGGTGGGGATTTTACCAAAATAGAGCGAAATAGCCGCTACGTGTCGGGAATAATTACTAAATGTACTTTGGCTCCTGCCTAAAACGGAAACTGTGCGCTCAAAACGATCTAATAAATCCGTAAAACCAGATACTTCTCTTTTGGCTTGGTTGAGAATTTTGTTTTCTCTTAATTCTTCAACATTCTTTTTTTTGTAGTCATAACTTACAGAATTTAATTATATTCGTAAGGTACAAAATCAACTAATGTGCTACCGAAGGTTTAGTTCAACACACGCTACAA
>NZ_JAGFBV010000060.1 GCF_017948595.1 Flavobacterium geliluteum | reverse complement strand
CGTCCAAAGACGGTATAGGCGGTCAGTGAATCATCCCGCACTCCTGCATCACTCTTGGTAATTACACCCAGCTCTTCAAACCTTTCTTTGGATTTCAAGGTTTTTCGGTGGTGGAACTGTCCTGAATTAAAGCCGATCCGAAGATCAGAATATTCCAGTCCGATGCTTTTAAGGTACTCCTTGGGCTTTAAAGCCTTCGCACTTCTGATGCCTGTTTCAAAAGACCGGAACAGTGTTTCTAAACTTTCCATAAATAGTAAAGGTTTTCCATTATTTTAGGCGGTAAGGCACGCCCAAGCCTTTGGCGGTACTGCTTTATATCTAAGAAGGTATAGAAGTCTGCCGGCAAATATAAAATGCAGTTTTGAATTTATTGCAGTAATGGTAAGGGCTGGCACTATTTGTCTTTCGATGGCGTTAAGTGCTCAGGACAATTTTTTTTTTCGGGGCTGGGTGACCCAGCGATCTTGCAGACAGGTGTCGGCTAAATGAGTTAAAACTGAACCCAGCTTTCATAATTGCGGAAAATCGCAGGGCGGACACCTGATGCGATAAATTAAGGAGATGGTTTGGTACATAACCGGGGAATTGTATTTTTAATAGCAGGCAATTAAAAAAATCCCAATTATGTATCCTATCAATTTTTTATATACGGTACATTGAAAATCGTGTTTCATACATTTGATGTAAATAATAAATGCTTAGAAGTAGATTAAAGCTTTGGTTTCCTGCGCTTATCCTTGCGTTTCATCTGATTGGCAAATGCTGTTTCCTGAAAATCTTCCCCTTGGTTTTCAGGCAGTAAGCTTCCAAACGCTTCAATAATATTGTTTTCCTGCCCGTTTTCGGGCATATCTTCTTTCCCTGAAAAGTCGGACTGGCTGTACGGCTCGCTGATCTGGTTTCCTGCAGGGGCAATTTCCTGTGAAACAGTGTTTTCTTTTTTGGACAGGTCTGCCTTATTGCCGTTATTCCACCAGTCATTGAATACATTGGCCGAAAGGTTTTTGCCGAGCTCTGAACCGTTGCAGACACAGCGGGATTGGTGGTCGATAAAAGTGATGCCGTATATACGCCCCTGGGCATTTCGGCGCACCACGACATTTATCCCTTGTTCTAAAAGCTTATTCTTGAATTCAGATTCGTTTGGAGTACCCTGCATTGCTGATTCAATCCTGCCTTTGGCTGATTCCTTAGCGGGACTGCCTTTTAATTTCGTCCTGCTCTGTTCATAGTGGGATTGCAGTTGAACTAATCCGGCACCTTTTCCAAACAGCGAAGCCTTGAAGGGATTGCTGGCTTTTTCTCCCTTGTCATTGAGCGCAAAATATACCAGTCCCTGTTTTGGGATTCCGTTGTATTCGCCCTTGATTTCTTCGGCTGTAATCTTGAAAAGGGACAGCAGGGCATTATACGCCCCAAAAGTCTGGAACTGGTAATATTTGGGCAGATGGCGGATTACCGAAGCCATCTGGCTTTTTACATCTCCCGCCTTATAATCAACTGGACTGAATGTTTGATTTTGTGAATTTTTCTCTTTATCCACAGCCGAGATCAGGCCGTATTCTTTTTCGAGTGTCCGGCAGACCGCCATAGAGTGTCTTTTTTCAAATTTGTCTGATATTTTCCTACCGTCCCCGTCCACGCAGACCGATACGATATGGATATGCGTGCGGTCAATATCGGTGTGCTTGAACACCGCAAAAGGCTGTTCCCCGTAGCCCATCTGCTTCATATATTCCTGCGCCATATTCTCAAAATCAGTATCGTTTACGGTATCTTTGGGGTCAGGGTTTAGTGAGATATGTAGTATCGGTTTTTCCGTTTTTCGGTTGGCCAGCAGATGCAGGTCAAAAGAACGGGATAACTGCTCCATGGAATAGCTTCCGTCAGGAGCTTCGATAATCTTCTGTGTAAACAGAATATGGGCATTTTCTTTTTCAACCTTTTGGTAATTGTAGGCCAGTGCACCATACAAGCTTGCGCCTCTTGCTATTTTCGCTATCATCTCATGGGTTTTCTTTCAGGTGCTTTGCTTCAAATTCCCCCGTAAGCTGTATTATCTTTTGTGACAGCAAAGCAAGTTCTGCTGTCTGTTTTTCCAGCTTGTACAGATATGCCAGGGCTTTCTTTTCGGAAAAATTACTATTGAGCATTTTTACAACCTGATTGTAATTTACCCCCACAGCCCTGAACTGCCCGAATAAAGAAGTCAGGCGCACATAATATTCCATTGCAGTCTTGTCAACCTTTATCGTTTTGATGCCCTTTTGGAAAATGCACGCCGTGATAAAGTGCGCCATAACATTCATGCCAGACTGCTCATAAAGGGTTAGAAAACGGGCGTTTTCCTCGGCGGTAAGACTGATCGAATAGCGGTGCACGGCGGGATCTGCTTTGGGATGCCTGCCTCCTTTATACGCTCTGGGTGTATTGCTTTTCACTGGATTTAGTTTATTATTGGTCTGGGGATTTTATTCCCTGCCTTTTCTTGGTCTGCTC
>NZ_JAGFBV010000059.1 GCF_017948595.1 Flavobacterium geliluteum | reverse complement strand
GCTACAAGATCAGCTATACAGGCATCGCAGGAGTGTTTTTCGTTGTAGGCAACCTGCCTATGGATTTGGGAAACCTCAGGGTATCATTACAGATTGTGGCACATACTACACAGAAGAAACACAGGCTCAAAGTTGACCTCTTCGATTTTGGAAGCGTGCAGAGCCAGTGCGGGGAACTCTCAGAAAAACAGGGCTTTGACTTTCAGGAGCTCGAAACAGACTTTTTACAGCTCACCGATTTATTGGAACAGCATCGGGAAGCACTTTTTGATGCGGAAATAAATCCCGTTACGGATCGCTACTCTGAAAAAGAACTTACACCGCAGGCACATGAGAAAGCAGTCGAGTTTCTTTCAAAACCAAACCTGCTGGAAAATATAAACAAGTTGTTGGAACAGAACGGAATTGTTGGGGAAGAACAAAACAGGATGGTACTTTTCGTGCTCGCTTCGAGTTATAAAATGCCGTATCTGATGCATGCCATCGTACAGGGATCAAGCGGAGAAGGAAAAAGCCATCTGATCAATGGGATTGCGCAGTGCATGCCTCAGGAAGACGTGATGAATATGACCCGTATTACAAGCAAATCCCTATACCATTACAGGGATAAGGAACTGATCAATAAACTGATCGTGATTCAGGATTTTGACGGTCTTGACGAAGAGGCGCAATATGCCTTTCGTGAAATGCAGTCGGCAAAGTTCCTGACAAGCTCCACGGTGGTCAAGGACATTTTCGGAAACAACAGGGGAAGAATAAAACAGGTACAGGCGCATTTTGCCAGTATGACCACGACGACCAAAGCCGAGGTGTACTATGACAATATGAGCCGTTCGGTAATCTTGGGCGTGGATGAAAGCCAGGCGCAGACGATGCGAATCATAGCCATCCAAAACAAGAAAATCGCAGGAAAAGGCGACAATGAAAACGAGGTTCAGGCAACACAACTGCTTAGAAACGCCATGCGGGTATTAAAATCCTATGAGGTGATTAATCCATTTGCAGACAAACTTACCCTTCCCCTTGAAGCCAAGATGCTCAGAAGGCTCAACAGCCAATTTCAAAATTTTGTTTCGCAGATTACCATCCTGCACCAGTACCAGAGAAAAACAGACAGCAAAGGCAGGCTGATCTCCACCAAGGAAGACGTTAAATCTGCCGTTGATATTTTCTTTACCTCCATCATCATCAAAGTGGATGAACTGGACAAAAGCACAAGACAGTTCTTTGAAAATCTCAAAGGCTACGTAAAGAGCCAGCAGAATGGGACGACGCACCGTTTTACCAATAGGGAAATCCGCCAGAAACTCAATATCAGCAAGACATCTTCATTCCGGTACATGCAGTTGTTGCAGGAACTCGAATACATTCAGGCTATTGAAGGCTCGGTAAACAGGGGTTTCAAATATGTAATCAGCTACTGGGATAACATGGAAAAACTCAAAAGCAAGATCAGGAAAGAACTGGGCGCACAATTGGAGCAGTTTTAGAATCTTAAAAAATAAGAAAAACACAGAAAAATACACAAAAAAAGCAAAAAATGGAACGCCCCGGAACGCCAGCGGAACACCGGAGACCTTGTATTTACTGGGCATACGATACTGGTGTTCCGTGTTCCACGGAGTGCGCAAGCGACGACTTTGCATAATTCACAAATTAACCTCAAAAAACAATGAAAAACAGGATAGAAAATAAAGATTTCCGAAGGCTCTTGGATGCCTTTGACAGTTTTATAAAGGTCAGGAATTATAAGACCGGCAACAGCAGGATGTACCAGAATACCCTGATAGAATTCCTGCTCTGGCTGGAAGAATCGGGAATCAGCAGGATTCAGGAGCTGACTTCCAAAGAATCTATTAAATACTTCGAGTATTTAATTGCAAGGCCAAAGTTCAGGGGCGAAGGAACGCTGTCACAGAAAAGCATCAAATTCCATCTTTTCGTACAGGGACTGTTCCTGTTGAACCTCATGGAAAACAAGGAAATTGAAAACGGCTATTACATTCCCTCTTATGAGGGAGGAACACAAGAGTCAAGAAATACGCTCAGTGTTGAAGAGATAAAAACGGTATACAAGCATGCCGAGAATGAACTTGAACGTGCCCTGCTTTCCGTAGCTTATGGATGCGGGCTTAGGCGTTCTGAAATCAGTGCGCTGGATTTAAAGGATGTGAAACTGGCTACCGGAATGGTCATAGTGAGAAGCGGAAAAAACAGCAAAAGACGTGAAGTTCCCATGAGCGATACGGTTATGGGCTACTTGAAAAAGTACGTTCAGGAAGAGCGCAGTCAGAGGCTTGCAGGGAAAAACCAGATCGAAGAAGCCTTTTTTATCAATTCCAAAGGCAGGCGTAGCACAGGGGAAAACCTGAATGATATCCTAAAGAAAATGATCGAGCAGACCAAGGATTTCCAGCTTATCCAAAAAGATATCACACTCCACTGCCTCAGGCACAGCATAGCCAATCATCTGGCTGAGAATAATGCGGGGATTGATTTCATAAGAAGGTTTCTTGGGCATTCCGATATCAATACAACCTATATCTATGCTCTTAAAAACAAGAAACGAAAACCAGTCGTAACCTTTTAAGTAATCTGCTATGACAAAACAAGCCTTAGAGCAGTTCCTGCTCCAAAATTATAGCCCACAGACGGTATCAAGCTATCTGTTTGCGATCAATCACTTTTTAAAATTGAATCCGAAAGCCAAGCGTTACAAATACGGGAATATCGTCAAGTATATGGAAGAAATAAGCGCAAGGCAGTCCAACAGCAAATATCGTGTTGTCATTCTATCGGCAATCAAAAAATATTATGATTATCTGGTAATGAGCGGTTACAGAAATGACCATCCCTGCAAGCGCCTTAATATTAAAGTAAACAGCAATCAGGCGATACAGGTGCAGGATCTGTTCAGCAGTCCGGAACTGCAACTGCTCTTGGAGCGTGAGAACCGTTACAAGCATTTGGACGTTAGAAATAATGTTTTACTATCACTGCTGATCTATCAGGGACTTACAAGTGATGAAATCATAAGACTTACTGTAAAAGATATTGATCTCGATAATGGAACAGTCTATATCAAAGCTTCCATCAATCTCAATAAGCGGACAATGAATTTAGTTCCCAGACAGATGATCTTGTTTTTCAATTACCTGCAGGAAACCCGACCCCAAATGCTTCGATCTAAAACAGATAAACTGATTATTACCAAACTTGGCAAGCCTATTACAGTCGATAGCATTCATGCAATGATTGCGCCTTTAAGGGGATTGTTTCCAGATCGGAAACTCAATCCGCAGACCATCAGAATGAGCGTTATCTGCAACTGGCTCAATGAGAAAAATATTTCTTTGGAA
>NZ_JAGFBV010000005.1 GCF_017948595.1 Flavobacterium geliluteum | reverse complement strand
CTCATTTGGTATGGAATGACCACAACTCAGTAATATAAAGCTAAGTAATAATAGTATTTTTTTCATTTTTATCATTTTATATTAATTTTCAAAAGTAAGAAAACCGCTTGAATGACCTAGCGATTTTCAATTTATTATTAATTTACAAAGATAAATTTTTCTCTAGTCATATCTTTCAGTTGATGTTCTAGCCTTTCAACGTGTTCTTCTCTCAATTTTGAGATATCCTGTGTTGTTTCAAGCATAAGGCTTAAATGATTGATTTTTCGTTTAAAGTCAGCAATCGATTCTTTATAATTATCATTGTCCTCAGGGAGTTCATATCGTATCATAGCCTTTCGCTTTTAGGTTCTACATTCGCATTTTGACACGTGCCACAAACAATAATTCGTTGTACTATTGTCTCGCCACTTATCAAAACTATGCTTTGACGTCGTTCGTTTACTCGGTGGTCGCACTCTAGTGTAGTACGTAAAAACCAATTTTGCGGGTGTGATGCACGAAACGCTTTGGCAAAATCTGAAATTTCAGATTTTGTACTGAAGTATTTTGTTGGTCTCATGATATACCTAATTTAGATATTAAACTTAAACGCAATTGTTTATCATCAATTTGGGCAATATCAGCCAAAATACTAATCATTCTATCCTGAGTAAGGCGGTTGTGTTTACGTTTGGTTATTGCGGGAAGTTGTATTGCAGGTGCGGAATAATTAAGAATGACACTTTCTGCCCAATCTCTAAAAAGTTTTGCTCTTTCGGACTTTATAAAAAAACCAAGTCGAATGATTCCTGCTTTTGTCCATAAAATTTGCTTTGATTGTAGATTGCTTCGACCGTCCAAATTCTGGACTCTCGAAATAAAGTGAACATTTTCAATAAGTTCATCTTTTTGTTGGTTCTTATGACTTCTAATAGTTGAAGCCGAAACGCCATAACCTAATGCTACATCTTTTGTGGGCATTATAAATTCAAAACTAGCATTTTGAATTACAGCAACTGCTAGACCATCGGTTACTTGCAGATGCATGATTTGCTCATTTTTAGACTGAACTGGTCTTACATTTTCTTTTTGCATAATCGAAAATATTAAACGCACGAAAGCCTCGCTGTAGATGTGCAAAAATACCCAAAAGGATAGATTTCCCGTAGTTTCCGCAGGGACATCGTGGCGAGGCTAACGCTTATTGTTAAATAAAAAATTTTAAAGGATTTCTCCTTTGGGGTATTTTTGCTTCACAAACATACAAAATATTTTAATATGCAATAGTTTTGTTTTAATATTTTTTATCTGTCCAATGGATTAATTTCATCTTTAAAAAATTATCGGGGGTTGCTTTTATTTGAGGATAGAAGTAATCAAAAAAATCCCGCCATGTGTCAAAGCCATCGTTAATTGCAAATTCCAGTCTTTCATTATAACCGAACAATTCTTTATCACCAACAGATATTTGTATTAAGTCATTATAACGATAACTCATAAACACTTTTTGAGTGCTGACCACCGGCAGAACCGGAGCAAACCGAAACATATCTTTTTTGCGGACATTGATAAAAAAATCAATCTTCATTCCTGCTTTCCAACGACCTTTTTTGTCTTCCCGGAGGCTGTGCAATTTTGCTTTTACAAGTGGATAAACATCGCCGTCAACTTCATAAGGCTTTGTCAATTCTTCCTGTGTCATTTGTGCCTCGTGCAGCGCGTGGAGTTCTTTCGAAAGATTTTCTTTTAAACCTTTCCATATTTTCTCAACAAAATGTGTTGGTTTTCCGTTTAATTGTGTGCTAAATCCTAATATCATAATTTTTTGTTTAAAATGGTAAGTTATTTTTTGGTATTTTTTCTAAATACATTCTTAAAAAGGTTAGGCTTTTGAATTTACCTTTAATAATGTAGCCTATACAATTGCTTTTTAAAACCTGTTTTATAAATCTTCCTGATTTGGAATTATAACATAATCCACAGGTTGTAAACTTATAAATTGTTGCAAATGAAATTTGATATTTACAAGTGTATTGTACCGTTATTACTAACATTTGACTATTATTAAAGTTGCTGCAATAAAGTAGTTATGCCTCACTTGAAAGCTGCATGTACTCGCCAACAGCTTTAAATATTTGCAGGGCGATTTGCGGCACTATTGCGTTTCCGAATCCGTGTAATTGTTCTCTAACCAATCCTCCGGATACCCCATCATCCACGCATAAAGCCGGGGGTTCACTCGACCAGGAACCGCCCCGAACAATCTGTAAAGATGTTCCGTGAAGTTTCCAGGACTTCGGTGATGTCGTTTCTTGTACATTGGAAAAGAAAGTTTGTCCCTTTTGTAATCTGATGCTGTTGGAGTAAGCAACCAAATACAACCGCGCACGGTGATGGGGCGCACCAACTTCTGACGCACGACAAATTCTCCATTCTGCATTATACCCCATTGCGGATAATTCGGTGAGTATTCTGCCAAAGTCCTGCCCGTTGTTAGTCTTAAGAATATTAGCCACATTTTCGGCAACAATAAACTTTGGTTTGATTTCTCTGATTCCTCTGCAAAACTCAAAGAATAATCCGGTTCTTTCTCCTTGTAACCCCTGTTGACCTTTACCGTCTTGCTTGGCAATGCTGGCATCTTGACAGGGAAATCCGCCTGTGAGAACGTTGATTTTGTTTCTCCAAATAGTGAAGTCTGTTGTTGATATATCTCCATAGCTTTTTGAATTTGGAAATCTGATTTCTAATTTTTTTCTTTTATTTTCAATCCACTCGCAATGGAAAGCATTTTCCCACCCCATCCACTCAGCTGCTAAATCAAAACCACCTATCCCAGAAAATAGCGAGCCGTGAACAAGCGAGGCATAACAAGTGTTTTGCGCAATTGCTGAATTTTCGGTAAGATGTAAATCTGTTTTCATAATTAATTTTTATTGTGGTGATAAATATTCGTTTCAAAAGTCAGCAACCTCGCAAATCACCAAACGTTATAGGCAAGTGTTCTGTTTTCGTTT
Organism: Flavobacterium geliluteum; assembly: GCF_017948595.1. Taxonomy (GTDB): domain Bacteria; phylum Bacteroidota; class Bacteroidia; order Flavobacteriales; family Flavobacteriaceae; genus Flavobacterium; species Flavobacterium flavipigmentatum. The sequence continues at coordinate 188,800 of NZ_JAGFBV010000005.1, read as the reverse complement.
TCATAAGAACATTTTGTTATAAACCAAATCGTTTTCTGACTTATCTATTATGTATTTTCCAGCTTCAAAATCGCTTCTTACCCATTTAGCAAGAAAATCTACCTTACCTTTTCTTTCAATCCTATAAACCATTCCTTCGGGGTTTTCTTCAGGTCTAATTCCGAAGGTTTTTTTATTTAATTCAGGTAAAATACTTTCAACAGTTGCTGATTCTCCTTTATGTAATAATCTTGGAAGTTGTATTTCGTATTTATTATAAAAACTATCCAAAACATCAAAACTACTTCTTTCGTTATTTTTAGTAAAATGGTCAAAGAAAACTATCGGTTGTAATCTACTATCAATATTATATTTTATTCCGTGAGCTTGAGCCAACCATTCGCCAGTAATTCTTTCTCCATTTACTAACAAATCTATCCAAGTCGTTATGTTTTTATAAACCCAATCACTAAATAAATGATGTTGTTTATACGGACTTGTATTTGCTATATATCCACTTCTTGTAAGTGCAACTATTCTATTGTCAATCTTTCCAATACCTACATTAGAACCATCGTATTTTTCAAAAACAAATACTTCATCATTTTTATCTCTAACTTTTTGAGTCAATATTCTTTCTTGACCTTTATCTATAAAATGGTCGCCAGTTCCTAATTTACTGTTTGATAAATGGGGTATTGAGCCGTAATTTTTTACTCCTAATGGTTTCATAACAAATTTATTTTTAACGACCCACACCAGCCTATAACAGCAGTTTGCAAAAATGGCGGGTTTATTGGTTCATTCATATTTATTTTACGCATCATGTCTATTATTAAGTTGAAAATTTATCGTTACGAAGTCCGCCACTTCTGCAAGCTGCGACAACGTTATGTGCAATGAATCCTCACGCACAAAAATTATCGTTAAAGAAAAATCATATTTCCGCTTTGATGATGGACAAAATCCTTAAGCATAGATTTCCATTGTTCTTTTGTTGCTTTTGAACTTCCGAAAGTAGTTGCATTATCTCCGCACCATTCGCATAATTCGTCTAATGTTTTAAAGACTGGAGAATTAGGGCCTCCTTCTGATGTAGTTTCCCAAAGTTGAAAACCTTCGCCTGTTGGCGGTTCAAAATCTTTCCAATCATCGTGCATTTTTTTGATTTCTTCGCTTTGCCATATTTCGCCTTCACCTTCGCAAAACTCACATTTGCCGTAAATTCCCAAATGCTTTGCCCGAGCTTCAACACAAATCCAACGATTAATTGAATCGTGTCCCATTCCGGTACGGTTCCATTCATTGACTTCATCAGGAGTCGGAATATATTCTGGATCTTTTTTTACCCAACCTTCACCGCTTTTAAAAACGCTAGTAAAATCTCCCAATCTTCTTTCTTTAATGAGTGCGGCGATTTCGATTTCAGTAATATGATTTGACCAACCATTATCATTGTATCGCCTGCCGTTTGGCAAGTCAACCCATTTAGGATTGTCAGAAGCATACCATTCGTCTTGTAATTTTTTAGTGGCTGGATTTAATCCGCATCCGTCACAACTTTTACACTCTTGACTTCTGAAAGGATTTATGAAACCTTTCCAAACTTGATTTGATGGCCAATTAAAATCTAAAGGCACTCGTTTTAATTCTCTTCCCATGATTGTTAATTTTCACTGCACATAACCGCGGCTATAATAAAGTCAGCGATTTGATTAATATTAAGTTTTGTTTTCTAAGAAGCATTTTCTTAGTGGAAAATACTCGGTTTTAAGTGTTGGCATTCTCATAGCCGTCACTCGTTAGCCGTTATTTTTTAGAACGTTTACGTTTCCATAACTTTATTTTATCATCGCCGCCTTTTGCTTTGTTGTAAGCGATCAATACTTTGCCTTTTTCGGCTGTTAATGTTTCATTCATTTTATTGTTGTTTAATTATTAATATTCGTCGTTCCATCGTTTTTGATTAAGCCAAGTAACTAAATGTGCTTTGGCCTGACCTGTTTTAGTTAAAAATTCATCGTATTTTTTAAGCCTGTTGAAACATTTAATTTTATCAACCAGGTTTAACTTTTCGTAAGCCTTCTGGTTTGGTTCTTTCTTGACCTTCAAATTGTACTTTATCCAAAAAGCATCGAATGAATAATCGTCAATTACAAGCTCTATCGTGACCACTTTTTTGTATTGTGTCCACTTTTCCATATCATCGATGGTTCCGGGAAACTGTACACTTTCTAAAAGCTTCAATACACGTACCCCTTTAATATTGTAAAAGGCATGAATTACACAATCAGATTGTCTGTATTGAAACAGCCATTCGTCAGCCGTTTCCTTAAAAGTTACTTTGTATGATATATGTTCTGCCATTGTTTCAAATCTTTCATGTTAAGAAATACGGGGATATTTACATTTTTAGCTAGTTCGGACTCAATTAAAGCCCCTTTAGAGAACGCAAAACACGGAAGCAATAAAAACGGCATCGCATTTCATTAATTCAACAATACAAAGGCGCATTGCTGTGTCCCAGTCTGCATTTTGATTGTTTACTACTTTGATGGGGTTCACAGCTTCGAAACCTGCGAGTGAAACCGTTATTTCGGCCTGTTGAAATTTGGTGTTTGTTTCGTTTTCGGGTAGTCCTGTAACTTTTCCGGCGATGTATATTTTTTTCATTTCAATAGGTATTTAGTTGGCTTAACGTGTTGAAATTTTTTAGCCAGTTCGATTGCTTCCTGTTTAAGCCTATGCTCGGTCTCAAAGATCGTTTCGCTTAACTTCGTAGGTCTTTTAGGCGTTTTATTTAGTGCCATTAATTTATTTTTATTGTTAAGGTTAATGATCCGGGTTTATTGATTTTCGGGCATTTCGTGTACCTTCTTTTAACCTTTAGGTTAATTGGCACGGGAGTTTTAAACATTTTAATATAATATTTTGACATTGCGCATTTTCCGTACCGTCCGGGTGGATAATATAAAATGCGTGGCTCAGATTTAAAATTTTGTTCTGAAAAATCAGGGAAATAATGTTCAATCCACTCCTTATTATTTTTTCTTAATTTTTCAAGTTTTTCAACTGAAACACTTGTATCGTCATCGATGTCATCAATAATTATAAAGTCATCTTTTCGCTCTTTGGGTTTCATGCTAATTGTTGATTTATAGTTGCTGAAATTTGATTAATTGCGTTTTTGTCATATTCACACATTGGAAATTCCGACATAGAAACTAAATACTGTTCTAAAAAATGGGCTTCCACAAGTTCAAGCGCAAAAGAAAATTTTTCTTTATCATTAAAAAGATTAGATTTTTGTTGAACTTGCAATTGCTTGGTTTTAACTTTTAATACAACCTTATCCAGTGCGCTTTTTGCAACTTTAGCAATACGCCCTTTGGCTGGTGCTTTAGATACTTGATCGAAGGCATAAACCAAGGCACTAATTTGTTTTACTGTTAATTTTAATTTTACTTTCATCTTAACACTCGGTTTTAGCTTCGGTTAATTGTTTGTTACATGCAACGCAAAATAGTGCTGTAGTTTCGCAGGTTGCGACTGATTTTAATACCCTGATAACAGCTATGTCATGCGGGCAAACTTCGGTGATGCTAAATGTGTCCATCACTTGTATTTTTTAGTTGTCATTGATTCAAAACAGCTTATAATTTTAGAAAGTTCCTTTTCTTCCATTTTCTTTAAAGGCTTATTAACTGGTGATTTATCACTCTTTAAAAACTCGCTTAATCTATTGATGTCTGGAACTTCGCCCCACTTATCATTTGGTACTACCCATTGAAGTGTGCGCAGTTGTGAAAGGATTGTTCTATGTTGGCGGTTTTTGTTATCGAATAAACCCCAGTTTGCTGCATTGCTTTGCACAATGTTTTTTAACTGCTGTTGGGGCTTATTATAGTTGTCAATAGCTGAACCGGTTCCGGTGTAGAGTTTTGGTTTAGTTGCTGTCATTTTTTTTTGTTGAAGGTGTTGCAGTAAGAAATATAGCAGTTACAATAAACCACCATCCGGAGTGATTCAAAACGAAAACTACATATCCTGTTAAGGCAATAACTATAATTGCATATATGTAGTAAATAATTAATGTGAGATTGTTCATAAAGTTTGTTTTTAAAATTTGCTCCTGAGGCGGGATTCGAACCCGCATATTTCAATTGTTCAATTTTTTCTGAATTACCAATTATCCTACTCAGGAAACCGAATTAACTAACCTAGTTTTTAATATTTATCACCACAAAAAGGACAGTAATCGTGCGTGACAAAAGACTTTCTTTCTTTTTTCTTAATTTCTCCGTCACGTTTTATATGGTTATATCCAATTTCGATTCTTTGACCTGTTAAACATTCCTTGTCAGCTTCACCTTCTGTTGTTCTTCTTATATTTGAACAATCAATTCTAACATAGCTAGCTTTCTCGTTTTCAATAATATTTTGTCTGATTTCATTTAAGCACTCGCACATATTACTTTGTTTTATAAGTTGATTTAGTGTGCTTTTTAAAAGCCGGATTATTAATGACCGCCTTTTCGTAATTCTTAAAAGCGTTCTTTTCTGTAGTGGTCATTTCGCAGTTACATGTCCATTCGCTAATGGTGTTTTTGTAAACTGTTTTTCCGTTAACGGTGTAAACTTCGTGATCGGTTATTGGTTGTATTGTTACGCTCATTTTGCCATTGTTTATATGTTGATTTAAATTTGAATTTTAGCCACTCAATATAAATGGCGATGTCTTTCCGGTTAAACAGTATCAGCAGTATCGCTAATAGCAGTATTGTTGTGTTTTTCATTTTTGTTAAATTCAAATTTATATCCCTGCGAAAAGTCAACCGAGCTAATTGATAGTGGTATTGGTGTTTTGGTGCCATCATCACCAATTAAATTAGCTTCGATGTACCAAACTGAACGAATAGGCTTGTAAGCATCTGAAATGATATTCACACCGTCTGTAAATTCTTCATCATCAAATTTCTTGGTCAATTGTTGAAGTTCTAAAACCCTGCTGCCTTTTAAGTTTCCTTTAGCGTCCTTTTTTAAGAGATTAAATACAATTTCTACAAGTGCAGCTGTTGATTCGTTTGTCGCAAGCGAGCTAATGTATTTTTCGACTTTGGCAATTCCGGCACTTACTGTGTCATCCCAACCATCAGTAACTCTGAACCCAATTGTTATTTCACCACCTTTGCAGGAAAATGTATGAGACTGCTGTTTTTCTTTGATTCCGTAGACATCTGCTTTCAGTTTTAGAATATCTTCGAAAAACTTAAAAGCGTTTGTTTTGGCGTTTGAGATCATTTCTGATGCCGCGCAAAGTGTAAAAATTGCTTTTGGTACTGCTTGCTCTACAAGTTCTTTGTAGGCTTGGCGATCATTATCTTTTTTTGATTCAACTTTTGCCAAAGCCGCCTTTAATTCGGCAGGTGTATAATCAGTTAAATTTTTCGGTTGTTGTGTTTCTGTTGTCATCATGTTATTATTTGTGGATTATTTACTTCTATTTCTTTTGTACTAATTATTGAATATTGAATGTTGTATCTAAATTTGTCCCTGAGTTCAATTAAAAATTCACACTCTAAATTGTAATCGTGCGGGATAATTACTGTCTTTTTTTTACCGTAATACTCAAATCGCTTTTTAATCATTTGATGCAATTTGTATCGCCTGTTCTGTTCCGGGGTTCGTTTACGTTTCTCCATGGTTAAAAAATTGTTCCTGGTTAAACCCACCCCATGAAGTGGCTTGTATTTTTTCGAGTGTAAATTTTACTTTAACCTCAATGTGTGGCGGTACTTTGTAAGTTCTGACCTGATGCGGAAAATTGTCATTATTTAGCTGTGATAACAAAGAGCCGCGTTCCTGATTAATGCAAACACGTTCGAGAGTTTTAAAGACATAAATTTTACCGCAACTCTGTAACTCTGAACAATAAGCCAGCACATTGTGCAAATCTTCTAATCGTTGATAAATGGCTTTGTTCATACATTGTAAATTTTATGTTCTCTTAAATCGAAGGTGTCACGTTCGATGGTTCTGGGGGTGGCTTGCTCTTTTAGCTTTCTCAAATCAGCCTCAATCTGCGGGCGGGCTTCGTGTTCTGGCGAATTATCAAACAACCATTGTTCTAATTCCTCTTTTTTGTTTTTTATTTGCTGTCGTATCATGTTAGTTTGCATAATAAATTGGTGTGTGTGTTAGTAAAAGGTTAGAAAAACCTTTGTTTCGTCTAATTTTATCCAATAATGCTTGCGGGTGTCTTATCATCATCTGTGCTGTACAAGCTTTGTAATGAGATAAAAGTTGGTCAGGTTGTGGCGGAATCACAGTAACTATTTTTAAAAATTGAAGCTCACACTTATTATATTCCATCATAAACCATTTATTCAATCCTGAGTTTGCTAATAGTTGTTGAGTTATACTTGGATATTGTCCATAGTGCTGACACCATTTCATTATACTTAATAACAATCTGTCTTCGTATTCCTCTGTTGACCACTGCAAGTAGTCTTGGATTTGGTTTTGTGTTGTTGTTTTCATGGTTTATCCTTTTATTAAAATTTTAGACATTTTATCGTTATATCCTTGTTCCCAAATAACTCTTGAATCGTAGGCTTCAAATCTGTTTTTAATAATTTCGGCATTGTAGTTTTTTACTTTTACTATAATGTCAGCATCATACTTAATATCATCTGCAATTGCGCCTTTTAATTTATCTTCATCGGCACCGCTGATCCAGATAAATGTGGTGTCCTGAAATTGGCTGATAAATTCAAAATAATGCTCGCTTCGCATTTTCCTAAAAAAGTATTGAACCGAATCAATTACTATTATTTTGGCCTGTCGTTTTTGACTTAACCTTGCTGTTAGTTGTGGCATTGTTTCCTGATGGTAATTGAAGCCTGCAACGCCTTTCATATTATTTCGTTTCAATGCCATTTGAAAACCTTTTTTCATTCCTTCCTCGGAGGTGTTGTAATGTACTTTCTGACCTTGGTTACAAATCTGCTTAACCACTTGCAATACGTAGGATGTTTTACCATGTCCAGAACCTCCATATACTAACCAATGACTATTGCCTAATTGGGGTTCGCCTAAATGTGTTTTCCATTCGTCTGGTATTTTTATGGTTTTAAACTTTTTTTTATCTATGTCTTCGTAGCTGTAGGCTCTGGGTACTTTTTGCATCGTTAAGCCACATTTTTATGATTTAGAAAATAACTCTCTACATCTTGCTTCACCCGTCTTAAATCGCCTTCGCAATTGCTAAATATGATTTCGATTCTTTCGGAATCATATAAGCCGTTTTCTTGACAAATTTTCGCAACATCCGTAAGTACAAGCAGTTTGAGTTTCAAGAACTTTCTGCCTATTCGGGACCATAATTCAAAATAGCCTGAACGATCTGCCTTAACACCTCTTTTGATTCTTTTTTCGAGTGCTGGAACTCCTGAGAGTAAAAAACCGCAATGCCCAACCAGATCATTATAGAAGTCTATAAAGAAATCCATAGAACCATCTTTTAATTTGTCCATCTGGTCAATGATTACTAAAGGTTTATCTAATCCGCTCAAATGGTCAATGAAACGCTCCACTAAATCCTCGGTAGTTCCGAAATCGTCTAATCCGCAGGCTGTAACCAAGGCTTTAGCATAACTTTTTGACTTCCAGAAGGTTTTACATTCTATGTAAATCACATTCGGCAATGTGCTGGCGATTAACTTGTAGGTTTGGCTTTTTCCCGCTCCGGCATCGTACGAAATCCCAAAACTGATAGACTTTTCTTTTGCTTTTTCAGCGTGGCGATAGATATACTCTAAATTGGTTGTCTGGGCTGTTTTCCAATCCAACTCAATGCGAAGCTTCACTTTTACTTTGCGCCACATTTCGTCTTTTATCAAGTCCCAATTCTGGTTTATCATTTGGCTAATAGTTGCCGATGATACGCCAGCTTTGGTGGCTACTTTATTTTGTGATGTCAAAGCACATAAGTGCTTAATTTCTTTTACTATCTGGTGTTTTTGTTCTGTTGTCATATTTGGTTTTTTGTTAGGTTAAAAATCGTATTCCTGATCTACGGCTTCGGTTATTAATTGTTCTACTTTGGTCATGTTTCCGCCCATTTTTATCATTAGGTCGGTATCTTCTATTAATGATTGGCGGTTTATTCCTGTTCTGTCTTCTAGGGCTTTGAGTTCTCGCTGTGTGCGTTCTAATTCTAATTTTCGAACCTGCATATCAGCAAACCAACTTTCTTTGTGGCCTTCTTTCATCAAGGCAGGTATGTTTTGATGTTTTCGCTTAGGTTCTGCATTGGCCACCCAAACAAAATTTCCTTTTCCGTCTTTGTCGTATAATTGCACATATCCGTCAAGAAAATCAGGATCATAGCGGACTTTAAATTTTTTGCCGATGTTTTTGTATCTAAAATCAAGGTCAACCGCTCCTGTTTTGTCATAGACTTCAAACTCGTAATCTTCGCCACCAATTTTTAGATACATTCCGCTTGATTTGTAAGTAACTAGGCGTTTGGTTTCCTCGATCCACATTTTGTCCATAATGTCCCAGAGCGTTAGCGGTTCTTGCATTGGCATTTGGTGCTGATAAACTTCATTTCGTGAAGCTTCAAATTTTGGATGCTGTTTATTGTTCCAAATATTTACAGCCGCCTGCCACGCTTTTTGCAATTCCTCCACTGTTTTTAAATGGTCTTTATTCTCCAGGATAAAATCAACGTTCATTTTGTTGTCATCACGCCTTACCGTTACTCCCTGACCATCGCTAAACCAAAATTTGGTAACAACCTGCTGTTGGAAGCGTTGAAACAACTGTTCTGATGGGTTAGAGTGGTTTCGTGCCTTATTGGGGTGATGCGTTCCGTGTCCTTCAACTGCCATAAGAGAATCATAAAGTGTTTGCATCCTGTCCATTTTATGACCTCCCTGATGGTCATAAGTCAGGTAATAAGGACGGCATTGCGACTCATTTACTGCCATTTTAATAGCTTTGAAATGTTCTATGTGGCTCTCTGTAAAAGATAAATCCCAGCCTATTATCTTTTCGCTGTACACATCAAACATTACATCAATTTTGAGTTTTGCACCCATTTTATTACTTGAATCATCCCAGTAGTGTATCCAGTCCAGTTTGGTACCGTCAATCGCCCAGTAAGCGTTAGGAAACCAGTCCGAGCGATCTCTCGTGATGGTGTGTTTGTATTTTTTGTTATAGGCAGATAGTCCGTGGCGTGCCAATGTCCAGATGCGTTCCTGTTCAGGCTGGTAAAGCCAGTTGTAAATGCCTTGCTCGGTTAAATCTTTCCAACCTCGCTTGATGGCTTCTTTATCGTAATCGGCTAACACTTCCGGAATAGACTTTTTAATGGGAAGACAGTATTTTGCGAGTAGAAAATCGGCTATTTCGTCTTTGATGATCTGGGCATTCTTTTGACCTTCGCCTTTGTGCAAGAAAACCTCGTAACCATTTTTAAGATAGTCGTCATACTTCGCTTTTAGTCTTCGTGGGTTTCCGGGCAATGAGAATGTCCATCTTTTAGGGTTGATGCCATTAACAGCTATGCTTACTTCATTCCAAACCATTGTCGATTTTGTTCCGAATGCTTTTTTCTTCAATTTAGGATCATTAAACAGCATTTGAATGCCGTTTAAAATCATTGCATTGGTAGCTTTTTCGCGTTGATCTTCATCAGATAGTGAACGTCCATTCGGTTTACGGTGTTCTGCAAAAAACTTAGCAGCTTTGATGTCTGGTAGTATATAGGCTTCAAGCTGGTTACGTACAATTACGTCTTTTGGGTTTTTTAGATTTTCTACACATACTTTCTTAAAATCTACACCTTGATGTACTGGCAAATCGTGAAAGCTTACGAAAGCTTCGTTGCCAGCACCTTTTCCTTTTTTAGTATTAACTAATTTTCCTTTAGAACACAGGCGTTTATAATTTGTGTATGAAATCAATGCCCAATCTTCGTAGAGAAGTTTAGCGGGTATAGAGAGTATGTTGTTATGATATTCGTACATATTCAATTATGAATTATGGATTATGAATTGGTTCCCGCCGTGGTGTCGAAACCACGCAAAGCCGTGGCGGGATTTTCACTATATTTGAAACATCTAACCTTTAAAAATAATAGTGATATGAGTATGAAATTCCCTAATTCCTTTGATGAGTTTAAAGAGTCTAATTATCAAATGCTAGGCACCTCTTTTGATTTTGTTAAACATCTTGTTACCACAGCCTCCGCCGTTCTTGCCATATTGATTTCTTTATCTCAGAAACCATATCACAGCATCCTGCTCCTATGTTCACTCGTTTTATTACTGGTGTGTATCCTGTGCGGTACAATTGCCTCATACATTGTACTATTCTCTTTTCGCAAGACTTGCAGGGATATTGTGGAAAATATAGAAGAACAGGTAAATATGGGGGTAAGAGCATACAAGCCTTTAAACCCCGGCTATAGCATCGAAGCAAAAATCTTAGAATTCGTTTGCGTGTTTTCATTTGTTATGGCGATGATATTGTTAGTAATCTTTGCTTTTGACACATTATAATGATTGAGGCTTACTAAACTCGATATTGGTCACGCCTCTACCGTTAAGGGTGTGCGTTTCGATTACTTCGCTTGTGAAATCTTCGTTCACGTGGTGGATGATTTTTGTTTTCATACTATTATAGATTTTTAATTGCGTTTTTAATTTCCTTTTCCATTAACTTGTAATCCTGACAAATTTTACCAGATGTTTCGCTGGTTCTCTCGCCTCGGAGCGATTGGCCTATAAATTGCGTAGTTAAACCGTATTTATCTTTTAATTTTTGGATAATTGCGGGGTTGTAACTTGCGTAGTCTTTTTTTTGTTTATTTTTGTCCATTGGTTTGTTTGTTTCAAATTGTTAAGCAAATATATACATTATTTTGAATACTAAACAATATATTGAATGAATAATTTTAATGATTTAGGTAAAAGATTTGGAGATTACTTGAAATACAAGAGTTTAGGCATCAACGAAACGGCTAAAATACTCGGGTTTTCAGGTAGTCAGGTTAGCAATATTGTGAATGGAAAGGTCTTTGGAACAGATAAAACATTCAAAATATTGAATGAATTTAAAGAGTTATCAGCTGAATGGCTTTTTACAGGAAAAGAACCAATGTTAAAGACAGATGATCCGGGTGTGTCTGATAAAGAAATAAATCAATCCCATTTAGATACTCAAAACAAGCTCATTCAAATGCAAGAAAAAGAAATACTACGATTAGAAAAGGAGTTGGCGGAAATGAAATATACCCAAAGAGAGCCCATTGTTTATTCACATGTGGCTGAATCAGCACCTGAATTAATGAAAAAAGAAAGCAAATAACTAATAATCAGTGTTTTAATATTATTTATACTTTAAAAATCGTGTCGTTTCACAATACTTATAGACCTGTTTTTGGTGCTTATGTGTAGTGTATGTGTTGTTTCATAGTATTTATAAGTCTTGTTTTTTACTGCTTTTGTAACCCTTAACGTAACCCTAACAATAACCCTATTGTGTTTTTTACCTTAATAGCTGTTTTTGTCATTTGTAATAATCGGGCATAAAAAAAGCCCTCGTAATGAGAGCTTTTGTATAGTGCAAATATAGCTTAATGCTTGGTAAATAGTAGTTTTGTGGGTATATTTGCCTTGTGATGGTAGTTCGTTGCTTATATGGGTTATTTATGCTATTTAAACGGTAGTATAATGGTAGTTAATGGTGGCAAAAAGTACATTTTAATATTTCAGCCTTTTTGGGTTTGTATTGGTCTTAAGTCTTGATTTTATTGGGTTTTTTGCTCTTTTTTTGACCTTTTTTATATTAGTATTATGGTACAATTCATTTAATAGGCCCTAAAATTAATAATAATTACATTTATGAAAAAAGTTATAACACTTTTGTTTTTAGTAACATTCGGATTTACACAGGCACAGCAAGCTTTTAAAGGAAAAGGAGATGTAAAAGTGAACGTTGGAGCCAACATTCAAAATGGTGGAACAGGAATTCAAGGTTCAGTAGACTTTGGTTTGGGAGAAAATTTCTCTTTCGGATTTGTCTCAACTTATCTTTTAGGAGTAGATGAATTTTCAGGATTAAATGGTGTTACACCTTATACCGAAAAACCAGAATTTCAAGATCGTTTTGATGCTAAAGCCAGAATCAGTGCTAACCTAAGCAGTGTAATTGGAGTTGAGCAACTAGATGTTTACCCAAGTTTGAACTTAGGATTGCATAATTTTGGTGGCCACGTTGGTGGACGTTACTTCTTTACAGATGGTTTTGGTGTCTTTACTGAAATCGGATTTCCAATTGCAAAATATGGCAATAACGATGGTTTATTTGACCATTTAAACAATCAGACTACATTTAGTTTAGGTGCTTCTTTTAACTTGTAAGCAAAAAAAATTAAACATACAAAAAGCGTTCATCTCATGGTGAACGCTTTTTTTTATTCTTACCAAAATCATCTTCGAATTAATGTTTTAATGAGACATTATTTATTTTCTCTTTCTTGAAAAAAACTACAAAACAGTAAATCTTTATTTTAGAATTAATTATTTTTCTTATTAAAATAAAGATTTAACAATTTTTACAAAAAAAAATATTTTTTTATTTTTCAGCCAAATAATTCTATTCTAGAAGAGCATTATTCTTTCAAAACCGAGAACACATAAGGTGTGTAATTTATTACAATTTATGTAATAAATTACACTATTTATATATTAAGACATAATTATTTATGTGATATGTTTTTTTTAAGTATAAAAAATATCAATTTCAAAAAAATTTATATTTTTGTGTAATCGATTACAAATTAAAACTAAATTTTAATAGTCGTCTTAAAACCACTTTTATATTACACTACTAACTATTAAACCACATTATTATGAAAAAAAATCTACTAATTCTAATGCTCACGCTCTTCGCAGGACAAATCTGGGCGCAGCAACTTACTATTACAGAATCTACCGGCTGGCTGGAATCTGCATTTGTAAAATGGCAACCCGTGACAAACGCAACAAGTTATAATGTTTATTATACTGGAAACGGAAATGTTGATAAAAAAATAGACAACGAATTGATTCGCAGTTACGGATCTTATTATCGAGCAGACATTCCCGGTCTTAAAGCAGGCAGCTATACCATAAAAATCAGGCCTGTTATTAGCGGCAGCGAGGGAACTGGCTCTACAACAAGTGCAATCACAGTATTCGCACAAGATCGTGCAGGGTTTGCATTCTCGAACGGAAGAGTTCCAGGAGCGTATAACGCAGATGGTACACCGAAAAGCAATGCTGTAATTTTATACATCACCGAACAAACAAAAAATACCATTTCGATGACAGTTACTGGCGCCACCACAAATCCTTGTGTTGGACTGCAAACTATTTTGGATGCCTACAAAAAAGGGAAAGATTTGCGACCAATAATTATACGATTAGTGGGTCAAATTACAGATCTTTCGTATATGCTTGATGGAGATTTAGTTATAGAAAACAACAAAACAGCCAATTGCTACCTCACCTTAGAAGGAGTAGGAAATGATGCTGTAGCAGATGGGTGGGGAATCCGAATTAAAAATGCATCTAATATCGAAGTGCGCAACATTGGTACAATGAACTGTAATAGCGGCGAAGGCGATAATATTGGGTTGCAACAAAACAACGATTACATTTGGGTGCACAACTGCGATTTCTTTTATGGAGATGCGGGCAGCGATGCCGATCAGATAAAAGGCGATGGCGCACTGGATTGTAAAAAATCTACTTATGTGACTTTTTCATACAATCACTTTTGGGATTCTGGTAAATCAAATTTATTAGGCTTGAGCGAAGGAACAACAGCCGGGCTTTACATCACGTATCATCACAATTGGTACGATCATTCAGATTCGCGTCATCCACGTGTCCGTTATTATTCTGCTCACGTGTATAATAATTATTATGATGGAAATTCAAAATACGGAATTGGATCCACTTTAGGTTCATCTGTATTTGTAGAGAATAACTTTTTCCGCAACTGCAAATATCCTATGCTCACGTCTATGCAGGGAACAGATGTTTTCGGTGGTGCCGAAGGAACTTTTTCCGGAGAAGCAGGAGGTACAATAAAAGCGTACAACAACACAATGAGCGGACAAAACAGATTTATAGCTTATGATGCCACCAACTATCCGAAGGAATTTGATGCTTATGTAGCGAGTACCCGCAATGAAACCATTAGCAGCAGCATTACATCAAAATCAGGCTCTAATACTTACAACAACTTTGACACCAATTCGAGTGTTATGTATGCCTATACTCCAGACAGCCCAGAAGTAGCCAAAACAAATGTGATGCAATATGCTGGTCGTATTTCTGGCGGTGATTTAAAATGGACATTCAACAATACTGTTGATGACGTTGCAGACGCAGTAAATACAGGTCTAAAAGCAGCACTTCTTGGATATCAAACAAGTCTGGTTGCCGTACAAGGCGGCACCAATCCTCCAGCGGGAAACCAAACACTTACAGTACCTACTAACAACAATCAAACGGTAACAAGTGGTACAGCAATAGCTTCAATAGTATTTACCTGGGGTGGAGACGCCACAGACGCAACCGTAACAGGATTGCCAGCATCTGGAATCACTTTTGTAAAAAACAGTAGTAATAAAACAATTACCATTTCGGGAACTCCAACAGCAACTATAACCTACTCTATTGCCACTACGGGAAGCATCGGAACAGCTGCAACAGGATCAGGAACGATTACAGTTACCTCAGCAGGTTCTCAAACACTTACTTCGCCAACAAATAATAGCCAAACGGTAGCAAGCGGAAGTGCTATAACTACAATAGTATATACTTGGGGTGGCACCGCAACCGATGCCACCGTAACAGGGTTGCCGGCATCTGGAATCACTTTTGTAAAAAATAGTAGTAATAAAACGATCACCATTTCGGGAACTCCAACAGCAACTGTAACCTACTCTATTGCCACTGCAGGAACAGCAGGAGCTGTCGCGACAAGATCCGGAACCATTACGGTTACTACCAGCACACCCTCAAGTGATCAAATTCATAATTTTACTACATCTGGAAAAACGAGTAGCTTTTATACTATTACAGGAAACATGAACTCAACAGCAGGATCTGTAACGTACCAAGGACTGACACTGACCGCTCGTTTAAAAATAGAGTCTAGTACATCGATTACCTACACAACAACCGCTGCTTCAACTTTAACGTTGGTGTTTGATACTGGTTTTTCGGGAACAATAAAAGTCAATAACACTTCTTACACTGCTGTGAATGGAGTAGCCACTATTTCAGTTCCAGCTGGAAGCAACACGATAACTAAAAGTTCTGTTGCCAATTTATATTACATTAGCACAAAATTTAATACAGGAATGCTGCGTATTGCTCCTACAAAAGAAGCAGAAACAAAAGTGGCGATATACCCAAATCCTGTGACTACAACTTTATACTTAATAGATCCTGAGCAAAAAATTGAAAAAGTTATACTTTACAATATTGCCGGAACTGTGGTAAAAAGCGTAGGAAACAATATTGAGAACATAGATGTGAGTGCGTTAACCTCTGGAAACTATATTCTAAAACTGATTAACAAAGATGGTTCATCAACCAGCCAAGTAATTATTAAAAAATAAAGTTCTACTTGTGTTTAAAACCTAAAAAGGCTTCCAAAATTTTGGAAGCCTTTTTTATAAAATATCATTTGATAATCTTGTGTTACAAATCAAATTTGATGCCTTGTGCCAAAGGCAAACTTGTTGTATAATTGATCGTATTGGTTTGGCGACGCATGTAAATTTTCCAAGCATCAGAACCCGATTCGCGACCGCCTCCTGTTTCTTTTTCTCCTCCAAAAGCACCTCCAATTTCGGCTCCGGATGTTCCGATGTTTACGTTTGCAATTCCGCAATCTGAACCTGTAACCGACAAAAATCTTTCGGCTTCACGCAAATTATTCGTCATAATTGCTGACGATAATCCTTGTGCTACGCCATTTTGAACCTCAATAGCGTCTTCTACGTCTCCAGAATATTTAATCAAATATAAAACTGGAGCAAAAGTTTCATGCTGTACAATTTCGAATGAATTATGTGCTTCTGCAATCGCAGGTTTTACATAACAACCGCTTTCGTAACCTTCACCAGAAAGTACGCCTCCTTCTACTAAAATTTTACCTCCTTCAGCCACCACTTTATTCAGTGCTTTAGCATACATTTCTACTGCATGCGTGTCGATAAGCGGTCCAACATGATTGTTTTCGTCCAGCGGATTTCCGATGCGTAATTGTTTGTAAGCCGCAACCAAAGCGTCTTTTACTTTTTCGTAAATACTTTCGTGAATAATCAATCGACGTGTTGATGTACAACGCTGTCCCGCCGTACCGACTGCCCCAAAAACAGCTCCGATCACGGTCATTTTTATGTCGGCATCTGGCGTAACAATTATAGCATTGTTTCCACCTAATTCTAATAATGATTTTCCTAAACGACCCGCTACTGCTTGTGCAACGATTTTTCCCATACGGGTAGAACCTGTTGCAGAAATCAAAGGAATTCGAGTATCAGCAGTCATCAATTCGCCTATTTTATAATCGCCATTGATCAAACATGAAATACCTTCCGGTAAATTATTTTCTCTGATGACTTCTGCCATAATGTTTTGACAAGCCACACCACAAAGAGGTGTTTTTTCAGAAGGTTTCCAAACACAAACATCTCCAGAAATCCATGCTAAAGCGGTGTTCCAAGCCCAAACTGCGACTGGAAAATTAAATGCCGAAATGATCCCAACCACTCCTAATGAATGATATTGCTCGTACATACGGTGTCCAGGACGCTCAGAATGCATCGTCAAACCGTGTAATTGGCGTGATAAACCTACTGCAAAATCACAAATATCAATCATTTCCTGTACTTCACCGTATCCTTCCTGCAATGATTTCCCCATTTCATAAGAAACCAATTTACCTAAAGCTTCTTTATTTTTTCTTAATTTCTCTCCAAATTGACGTACAATTTCTCCCCTTTGCGGAGCAGGAATCAATCGAAAAGCTTTGAAAGCTGTTGTAGCTGACTGCATTACTTTTTCGTAATCTTGAGGCGTCGTCATTTTGACAGAGGCGATTAGTTTTCCATCAACTGGAGAATAACTCTCTAAAATTTCTCCAGAAGAAAAACTTTCTAAACCTGTAGATGTTCCTTCATTGATCGCTTTGATGCCCAATTTTTCCAGAGCTTCATTCATTCCAAATTGTGATGCTATTGTTATCATTGTAACTTTTTTAGTTAAAATTGTTATATTATTTCGTAAAGATAAGAGTTCCAGTTGAATTTTAATCGATTCGCTTTGTTAAAATCAAAGTAAAATTAGGGTTAATTAATAGTATTTTCACGAATTATCGGCAATTTATTCGGTTTAATTAATGAAATTTGCGTTTATAAATATACTTCTATGACCCTTTTTAATCGTTTTCTGATTGGTTTTCTTTTTCTCTCTTTTTCGTGCATAGCTCAAAAAGCGCCAAAATCAGCTTTTCAGGTCGTGCCTTTGGGCATAAAAGGCGGCATTGATGAAAAGAATCTTTCTGCCTATTTATTGGCCCCTTCCAATACGAAAGATTTTATTTGTTTGGACGCAGGAACGGTGCACGCAGGAATTGAAAAAGCGGTTGAGAATAAGGTTTTCAAAATTTCGACAAGCGAAGTTTTACGAAAATACATCAAAGGATATTTGATTTCGCATGCCCATCTGGATCATGTTTCGGGTTTGATTATCAACTCGCCTGCAGATTCCTCCAAAACAGTTTATGCAACAAATAAATGCATGGAAATGATGGAAAATCATTATTTTAATGATCAGACCTGGGCCAATTTTGGAGATACAGGAGTTGGTTTTCCGTTGAAAAAATACCATTTTCAGACTTTAACCCTAACCGAAGAAACGCCCATCACAAATACTACTATGACTGTAAAAGCATTTGCACTGAGTCATGTAAATCCGTACGAAAGCACCGCTTTTCTGATTAAAAACGGAGACAATTATGCTTTGTATCTGGGCGACACGGGACCTGATGTTGTGGAGAAAAGTGACCATTTGCGCACACTTTGGACGGCGATTGCACCACTCATTCAAAACAAACAATTGAAAGGTATTTTTATTGAAGTCTCGTTTCCGAATGAGCAACCGGACAAGTTTTTGTTCGGACATTTGACTCCTAATTATTTGATGAAAGAATTGCACGCCCTTGAGGAATTGACTGGAAAAGACAGTTTGAAAGGCTTTAAAATTATCGTTACCCATTTGAAACCACCTACTACAAATATCATTAAAATTAAGGCGCAACTTAAACAAGTAAACGATCTGGGCGTACAACTTATTTATCCTGAACAAGGGAAAAAATTTGAATTGTAGTATTCTTGAAAACTGATTGTACTAATTAAAAGATATATTTCTTCTGAAAAAAAAGTGCCCTAGCCCCGATAGAAGGGAAAATCCTTTTGTGCCGGGGTTCGGTACAAAAGATTGGAATGATAGCGGGATTAGCTTCTAATTAAACTACTTTTTGGCAACAAATCTCGGGTCAGACTCCATAATAGTCCCACAATTATCACAAGTTCTTAACGCTTCTGAATTGTAGAAATGCTCGAAATGCGGTAGAAAATCTTTTTCGATATTGTGCAACTCAAAATAGAGTTCGTACAATTTATGATTGCAGTTGTCGCAATGCCAAAGCAAGCCGTCTGTGTATCCTTTTCCGGCACGTTTTCGTTCGATCACCAGACCAATCGAGCCTTCGGAACGTACGGGAGAATGCGGCACTTTTGCAGGATGCAAGTACATGTCGCCGGCGTGAAGCTCCATTTCTTTGCGCACTCCTTCTTCCTGAATAATGACTTTTATACTGCCTTCAAGTTGGTAAAAAAGCTCCTCGGTTTCGTTGTAATGATAGTCTTTTCGAGCGTTTGGACCCGCAACAATCATGACAATATAATCGCCGGAATCTACATAAAGATTTTTGTTTCCGACTGGCGGCTTGAGTAAATGACGGTTTTCGTCAATCCATTTATTTAGGTTGAAAGGTGGTGCTATAGCCATTTTTTTAAAGATACTAAGTTCCTAAGTTTGTGAGAGGCTAAGTTAATAAAAAGTTTTTGTAGAGACGCACTGCTGTGCATCTCTATGTTTTACATTTGTTTTATCAGATAAATGTAAACGGGAAAATGATCGCTAAAACCAACTTCGGTCTGGCTATGCCGCAAAGGATATCCTTTGAATTGACCCGAAGCTTGAATGAGGTACGATTTATTGAAAATTCCGGCTTTCCAGAACCTAAACGATGTAAAATCGGGTTTTATAAGTGATGCTGTCACGATGATCTGGTCGAAAATATCCCAAGAATCCCTGAAAGCAATGGTGCCTAAACCACGTTTTGCCATCTCTTCAAACGGGTTAAAAGTACCCAATTCTGGCACCTCAGCCTTTTTTGGTTTTGCACCCAAAGCTACTTTTACACTCTTGTTGTAAGGACCATCGTTTAAGTCTCCCATAGTAATCACTTTGGCCTGAGGGTTTATTTGTTGCAAAGAATCGATGATTTTTCGATTAAGAAGACCGGCAGCTTCTCGAAATCTACTGGTCGCTTTCTCACCTCCCGAGCGTGAAGGCCAGTGGTTGATGATAATATGAACTTCTTCTCCATCCAGAAAACCAGACACCAAAAGTTGGTCACGCGTAAAAACCCGATTGCTTTTTTTATCGGTTTCTATGGCTGCCTCTTCTGCTTCGTTTGATTTTTCTTCTTCCGCAAGCATTTCGGTTTTATACACATACAGAGGAATGTTTGAAAAAGAAGTAGGTTTAAAATATTTCTTCTGAAACAGCAGCGCCACATCGATTCCGCGTTTGTCCGGCGAATCAAAATGAATGATTCCGTAATCATAATCGAGGAGTTTGGGTTCTTTTATCAAATCTTCCAGAACGCCCCTGTTTTCTATTTCTGAACCTCCTATAAAAGTAGGTGCATTAGGATTTTCCGGTGTTCCGATTTCGGATAAAACTTTTGACAGATTTTGCAGTTTTTGGACATATTTTTCAATTGTCCAGTGCTGTGCGCCTTTGGGCGTCCACTCGTCATCATGCGTTGTGGGATCGTTTATGGTATCAAAAAGATTTTCGAAATTGTAAAAAGCAACCGTATGAATGGCGTATTTCCTGGGTTGGGCTTGCGCCGAAGAAAAAAGCACCAACAAAAGGAGACTAATTCTATATTTAATAAAATACATAAACTTTCAATATTTAAAAAAAGTTCAATTTAAGTGAATTAATTTACATTTGTAAGAAAAATCTAAATAAATTGTGCCTTTAAATTTCTATATTTGTTTTTAATTAAAATAATTTCGATTAAACATGAATACCACTCTATTGATAAAACTCAACAAACAAGTCGCTTTTGCCTCTTTAGTCGTTGTCTTTTTTGTTTTATTTTCAGTAAACTGTTCCGCACAGCAAAAGATGATCACACCTCCTTATCTACAAAAAGGAGACACCGTCGCTTTTCTGTCTACGGCACGCAAAAACATTACCGACAACTTAAAACCAGCCATTGATCTGCTTCACAGTTGGGGATTGGAAGTTAAAATTGGCAGTACTATTGGGCTTGATATTAACCAATTAGCCGGAACCGATGAGCAGCGTGCAGCCGATTTTCAGCAACAGCTGGACAATCCGAACATTAAAGCTATTTGGTGTGTTCGCGGTGGTTACGGGACCGTGAGAATGGTAGATTTAATTGATTACACTCAGTTTAAACAACACCCAAAATGGATTGTTGGTTTTAGCGATGTTACCGTTTTGCACGAACATTTGAATACAATGGGTTACAAATCGATACATGGCACGATGCCCATAAGTATTCCGCGTGCAACTCCCGAAGCGATTGCAACATTAAAAGCAAGTTTGTTCGGGGAGCCACTTTCGTATACCCTTCCTCCCGATCCTAAGAATCGGTTTGGGACAGCCACTGGCGAAATCGTAGGCGGAAATTTATCAATTGTTTACAGTTTAATAGGTTCTCCATCTGCCTTTGACTGCAAAGACAAAATTTTATTTATCGAAGATCTCGATGAATACCTCTATCACATCGATCGTATGATGATGAATTTGAAACGTAATGGCTGTATCGAAAACTTGAAAGGAATTGTAATTGGAGCCATGTCTGGCATGAAAGATAATGATATTCCCTGGGGCAAAAATGCATTAGAAATCATTGAAGACATCACCAAAACCTACAAAATCCCGATTATTTTTAATTTCCCTGCAGGACATATCAGGGACAATCGCTCTCTTATTATGGGAAGCACGGTTAATATGGAAGTAAATACCACCGGAAGCACGCTTTCTTTCCAGCCGTAACACGAACAAAAACGATACTAAATATTAATTGTTATGGCAGAACACAACGAACTCGGAAAAAAAGGAGAAGATCTTGCCGTAGCCTATTTACAGCAAAATGGTTATGAAATTCTGGATCGAAACTGGACGTACCAAAAAGCAGAAATAGATATCATTGCCCAAAAAGAAACTATTTTGGCTGTCATTGAAGTCAAAACACGATCTAGTTTAGATTTCGGACTCCCACAAGATTTTGTAAAACCAAAAAAGATTCAGCTACTTGTAAAAGCTATAAATGCCTACATAAACGATAGGGAAATGGATTTTGAAGTACGATTTGATATCATTTCGATACATAAAAACAACGAAACATTTGCAATAGAACACCTTACAGACGCTTTTTATCACTTTTAACATAAATTTTTATTGTTATAATTGTAACAAATTGTTTTTTTATTTATATTTGCGCAGATTTATAACATCGCAATTAACTACATTAAACCAATTACATTACAACCAAAAAAAAAGAATTATGAAAACTGTTTCTTCAATTGTAGAAAATTACATCAAAACAAAGCCCTTTTTATTGAATGCTTTATCACTTGGAATTATCAATCTGACATCGCTTTCCAGAAACATCATGACCGAATTAGAAAGTGAATTTGGTAAAGAAGTAAAACAAGGTGCTGTTGTAATGTCGCTCAAACGACTTACTGAAGAATTAGACTTTAAATTAAATCATAAAATCAATAAGGTTATTAAGAATATTGGCGAGATCACCGTTCGCTCTGAATTGACCGACTACACTTTTGCCGCTTCAGAAACGGTTTTAAACAAACAAGCCGATTTGATCTCTGATATTAATGCATTATCTGATATTTTTTACACTTCGTCCCGTGGCGTAAACGAAACCAATATCGTGGTGAGCAGCAGCGTCAATCATTTGGTTGAAAAACATTTTGTACGCGAAAAACTGATTCAAAAATTAGACAATCTGGCTTCAATTACGGTAAAATTACCCAAAGAAAACATCGTGGTGCCCGGAATTTATTATTTTATTTTTCAGCGTTTGGCGTGGGAAGGAATCATCATCAACGAGGTAATTTCTACTTCTAACGAATTTACTATTTTGGTTGGAGAAGATCAGGTAGATGTTGCTTTTAAAGTAATTAAAGACCTGAAAAACTAGGCGAATATTCATAAACTAGCATTCCGTATATAATCCTTTTTTCTTTTTCTCAGAAAAGATTAAAGGATTTTTTTATGCCAATAACCTAAATGATTTTCTGTGTTATTACGAAACATTTAAAAAATTAAAAATAATCGAATACCTAAAAACGACCTTTAAAAACCTGCTGTAAATCACCTTATAAAATTTCACAAAAAAACAGCTTTATGTTTTTTCGAGAACGCTTATTGCGAATAATATTTTTATATATTTGCTAATACGATACTCTATTAGCGCACTCGTTTTGACAGTATGATAATTTAATACAGTTTAAATTATTACTGCCAAAAAAATATAGAAAACGAACGATAAAAAAAGAAAAAGCTTAAAGTTGGGGAACTACAAATTCACAACAAACTAAATAATATAATTAAACTACACTATCAACCATTAAAAACCACCTTTATCGGGTGGTTTTTTTTCTTTTAAAGAGTTTGAATGCCAGAAAAAACAATGTCTCGCCAATATTTAATCGCAAAATTGCTGTAATAAAGTCTTTAATAAATTAGCTTTGCAAAAAACTAGATAAATATGAATTTTCAACCTGAAAAAAACCTGCTTACTATTCGTTTGAGCAAAAAAATAGCACTATTCCTTTTTTTATGTGCCAACTCTTTATGGATTCATGCACAAGAAATAACTTCGCCGAATAAAAATCTTTCTTTAAAATTTGAGTTAAAAGAGGGCGGAATACCATCTTACCAATTATCATACAAGCAAAAATCCGTTATCGCACCAAGTTCATTAGGATTAGAACTAAAAGACCTGCCTTCGTTTATGGAGGGTTTTACGGTAACAAATACGGCACAATCCTCGGTAAATGAATCTTGGAATCCTGTTCTTGGCGAAGAAAAAACAATTCGCAACAACTACAACGAATTGGTTGTCACTTTAGCGCAAGCAAAAAACAACAACAGATATATTCGTATTCGTTTTAGATTATTTAATGACGGATTGGGTTTTAGATACGAATTCCCGAAGCAGAATGATTTGAATTATTTTGTAATTAAAGAAGAGCGCTCTGAATTTAATTTGGCTGGAAACCACAAAATTTTCTGGATTCCCGGAGATTATGACACCAACGAATACGCCTACACAACCTCGAAGATTTCTGAGATTCCTTCGTTGATGAAAAAAGCAACTATCGAAATCAATTCGCAATGGCCCATCAAAGAATTATCGGTGCAAACACCAACAATGATGAAGTCTGACGATGGTTTGTATATTAACATTCACGAAGCTGGTTTGATTAATTATCCTGCAATGTACCTTGAAGTAGATGCTGCCAACCATAAAATGATTAGTCATTTGGCGCCAGATGCTGTTGGAGCAAAAGGTTATATGCAAACCGATGCACAATCTCCCTGGAGAACGATCGTTGTAAGTGATAAAGCAACCGATATTTTGGCTTCAAAATTAATTCTGAACCTAAATGAACCCACAAGTTACAAAGATGTTTCATGGATCAAACCTGTAAAATACATCGGAATCTGGTGGGAATATTTTGTGGCCGGAAAAAGTACTTGGGCATTCGGGAAAGAAAACAATGTAAAATTGACCGATGATTTCTCGAAGTTAACACCAAACGGAAAACACGGCGCAACGACCGAAAGAGCCAAAGAATACATTGATTTTGCTTCTAAAAATGGTTTTGATGCCATTCTTATCGAAGGATGGAACATTGGCTGGGAAGACTGGATTGGCAACTGGAAAGAAGAGGTTTTTGACTACGTAACGGCTTACCCAGATTTTGATGTAAAAGCGGTTCATGACTATGCCGCTTCTAAAGGTGTAAAAATTATCATGCACCACGAAACTTCGGGATCTGCGACCAATTATGAGCGTCGTTTAGACCGTGCTTTTCAATTTATGAATGACAATGGTTACGATGCTGTAAAAACGGGTTATGTGGGCAAAATTATTCCGCGTGGCGAGCACCATGATGGGCAGTGGATGGTCAATCACTACATTAATGTGGCCAAACGAGCTGCCGATTACAAAATTATGATCGACAGTCACGAAGCCGTTCGTCCAACAGGTTTGCACCGCACTTTTCCTAACTGGATTGCGCAAGAATCTGCTCGCGGAACCGAGTTTGAATCTATGGGAGGATTATCACCAGATCATACCACTATTCTGCCATTTACACGTCTTATGGGCGGCCCAATGGATTATACTCCGGGAATTTTCCAGACAGACCTATCGTATTACGGAACCGGAAGCACACAACGTGTCAATACTACTTTGGTAAAACAGCTGGCCTACTACGTGACCATGTACAGCCCATTGCAGATGGCAGCCGATATTCCGGGTAATTACGAGCGTTTTCCAGATGCTTTTCAATTTATAAAAGATGTAGCTGTCGATTGGGATAACAGTTATATTCTAGAAGCTGAGCCGGGAGATTACATCACAATTGCCCGTAAAGCCAAAGGAAAAGACGCTTGGTTTGTGGGCGGAATTACCGACGAAAACGCAAGAACGGCCAACATTACTTTTGATTATCTTCCTGCGGGAAAGAAATTTATCGCTACTCTTTATGCCGATGCAAAAGAGGCTAATTGGAACCAAAATCCTCAAAAATATACGGTTACCAAAGTGGTTATCACTTCTAAAACTGTTTTAAAACAATATTTAGCTTCCGGTGGCGGTGTTGCCAT
Source organism: Flavobacterium geliluteum (assembly GCF_017948595.1). Taxonomy (GTDB): domain Bacteria; phylum Bacteroidota; class Bacteroidia; order Flavobacteriales; family Flavobacteriaceae; genus Flavobacterium; species Flavobacterium flavipigmentatum. Next base: position 163,484 of record NZ_JAGFBV010000005.1, on the reverse strand, counting down.
TAGCATTAAAGAAGGAACTGCTGCAGAACTCAAAGGATTGAAAAAATTATAAATTCTTTACTCAAAAAACAAATGGCGTATGAAAATTTTCATACGCCATTTGTTTTAAGAAACGACCATCATCAATACATACTCATTACCATTTGATTTTTTCTAGAATGGTATCAATATTAAGTGCGGGAGCATTTTCTTTCGGATAACCCAAATGTTCCATCAAGAATTTATTCTATTGTAGAACAAAATCAATCCATTCAGAACACTATAAAGAGTACTAACCAACTTAAAAACCCTTTTGAAATCTGATTCTCAAAAGGCTTTTTTCTAAAGTAATGGCTCAAAAAACAGCTCGTTTGGGGTTCTAAGCTCCATCGATGGCGTCCTGAACCCCAAATTTGGGGTGTCGAGCCCCATCAATGGGGTTCCGAACGTCAAAAATGGCGTTGCAGACGTCAAATTTGACGTCCTTGGGGGTCAAATTTGACGTTCCGAACGTCAAATTTGGGGTTCGGAACCCCAACCGAGCACCTCAGAACCCCAACCGAGGGGTTCCGAACCCCAAAGTTTAGGTTGTAGACCTAAACGTTTAGGTTCCGTCATGAAGTTTTTAGGTGCCGAGGGCAAAGTTTTAGGTTCCCGACCTAAAGTTTTGGGTGCTGCACCTAAACGTTTAGGTAAACAACCCAAACACTTCATAATGTAACCTAAAAACTTGGTGAAAAGACTCAAACACTTTGTGACAAAACCACATCACTCCACCAAAACAGGTATAAATACCTGCTCACGAACATTTATTTAATGGTATACTTGTCTGAAAATAAATAATCTCTCATTACGGTTTCACTCAGAGATGATGATGCTGGAATTGTTATATTTGTTTTATAATGAATGAGGCATTTATAATGCTTTATTATTAAAACGGAAACATACTATAAAACGGAACAAAACTTCCTATATACACCTTAATTAGGGTAGATTGGAGCCATTTTATGGCTGGTATAAATAAGTTATGCACCATTTTAAAAAAACAAACTACATTGACAGACAGAAAAGAAGAAATACAAGTTTTATCTAAAGAGATATCCACCCAATTACACAAGTTAGAAGTAACATTTTGGGAAGTTTATGTCTATCCTGGAAATGACGAAGAATATTATGAAGATGGAAATGGACAATTACATTTTAATTATGAAAGAGAAGATAAAATAACTTGGCTATTTTATGGAACTCGAGCACTATTTTATAAAATCTGCCTTTTTCTTGAATTGAAAAATGTTTCACTTTATTATAAAATGTTTATCGACAAATTTCAACCAATAATAAATGATGAAAAAAAAGTATGTGAAAGTCGAGGACCATTATATGCAGATGATGAGCCATCAATGATAATTCACGATGAATTTAGAGAATTTTTACGTTCATTCCAAGAATTTAATACTGACTATTTTGAAAAACTTGAAGTAAATAAGCTTAAACAAATTTTAGAGAATACTAATTCAATATTGGCAAAAACAAAATCGAAAGTAACTAATGAAACTTCCATATATACACCTATTAAATGGTTTGTAGAAATTGTTTATCCAACTATGAGAAGTTTAGGCAAAGCTAGATTTATAAAAAAATTCACTACCTATCATCCTGATATATTAATTCCTGAAATTAGTTCTGCGGTGGAATATAAATATATTAGAAAAGGAGCAGGAATCGGCACATATCTTGATCAAATCAAAACAGATGCTGACAGTTATGAAGGAGATCCTGAATATAAATTCTTCTATGCTGTCGTTTATTTTGAAGATAAATCCGAAATAAATCCAGCAGGATTTAAACAAGCAGTTGTCGAGAAAAAATTTCCCGAAAATTGGACTTTAATAGCATTGTAAAAAAACGGTGCATAACAGCGAGCAAGCCTCATTGCTGGTTTTCAGTTGCCGGAGGTTTGTTTTCCACGAAAAACATTATCTTAGCGGAGACTTCGCAGTTCGCTTCGCCGCAACGAAGGCCTGCTCGCGAAACGTTATGCGTCATTTTAGCTAAACGATGTAGAAAACCAATATCTAAAAACATTAAAATATATGAGTGGAAATGAATTAGTACATGGTTATATAATAATCAATCAAGATTATGAAAACTCAATTGATTATATAAAGAAGCTTGGAAAAGATGAATCATATCCATTTATCAATTCAAATATGTTCAGTATTGGTGATTATGAAATACCATATTATTACGGTAACATGATTTTAAGTTTTGCAGCAACATATAAAGAATTCGGTTTAGAGTTAGATGAAATAAATAAGTTTATACTAAAAATTGAAAATATTCTTAGAAACATTGATTTTGAAAAAGCTCAATTTCATTGCGAAGGTTTTTATAGTGATTTCATTCCTTTTTGGATAAATCGAAATTCGTATTTTGGGAAAAAAATTGATGAATCCTACTCTGAAAATAAAGAAAATTTAATTCAAACCAATGAATGGTATTTTGGCTTTAAAGATGGTGGTTGGAAATTTAAAGAGTTGGAGGATTTTTATGATTTTAAATATCCAATCTTCATTGCATAAATAATAAAAAAACGAACGCATAACAGCTACTACAACGGATTTGGGCAATTGGCTTAATGGGAAGTTGATTTTGTATTTGGGATGATTTGGTAAAACCAAAAATAGGGATTAATTTAGTCCCAAACCCGCTGTAGTACCAAGACGTTAGTGGCAAGCTCCAAAAAACCGAAGAAAATAGTCTTACAAAATATGATTTCAACAATTTCAGATTTTTTAGAAGAATTTAAGAAAAATGCTTTATCAAAAATTGACCAAGAAGAAAAAGATATAACCCATACACCAACGATTGGTAACATATTTGAGGGTTTAACGGCAAATATATTAGACAAGGCAATTTTTAAAGGATTAAACTTAAAAATTGTAAATAATAGTTTTATCTACAATAATGATAAAGAATTAAGCGATGAAATAGATTGTATGTTAGTTATTGGTGAAGGAATAAATATTTCTTTTACAAACAGTTTTAAATATCACATTAATGACGTAATTGCAGTTTTTCAAGTAAAAAAAAATCTTTTCCGAAAAGATATTGAAGAAGCACATAATAACTTGTTTTCTGTTATAAAACTTACAGAACAAAGGCAATTAAACGTATATGAAAAAACGATATTTAGAGATGCATATAAATGTTTACATTCTAAAGATATTCCTACTCCAGAAATAAAAAAAAGATTTACTGAAAGGCAAAACACAATATTTAATTATTTAATTTCGGAGACTGTTAACCCAATAAGAATTGTAATTGGATTTAATGGATATAAAACCGAATATGGACTACGTAAAGGTTTCGTAGAAATATTAGAAAATTTAACTCAAAAAGGAAAAGTCAAAGGTTATTTTCCAGAAAGTTTTCCAAATTTATATATTTGTGGTAATAGCACAATAATAAAAAATAATGGAATGCCAATGGGAATGCCATTAACAAATGACGAATACTATTTTCCTGTTTTATTTTCATCAAACGGAAAACCAATGCTTCATCTTTTAGAAATGATTTGGACAAGACTTTCATATAAATTTAGCATAAGTTCTAAAATTTTTGGAGATAATTTTGACAGTGAGCTAATCCATTCATTTCTATATGGTAAAGAACAAAAAATTAGTGAAGATTGTTTAGGTTGGGATTATTGGTATCATCCATTATCAAAAGCAGAACTATTGACTCCTTTGACCGCAATTCCTTGGCAACCAGTAGAGATAGATGATATTAAATGTAGTATAATTAATGTTTTACTTAAGCAGAACGAAATAGATATTATTAATGACAAAATGTTTAAAAAATTCATTGAACTAAAAAATATAAACTTACCTAAATTTCTTAAAGAATTAGAAGACACCAAATTAGTATATATTGAAGAAAATAAGTTGAGATTTTTAATTGATGAGCCTCTTTTAGTTGCTAAAGATGGTAAAGTTTATTTTGGAGAAAATAAAAATCTTGAAATGTCAACCTATTTTAATCTAGAAACTAAATAAGAGCCAGCCACTAACAGCTAGGGTTTCGTTGGGCTCGTAGAGCCAACAATGAAACCCGTGTTGAACGGAACCGCTACCATTGCGCAACTATGGGTTTTTCGATAAATGAGTTATAAGAATTTCAAGAGGCTATAGTGCCTCTTTTTTTTTGAAGTAGTTTCTGCTTGGTTTTCCCAGCTGGCGCGAGCGTCCCGCTCGTGAACACAAAGTATAAAAATAGCAACTCAAAGGCATTACTAATCGTCTAGACTAGAAATATAGTACGGTAAGAAATTATAGAGACAATAACCAAACTGTTTTATAAATTGATATTAATTGATATTGAGAACTTTCACGAGCGGGACGCTCGCGCTAGCAGGGGGAAAATCTTTTCTTCCTTGCATGCTTTAATTTACAAAAAAGTACTCTTGTCAATGTTTGCTTTTTGTTATATTTGAACAGTTGTGCAACAAGCACACACGCTACCAGTAATTTTATGAAAGCCAAAGAATTAATAGAAAAATTCAGAAAAAGTGAAAGCAAAATAGTTGTAACTGAATTAGTTTCAATGTTTGCTTATTCTGAAAATATAGATAGTCAAGTTGCTGATAACAATCTAACATTTAGAACAGAAATAGTAGAAGAATTGCTAAATGATTTCTCATCAATAGACGTGGAATTGATTAGAAAAATTTTTGATGAAGAATTAAAATGTGAATTATCCACTCGTCGTCACGATAATTTATATCAATTATGTTTCTATTTGTTTAAAATTGGAGAATTAGAAGATGTTTTTTTAATTTATGACGCCAAATTCAATTCGAAAAATATGGACGTCGGAACAATGTTGGACAGCGAAATGATGTATTTAAATCAACCGATAGATAATGTTATTAGTTTTGTCAAACTTCAATTAAATGAAAAACCAGAACTAAATGAAAAATACAAAACAATTTTAAATGAACTTAATAATTTGAAAAGACATCCTAATTATAATCTTAGTGAATACAGTACATTTATTAACGGATATTTTTTTGGACACGAAAACCAAATTGAAACTAAACTCACAAAAAAGTGGTGGAAATTTTGGTAACTAAAAAAACTACTGGTAACAGCTCCAACGGATTTGGGCAATAGACTTAATTTGGAAATGTTTTTGTATTTGTAATAATTTGCTTCGTCTGTTCGCTATCGCTCGAGTGGCAAATCTGAAAATAAGACTTAATTTAGTACCAAACCCGCTGCAGTAGCGGCGGGACGTTAGCAGTAATTTTACAGAACGACCACAGAACTAAAACAACAAGATATGGACATTAACGAATTTAAAGAAAATTGGGGGTTTACCGCAATTCCAACCGAATTAGAGAAACTAATTTACTTTCAAACAAATATCTCTTCTTTTGAAAATTACTCACAAGGTTTTGGAGTATTAATTGACGACAAAACAGGACTTAAAAGTTGGAGCAAAGAATCACTATTTATAGACAAATTATTTCCTTTTGCGCAAGCAAATGGTTCGGGTTCTTTTTATGCAATCTGGAATGACGAAACGACTAAACCAATGAACGAAATGCCAATTGTTGTATTTGGTGACGAAGGCGGTGTACATATTGTAGCCGAAAATATTTTGCAACTTCTGCATTTAATAACATTTGACACAGAGATTTCAGTTGATTTTGAAGAAATCTATTTTTATAAAGACGAAGATGATTATGAAGAAAGCGAAGATTTGGATGAATTCTTAAAGTGGTTAAAAGGAGATTATGGGTTAGACCAAATTCAAGAACCTTCTGCTGTCATTAGTTCTGCACAAGAAAAACACAAAGAAGCGTTTGACAAATGGTTTGGACAATATTATGACGCAGAATAAATAAAAACTAGTGCCAAGACACGCTACAAGCAATTTGGGTATTAGGATTAATTTGAAATTGGTTTTATATCTGACAAATTAGTTTTAACCGAAAGATTACGTATTTTTAATCCCAGCCTGCTTGTAGCGCGGGAACGTTAGCTGATAACTTAAAAATAAACTGTAATGGGAACATTTTCACAGACAAATATCAAATGTAAAAACATTGAAACTGTTCTAACAGAATTAAAAAAACATCTTTCAATCGGGAGAGAATTATTGTTTGATAAAAGGAAAGAATGGTTTTATAATTTACAACACGATGAGAACTCGTCTATTGAAAAAAACTCAACAATTATACTGACTAAAAACCAAAGCAAAGATTGGATAGAAATTGAATTTGATTTTGGAGGTAACTTGTATTTTTATGATGAAATTTTAAGACGTATTTCTAAATCACTGGACACTGAAATTTTATTGGGGTATTACCAATCGACAAGCGGAGAAGCCAGACTTGCAAAATTCAAAAATGGACAATTAGAGTTATCGTTTTATGAAAGATATTTTAACTTCAAATTTCACGGAGACGACTCTCCACCAATTGACAGAATCTACGTGGCAGATAATTTCGGGGTTCTAAATTCAAGTATTTTAACTCTTAAAAACACAAAACTTGGGAAAGATAGTAGTTTAATTGACCATGACTTTATTTATAAATATTACAAATCAGAAGGTTGGACAAACGACTTAGGGAAGGATTATTTTGATTGGACATATCTACATATTGAACAAAAGAATGAATAAAAAGTTATCAGCTAACAGCTATTACAACGGATTTGGGCAATTCGCTTATTCGCAAATTGGTTTTGTATTTGGGATGATTTGCTTCGCCTGTTCGCTATCGCTCGGGTAAAAGAGATATCAGGACTGATCGCCTTTTGAAACCCAATTGTTCTGCTGCTAAAAAAACAATTTACTCCCCCAACATCTCCATCAATTCTAACGCTCTTTTGGTCGATTTTACATTGTCAAACGTCAATAAAAGTCGCAAACCATTTGGTGTTTGTTTTTCTTTCATGGTACAAAGACTGCTTTGTTTTTGTACAAATTGCAAGACCTTTCTAAACTTCGAAGATTGGTAATAATCAGATTGCTGATCGGATACAAAATAGCCAATCATTTTACCTTTTTTCATGACCAGTTTCTCAATTCCGATGTTGGTCGCAATCCATTTGATACGAATGCTGTTCATCAACGCATTGGCGCGCGGAGGCATTGGCCCAAAACGATCGATTAATTTGTTTTGGAAAATCACCAATTCGGCTTCGTTTTTTACAGAACCTAACTCGTTGTACAAACTCAAACGTTCGGTGACATTATTGATGTATTCATCAGAAAACAACAACTCAAAATCGGTATCAATTTGTAAATCTTTTACGTATTCCTTTGTTTCAATATTATTTTCTTCGGGATATAAATCTTTAAATTCGTTTTCTTTTAATTCTTCGATGGCTTCGTTCATGATTTTTTGGTAGGTATCAAAGCCAATCTCGTTAATAAATCCGCTTTGTTCTCCGCCTAATAAATCTCCTGCTCCACGAATTTCCAAATCCTTCATCGCAATGTTGAAACCACTGCCCAATTCACTAAATTGTTCCAAAGCCTGAATTCGTTTTCGGGCATCTTCCGTCATGGAAGAATACGGCGGGCAAATAAAATAACAGAACGCTTTTTTATTGCTTCGACCCACTCGCCCGCGCATTTGATGCAAATCTGACAATCCGAAATTGTTGGCATTGTTGATAAAAATCGTGTTGGCATTGGGTACATCCAAACCACTTTCGATAATCGTGGTGGCTACCAAAACATCAAAATCACCATTCATAAAGCCCAACATCAATTCTTCGAGTTTGGCGCCTTCCATTTGTCCGTGACCAATTCCGACTCTCGCATTGGGCACCAAACGCTGAATCATTCCTGCCACTTCTTTTATGTTTTCGATACGGTTATTGATAAAGAAAACCTGTCCGTTACGCTGAATTTCATACGAAATCGCATCACGAATTACTTCTTCATTAAAACTAACCACATTGGTTTCGATAGGATAACGATTGGGCGGAGGCGTTGTAATTACAGACAAATCGCGCGCTGCCATCAAAGAAAACTGAAGCGTTCTCGGGATTGGCGTTGCCGTCAACGTTAGTGTATCTACATTTGCCGCAATGGTTTTAAGTTTGTCTTTTACGTTAACTCCAAACTTTTGTTCTTCATCCACAATCAACAAACCAAGGTCTTTAAAAACGACATTTTTGTTGACCAATTGATGCGTTCCGATGACAATATCGAGTTTTCCTTCGGCTAAATCTTTTAAGGTTTGCGCTTTTTGTTTGGCAGTTCTAAATCGGTTTAAATAACCTATCGAAACCGGCATATCTTTTAACCTTTCGGTGAAAGTTCTATAATGTTGGTAGGCCAAAATAGTAGTCGGAACCAAAATAGCGACTTGTTTACTATTGTCAACCGCTTTAAAAGCAGCACGAATAGCAACCTCTGTTTTCCCGAAACCTACGTCGCCACAAACCAAACGATCCATTGGGCGATCGCTTTCCATGTCGGCTTTTACTTCTTGCGTAGATTTGGTCTGATCTGGTGTGTCTTCGTAAATAAAAGAACTTTCTAGCTCGTTTTGCAAATAACTATCTGGCGCAAATTGGAAACCTTTTTCTAAACGTCGTTTTGCATACAACTGAATCAAATTGAAGGCAATGTGTTTGACGCGCGCTTTGGTTTTTTGTTTTAAAATTTTCCAGGCATTCGAACCTAATTTGTAAATTTTAGGCGGCGTTCCGTCTTTTCCGTTGTATTTTGAAATTTTATGAAGCGAATGAATGCTTACGTACACAATATCATTATCGGCATACACCAATTTGATGGCTTCCTGCGTTTTGCCTTCTACCTGAATTTTTTGCAAGCCGCCAAACTTCCCGATTCCGTGATCAATGTGTGTTACATAATCTCCAACCGAAAGCGAAGTAAGCTCTTTTAGCGTGATATTGTGCTTTTTTGAATAGCCGTTCTTTATATTAAATTTATGGTACCGCTCAAAAATCTGATGATCGGTGTAGGCCGTAATTTGATTTTCTTCATCAACAAAGCCTTGGTACAAAGGCAATACAACGGTGTGATATTGTTTTCGGATGTTCTCTGAATTGGCTTCGTCTAAAGTCTCGAAAATATCATGAAAACGCTTTGCCTGTGCTTCATTCGAACAAAATAAATAATTTTTAAAACCGTTAAAATGATTCTCGCTCAGATTATTCAGTAACAAATCAAATTGTTTATTAAACGAAGGTTGGGGCTGAATGTGAAAATCAAATTTTTTGGTTATTCTAAAGATGGGTTTAGACGCCAGTTCGACAATAGAAAAATCTAAAGCACGTTTGATAAACGACGTTTGATTTAAAAACAATTGTTCTGGTGTCGCGTGTTTTATTTCTCCAGATAGTTTCGCAAAAGCTTCTTCGGCTCTTGCAAATTGTTTGTCTAACTGACTAAAAAGACCGTCGGTATTTTGAATAAAAATAACTGTTTTCTCAGAAATATAATCTAAGAAACTTTCGCGGTTTTCCTGAAATATTTTGTTTTCGACATTGGGGATAATCGTAATTTTTTTATGTGTTTCGACAGACAATTGCGTCTCAACATCAAAACTTCTGATACTGTCTACTTCATTTCCGAAGAATTCAATTCGGTACGGATGATCATTCGAAAAAGAGAAAACATCGACAATTCCTCCACGAACCGAAAATTCGCCAGGTTCTGTAATAAAATCGACTCTTTTAAATTCATATTCAAACAAAACTTCATTAATAAAATCGATCGAAATCTTGTCATTCAGCGCCACTTTTAAAGTGTTTTTGTCCAATTGCTGACGGGTAACGACTTTTTCAAAAAGGGCTTCGGGATACGTGACAATAATCGCTGGTTTTTTACGCGAATTTATTCGATTTAAAACCTCAGCACGAAGCAAAACATTAGCGTTATCTGTTTCTTCTATTTCGTAAGGACGACGAAACGAGCCCGGATAAAACAAAACATCCTGTTCTCCTATCATTTGTTCCAAATCGTTCAAATAATAAGCAGCTTCTTCTTTATTGTCTAAAACGACCAAAAAAGGCAATTCGGCTTTCTTAAAAACCGCACGAATTATAAATGAAAATGCAGATCCCAACAAACCGTTAAGATGCATTTTTACAGAACTTTCTTCTAGTAATTGTGTGGCAATTTGCTGTGTTTTAGGCAAATTATCATACATGGAATATAAGGCGTTTTTACTCAACTTGTAAATTTTTATCTAAAGGTGCAGGTGTATTCGGAATTGCGCGGGTTGTGTCTAACATTCTCAAGAAATCAGCTTCTCCTTCTTCTTTAGGAATTTTACTTTTCTCGACAATTTTGTCCATTTGTCTTTCTAAAGAAACCAATTCTTTGTTGATTTCACCAATTAAAAAAGTTACTTTTTCGTCTGGAATTCTGTCTAAATGAAGAAACAAATCCATCATTTTGACTTTGGTAATCAAAATCGAAATCCTGCTTTTTATCTGAGGAATATTAAACTCGGGAGGAATATTCTCGTTTAATGCAATTGCTTTTTTGGCAATCGCAGTCGATTTTTTCTGAAAAGCACCAATTGTTTTTCTTGGTTTATCATCAAGTTCTTTTAAAAATTCACGCCATTCATTCCAGGTTTTTACTTTTTGCTCCGAAACTTCATTGATCGGTTCGTCAATAAAAACCCAGCCTTTATTGATGTTATTAAAAATGACTTCCTTTTTTTTGGCTTCTTTTTCGTTTTCGGCAAGACGTTTTGCATTTTCATTCTGACATGAATTCAGTGCAAAAACAAAAAGCAGCAAAAGAGATATTTTATATTTCATTAGACAAAACATTAAGCTACAAAGTTACAAAGTAAATTTACAATTACGAATGCTGTTTTTTGCCAAAGATTCTATAAATCAAGATTGTTTTTTTGCCATAGATGAAAAGAATTAATAGTAATTATTTTTACAGACAAGACATTAAAAATCATTTTGACCTTTAACATCTGCGACTCAACTTTTTTTAAAATAATTTTAAAGCCAGCTAATAATCCAAAAAACAAAGTTCATTATTGTTAATTTTATAAATTTAGTCCCTAAAAAGTAAAATTATTTACGAAACCGTTATATTTGCAGTATTAAAACCCTCTCAAAATGAATCCAAAAATATTGATAATTGGTGCTTGCGGTCAAATTGGTACAGAACTGACACAAAAGCTACGCAAGTTGTACGGAACAGAAAATGTAATTGCTTCTGATATCCGAAAATTAAACACTGAAGTTGTCAATTCTGGTCCGTTTGAAGTGGTTAATGCTTTGGACTTTAATCAAATTGAGCATCTTGTCGAATTGCATCAAATTACAGATATTTATTTGATGGCGGCTCTTTTATCAGCTACAGCCGAAAAAAATCCTGCTTTTGCTTGGGATCTGAATATGAATTCTCTTTTCCACGTCTTGAATTTAGCGAAAGCGAAAAAAATAAAAAAAATATTCTGGCCTTCCAGTATTGCCGTTTTTGGACCCACAACTCCGAAAGAAAATACGCCTCAATATACCATAATGGAGCCTTCGACAGTGTACGGAATTAGTAAACAAGCCGGCGAAAGATGGTGCGAATACTACCATAATATCTATGGAGTTGATGTGCGCAGCATTCGCTATCCGGGCTTGATCAGCTGGTCAACACCTCCGGGCGGCGGAACGACAGATTATGCTGTCGATATTTTTTACAAAGCGATTGCCGATAAAAAATACGAATGCTTTTTATCTTCAGAAACCAAAATGCCGATGATGTATATGGATGATGCGATTGAAGCAACGATTAGTATTATGAAAGCACCGGCCGAAGAAATCAAAATACATTCTTCTTATAATTTGGCTGCAATGAGTTTTACACCAACAGAAATTGCTGCTGAGATTCAAAAACATATTCCTGAATTTGAAATCACGTATAATCCTGATTTCCGTCAGAAAATTGCCGATAGCTGGCCTGCAAGTATTGATGATACAGAAGCCAGAAAAGATTGGGGCTGGAAACATACTTTTGATTTGGAATCGATGACCAAAGACATGTTGGAACATTTGGGGTAAACTCTCAATACTAAAAAACAGAAAGGCCCTTAAAAAAAATTTAAGGGCCTTTTTTATAAAGTCTTTTTTTAATTATTTCACTTCAAAAACATTGTTTGCAGCTTTTACATCGGCCATTAATCCGCTTGGATCAATGGTGATTTTTTTGATCGCTGTTTTATTTTTATCAATTGTAAAATTATAATTTGATTGTGCCCAAGCCCAGTCATCCAAAACAGTTCTTTTTACATTTGGGTTTGGGTTTGGCTTCATAAAATTCATCATTTTTAACGGAATGTAAAAGCTCTCTGAAGTACCATCTGTGTACTCAACCGTCAAATCTATTGGCATTGGCATTCTTCCTATTCTCTCAAGAGTAATGGTAGTTTTTCCTGCATTATCAGCTACGTCTTTAATTCCGTAATCTATTGTATTTGCCGTTTCCGCCCAATCTATCAAATACCAATCCAGCTCAGCTCCCGAAACTCTTTCTGCAGATCTTTTAATATCATTAGGAGTTGGGTGTTTGAATTTAAAATCGTTGTAATATCTTTTTAAGGTAGCATCTAGATTATCTTGTCCGATTACATAGGCCAATTGCGACAAAAAGATACTCCCTTTTACATACGATGAGATGCTGTAAGGTCTGTTTTCGTCGTAACGATCGCCGTGTGTAGTTTGTGGCTGCTCTTTTCCCGATTGCACCAATTGATAATAGGCTGCGTAATTTCCTTTAAAAGGATTTACCTCTTTTTTAGCTGCCAATTCATTCAACACTCTGTCTTCGATGTAAGTGGTAAAACCTTCATCCATCCAAGGGTGTTTTGATTCGTTTGAAGCTAAAATATGCTGAAACCAAGAATGTCCTAATTCGTGCGTTGCGGTACCTAAAATTCCTTCAAAAGTTCCGTTTCCTAACATCAATGTACACATGGCATACTCCATTCCACCATCACCACCTTGAATAAAAGAATACTGTTTGTATGGATAAGCACCCACTGTTTTATTATAAAAATCCATCACTTTTACCATCATTGGCTCCAGTTTTTTCCAATTTTCTGCCACTTTTGGATTGTTTTTGTAAAAGAAATGCAAATCAACATCATTGGGTCCTTTTACAATATCATGCGCATACTCTTTGTCTGCTGCCCAAGTAAAATCGTGAACATTTGGCGCAATAAAATGCCATGTTAACGTTTTTGTTTTTTTAGGATAAGTAACCGTAACACCTGCATCCTGATATCCGTGACCGATTTCGTTTTTGTTTTGCAAATAGCCAGAACCACCAATTGTATAGGCTGAATCTAATGTGATTTTTACATCAAAATTACCCCAAACACCATGAAACTCTCTTGCAATATAAGGGTCGGCATGCCAGCCTTCGAAATCAAATTCGGCCAATTTTGGATACCATTGCGACATAGACAATTCTATTCCTTCGGAATTATTTCTTCCAGAACGACGAATCTGAACAGGAACTTGTCCGTCAAAATCTAATGTAAAAGTCGTTTTAGAATTTGGTAAAATTGGTTGAGCTAAAGTCACTTCTAGAATAGTCCCAGAAGTCTTGGTTTGAGCCGTTACACCATCTTGTTTGAAATTAGTAATTTTTAAAAATCCTATTTCATTAGGTTTCAAGGTTTCAATTCGGCTTTGTTTGGTCTCTTTTCCGTCTGCGCCTTTGACTTTGTTTACCATTCTTCCGTCAGGATCTTTTATCGAATGTAAACGAGCATCCATTTCGCTTCCTGGCTGAAAAGCATTAAAAAACAAATGGTAATACACTTTTTTTAAGGTATCTGAAGAATTATTGGTATACACCAATTCTTGTTTTCCTTTATACTGATAGGTTTTTACATCCATCGAAACCTCCATCTTGTAGTCAACATGTTGTTGCCAATAGGGAGTATTTTGAGCGAAAACTGAGTTTAAGCCAAAACTCAAAAATGATAGTAGGATAATTTTTTTCATCGAAATTTAAACTGGTATTTAAATAAAACAATTATTTTTTAGACATTTTTTCTGCCAAAAGTAATGCATTATAAGCATTTACCATTTTTGCCGTTCTGGACGATTCTGTTGCAGCAACCGGCTCAGGTTTTTCATTTGGATTTGGGTTTTCGCCCAAAACTACCATCGTTGGAAGCAATACTCCAGAATCCATTAAAATCTTTTTTACTTGTGCTGCTTTCAATTTTGGATAATACGAGCGAATTAGAGTCGCAACTCCAGCTGCATTAGGCGAAGCCATTGAAGTCCCTTGTAAATATTTGTATTTGTTATTCGGAACAGTTGCGTAAATTTCTTCGCCCGGAGCAAAAACATCCACATTTATTTTTCCGAAATTAGAAAATCCAGCCACCACATTTTCTCCATACACGTTATTGATAGCGCCAATAGTAATTACGTTATCAGCAAATTCTTTAATGTTATCTTCAGAATCATTTGGATAGTTAATGTTTTTTGTTTCATCAATATTGTATCCATCGTTACCTGCTGCATGTACAATTAAAACATCTTTTTTAGCAGCATATTTTATAGCATCGTACACCCATTTTTTATGCGGAGAAAAACTTTTTCCAAAACTTCCGTTGATTACTTTTGCTCCATTGTCTACCGCATAACGAATAGCCAAGGCAATGTCTTTATCATACTCATCACCATCCGGAACAGCTCTTACTGTTAGAATTTCTGCATTTGCAGCCACTCCGTCTGCGCCTAAATTATTATTACGAATTTGCGCAATAATACCCGCTACATGTGTACCGTGAAGCGCTTTTTCTTTATCCGGACCAAAAACAATATTATTGCCATAATGATTGTCTTTGATGTCTTCAGGATTATCTCCTAAAGCTTTTCGACCATTAAAATCTTTATTTAAGTTATAATTTAACTCGTCATAAACATGTGCTCTGTAATCTTCCAATTCTGCTTCAGGATCAAAAGTTGGCCCTGCATTGGTAAAAATCTGAGTCATCACCATCTTGCTTCTAGCCACTTTAGAATCTGTAGAGGTGATCGTACTTAAATCCTCTATTTTATAAGTAGTTTTATTCAGTTCTTTTTTAATAGTGCTGTGTACATCCAATAAAAAATCTACTTGTTGTTTGTCTTCAAGTGCTTTTTTATATTTTTCTTCGTATTGTGCTAAAGCATTTTTGTACTCAGCAGAACCATCATCTCCTTTTTTTACAATACGGGTCATTTCTAAATTTTCGGCAACAACATCACCAAGAAAATTCCATCCATGAATATCGTCTATAAAACCATTTTTATCATCATCAATTCCGTTTCCAGGAATTTCTTTTGGATTGGTCCAAATCATTCCTTTTAAATCTTCATGCTCAATATCAACACCAGAATCTACAATACCTACGATAACTTTTATACCTTTTTTTCCTTGTAATAATTCGGCGTAAGCCTTATCAACACTCATTCCGGGAATGGTATCTTTAACCAAATCAAGATGGCTCCATCTTTTTAATTCATTTTCAGAAAGCGGTGCTTTTTTTACAACAACTAATGGAGAATTTGTTGTTATTTGGGAAGTAGCAACTTGTGCTTGTAAAGTTGCACCTGAAGCTAAAAGAAATAATGCGCAAGCAGATAATGTAAGAGATTTTATATGAATCATATATAAATTTTAATAAAAGTTGAAATATTGGAATAAATTATAATTTTTTGGTACAAAAAAGCAGAGATTAACACCTCGTTATGAAAATTTCGTTAAAATATAAAGGTTTTCTGAAAAACAAAAGAAGCCTTAAAAAACATCCTCACAAGTAAAAACGTCTTTCAATCGAACACCCTTTTCGGTATGTTCTACCGTTATAATTTGATTGTGCGCATCGTGTTCCAGAAATAAATAATGGTTGTTATCTGCGGCCGCATTCAAAAATTTAGCCTTTTCGGGCATCGTCAAAAGTGGTCTGGTGTCGTAACCCATTACATACGGTAGCGGAATATGTCCGGCTGTCGCCAATAAATCGGCACAAAAAACAATCATTTTCTCCTTATATTGAATGTGTGGAATCATTTGTTTTTCGGTATGTCCATCGACATAATAAATTCCGAAGTTTAATTCTTCCGAATAACTATAATCTGATTCTGACCTTTGAATGAAATTTAATTGACCGCTTTCTTGCATTGGTAAAATATTTTCAGACAAAAAAGATGCCTTTTCTCGCGCATTAGGTTGTGTTGCCCACTGCCAATGATTTTCATTTGTCCAAAATTTAGCATTTTTAAATGCAGGCTCATAACCCGTTTTATCTGCATTCCATTTTACACTTCCACCACAGTGGTCAAAGTGCAAATGCGTCATAAAAACATCTGTAATATCATCGCGATAAAAACCATATTTTGCCAAAGATGCATCAAGAGAATGTGAACCCCAAAGAGAATAATACCCGAAAAACTTCTCTGATTGTTTGTCTCCCATTCCGGTATCAATCAAAATGAGTCGATTATTATCTTCAATTAATAAGCAACGCGCCGCAATATCAATCAAGTTATTGGCATCTGCAGGATTGGTTTTGTTCCAAATAGTTTTGGGCACTACTCCAAACATTGCTCCTCCGTCTAATTTAAAATTTCCGGATTCTATAGGGTAAAGTTTCATAAATAAATTGCTAAGATGAAAACAAAACTAGCAAATCCAAACTCCTCCTGCTAAAAATTCAATTTAAAAATTACAATTTTATTTTAAGAGAATAAAAGATTTGCCTCTCCGTATGTATTTTTTTTAATGAATTCTCAGTAACCATTAAAATAAATAACTGTTGACTTGTTTTTTCCCCTAATTTGATTGACTGGAGAAAACGATAAGCAAAAGCGGTTGTGGCTTTAATTGTGCAAATAACTTTTATCTATTTTAACATTTGTTATAATAATGTGAACTGTTATGGAAAAAGGTTTTTAAATACTATCTTTGCAGATAATTTATCCGTTACCGTGCATATATTTTTAAAATTGTAATCCTTTGACTGCAATTTAAATACGGGTAAATCACAGTTTTATAAAAACAAACAATACAAACACATGATAAAAGTTTCTGATACTGCCAAAAAGAAAATTATCGACTTGATGAAAGATGATGGTTTTGATGCGGCACACGACTACGTGAGAGTAGGCGTAAAAAGTGGTGGATGCTCTGGTTTGTCTTATGATTTAAAATTTGACAAAGCCAAAGGCGACGACGATAAAATATTTGTAGACAACGATATAACAATTGCAGTTGAAAAAAAATCATTTCTATACCTAGCTGGAACAACTCTGGAGTTTTCGGGCGGATTAAACGGTAAAGGATTTGTATTTAATAACCCAAATGCAAGCAGAACTTGTGGTTGCGGCGAATCTTTTTCTCTTTAAAAATAATTAAACGATAGCAAAATTTAAAGATTTTAAAGATTACGGAAGTATTTTTTACTATTTAAATTTTTAAATCTTTCAATACATAAAAAATGTCAAAATATACAGAAGACGATTTAAAAATCGAACTCGAAACTAAAGAATATGAATACGGATTTTATACAGATATAGAATCTGAGACGTTTCCTATTGGCTTAAATGAAGATATCGTAAGAGCCATTTCTCTTAAAAAAGAAGAACCTCAATGGATGACCGATTGGCGTATTGAAGCTTTTCGTGCCTGGAAAGAAATGGTTGAGCCAGAATGGGCAAATGTCCATTACGTAAAACCAGATTTTCAAGCGATTTCTTACTATTCTGCTCCAAAGCAAGTTGACCCAAACAAAACTTTAGACGATGTAGATCCGGAACTTCTAGAAATGTACAAAAAGTTAGGAATCTCTGTTGACGAACAAAAAATGATGAACAATGTCGCTATGGATATTGTAGTCGATTCTGTTTCTGTAGCTACTACTTTCAAAAAAACATTGGGAGAAAAAGGAATTATTTTCTGTCCTATTTCTGAAGCAATAAAAGAACATCCCGAATTAGTAAAAAAGTATTTAGGTACGGTTGTTCCTCAAAAAGACAACTTCTATGCCGCATTAAATTCAGCGGTTTTCTCTGATGGAAGTTTCTGTTATATTCCTAAAGGCGTTCGTTGCCCGATGGAACTTTCTACTTATTTCAGAATCAATCAGGCAGGTACAGGACAATTTGAAAGAACCTTGGTTATTGCCGATGCAGGCAGTTATGTCTCTTACCTTGAAGGCTGTACAGCCCCTAGTCGTGACGAAAATCAATTACACGCTGCTGTGGTTGAACTAATTGCTTTGGATGATGCCGAAATTAAATATTCTACCGTTCAAAACTGGTTTCCAGGAAACAAAGAAGGAAAAGGTGGTGTTTATAACTTCGTAACCAAAAGAGGTATTTGCGAAACCAATGCCAAAATTTCATGGACACAGGTAGAAACCGGTTCTGCTGTAACTTGGAAATATCCTTCATGTGTATTAAAAGGAGACAATTCGGTGGGAGAATTCTATTCTATTGCCGTTACCAATAATCACCAGCAAGCTGATACGGGAACAAAAATGATTCATTTAGGAAAAAACACTAAATCGACTATTATTTCTAAAGGTATTTCTGCTGGAAAATCGCAAAACAGTTACCGTGGATTGGTTCAAATTAGTGCCAGAGCAGAAAATGCAAGGAATTTTTCGCAATGTGATTCGCTTCTAATGGGTAATAATTGCGGCGCACATACTTTTCCTTATATCGAAAGCAAAAATCCATCAGCAAAAATAGAACACGAAGCAACGACAAGTAAAATTGGAGAAGATCAGGTTTTTTATTGCAACCAAAGAGGTATCCCGACTGAAAAAGCGATTGCCTTAATTGTAAATGGTTTTAGTAAAGATGTATTGAACAAGCTTCCGATGGAATTTGCTGTTGAAGCTCAAAAATTATTAGAAATTTCTTTAGAAGGATCTGTAGGGTAAAAATTTGTTTCAAGTTTAAAGTTTCAATTTGTTGATTTAAACAAAAAAGAAAATTTTAAACCAAAAAAAGACAATATGGATTTAATACTGAAAAATGTAAAGAAAAAAGATTTGCCTCTTCTAAAAGCATTAGCAAAACGTCTTTATTTTGAGATTGAAGTGCAAGAAAAGCCATATAATACTGAATTTGTGAAAGAGATTTTACAAGGACAAAAAGATATAAAGGAAGGCAGAGGTATAAAAATGAATATTGAAGATATAGACAATTTGTGGAAATAATCATTTTCATTAAAAGGACATTACGAATAAGTATTAATGGAAAATAAAAAAATCATCATTTTAGGTTCTTCAAGAAAAAACGGAAACACAACAAAAATTGTAGACGAAATCTCTAAAGAACACGGAATAGAAGTAATTAATTTAAGTGATTTTAATATTTCTTATTACGATTACGAAAGCAAAAATAGAGAGGATGATTTTTTTCCTTTGATAAAAGGAATTATCGAAAATTACGACACTTTAATCTTTGCAACGCCAGTATATTGGTATAATATGAGCGGCATCATGAAGGTTTTCTTTGATCGTTTTTCTGATTTAATTCGAATTGAAAAAGAAACAGGAAGGAAACTCAGAGGAAAAAAAATTGGTGTGATATCCAATTCCCATGAAAATGAAATTGAAGATAGTTTTTACATTCCATTCAAAAAATCAGCCGATTATTTAGGCATGGAATATTTAGGACACGCACATTTTAATGCCAATATCCTCAACCAAACAACAAAAATAGAATTGACATTTATATAAAATAAAAAAAACAATGTTATCAATACAAAACCTTCACGCCTCAATTGGTGATAAAGAAATCCTGAAAGGAATAAATATAGAAGTTAAAGCCGGAGAAGTACACGCTATCATGGGACCAAACGGTTCTGGAAAAAGTACCCTTTCTGCCGTAATTGCCGGAAACGAAAACTACGAAGTTACAGATGGTGCTGTTTTTCTTGACGGAGAAGATCTTGCAGATTTGGCTCCTGAAGAAAGAGCGCACAAAGGTGTTTTTCTATCCTTTCAATATCCTGTAGAAATTCCGGGTGTGAGCGTTACCAACTTTATGAAAACAGCTATCAACGAAACTCGTAAAGCCAACGGTCAAGCCGAAATGCCAGCAAACGAAATGCTAAAAGTTATTCGTGAGAAATCTGAATTATTAGAAATCGATCGTAAATTTTTATCACGTTCTCTAAACGAAGGTTTTTCTGGAGGAGAGAAAAAGAGAAACGAAATTTTTCAAATGGCAATGTTAGAGCCAAAATTAGCGATCCTTGACGAAACCGATTCTGGTCTTGACATTGATGCACTAAGAATTGTAGCAAACGGAGTTAACAAATTGAAAAGCGAGAAAAATGCTATTATCGTAATCACACACTACCAGCGTTTATTAGATTATATCGTTCCGGATTTCGTTCATGTTCTTTACAACGGAAAAATTGTAAAATCTGGCGGGAAAGAACTGGCCTACGAACTGGAAGAAAAAGGATACGACTGGATTAAAGCGGAGAATTAAAACAGTCTGTAAAGTCTAAAGTCGCAAAGTCTAAAGGAACTATGGGTAAATTTAATTCTTTCGAAGAAATTAATTCTTGGCAAAAATCTAGAGTTTTCAACAAAAGAATTTATTTGGCAACTGAGAGTCCTAGTTTCAAAAAAGACTTTGGTTTCGTTAGACAAATCAGAAGAGCATCATTATCTATTTCATCAAATATAGCAGAAGGTTTTGAACGAAATACAGACAAAGAATTTATCTACTTTTTGTACGTGGCCAAAGCATCTGCAGGAGAAGTTCGATCTCAATTATATTTAGCATTTGATTTAGATTATATTGTAAAAGAAGAATTTGAAATACTTTTAGAATCGGTAACAGAAATATCGAAGCTATTAAGTGGTTTTATTAAATATTTGAGCCCAAAGCCATAAAGTCCAAAGTCATAAAGTTTTAAACTTTGAACTATAAATTTTATCCTTTTGGCAAAACAGTCGACAATCTTAAGACTTTTGACTTTTGACTTTCGACTTTAAGACTAGAAAAGAAAATGGATTTAAAAGAAAAATTAGTATCGTCTTTTATGGCTTTTGAAGAGCGTGTTGATGTACATTCAGATTTACATGACATACGTACAAATGCCTTAAAAAACTTCGAAAATAAAGGTTTCCCAACCAAAAAAGAGGAAGCTTGGAAATACACATCGCTAAACGCCATCTTAAAAAATGACTTTACCGTTTTTCCAAAGGCAGAAAATGCAATCGAATTTAATCATGTAAAAAAATACTTTTTACACGAAATCGACACTTATAAATTAGTGTTTATTGATGGCGTTTTTAGTTCGCATTTGTCTTCTACCACACACGACGGAATCGATGTTTGTCTGATGTCATCGGCATTGACCAAACCAAAATATAAAATGGTTATTGATACCTACTTCAATCAAATCGCAAGCAAAGACGAAAGTTTGACTTCGTTAAATACTGCTTTTGCTTCTGAAGGAGCTTTCATCAATATTCCGAAAAAGAAAGTAGCTGACAAACCTATTGAAATCATGTATTTCTCAACAGGAAATGAAGCTGCATTAATGGTTCAGCCAAGAAATTTGGTTATTGTAGGCGAAAATTCACATGTTCAAATTATCGAGCGCCATCAAAGTTTGAACGAAAATCCGGTTTTAACCAATTCGGTTACTGAGATTTTTGCTCAAAAACGTGCTATCATTGACTATTATAAAATTCAAAACGATAATAGCGAAGCAAATCTAATTGATAATACGTATGTTTCGCAACAGCAAGAAAGTCATGCTTCTGTACATACCTTTTCGTTTGGAGGTAATCTTACACGTAACAACTTGAATTTTTATCACTTTGGTGAAAGATTGACAAGTACGCTAAACGGAATCACAATTCTAAGCGACAAACAACACGTTGATCATTATACTTTGGTCAATCACTCAACGCCAAATTGCGAAAGTTTTCAGGATTATAAAGGAATTTTTTCTGACCGCTCAACAGGCGTTTTCAACGGAAAAGTTTTGGTTGAAAAAGACGCTCAAAAAACAAACGCTTTCCAGAAAAGCAACAATATTTTGTTGAGTGATAAAGCCACTATCAACGCAAAACCACAATTAGAAATTTTTGCTGATGACGTAAAATGTTCTCACGGTTGTACTGTTGGACAATTAGACGAAACGGCAATGTTCTACATGCAATCTCGTGGAATCCCTAAAAAAGAAGCCAAAGCTTTATTGATGTACGCATTCTCGAATGCCGTTATCGAAAGCATCAAAATACCAGAATTAAAACAAAGAATTACTAAAATCATCGCTACGAAATTAGGCGTGAATTTAGGATTTGATTTGTAGATGATTTTACCGCAAGGTTCACAAAGATTTATGCAGAGTTCGCAAAGGTTTATTATTAAACTTTGCGAACTTTGCAGTTTTATACCTTGTATTCTTTGCGGTTAAATTTATTTTTTTAATCTAAAAATAAGAAATATAAATCCTAAAAATGACAGACCTAATCCAATACAAAAACAAATTGTACTTATTGGATGTCCTACTGTTGTAGTAAATCCAAAACCACCAAGAATCCAGCCAAAAAATAACAGAAAAACAGGTAGTAGAAAATTTCTCTTTTTCATTTATAAACTTACTTCTTAACACTCTCAATAATCCCCTTCAAAAACTCATTAAAATCAAATCCCTGATCTTCTTCCTTCAATCCCATTCTCACAATCACCATATCTAAAGACGGAATAATTGCCACCATCTGTCCTTGAAAACCGCTGCAATAAAACATATCTCTAGGTACATCTGGAAATTTCCCACCAGCATTTAACCAAAATTGAGCTCCATATTGTCCATTAGAGGTATGGGTTGGGGTTGCTGTATATTTTACCCAGCTTTCATCTAGAATTTGTTCGCCGTTCCAGTTTCCTTTATGCAAGTACAGCAATCCAAATTTTGACCAATCTCTTGGCGTTGCCCATCCGTAAGACGAACCCACAAAAGTTCCCGACATATCTTGCTCTACAATCATTGAGTTCATTCCGATTTTGTCGATTACGGCGCTGTACCAAAAATCAAGGTATTCTTGTTGGGTTTTGAATTGATTTTTTAAAATTCTAGACAACAAATTAGTCGTTCCAGAAGAGTAATTCCAATGAGCGTTTGGTGCAAACTGAGCTGGCTTTTCCATTTGTACTTTCCCCATATCTTCAGCCTCAAAAAGCATTTTTGTAGCATCGCAAATCGTACTGTAATTTTCTTCCCATTCTAAACCAGAATTCATGTGAAGCAAATCGTTTATCGTGATCTTTTTACGCTCATCATTTTTCCATTCTACAATGGGAGCAGGTTTATAAATGTCAATTTTTCCTTGTTTGGCAAGTACTCCAAAAGCAGCACTAGTGATACTTTTCGTCATCGACCAACCTAAAATTTTACTGTCTTTACTAAAGTTTTTATCGTATTTCTCGGCTATCAATTTATCTTTATACAAAACTACGACCGCACGCGTTCTTTTGGCTTGTCTTCCCGCTTGGTCAAAAGCACTTTCGACTGCTTTCTTCAATTTTGAATAATCTATATTTGAAAAAAGAGTGTCTTTTGGCTCTATATTCCCGTAAGGGAAAGGCAAATTAGTAACCAACTGCGTTCTTTTTGGCAATAAATAAGGTTTATTGACATCAAAATTGTCATTTATCAACGTTGCTCCTAAACCTTCACGGTAAATTGCCTTTCTTTCTTTCAGACCATAGACTGACGAAGTTGCAAATCTGCCAGCTTCATTGATAGTATTACTTGCTAAATTTAATAGCGGAATATCATTATCGGTTTTTTCGATTAATTCCTTTGAACGGTTATCCATGAAATGACCCGAAGCAATACTTTTGGCAGAAAAGCCAGAAATCAAATCAAGTTTTGGATAAGTGGTGAATCCAAAATAAAGAAAAACAAGTACTAAAACAATCGCGACTAATTTGAGAATTTTTTTCATAAACGCTAAAAGTATTTTTATTGCAATATAATTAATTTATGATCAAGATATTAAGATAGAATTTAGATTTTTAACTGATAACATTCAGAAATTGAGTAAAAAACCATTTTATTATCTTTTTAATTTTTCTATTAATAGCGCTATAAAAGGAAATGATAGAATAGAAGCATAAAACAATTTAGTTTTAGTACTTTTGTACTTAGAATTTTTCTAAATAAATTATGCTAGATATTCAAAAAATAAGAGCTGATTTTCCGATACTTTCACAAAAAGTGAACGGAAAACCCTTGGTATATTTCGACAACGGCGCAACTTCACAAAAACCACAAATTGTAATTGACGCTGACGCCAAATATTACCAAGAAATAAATGCCAACATTCACCGTGGCGTACATACTTTAAGTCAATTAGCGACTGATGCTTACGAGCTTTCTCGTGGGAAAGTGCAACAACATATCAATGCCAAGTTTGCTCACGAAGTACTTTTTACTTCTGGAACAACCCACGGGATCAATTTGGTGACAAACGGATTTGCTTCGATTTTAAAACCTGGCGATGAAATTTTAGTCTCTGCATTGGAACATCACAGTAATATTGTGCCTTGGCAAATGTTATGTGAAAAAACCGGTGCAACCCTAAAAGTGATTCCGATGAACGAAGAAGGCGAATTGATCATGGAAGCCTATGATACTTTGTTGTCAGAAAACACAAAAGTAGTCACTGTAAATCATATTTCGAATGCTTTAGGAACTATCAATCCTATAAAATATATGATCGATAAAGCACATGCGGTTGGTGCTGCGGTCCTTATTGATGGTGCACAAGCTGTTCCCCATTTAAAACCGGATGTTCAGGATTTGGATTGTGATTTTTATGCTTTTTCAGGACATAAAATGTGCGGCCCGACTGGAACCGGAATTTTATACGGAAAAGAAGCGTGGCTAAACAAACTTCCTCCTTATCAGGGCGGTGGTGAAATGATCAAGGAAGTTACTTTCGAAAAAACAACTTATGCCGATTTGCCTCATAAATTTGAAGCTGGAACACCTAATATTGCAGGCGGAATAGTTCTTGGAACCGCTATTGATTACATGAATGAAATTGGTTTTGAAGCTATTCATGCGCATGAGGAAGAATTGTTACAATACGCTACAAAGCGTTTATTGGAGATTGAAGGATTGAAAATCTACGGAACAGGAAAAAATAAAGCTTCTGTAATTTCGTTTAATATCGATGGTATTCATCCTTACGATATCGGTTCAATTATCGACAAATTAGGAATTGCAGTTCGAACAGGACATCATTGTGCTCAACCGATTATGAATTTCTTTTGTATTCCTGGAACTATTCGTGCTTCTTTTTCTTTTTACAATACCAAAGAAGAAATTGATTTGATGGTAGAAGCCGTTAAAAAAGCCCAAACAATGTTAAGCTAAAAAATATTTTTATGAGAATAGTATCTTTGTTACTCTTGACCATCGTGATTGGAACCGGATGTTCAAGTCAGAAAAAACCAGACATGGCCACTACTTCTATAGAATACTCGGCCATGTCAAGAGGTTTCTACAAAAAAATCACGGTTCAAAACCAAACTGTTTGGGTAGAAAATGAAAGAGGCAAAGATGCTGTTGAAAGTAAAATGGATTTAGCAAAATGGAACCAAATTGTAACTGAGTTTGAAAAAATAAATGTAGAAACAATCGCAACTTTAAAAGCTCCCACTGAAAAACGTTTTTATGATGGTGCTGCTATTGGAAATTTAAAAATAATTCAAAATCAAAAAACATACGAAACGCAAGGTTTCGACAATGGTTTTCCTCCAAAAGAAATAGAAAAACTTGTAAATTTGTTAGTTGATTTTACTGAAGAATAATGATGATGACAATAAAAGAAATACAAAACGAAATAATAGACGAATTCTCTATGTTTGATGATTGGATGCAACGTTATGAGTACATCATCGAGTTAGGAAAAAGTCTTCCCTTGATTCAAGAAGAATACAAAACAGACGAGAATTTGATCAAAGGCTGCCAGTCTAAAGTTTGGCTACAAGGCGAGCAAAATGATGATAAAATACTTTTTACTGCCGATAGCGATGCTATTTTAACAAAAGGAATTATTGCCATCTTGATTCGTACTTTCTCCAACCAAAAAGCTTCCGATATTTTAGCCGCTGATACTGATTTTATTGATGATATTGGCCTTAAAGAACATTTATCGGCGACACGCGCTAACGGATTGGTTTCGATGATAAAAAACATCAAAATGTATGCTTTAGCATTTGATTCAAAAAATAAAAATTAAAAAAATGGAACAAGAAATAGACACCAACGAATTAGGAGAATCAATTGTAAAAGTTTTAAAAAGCATTTACGACCCTGAGATTCCTGTAGATATTTACGAATTAGGATTAATTTATGATGTCATGGTCAACACCGATTATGAAGTAAAAATCCTGATGACTCTTACTTCTCCAAACTGTCCAGTTGCAGAAAGTTTGCCACGAGAAGTTGAAGAAAAAGTAAAAACAATCGAAAACATAAAAGAGGTAGATGTAGAAATTACTTTTGACCCACCTTGGAGCAAAGATTTAATGAGCGAAGAAGCAAAACTAGAACTGGGAATGCTTTAAAATAGTCATAAAGTCAAAAGTCATAAAGTCTCAAGATTAAAAGACTTTATCACTTTTGACTTTAAAACTTTACGACTTTAACTATGGAAGAAATAATCAATAAAGTTGCCAATAGTGCTTTAGAAGTTTTTGATCTGGAAGATTATTATCCAGAAGGAGCACGTGTACAAATTGACATTTCGCAATGGCTTTTAGAAGGTTTTTTATTAAAAGAAAAAGACTTTAGAGAACACCTCAAAAATCATAATTGGTCACAATATCAAGATCAATTTGTGGCTATCAACTGTAGTACCGATGCGATTGTTCCGGCTTGGGCATCCATTCTGGTGGCGGTACAATTGGCACCTTTTGCCACAAAAGTCATCAACGGAACTGTAGAAGATTTAGAAGCCAGTTTGTATGAGGAAATCTTAAGCAAAGTTGATTATGCTGCGTACAAAAATAAGCCCGTTATCGTAAAAGGCTGCTCAAAAAAACCTGTTCCGATGCGCGCTTACATAATTGCGACCACCAATTTACAACCTTTTGCAAGAAGCATTATGTACGGAGAAGCTTGCTCAGCTGTACCTCTTTATAAAGAAAATAAGAAATAATTTACAAGTATAATTGGCTAATTTTTATCATCTTAATGGTTTTTAGTATCTTTGTTCATACATTTTAAAATAAAAAACCATGAGAAAGACAGCACTATTACTGTTCATTTTGGCAAATTTCACTTGGGCACACGCTCAAAATACTGAAAAAGAATTAATTCAAAATACTGAAAAAGCTGTACAAAAAATCAACGATACTATTGAAGGTGAAGGCTGGAAAACAAAAGGAATTGTATCGCTCCTACTCAATCAATCTAGTTTCAACAATTGGATTGCGGGAGGAGAAGACAGTTTTTCTGGAACCTTGGGTATCAATTACGATTTTAATTATAAAAAAGACGATCTAACCTGGGACAACAAAATTCTAGCTTCGTACGGTCTTTTACAAACCAAAAATGCAGACTTTGAAAAGAAAACAGATGACCGTTTAGAATTCAATTCTATTCTCGGAAAAAAAGCTTTTGGCCAGTGGTATTACTCGTTTTTCCTGAATTTTAGAACCCAATTTTCTACCGGCTATCTTTACGGTCAGGATGCCAATGGAAAGGAAATCAGAACCGAAAATACCAAATTTATGTCACCTGGATATCTTACTACAGGTCCCGGTATTTATTGGACAAAAGATGATAATTTGAAAATAAACTTTGCCCCTTTGACTTCAAAATTTACCTTTGTAGACGGCCTTTATACCTCTGGCATCGACCAAAGAACCGGTTTACCTTATGTTGATGGCGATTATTTTGGGGTAGATGCAAACAAAACGATGCGATACGAATTAGGTTTCTATACTTCGGTTTATTACAAACTTGCGATAATGACCAACGTAACTGCCGAAAACACGTTGAATTTATATTCTAATTATTTAGAAGATCCACAAAATGTTGACCTTAATTATTCCTTGAATATTATAATGAAAGTAAACAAATTTTTGTCGGCTAATCTATCGTTTCAGGCAATTTATGACGACAATGCTTTTAAAGGATTTCAAACCCGTGAAGTTTTTGGTTTAGGCGTTAACTTTGGTTTTTAATCTACGCATGAAATATAAAAAAAACGGCTTTTGAGATGCTCAAAAGCCGTTTTTTTTATTCCTCTTCTTTGTCAATGGCATCTTTGTAATCCGGATACAAAAATTTATTATACGGAAATCGGGTAATATGAATCTGACGAACAGCCTCATAGACTCTTTCTCTAAATTCTTCAAAATTTTCTTTGTTGACAGCGGAAATAAACAATGCATTATTTTCGCCCAAACGATGCATCCAAGTCGTTTTCCACTCCTCAAGTGTGTAATGTCTTGGTGTCTTTTCGGTCATTAAATCATCTTCATCAATTGTCAAATGTTGATAAGCATCTATTTTATTAAAAACCATTATAACAGGTTTTTCATGTGCTTTAATATCCTGCAACGTCTGATTTACGGATGCAATATGATCTTCAAAATCCGGATGCGAAATATCTACAATATGCAGTAATAAATCGGCTTCGCGAACCTCATCAAGGGTACTTTTGAACGAATCTACCAATTGCGTAGGCAACTTTCTGATAAATCCAACAGTATCAGAAAGCAAAAATGGTAGGTTTTTAATGACCACTTTGCGCACAGTCGTATCTAAAGTTGCAAATAATTTATTTTCAACAAAAACATCACTTTTACCAACGGCATTCATCAAAGTCGATTTTCCAACATTGGTATATCCCACCAAAGCAACGCGCACCATTGCACCACGATTACTTCGCTGAACACCCATTTGTTTATCAATCGTCTTGATTTTTTCTTTCAATAACGAAATTCTGTCACGTACGATACGTCTATCGGTTTCAATCTCTGTTTCACCAGGACCACGCATACCAATACCCCCTTTTTGACGCTCAAGGTGTGTCCATAAACCAGAAAGTCTTGGCAATAAATAGATACATTGTGCCAATTCTACTTGTGTTCTTGCATACGAACTTTCGGCTCTTTGTGCAAAAATATCCAGAATCAAATTGGTTCTGTCCAAGATTTTACAATCTATAATTTTAGAGATATTTTTTTGTTGTGATGGCGATAATTCATCATCAAAAATCAAGGTCGAAATAGCATTCTCTTTTACATAAAGATTGATTTCTTCTATTTTTCCCGTACCCATAAAAGTTTTCGGGTTCGGTCGTTCCATTTTTTGCCAAAAACGTTTAATGACCTCTCCACCTGCGGTAAAGGTCAAAAACTCTAATTCGTCAAGATATTCGTTAAGTTTTTCCTCACTCTGATTTTGAGTAACAATACCTACAATGGCAGTTCGCTCAAAATTTATAACTTCTTTTTCTAACATAGCTTTGAATAAGTTGCAAATTTAATCATTTGCAAGGTATTAATTCTTATAGAATTCTATTTTTAAATTACTAAATCCTTTTAATTAAAAAAATAAAACCATCCAGAGATTGCTTCCAGATGGTTTTAAACTATACGTTAAAAAAAGTTATTCGTAAATAAACGTCTTTTCTGTTTTAACAATTCCGTTTTCTTCAATCTGAGAGCAAGATATTGGATAGTCTAATTTATTGTATTTGTATTTTCTGGATACAGCAACCAATACCGCAGATGTAGGACTAAAATTTACTTCGTTATTATACGAAATAGCTTCAAAGCTAAATTCATCTTCGTGATACGAAATCAAGGGTACAATCAATTTGTAATTTTCTCCAAATAAATTTTGCACGATCAAAGATTCAACCGATTTTTTATCGTCAAAAGTATAGCTTTTAGATATTTTATCTCCCACCAAACCTTTATGTCTTACCACATTATCATTGGTATACACAAATTCTATTTTACCAATAATCTGTTTATTTCTATCGCGGGAAGTACGTCGCACTATGATACCATTTTCTACAATATATTCGATATCATCAACCAAATTCTGATGGTTGGTACTTTTTTTAGTAATCGCTTTTATTCGTGCTCCTTCATAGGTAAAAATTACCACTTTGGTAACATAATCATTCCCTTCCTGATATTTTTTAGTAAACTTTACAAGGTTATTATCAGCGTCATACGCATAATTGACAACTTCTTTCCAATCACTTCCTGTTTTTTCCTTAACAGTCATATCGAGTAATCCTTTTTTGTTGTAAAAAAAGTGTTGAAAAACATCCGAAGTAGTAATAAGATCTATTTTCCCGTCCTTAAATGAAACTGTTTTATTTACAATTTCTCCATCTTTAAAATTTTGGTAATTGGTTTTTACAATGTTAATCTGCTTGAGTCTAACAGGAGCATCTTGACTTTGCATTACTGTGCAAGACAAGACCATCATAGCGATGGTAAGTAAGTAGGTCTTCATTTTGTATTTTATTTTTATTTGGGTTGACCAAAATACAAAATTTCATGAATTTTTAACACTTTATATCTTAAAAATTACTCAAAAATTAATTTTCTTACATCCAAAATCCTACTTCTCTCCATAAATCTTAATATCATCCAATTGAAAAGCTCCGTCTAAAGCCAAATTTGTTCCTGAGCCCTTGTATCGAAAAGCAATTCTTATCACCCCCTCGTATTCTGATAAATCTATGGCGCCACTGCCTACAAACTCATTCCATGCTGTTGACTGATTTGGAAATTTTGCTTTCAGCGAAGTCCATGTTGCAGATTGTATGTTCAATCCATCAAAATCAGATGACACCAGAACTTCCAAAGCATTTAATGGTGAGTCTACATCAAGATGATCCTGTGCGCTCCTAAAAGTCAAAACCTCCTTTTTATAATCATCCATATTAATAGGTGGCGTAATCAACCAACCTTCATTCACTGCTACTTTTGTGCCCGAAATTGCATATTGTGCATATCCATTCCCTGATGCAACAGCGCCTTTCCAAAACAACCTCCCTTTTTGAACACTATTTACCCAACCCGCCAAATTCAAATTAGAATTGTTAACCGCTGTTTGAAAATCTTCTGAAAAGATTGGAATTGCTCTGCTTCCTTTCATTATCACATCGCTCTCGTATCGTGACATCAACTGATAATCTGAACCAAATTTGGTCAAAATGCCTCGTACTTTTCCATTGCCTTCTGGAACAAAACTATTCGCAAAACTGGCAAAACTGCTGGTTCTAAAAATAATTTGATTCCCGGTTTTATCACGTAAGCTCCAATTGGTTGCGCCACCGATATTGTTGGCTTCTTCAAAATAATGACGTCCTACGGCCGCATCTGTAAACTGAACGTCTATTAACTCAATCAGCGTGTTTATTTTACTTTCATCTAGCGCTTCTTCTATTGTCATTTGTTGCACCAATTGATTTTCATTAACTTTAGTGCAAGAAGCATTGAGAACGTTCTTAAAATCATTTTGTGAAATTCTTCCCACTGAAGCAGTTCCAGCGCCGTTTTCGTAAAGACTTCCCATTCTTACTCCACCGTAAAACAAATCAGTAAATTGATTTTTTAATCGAATGTATACTTTGTTCCCTACCCGATAATCGATATAAGTATTGGTGGCATCCACCGAAACACTAAAACCCACTGCCGGACTAGTTGCTGTGGGGAATGTTTGTAAAGAGATCGTTTTAAAAAAATTTCCGCCCTCATCACTTGATATTACATACGCTTCTATAATATCATCATACAAATATTTGGTCGCAGTTGCAGTGGTAGTTTCTCTAACTTTTTCTACCGTTTGGTTTATTGCCAAATTAGCCTGTGTACAGTCTAATTTCGGAAGAGCAACTTCCTCATTACAACCATAAAAAAAGAGTAATAACAAAATAAAAATTGAGTTTAAAAATCGATTTTTCATATTTAAAACTTTTAATAAAATTTATAAATTGATTGCAATGTTAATGAAGTACGTCCTGCCATATCCGTAAAAATATTTGGTTCCAAATGAAGGGGTGCCACTCGAAAAGTCTTGATTAAGCGCTCTAAAATTGGCGTTTCGAGCCTGCTCAAAACCTCCCGTTTTATACAAAATATTCAAAACATTATTGATACTTACAAAAAGTCCGATTGTTTTGCCGTGTACCCTCCAGGATTTACCTCCAATAATATTCAGTAACGAAATAGGCTCAAATTTTTCTTGGTGTAATAGTGCCGCAGCGCGCGTCTCTGTAGCTTCCGGAAAATTTGCTCCGCTGGCAGGATTTTTATAAAAACGATCCGTTCTCGAGATCGGGGAAACATCTATATAAGTGTTAGAAATATAATTAATGTTCGCTCCAACCCACCAAAATTTTGGATCGCGATATTCTATTCCAATAGAATACGCTTGCTCAGGCACGCCAGGTTGCTTGTAATTTTTGAGATAAGCCTCTCCAAAATCAAAAGTCGTTACAACATTAGCATCCGCAGCATTCGCATCATTTGTGACAGATACATTTGGGTTACTATCATAGGTATATTTGCCATAAGCAACCGCCAAAGTGCTTTTGAGTGTCGGTGAAATTTGATATTCAAAACTACATTCGCCACCCCAATTTTTCTTATTGAGATGTGTTAAAGTCTGACCCACAAAAGCATCTGTATTTGTGTAGCCCGCTCCGTTATCAAAAATTCCTTCAGCATAAAAAAAAGAAGTTTCTGTAGTGTTTTTTATCAATGCATAATAACCTGTAAAACGCATTTTGACTTTTGGCGAACGAAAAACATAATTAATTTCGGCACTACTTATGTTTTCGTTTTCTAAACCCTCAACCACTTTATTATTTAATCGGGCATTTGCAAAAGAATTTCTCAGCGAAGGCGCTCTTGTCAAATGCATACCATTGCAAAACAACCATTGTTTACCTGAAATTTTGTACATCAATCCTCCTTTGAAACCAAAATTTTCAAAGTGAAGTTTTTTACTTTTCCCAAGGGAATTATTTGAATAAATTCCGTTTTGAAACAGTCCCTCTCGCTGGTATTCTGTAGTCGAAAAAGATTGAGCCACAAAAAAATTAACTTTGTTATAAGAGAATTTAAACTGTGTAAAAGCATCAACAGTAGTGGCCAAAAAATGATAGTTATAGCCATAAATATCCCCAACTTTTACCTGCCTATTTAGGTTTTGCAGATCCGATTGCGCTTGATTTCCTTTATAAAAAGCATCAATATCCTCAAAATAATTCCCCCCGAGTAAATCTAAAAGATATTGAAAATTATGTGATTTTAACTTTTTGAAAGTGCCACCGCCATTAAAAGAAATGTTTTCCGTCAGTTGTGAAGTTAGATTACTGTTGAATGCAAAAGTTTTATCATCGGTTCTGTCTTCATACAAAACATAACGACTTTGTGTGGATTCGTAGCTTGTAATTGCTCCATCAGAATTGGTCGTTGCCTTCTGATTTGAACGATACATTTTATCCCAATTGAGTTGTGAATTTTCTAAAAAAAGTACCGTACTTTTATTAGCATTTTCTTCATCAGGTATAGGATCTCCCGAATATTCTCCCTTATCCGGCGCATACATCGAAGTATAATAACTCGGCAACTTTCGGTAATATGTTGGGTCTGGACTATCTGCTTTTTGATAATCGATATTGCTGTTTCCTACTTTCCCGAACTGATACATCACACCCGAATTGAGGTTTATCTTTTCGTTTAATTTAAAATAATGATTGAGCATCAACAAAGGTTCTTCGATATTTTTTATCCTTGAATTGCGCTTTTCTCCATTCTGAAAACCCCAGTACGAACTGTATTTTTCAGACGTCAGCCGGGTGACCTCATCGGTATTAGGCGAGTTCTTCCCTCGGGAATTTGGTGTATAAAATCCATTAAAATTAAAAGCGTGATGGTCATTTAATTTCTTTTCGATACTGATAAAAAAGGAAGTTGCTTTAAAATTTGTCCCTTCAAAATAACCTTCGTTTGCCCAACGTTTTCCTACTGACACCGCAAAAGCCCAACCAGAAGCATTCATCCCCGAGGCATACGTTCCGATGGTTCTCCAATTATAATTTGTAGAACTGCTGGATAAAGAAATTCTGCTGCCTTTTCTATAAATCGATGCTCTTGTACTGATTTCCTGTGTTCCTAAAACGCCCCCAAAAGTATTATCTGAAGCAGCAGCACCTACAGAGAACTCCTGATTTCTCAGTACATCATTCAGTCCTCCCCAATTGCTCCACTGTGGCCGTCCATCGTAAATTTTGTTCATCGTCATGCCGTTAAGCATCATTGTCGCATTTTCGCTATCCAAACCACGAACTCTAAATCGGGCTTGACCCCAATTGAAAGCCGAAGCCTGCAAAAAAGCATCTCTTGAAGATTGAAGAAGTCCCGAAGTAATAGACGAAGAACTGCTGTCCTCTGATAAATCAGTTTCTAGCAGTGTAATTAAAGTAGCGGAGGCGTTCTCTGAAAAGTCACTTTCTAATTGTAAAATTCCGAGATTAACTATTTCTCCTGGTTTAGCATTTATTTTCAGAAGCAAATCTTTATAATCCTGACTGCGAATTAGAAGCAATTGAACTCCAGAAACAGCCGAATGCAATTCGAATTTCCCATCCTTTTTGGTAAGTTGTGTGATAGTAGAATTTTGAATGCTAACGACAACATACTCCAACGGAGTTTGCGTTTTTGCATCCATAACCACTCCATAAAAAACGGTTTCTTGTTGCCCAAAAGCAACTCCGAAAGGAAATAAAATAAGTACGATCCAATATTCTTTTCTCATGAATACAACCAATTTACTTTGAAAAATAATTTGTGAATAGAGCAGTCGATTAGTAAACACCACTATATTCCTTCAAAGGAGAAAAGTTGTTTTTTTTGGAAAAAGAATAAGACCTTTTATTTTTTCAAATATAATAAAACTTAATAAAAAATAATTTTTTTCTTGTTAATTAATTTTTAAATAAAAAAACAAGAAGCTTGTGTTTAGGTATAATATTTATTATACAGTCTTTACTTTGTTGACCATAAAGGTGATAAGAACACCAAAAATACCAATGAAGGCAAATGAAAATTGTAGCCCGAAAGTCTCCGCAATATGACCAATTACTGGAGGTCCCATTAAAAATCCGAGGAAACTTATGCTGGATACAATTGTTAAGGCTTCTCCCGGCGGCACCGTTGGATTTTTTCCTGCAAGACTATATACCGTAGGAACAATCGTGGCGACACCCAGCCCCACCAACATAAAAGCAAGTGTACAAGGAATAAGGTAAGGCAGTAAAACAGCGGTAAAAAGTCCCACCGAAATCATCACAGCACTGATTTGCATGATGCGCTCACGACCAAATTTATTGATAAACCTGTCGCCTACAAAGCGCCCGCTAGCCATCATAATCATAAAAGAAGTGTACCCTAAAATCACCAAAGGACCTGGTGCTTTTACGATGTCTTTAAAATAAACACCACTCCAGTCAAACATCACGCCTTCGCTGGCCATACTACAAAAACCGATTACACCGAGCCAGATTAGTGTACTGTCGGGTTTGGCAAATAATTTCTTTCCTTGTGGTTTGGCTTTGATTTTTTCTTTGGCTTTGACCAAAAAATTAAAATTAAAAACCACCATCAACACTACTATTCCTGCAACAATTAAGAAATGATTGTAAGGCGATAAATGCAAAGCGAGCATTCCTAAACCTACCAAAGCTCCTGTAAATCCTGCAAAACTCCACATGCCATGAAAAGACGACATAATGTTTTTTCTAAAAAGAACTTCGGTATAAACGCCTTGTGTATTGACCGCAATATTGGATAAATTTCCAAATACTCCAAAAATAAAAAGTGTTGTCGAAAGCTGCAAAACCGTTGTGGCCAAACCAATACTCACAAGGCTTAACACATACATGATCAAAGAAACAATCAGCACGCGATGGCTGCCAAATTTTGTGACCATTTTTCCCGAAAAAGGCATAATGATCAGTTGTCCTACCGGCAGAGCAAAAAGTATAGAGCCCAGATCGCCTTCGGTTAAGTGTAAAGCCGTTTTGATATCTGGAATTCTGCTTGCCCAAGTTGCGAAACTTAATCCCATACCAAAATAAAACATCCCTACGGCAATACGAATTCGCTTTAAATACGATGCCTTAGCTTCTCTATAAACTTTTTTAATTTTTCCTTTGGTCTGGAATAATGATAATGGATTGAAGTCGATCACAGGAATAAATTTTAGGTTTGACACATCAAAAATACTAAAAAGCATTTTGTGACACGATCAAACCCTGTATTTTGCAGTAATATATAACGTTATTGTTTATAAATTGATGACTTTCTGCTGTGCATGGCTTGCGATGGCGGCCTCAATAATCTTCATTACTTTTACACCGTCTTGTGCCGTGACTGGCTCAACTGTATTATTTATTATCGCATAATACACCCCATCAAAAAAGTCATAATAATTACCCTGAAGTGTTGGTGTTTTTTCTTTGACTATTTTTCCGTCAATTTCGGTGTGCAACAATCCCTGCAAACTTTCTGATTCTGCTCCCCAAGTATCCAAATTTGGAATTTTACTCAATTTCAAATCGTCTTCCTGCACATCGCCACGAGGCTTTAAAAACGAACCTTTTTTGCCGTGAAGTGTATAAGCAGGGTTGGCTTCGCGAACAAAAAAACCAGCTTTCAATCGCACTCTAAAATCGTCGTAAATTAAAGAAAGATCGATCCAGTCGTCTACCAAAGAATGCTCTCTCGTAATACGAATGTCGGCAAAAACAGCTTTTGGAGAACCAAAGAGACAAAGGGCTTGATCGATCAAATGCGGACCTAAATCTTTTAAGATTCCAGCACCATCATTCACGGTTTCTTTATGTACTTTTGGACTTAACAAAGGAGTATATCTGTCAAAATGAAACTCGGCCTCTACCAAATCTCCTAAAACTCCTTCTTTAAGTATTTTTTGAACGGTTTTAAAATCACTATCCCAACGTCTGTTTTGAAAAACAACCAATTTTAATCCTTTTTCTTTGGCAATCGAAGCCAATTCTTCTGCCTGTGCAACGGTTGTAGTAAAGGCTTTCTCTACAACAGCATGTTTTCCGGCCAAAAGCACTTTTTTGGCATACTCAAAATGGGTATCAACAGGCGTGTTTACGATGACTAAATCGACATCATCGGCCAATAAATCTTCTATGGAAGGATAACTTTTTACATTTGGATAATCGGCCTGAATGAGTTTTTTACTTCTTTCCCAAGAACCTAATAATTCGAAACCGGGATGAATTGCCAAAAAAGGAGCATGAAAAACTTTTCCAGACATTCCGTATGATAATAATGCTGTTTTTATTTTTTGCATTTGTATTGGGTTTAGGTTTGCCACAGATTGCACAGATTGAAATGATTTTAAAAATGAAAGTTTGCCACGAATTTCACTAATTTTCACTAATTATATTGCGTTCAAAATTTTAAAATTAAATTAAAATTCGTATGGATTAGTGAAACTTGTGGTGAACAAAAAATCATTTTAATCTGTGCAATCTGTGGCTATTTAATTTTTAGCTCGTTCATATTGTTTTGGCCACTGAATATCATCGTTTAATTCTTTGGCAAAATCCAAAGGCAAATTCGGATTTCTTAACGACTCTCTGGCAAACAAAACCAGATCGGCCTGACCATTTTCTAAAATAGCTTCGGCTTGTTTTGCTTCTGTAATTAAACCAACTGCGCCCGTTAAAATATTAGCTTCTTTTTTTACTTTCTCAGCAAACGGAACCTGATAGTTGGGGCCTAAATCAATTTGCTGATGCGAAACCAATCCTCCTGATGAAACGTCAATTAAATCCACGCCTTTTTCTTTTAAAATCTTCGAAAGTTGTACTGATTCTTCCGGATTCCAACCTCCTTCTGCCCAATCGGTAGCCGAAATTCGAACCATTAAAGGTAAATCTGCAGGCCATTCGGTTTGAACGGCTGCTAGAATTTCTAAAGTAAAACGAATTCGGTTTTCGAAACTTCCACCGTATTCATCGGTTCTCTTATTCGTTAAAGGAGATAAAAACTGGTGCAACAAATAACCGTGTGCGCCGTGAATTTCCATGACCTGATAACCAGCTGTAACAGCTCTTTTTGTAGCTGCTTTAAAATCGGCAATCACTTTTTGGATTCCGCTTTTATCCAATGCCTCAGGAAGAAAAGGTTCGTCATCATGATACGGAATTGCACTTGGAGCAACGGTTTGCCATCCGCCTTGAGCGAAACCTAATTTTTTATTGCCTTCCCAAGGAACTGAAACACTTGCTTTTCGGCCAGCATGTGCCAACTGAATTCCGGGAATAGCATTTTGAGAAACGATAAACTCGTTGATGGTTTTTAGTTTCTCAATGTGTTCATCTTTCCAGATTCCAAGATCGGCAGGAGAAATTCTAGCTTCGGGAGAAACGGCCGTAGCTTCCTGAATAATTAAACCAGCGCCTCCGCTGGCACGACTTCCTAAATGAACTAAGTGCCAATTGTTGGCAAATCCGTCAAGGGCAGAATATTGACACATGGGCGAAATAGCGATTCTGTTTTTTAAAGTAATTTTTTTTATCGAAAGTGGAGAAAATAATAATGAAGCCATATTATGTAACTTTTAATGGTTTTACGCTACCAACTGAAAGGGATTGCGTTTGAGAAAAGTAAAGTTACAGCTTCTTCGTAAAAGTAGAAATCTAAATGTTTATTAATTAACAAACATTTAAAACCTTATGTATTATCTTGCACTATCAAATTAAAATAGAAACGTTACTTTTGTGCGTTAAATTACGAATTAAAAATACAAAATGGATATAGTTATCAAACTTGCTCAATTTTTATTGAGTTTATCATTACTTATTATTCTGCATGAATTAGGACATTTTATTCCTGCTAAATTATTTAAAACCAGAGTCGAAAAATTTTATTTATTTTTTGATGTGAAATATTCGCTGCTAAAAAAGAAAATCGGCGAAACAGAATACGGAATCGGATGGCTGCCTTTGGGTGGTTATGTAAAGATTTCGGGCATGATTGACGAAAGCATGGACAAAGAACAAATGGCTTTGCCTCCACA
This sequence comes from Flavobacterium geliluteum, assembly GCF_017948595.1. GTDB lineage: Bacteria > Bacteroidota > Bacteroidia > Flavobacteriales > Flavobacteriaceae > Flavobacterium > Flavobacterium flavipigmentatum. Next base: position 124,319 of record NZ_JAGFBV010000005.1, on the reverse strand, counting down.
ACCGTGGGAATTTCGCTCGAAACCAGCTTGGCAACGTTTGATTATTATGTTGGGTGGTGTTACGGTAAACTTTATCCTAGCTTTTATTATTTATATTGGAATGGCATTTGTTTATGGTGATACGTATGTGGCCAATGCAGACATGAAGGATGGTGTTTGGATTGAAAATCCTGTGATGTTGAAAACTGGTTTTAAAACCGGAGACAAATTAATCTCGATTGACGGACAAAAAGTTGAAAATTTTGACAATGATTTGAACATGAAAATCATTATGTCTAAAGAAGTTTTGGTGGAAAGAAACGGTCAACAACAGGCCATTAAAATTCCGAATGATTTTGTGGATCAATTATCAAAACACGAGAAAGGACTTCTTGTCAATATTCGTGTTCCTTTTGCGATTGGAAAAGTTACAGCAGAATCTGCTAATCAAAATTTAAAACCTAAAGATCTAATTCTTTCTCTTAATGGCGAAAAAGTAACTTATTTTGATCAGGCAAAAGCAATTTTAAATTCTAATAAAGGAAAAACGATTCCTGCTGTTATATTGCGTGATTTAAAAGAAACACCATTGACGGTTAAAGTTTCTAATAAAGGAACCTTAGATGTTGTTGCTGGTGGTTTAGGTTTGGAGTCTTTAGAGAAATTAGGATACTATAAAATAAGTACAAAAGAATATAGTTTTGCGGAGTCTATTCCGGTTGGACTTACAAAAGGGAAAGATCAATTAATAGGTTACGGAAAACAGTTGAAAATGATTTTTAATCCAGAAACAAAAGCGTACAAACAAGTAGGTGGTTTTGCGGCTATTTTTAACATTTTCCCGAATACGTGGAGCTGGGAAACTTTCTGGAATATCACTGCTTTATTGTCAATTATGTTGGGTGTAATGAATTTATTGCCAATTCCTGCCCTTGATGGAGGTCATGTGATGTTTTTATTATACGAAATAATTAGTGGCAGAAAACCAAGCGATAAGTTCTTAGAAAACGCTCAAATGGTTGGTTTCGTATTACTTATATCGTTGCTTTTATTTGCTAACGGAAACGATATTTACAAGGCAATTGTAGGCAAGTAAAAATATTTAATAAAAAGAGTCAAAATATTTTTGGGAAATTAAAAAATCAACTATATTTGCACTCGCTAAAAAGAGCAACAACTTCCTCCTTAGCTCAGTTGGTTAGAGCATCTGACTGTTAATCAGAGGGTCCTTGGTTCGAGCCCAAGAGGGGGAGCAACTTTTTTTAGCAAACATATTTACCTTTAAGGTGATTCCTTCTTAGCTCAGTTGGTTAGAGCATCTGACTGTTAATCAGAGGGTCCTTGGTTCGAGCCCAAGAGAGGGAGCTTTACAAAAAGACTTTACAGCAATGTAAGGTCTTTTCTCTTTTAAAGACTACAATAAAATCAGGACTTCAAGATAATTTATTAAGAAATGCAAATTTTGTCATTTGATAACTTTTCAAGTTATTTTTATAAAAAAAGGTAACACTCTAAGTTATGGTATCAACACATATTGTTCTGAGGAAATATTAAAAACTGACTCTTAAAAAAAAGCGCTCACAATCTTACTTGCAGCGCTTTTCTATAATCTAAAAAAGAACAAACCTCTTAAACCCCTAACTTCTTAGCGATTTCAGAAGGGATTCCGCCCTTGTTTACCATTAAAGCAGTAGTTTTGTACTTTACGAAATTTTTGGTCACAAACAAGAAGCCTTTGTAGTCGTTTGTTTCTCCCCAAGAATTTTTTACGATGTAATATTCTCTTCCAGTTTGGTCTTTGGCCAAGCCAATAATATGCATTCCGTGATCGTCTGTGGTGGTATAGTTATCAAACGCGGCCTGACGCATTTCCGGCGTGATTTCAGGTTCTGGTTTTGGCCCGTTAAACATGTCTGCTTTTTCTTCAGCCGACATGTCGTCGAATTTTTTTGTTGGAACATAAGCCACACCATTTTTCCAGCTAAAGCTTTTTTCGCTCACGTCTGTCGCCCACGCTACAGTATATCCTTTTTTCAAAGCATTGTCAATAACATCTGTCATATCATTTACTTTTACATTGTACACCTGATCAAACGACCAATTGTCAGGTACCATCATCGTTGTTTTTTGGTAGTAAGGCGCTGTTGTAAACGAAGACATTTCGATATACTCGTCAGGATTAATTCCGACTACTTCTTTAGCAAAAGATTGTGGTGTGTAATTTTTTCCTTTGTAAGTAAAGTTTTCTGGCACTTTTCCTAAATAAGAATCGATAACAGCTGCATATGCTTTTTGCCAGTTTGGCGTCAATTCTCCATTTGGGTTTTTTACAACAGCGGTCAAAACACCTTCGATAAGCGCTGCCATTTCGCCAAATTTATTTTTGTCCGTTCCGTAGTTCAAGCCGGTGTAGACTTCTCTCGGAACAGTTCCGTATTTTTTGTACATATTAATTACGTCATGCAACGCTCCTCCATCACCCAAAGTAACTGCGCCATGCATACGCACGTAATTGATACCTTTTTCAACATACACGTTTCTGGCAGAGTAAATCTGAGACAACTCGACAGGTTGTTTTCCTAAACGAATCATTTCTGACTCTAAAAATGAATTGGAAGCATAACTCCAGCACGTTCCAGAAGAACCCTGTACCTTTACCGAAGTGGTCCCTAAGTTGATTTGTTCTGTAAACTTGAAGCTTTCTTTACTCTTATCACTCGCATTTAGCTTTAGCGAATTGACTAAAATGTCTTGCGCAAAACAGCCGCTCACACCTACCAAAAAAGCAGATGCAACGAAAACTGATTTTATCGTAATTTTATACATAATAAAATGATTTAAATAGTTAGTTAATTAGTAGCTTTTGAACAATTTTTGTTACAAATCAATTAAATAACATACTATCTCTTAGTTATTTAATCGTTAAAATTTTTGTTGCGATATTTTATACAGTTGAAAAACAAATGTTTGTGGCTTTACAATGCTTTCAAGCAAAACTATTTTATAAAGAAAAACCATCAAAAATAAATTTGATGGTTTTTGAGTTGCCTTCTTATTTAAAGAAAAACTATTCTATTTCAGATACTCTCATGGTGTTTACCATTCCTTTGTCTTTGATTGGCATTGCTGCAAGGTTGATCAGGTAATCTCCTTTTTCAACAAATCCTTTTTGTCTTGCGATCTCGTTTACATCGGTAACCGTATCATCTGTACTTTCGTCTTTATCGTAGAAATATGATTTTACTCCCCACAATAAATTCAATTGTGTTAAGATTCTTTTGTTTGAAGTAAACACTAAAATATGTGCAGATGGTCTCCAAGCCGAAATTTGAAAAGCAGTATAACCACTATTCGTCAAGGTACAAATTGCTTTTGCTTTGATTTCATTTGCCAATAAAGCCGCCTGATGACAAACTGTTTTAGTAATAAAACGTTTTGTTTTAATCTGTGGCGTATTTTGCGGCACCTGGATAAGCGGAGAATCTTCTACCGCCTCACAAATTTGAGTCATTTTTTGAATAACCTGTACGGGATAATTTCCTGTAGCCGTTTCTCCAGACAACATCACAGCATCTGCTCCGTCCATTACCGAGTTGGCAACGTCATTTACTTCTGCACGTGTTGGTGTTAAACTCGTGATCATCGTTTCCATCATTTGTGTTGCCACAATTACCGGAATTCTGGCTGTTTTAGCTCTACGAATCAAGTCTTTTTGTACCAATGGCACTTCGTGAGCAGGAAGTTCTACTCCTAAATCACCACGTGCTACCATCAATCCATCGCAATAAGCGATAATTTTATCAATATTTTCAAGTGCTTCCGGCATTTCAATTTTAGCTACAATCGGAATTTTATATTCAGAATGTTTATCGATCAATTCCTGTAAATCTTGCAAATCTCGCGGTGTTTTTACAAACGAAAGCGCAATCCAGTCTACTTTTTGTTCGATAGCAAAAATGGCATCGGCAATATCTTTTTCTGTCAAAGCTGGTAAAGAAATCTTAGTATTCGGAAGGTTAACTCCTTTTTTAGATTTTAATTCTCCACCCTGAATCACTTTGGCAACTACTTCTGTTTTTTTGTCTGTAGAAATAATTTCGAAAATCAGTTTTCCATCATCAAGCAAAATACGCTCTCCCGGATTTACATCATTTGGAAAATTTTGGTATTTCATGAACACTTTCTGAGCCGTTCCTAAAATATCTTCGGCTGTTGTAAAAGTGATCAAATCGCCATCATTCACCACAGTTCCTTCTTCCATTACTCCAACTCTAAGTTTTGGCCCCTGCAAATCTCCTAAGATTGCTGTGGTATATCCAAACTCTTCATTTAAACCTCTGATGATCTCGATTTTTTCTTTTACTCCTTCGTAATCTGCATGCGAAAAATTGATCCTAAACACATTAACCCCCGCCTCGATCATATCCTTGATAATCTCTCTCGTACTACATGCGGGCCCAAGTGTAGCTACAATTTTAGTCTTTTTGTTTGTTAGCATTTTTTTTAAAAAATTAAATTGTTTTTTGATTTTATTTTGTTTGTATCCACAGCATAAATAGCCGCAATACTCTCAATTGTATTTAGCTTTTGCTGGATTTCTGAAAAATCAATAGCCTCATCGCTATTTTCAATTTTCAAGAAAAAATCTACTTTTTTGAATTCAGGAAGTAAATGAATTGTTGTTGAAACCTCACTTGTTTCATTTGAAAACAAATTCTGGAAATCATTTATACTCACGGAAATGATTTCATTTTTATTCTGAATTAAATTCCATGAAATAGCTTTCTCGGAATCATAGTAATAAAATCTCGAAAAATTTGCTTCGCCTTCCTTCGTTTGAGCATGAATCTCGTTTTTGCTCTTACTTAAGTTTATCGGAAGTTTTTGATTGACAAAATAAGCCAATCGATAATCTTCTAATGAAGTATGAATTGCCATTAAATAGTAATCAATTTCGTCAAATTCGTCTAAATCCAATCTATGAATAGCCATGTCATGAAAAATCAAGTTGTAAATATACTATTTCTATCGAATCATCAATAGTGAAGCATTGCTTGTTTTTGTTAATTTATAAACGAAAACGTTATAGCATTAAGAAACTTACCGTATTTTTGTAGTTATTTCTTATCTATTTTTTCCTGAAATGCAAAATAAGCTCTTTGAGATGCTTTTTCTTCTGCTTTCTTTTTTGAAGTTGCTCTTGCTCTTGCAATTACTTTGTCGTCTATACTTAATTTAACACCAAACAAACGTTGCCCGTCGATGCCATTGTCTTCAAAAATATCGTAATGAAATATTCTCTTTTCTTTCTGACACCATTCGATAACCAAACTTTTATAGCTGATCACCTTTCCTTCTAATCTGGCAATATCTACATAAGGAGTAATGACTCTTTTTTGAATAAATTTTTCGCAAAAAGTATAACCACGATCCAGATAAATTGCACCAATAAGCGACTCGAAGATATTACCGTGAATGTTTTCTCCGAAATGTTGAAGAGGCACTTTACTTTCTACAAATCGAACTAAATTTAAATCTTTACCCAACTCATTTAAATGCTCACGACTCACAATTTTTGAACGCATTTTTGTTAAGTAACCTTCGTCTCCGTTGGGTGCCTTGTTGAATAAATGCGCCGCAATTACAGCACTCAGCATAGCATCTCCTAAAAACTCTAAACGCTCATAGTTAATTGGATGACCCGTTTCGTCTAATTTATTTGAAGATCTATGAGTAAATGCTTTCTTATAAAAATGGATAGAAATTGGCTCAAAACCAAGTATTTTCTGAATAGTATCAAAAAAAATCCCGTCTTCTAGAGAACGGGATTTTGTAAATATTTTTTTGAAAATACTCATACGCATCATTAATCAGCCAATTTTTTAAACAATACACATGCATTGTGTCCACCAAAACCAAAGGTGTTACTCATAGCAACATTTACTTCTCTTTTTTGTGGTTTGTTTAAGGTAAGATTCAATAATGGATCAATATTTTCATCTACAACTGTATGATTAATCGTTGGAGGAATTATACCATGTTGCATCGCCAAAATTGAAGCAATTGCTTCAATAGCTCCGGCAGCACCAAGTAAATGTCCTGTCATGGATTTTGTAGAATTGATATTGATATTTTTTGCATGATCTCCAAAAACAGCACTAATTGCTTTTAGTTCGGCAACATCTCCCAATGGCGTAGAAGTACCGTGTGTGTTAATGTGATCAATATCTTCCGGATTCATTCCAGCGTCTCTTAAAGTATTTTTCATTACAGCAATCACACCAATACCTTCGGGGTGCGGCGCTGTTAAATGGTACGCATCAGATGACATTCCGCCTCCGCCAACTTCGCAATAAATTTTTGCTCCTCTACCTTTTGCGTGTTCGTAATCTTCAAGAACCAAAGCTCCTGCTCCTTCGCCTAAAACAAAACCATCACGGGTTGCATCAAAAGGTCTTGAAGCCGTTTCTGGACTTTCGTTTCTTGTAGACAAGGCATGCATAGAGTTAAAACCTCCCATACCAGCAATAGTAATAGCAGCCTCTGAACCTCCAGAAATAATAACATCGCACATGCCTAAGCGAATATAATTAAAGGCATCAATTAAGGCATTTGCCGAAGAAGCACACGCAGAAACTGTAGTATAATTTGGTCCCATATAACCATTACGCATCGAAATGTGTGCTGGCGCAATATCGGCAATCATTTTAGGAATAAAGAAAGGATTGAATTTTGGAGTTCCGTCACCTTTGGCATAGTACATAACTTCTTCCTGAAAGGTTTCCAGTCCGCCAATTCCTGCACCCCAGATAACACCTACTCTTTGTTTATCAACATTGTCGTTTGTAAGTCCTGCATCTTTTATAGCCTCGTCACTTGCAGCCACAGCATATTGAGCAAATTTGTCTAATCTTCTGGATTCTTTACGATCCATGTAATCTTCAATATTGAAGTTTTTTACTTCGCAGGCAAACTTTGTCTTATGTTTTTCTGTATCATAATACGTGATAGGGGCAGCTCCGCTAACGCCATTCACGAGTGCATTCCAATACTCTTGGATATTATTCCCGATAGGAGTAAGAGCACCTAATCCTGTTACAACAACTCGCCTTAATGCCATAATATATGTTTTCTATCTTTAAACAAATAAAACCCACGCTTTCTTAACTGTTCTGTTACTTAAGAGCCATGGGCATTACAATATAAATATATCTTTTTGATTGTAAACCAATCGAAATTTAAATTTTAAAAAAATAATAACACCCGAATTTTAAAAAACTACAAATTTCAAAAAACAAATTCCAAAATTGGAGTTCGGAATTTCAAAAATTATCTTTTTTTAAATTTCGGGTGCAGTATTATTATTTTTTAGCTTCCTCGATATAAGAAATAGCTTGACCAACAGTAGCAATGTTTTCTGCTTGATCGTCCGGAATTTGAATATCAAATTCTTTTTCGAATTCCATAATAAGCTCAACAGTGTCTAATGAGTCAGCTCCTAAATCATTAGTGAAGCTTGCTTCTGTTACAACTTCGTTTTCGTCAACACCTAATTTGTCTACGATAATCGCTTTTACTCTTGATGCAATGTCTGACATAATCTTTAATTTTAGAATTTAATTTGTTGGCAAAAATAAAAAACTTTATTTTAAAACAACTATTTAGTTAATAAATGTGATACTAATTTATAAAATTAATTTCAAGAAAGCCCTTTTAATACTATTTATTTTCGATTATTATTCCGTTTTTTGCATTATAAAATTATATTCGATTATGAAAAAAATTGTTGTTTTCGCCTCAGGTTCAGGTACTAATGCAGAAAATATCATCCAATACTTTAAAAAAAATAAAATTGCAAAAGTGGTTTCGGTATTTACCAATAATGCTGCTGCAAAAGTCATAGAAAGAGCAAAAAATCATCAAGTTCCAACAGAAATCTTCTCAAAAAACGAACTTTTAGACCGAAACGTATTACAAAAAATACAAAAAATCGCCCCGGATTTGATTGTCTTAGCTGGCTTTTTATTGAAGTTTCCTGACAACATTATCGAAAAATATCCCAACAAAATCATTAATATTCATCCTGCCCTTTTACCCAATTATGGCGGCAAAGGAATGTATGGCATGCACATACACAGGGCAGTAGTAGACAACAAAGAGAAAGAAACCGGAATTTCTATTCATTTTGTAAACGAACATTATGACGAAGGTGCTATTATTTTTCAGAAAAGTGTCGCTTTAGAAAGTACGGATACTGCAGAAACAGTAGCCGAAAAGATTCACGAACTTGAACAAAAATATTTTCCAGAAATTATTTCAAGACTTTTAGAAGAATAAGACGCAAAAAATTAAATCATATAAGAATAATATTTACGTTGTAATAATTCAAAGGACTTACATCACTTATATGTGAAAAAAAATTAAAATGAATCACGAAATACATATATACACGGATGGTGCCGCAAAAGGAAACCCCGGAAACGGCGGTTATGGGGTCGTGATCGAATTGGTAGGAACACCTCACAAAAAAGAATTCTATGAAGGTTTTCGCCTGACGACTAATAATAGAATGGAATTATTGGCGGTAATTGTGGGTTTAGAAAAGCTAAAAAATCTAAATATGAAGGTTTTAGTCATCTCTGATTCTAAGTATGTTGTCGATTCTGTGCTGAAAAAATGGGTCTTTGGCTGGGAGAAAAAAGGTTTTACAGGCAAAAAAAATCCCGATCTATGGAAACGTTTTTTGATTGTTTATCGCAAACATCAGGTTGATTTTAAATGGATTAAAGGACACAATAATCACCCTCAAAACGAGCGTTGCGACGAATTGGCAGTGATGGCATCTTTGCAACCAAAGCTTTCTGTTGATGTTTATTACGAAACTATTGGCTCTAAATCATAAAATACAACAATGCCGGTTTCCTAAATTTTTAGGGATTGCATTTTCCGGAAACTATTTAAACACATTTTTGGCTATTTCTACCTGATTTTAATTTGAAAATATGTTAGAGAAAAATTAATAGGATAAAGAACTATCCGATGTAAAGTAAATGGATGTTTTTTATAGTTATTCTTAGAAAAAAAAGTTTCTTGATTAAAGAAAAAAAGCCTAACAAATCATTCATTTTCAATCATTTTGACACCAAAAGCGATATTGTTTTTTTATGAAAATTTTGAGACCCCAAACCGTTGCAATATTGTAACTTATGAAGTATCTTTGCACCCTAATTCGAAATTCATAAAATGAATAAATTATTGATTGTTGGAACGGTTGCTTTCGACGCAATTGAAACTCCTTTCGGAAAAACAGATAAAATTTTAGGTGGTGCTGCAACGTACATTGGTTTATCGGCATCCTTTTTTAACTTACAATCGGCTATTGTTTCTGTAGTTGGTGACGATTTTCCTCAAGAACATTTAGACTTATTAACTTCAAAAAATATTGATATTTCGGGTATCGAAATTGTAAAAGGCGGCAAAACCTTTTTTTGGAGCGGTTTGTATCACAACGATTTAAATTCCAGAGACACTTTAGTAACCGAACTGAATGTCTTGGCTGATTTTCAACCAAAAGTTCCTCAGAACTTCAAGGATGCTGATGTAGTAATGTTAGGAAACTTGCATCCGTTGGTACAAAGCAGTGTTTTGGATCAGATGGAGAAAAAACCAAAATTGGTAGTTCTGGACACGATGAATTTCTGGATGGATTGTGCTTTACCAGAATTACTTGAGGTAATCAAACGTGTTGATGTTATTACGATCAATGACGAGGAAGCAAGACAACTTTCAGGAGAATATTCATTGGTAAAAGCGGCAGCTAAAATTCAGGACTTGGGACCAAAATATGTAGTGATTAAAAAAGGAGAGCATGGAGCACTTTTATTTCACAATAGAGAAGTATTTTTTGCACCAGCTTTACCACTAGAAGAAGTCTTTGATCCAACAGGAGCTGGAGATACTTTTGCAGGTGGTTTTTCAGGATTTATTACGCAAAGCGAGAATATCTCTTTTAGCAACATGAAAAATGCAATTATTTACGGTTCGAATTTAGCTTCCTTTTGTGTAGAGAAATTTGGAACCGAAAGGATGGAAACATTAAGCAAAGCTGAAGTAGCAATTCGATTACAACAATTTAAGTCGCTAACTCAGTTTGACATAGAAATATAATGCCTTAAAGCCTCGTAACACGGGGCTTTTTTATTACGTTAAAACGCACAACTTACAACAACACAAATACAAAATACAATGAGCGACGCTTTAAAACACGAATGTGGTATAGCTTTAGTTAGACTTCTTAAACCGCTTGAATATTACAAAGAAAAATACGGAACTGCTTTTTATGGGATACAAAAAATGTATCTTATGATGGAGAAGCAACACAACCGTGGCCAAGATGGCGCTGGTTTTGCCAGTATCAAATTAGATGTGGAACCGGGCGAACGCTACATTAGCAGAGTGCGTTCTAATCACGCGCAACCCATACAGGATGTTTTCAAACAAATCAACGAGCGCATCAATGAAGAAATGACTTCTCATCCTGAATACGCCAATGATGTAGCAAAACAAAAAGCCAATATTCCTTATATAGGAGAATTATTTTTAGGACACGTTCGTTACGGAACTTTCGGAAAAAACAGCATCGAAAGTGTACATCCTTTTTTACGTCAGAGCAACTGGATGCATCGTAATTTGATTTTGGCCGGTAACTTCAACATGACCAATGTTAAAGAGCTTTTCGAAAATTTAGTTGAACTGGGACAGCATCCAAAAGAAATGGCCGATACTGTTACGGTTATGGAAAAAATAGGTCACTTTTTGGACAAAGAAGTGATGCAGCTTTACCAGGACTGCAAAGCTGAAGGTTATTCTAAAAGAGAAGCTTCTCCGGTAATTGCAGAACGTTTGGATCTTGCTAAAATACTGACACGCTCGGCTAAAAATTTAGACGGAGGTTATGCAATGGCCGGATTATTAGGTCATGGCGATGCATTTGTATTTAGAGACCCAGCCGGGATTCGTCCTGCTTATTTCTACCAAGATGATGAAGTAGTGGTTGTGGCCTCAGAAAGACCTGTTATACAAACTGTTTTTAATGTTCCTTTTGAAAAAGTTCAGGAAATCGAACCAGGAAATGCTTTAATCATTAAGAAAAACGGAAAAGTTTCGATGAATCAGATTTTGGAACCAACCGTTAAAAAAGCCTGTTCTTTTGAGCGAATTTATTTCTCAAGAGGAAGCGATGCAGAAATTTATCAGGAACGTAAAAATTTAGGCAAATTAATTCTTCCGGCCGTTCTTAAATCAATTGATAACGATACAGACAATACTGTTTTTTCATATATCCCAAACACCGCCGAAACTTCATTCTATGGTTTGATAGAAGCGGCTCAGGATTTTTTAAATCAAAGAAAAAACAATTATATTTTAGACAACAGAAGTACACTTACCGCCGAAACACTACAGGAATTATTGGCCGTAAAAATTCGTACGGAGAAAGTCGCTATTAAAGACGCCAAATTAAGAACGTTTATTACAGAAGATAGCAGTAGAGACGACTTGGTCGCTCACGTTTATGACGTTACATACGGCGTGATCAAACCAACCGATAACCTGGTTATTATTGATGATAGTATTGTAAGAGGAACCACTTTAAAGATGAGTATCATCAAAATGATGGATCGTTTGAAACCCAAACGTATCGTCATTGTTTCATCGGCACCACAAATACGCTATCCAGATTGTTACGGAATTGATATGGCAAAACTAGAAGGTTTAGTCGCTTTTAGAGCTGCATTGGCTTTATTAAAGGAGCGAAACTTATATCATATAGTAGACGAAGTCTATGCAAAATGTAAAGCGCAAGAAAACTACAATGACAAAGATGTTGTAAACTATGTAACTGCCATTTACGATCAATTTACACCTGAAGAGGTTTCGGATAAAATTGCGGAAATGTTAAGTTCGCCGGAAATTAATGCAGAAGTTAAAATTATTTTCCAAAAAGTAGAAGATTTACATATCGCCTGTCCTAAAAACCTGGGTGACTGGTATTTTACAGGAGATTATCCAACACCAGGTGGAAACAGGGTTGTAAACCGAGCTTTTATGAATTTCTATGAAGGAAAAGATGCTAGAGCGTATTAAAGAAATGCTAACAAAAGGTTAAATCGTGCACTTAATCGGTTTTTTGTGTAGTTTGTCTTATATGTTTGGGAAAATCTCTCGTCTATAATACTTTTGAAAAACCATAACATTAGTAGGTTAAGTTTATGGTAGATTTGGGGCAAAAAGGGTGGAAGCAATTCCACCTTTTTTATTGGAATAAAGTCAAAAAAAACCTTAAAAATAAGAAATTACGCATTTTATCGATTTTATGGGTTATTCAACAGAAATATTTGAAACAAAGAAATAACTACTATACTTTTACTAAACCATAACATTAGTAGGTTAAGTATATGGTAGATTTGGGGCAAAAAAGGCGAAAGAAATTTCGCCTTTTTTATTGGAATAAAGTCACATAAACACTTTTCAAAGTAAGAAATTACGTGTTTTGTCGATTTTATTGGTAGTTAATCTAATATATTTGGAATAAAAAACACACTAGTATACATTTACTAAACCATAACATTAGTAGGTTAAGTTTATGGTAGATTTGGGGCAAAAAAGGCGAAGAAATTCGCCTTTTTTATTGGAATAAAGTCACCTCATTTTTTCCAGAGCCTTCCTGTAGCATTAAAAAATGCTTCTTTTTTTAATACATCAAAAATTCAACCAACTTTTTATTTTTTACAATCTGATAAACGAATACGGAAAAGTAATGACTTTTTTAAATCTTTTCTTTCTGTAGACATAATTAGCTCAATTATAGTCAACCTTTTTCAGGGCGAGACAATCAAATAAAAAACCCGATTGATTCGCAAGGAATTAATCGGGTTTTTACGTATTTGAAAAAAGATTATTTTTCTAAAGCAAATCTTCTCGCTACTTCTGTCCAGTTGATTACATTGAAGAAAGCTTCGATATAATCAGGTCTTCTGTTTTGGTAATTTAAATAATAAGCGTGCTCCCAAACATCCATTCCTAAAATTGGAGTTCCGCCACATCCTACTTCCGGCATCAATGGATTATCTTGATTTGGAGTTCCACAAACGTCTAATTTTCCACCTTTGTGCACACATAACCAAGCCCATCCTGAACCAAATTGTGTAGCACCTGCTTTAGCAAATTTTGCTTTAAACTCTTCAAAAGTTCCAAAAGAAGACTCGATTGCAGTCAATAAATCACCTGTTGGCAAACCACCTCCATCCGGAGCCATTACTGTCCAGAACAAATTGTGATTGTAAAAACCTCCACCATTGTTACGAACGGCAGCATTAGCTTTATCCAAATTAATTAAAATATTCTCGATTGTTTTTCCTTCTAAATCTGTTCCTGCAATGGCAGCATTTAAATTTGTTGTGTATGCATTATGATGTTTTGAATGGTGAATTTCCATTGTACGAGCATCAATATGTGGTTCTAATGCATCATATGCATAGGGTAATTGTGGTAATTCAAAAGCCATGATATTTGTGATTTTATGATTTATAATAATTTATCCCAAATTTAATCATTTAACTTTGGAATAAGAAATAGTATTTTGTTATAATTGAATTAAATTCTTTGATAATTTGCTTTTTTATCAGTTAAATAGTTGTAAATCGCTATTTTCCGTTAAAAGTAGTCATGGTATTTTCTAGTCCAGCCGTGCCAAAAGATTTGATAATTTCTGATGCGACTTCCAGGCGTTCCGGTAATTTAGCTTTTTCTTCCTCATCCCAATCGCCCAAAACATAATCGACTTGCTGACCTTTTTTGAACTGATCGCTGATGCCAAACCTAAAACGAGTATATTGTTGCGTATTTAAAACTAAATTGATGTTTTTAAGTCCGTTATGGCCTCCGTCGCTGCCCTTTGGTTTGATGCGTATGGTTCCGAAAGAAAGATTTAGATCGTCTGTAATGACCAAAATATTCTCTAACGGAATGTTTTCTTTGTCCATCCAGTATTTTACCGCTTTACCACTGAGGTTCATGTAGGTATTGGGCTTTAGCAGGAAAAAAGTTCTGCCTTTGAATTTGTATTCGGCCATCGCTCCTAATTTTGCAGTTTCGAAAGAAAGGCTTTCTTTTTTGGCTAAAAAATCGAGGACTTTAAATCCGATGTTGTGTCGTGTATTAACGTATTCGGCTCCTATATTGCCTAAACCTACGATTAAATATTTTTTACTCACGTCTTCTATATTGTTTTTTTGGTGTTCGTGAACCTCCGGTTTCATATTGTCTGTGTTCCCTTCTTTTGGTGTTGATGAAAACAGTTTTTCGATCCATTTTATCATGTGTGCAAAAGTAAGATTAATTAGAGAATGTGGCAATTGGTTGGTTTATTTTTTACCCTGAAAGAGCGCAAAGGTTTTTTAAAAAAGTTTCTCGCAGATTTGGCTGATTGAGCAGATTTTTTAGCTGTCAATTTTGCCAGACTGAGCGAATTTAAAGTTTGGTAATAATTTTTCAGATTATCGAGGTACTTTCGAAGATCCTTGTTCCTCTGGATAACAGAGATTGCGCAAAGTCTTTTCTTTAGAATCTTAGCTTCTTATCGGTTTAGAGTCTTATGAAAAACTAAACTTCTGGCTAGCCCTGATAGAAGGGAAAATCCTTTTTTATTGTTTTTTCAATAAAAAAGATTGGAATGATAGCAGGAACTTTAGGCCTTGAAAAACCTTCAAGTTTCTGCTCCTGAAAAATTAGAAAATCTAATCTTAACCGCAAAGCGCGCATTTTACGCAAAGTTCGCTTAAAACCTTACCATCTTAGCAACTCAGAACCGTTAAAACAAAAAAGCACCAATCTTTCGATTGATGCTTTGGTTTTGAAATTTGAAAAAAATTATTTTTTCTTTCCTTTTGCAGGAGCTTTTGCAGCTTTTGCAGCTTCTTGAGCAGCTTTCATAGCAGCACGAGAGATTCTTACCTGAGCAACAACTGTGTTCTCTGGGTGCATTACTTTGTAATCTGGAGTACCCACTTTAGTAACGTATAATTTGTTACCCATTTCTAGTGGAGTAATGTCAGCCTCAACAAAATCAGGAAGATTTTTAGGTAACGCTTTTACTTTAAGTTTACGAGTGTTTAGACGTAAAACACCACCTGCAAGAACACCTTTTGATGTACCAACAACTTTTACAGGAACTTCCATAGTGATTTCTTTGTCATCAAATAATTGAAAGAAGTCAATGTGTAAAATTCTGTCAGATACTGGGTGTACTTGAATGTCTTGCAAAATTGCATTGAATGATTTTCCTTTTCCAAGCTCAATCACAACTGTGTGTGCGTTTGGAGTGTAAACCAAGTTTTTGAACGCTGCAGCGTCTGCTGAGAAGTGTACTGCTTGATTTCCTCCGTATAATACGCAAGGAACCTGTCCAGCATTACGTAAGGCTTTAGTTGACACTTTGCCCACGCTTTCTCTTTCTGATCCTTTAATTGTAATCGATTTCATTGTAAAAAAATATAGTTATTAATAAATATTCTAATTCTTATTGTAGTGAGATTGCTTCGTTCCTCGCAATGACTACATTATAAATTTTCCACTGATGGAATTGTTGTGGTGCACCATGTGCATAACTTCGGCAAAAAGAGGTGCACAACTCACTACTCTGATTTTATTTGATTCTTTCTTTAACGGAATAGAATCGGTTACGATTAACTCACTTAATTTTGAGTTTTCTATTTTTTCGTAAGCATCACCAGATAAAATGGCGTGTGTACAAATTGCTCTTACGCTCAATGCTCCTTTTTCGATCATTAAATCGGCCGCTTTTGCTAATGTTCCGCCGGTATCAATCATGTCATCTACTAATATTACGTTACGACCTTTTACTTCACCTATCAATTCCATGGTGTCGATAACGTTGGCTGCTTTTCTTTGTTTGTAACAGATTACTACATCTGATTCTAAAAACTTAGAGTACGCATAAGCTCTTTTTGAACCTCCCATATCTGGAGAGGCAATGGTCAAATTGTCTAATTTTAAACTTTCTACGTAAGGCAAAAAGATCGTAGATGCAAATAAATGATCTACTGGTTTCTCGAAAAACCCCTGAATTTGATCTGCGTGCAAATCCATTGTCATCACTCTTGTTGCTCCGGCAGCATCTAATAAATTAGCTACTAATTTTGCTCCAATCGGAACTCTTGGTTTGTCTTTTCTGTCCTGTCTTGCCCAACCAAAATAAGGCATAACAGCCGTAATATGTCTTGCTGATGCACGTTTTGCAGCATCAATCATGAGTAACAATTCCATCAAATTATCTGCAGTTGGAAAAGTAGAACACACGATAAAAACGCGTAATCCTCTTATTGATTCTTCATACGATGGCTGAAACTCTCCATCACTGTACGTTGACATCGTTACTTTCCCTAACGGAATTCCGTATTGCTCTGCAATTTTTTCTGCTAGATAAACACTTTTTGAACAAGCAAAAATTTTAGCTTCTGGTTCTAGGTGCGACATTATAGTTTGTTGTTTTTATTCCGCTGCGCTCCATACAATCGGGCTTTATTTTTTTTCTTAGCCAAATGCTGTATTCGCCTCGGGTGTAGTTAGTTGTGTGTGCTTCGTTTTAACGAGGTGCAAATTTAGAAAATTTATTGGACACTGAAAGGAAAATTTTAAGTATTTTTAGTAGCACATTTAATTTTATTTTTTACATTTGCACCGTGTTAAAGGAATAAGCACAATTATGACATCATAATTACTTATTCTATTGCGTTAAAATAATTGAATTTTTGATTATTTTTTCGTCTGCTAAGCCCGGATGGCGGAATTGGTAGACGCGCTGGTCTCAAACACCTGTGGGAAACCGTGCCGGTTCGACTCCGGCTCCGGGTACAAAAACCTCTTCTTTCGAAGAGGTTTTTTTGGTTTTAAGACATTCTTACACCTTAAATCAATCCTTTGGTTTATGGATATGAGGCTTTAAATCAGGATGCTTTGGCTGATTTGGCGGATTAACTCGTCTTCTCTCATCTGGTTTTCCATCTGGTTTGTTAGGTTTTGGACCTGGTTTAATTGCTTGAATTTTTTCCATAATAAAAATTTTAAAGTTAATAAACAGAACTTACTTATATAAGTTCATTGTAATAAAAACAAATAACAGCGAAAAAACTTTTGTCGTATTACGGAAATCCATAAACTAGCTATAAGTCAATTTTAAAAACAATGGAATAATGAATCAAGTTTATTTCAATCACATCTGAAAAACATTAGATCATTAAGAAACAATTATTTATAAATCTTGTTTTTAATTTTCAAAGCAGTATATCTTTTTAAAATTAAATCATAATTTTCATTAATATCAATTACCGGTATCGTTTTTCTGTTTTTAATTTCATCATAGTCTGAATATTTTGGATTATATTTTAGAAACTCTTCTACTTTATATTCCCTTTCTTGAAGCATCTCACGATTAACTTTTATTCTGACAATTATACTATTTAAAGAGTCAATTGACAAACCATTTATCTTTGATTCATCTAAAATACTTATCAAACTGTCATAATCTCTATTTATTTTTATAAAACCATCTAAATCATTTAGAGCAATTGACACATTAGATGGTAATTCTTTTTTTGCACATGACGCAAAAATAATAAACAATATTAACAATGTTTTTTTCATTTTGTTTTTATTAAAATTTATAATTATCAAATCTACTCTTTTTAGGTTTTTCGTATTTACTGTTATCCATAATTTACATTGTAGAAACCTCACAACTCGCCTCATGCAAAACAGGGAAATTGCAAGAATTAGCAATAAAACACAATTGGTTTGCTTTTTTATGCAGTTCGTTTGCTAACTCGATCTGATCGGCAGAGGCAATGGTGACTTTCGGATTTAATTTTACCTCAACAAAACGACCGCTTCCATCTTCCAAAACTTCTAGAGTTGCTTCTGCGTGGTCTGAATATTCGAGAACTTCTATAGCGTTTTGAGAACAGACGTATAAATACGACATCATGTGGCAGGAAACCAAACTGCTCAACAGCAAATCTTCGGGATTATACAATTCCGGATTCCCCTTGAAAGCTTTCGCTGCGGAAACATCTAAAACTGGTTTGCCTTCGATCTTAATTTGATGACTTTTATTATAAAATCTTTTTGTGGAATCTGCTGAATTTTGATTCGAAGTCCAATTTGCTTCTGCTTTAAATAGATGTTTCATTTTTATATTTTGTTTTGCTTTCGCTAATTTAAGACTTTTATAAAGCTGTAAAATAAATTCATCTTGCAAAGTCGCGAAGTCGCAAAATTTAGGCACAAAATTACCTCTTTTCCCAAGTAATTTTATCCAATAAAAAAACCTCGAAAGCAAATGACTTCGAGGTTTTTCAGAGAACTAAAACTAATTATTAAACAAATTTTAAAAAATTATTTTTTTACAGAAAACTTAAAAGTAGTCGTAGTATTGTATTTTTCTCTCGGGTTTAAAACCGTTGTTGGAAAATCTTTTTGGTTAGGAGCGTCTGGAAAATGTTGGGTTTCTAAACAAAAACCCGTTCTGTACGCATACGTTCCTTGGTTGCGCATAGGCAAAGTTCCGTCAAGAAAATTGCCTGAGTAAAACTGAATTCCAGGTTCATCTGTGGTAACTTCCAAAATTCTTCCGCTTGCTGCGTGATAGGCTTTTGCGATAACGGTTTTCCCTTTTGCGGAATTGTTCAGCACCCAGCAATGATCGTATCCTTTGCCTCTTTCTAACTGCTGATTTTTGAATCCGATTTCTTTTCCTACCAATTTTGGTTTTCTAAAATCAAAAGGTGTATTGGCAACATCTTCTAATTTTCCTGTTGGAATTAAAGTCGCATCTACGGGAACAATTTTATCTGCATTTAAAGTTATTTCGTGATCCAGAATTGTTTTAGAAAAATCTGCTGATAAATTGAAATACGAGTGTTGCGTCAAATTTACAACCGTTTTTTTGTCGGTTGTTGCTTCGTATTGTACCGATAATTCGTTATTATTATTTAAAGTATAAGTCACAAAAACCTGCAAATTTCCAGGATAACCTTCTTCTCCGTCTTTAGCCAAATACGATAATTTAAGAGAAGCCGTAGCGCCCGATTTTGCTTCAACCGCTTTCCAAACTACTCTATGAAACCCTTCTGGCCCTCCGTGCAAAGCATTTGGCGCATTATTGATAGCCAAAGAATATTCTTTTCCGTCAAGCGAAAATTTTCCTTTCGCGATTCTATTTCCAAATCGCCCGATCAAAGCTCCAAAAAACGGATTTTCTTTCTCATATTGTTGCAAAGAATTAAATCCGATTACTACATTTTCTGAAACACCTTCTTTGTTCGGCACTTTCAAATCGGTGATAATTCCCCCAAAAGTGATGATATCTACCTCCATCCCGTTTTGGTTTTTCAGCTTATAGCTCTCTATTTTTTCTCCATTTGAAGTGGTTCCATAAGAAGATTTTTCAATTGTAACTGTTGTTTTTTTATCTGAAGAAATTGTGGTATTATCCATTTTTTTATCGCTTTTGCATTGAATAGAAATTATCGCTAGACTCAACAAGCTTATTCTAAAAATATAACGTTTTAATACATTCATAAATTTTTTTTTTAATGTTGTGAGATGTAAAATGTAAGATGTAAATATTAAAAGTAGCACATTTTAATTCAAAATAAAAACCTTTGCCACTTTGAGCCTTTGTCCTTAAAAATTAAAGTCCATGTTGAAACAAATGATAATAAGCTTCATTAGCATTTAATTTATCTTTAAATTCCCTAACCGTTGTTTTTTCGTCAATAACCAGTAATTCTATACCCGCAATATCTGCAAAATCTTCCATATATTCTGTAGTTACAGCCTGACTATATACAGTATGGTGTGCTCCTCCAGCTAGAATCCAGGCAGTTGCCGCAATATCCAAATTTGGTTTACAATCCCACAACACCCTCGCAACTGGCAATTTAGGTAAGTCAGCCATTGGTTTTACAGCTTCAACTTCGTTTACAATCAAACGGAAACGATTTCCCATATCTATCAGCGACACATTAATAGCCTCACCTGCCGGAGCATTAAACACTAATCTTGCAGGATCTTCTTTTCCTCCAATTCCTAACGGATGTACTTCGCAAGAAGGTTTTCCGTCGGCAATAGAAGGACAAATTTCTAACATGTGAGAACCTAAAACATACGCTTTTTGAGGTGTAAAGTGATACGTATAATCTTCCATAAAAGAAGTTCCTCCTTCAAGACCCACATTCATTACTTTTAAAACTCTCACCATTGCGGCGGTTTTCCAATCGCCTTCGCCACCAAAACCATAACCATCTGCCATTAATCTTTGTGTCGCAATTCCGGGTAATTGTTTCCAGGCACCCAGATTTTCAAATGTATCTGTAAAGGCTCCAAAACCTCCTTCTTTAAGAAAAGCGCGTAATCCTAGTTCTATTTTTGCTGCTTCCGCTAAAGAATTTCTTTGCGCTCCGTCTTCTTTTAGAGCATCGGTTAACGTATAAGAAGACTCATAAACGGCCAGTAAATCATTCAATTCTTTAGCTGTAACTTTCTCAATATATTTGGTTACATCCGATGAATCGTATCCGTTTACCGAAACTCCAAAACGTATTTGAGCTTCGACTTTGTCGCCTTCTGTAACGGCAACTTCACGCATATTGTCACCAATACGGGCTACTTTTAGGTTCTGAAGTTCATCCCAACCCAAAGCTACTCTTGTCCAAACACCCAACTTATTTAAAACTCGGGGATCTTCCCAGTGACCCACGACCACTTTACGCTTTTTACGCATTCTAGACATGATAAAACCAAACTCGCGATCTCCGTGAGCCGATTGATTCAGATTCATAAAATCCATATCGATCGTTCCCCACGGAATTTCAGCGTTGTATTGTGTGTGTAAATGGCATAATGGTTTCTTTAAAATACTCAGTCCGCCAATCCACATTTTTGCCGGCGAAAAAGTATGCATCCAGGCAATAATTCCGATGCAATTTTTGGCCGAATTGGCTTCTAAACATAAATTGGTAATCTGTTGAGCTGATTTTAAAGTGTCTTTGTACACCACTTTTACCGGAATCTCCGATGCTCCGTCTAATCCTTTTGCAATTATCTGCGAATGCTCGGCCACTTTTCGCAAGGTTTCTTCACCGTATAATTCCTGGCTTCCTACCACAAACCAAACTTCTTTTTGTGAAATGTCTATCATTTTTGTTGAATCGTTATTTTGTTGAACTGTTTAATCGTTTTTCGTTTGATCTTAAATCTAAAATCAATAATCTTTAATCTAAAATTCCTTACTGTCCGTAATACGAATCTTTTCCGTGTTTACGATTGTAGTGTTTTTTTATAAGGGAATCTTTCAATCTTGGCGCATTAGGGTTTATTTGCAACGTCAGATACGCCATTTCTGCCACAACCTCCAGCACTTTACTGTTATAAACTGCCTTTGCAGCATTTTTACCCCAGGCAAACGGACCGTGATTTCCTATCAGAATCATTTCTACTTCTTCGTAGGAAAGATTTTTTTCTTTGAAACAGTCCAGAATCTGAATTCCGGTGTTGTGTTCGTAATTGCCTTCAATAAGCGAATCTGCCATTGGCGGTGCGCACGGAATATCTGCTGTTAAATGATCGGCGTGCGTCGTGCCAAAAATTGGAATATCACGCTGTGACTGAGCCCACGCTACCGAATATGTTGCGTGTGTATGTGCAACACCGCCTATATTGGGCCAATTTTTATATAAATAAGCATGCGTTTTAGTATCTGATGAAGGACGCAAAGTCCCTTCAATAACGTTATTGTCAAAATCTACAATCACAATATCTTCTGGCGTTAAATCTTCGTAAGGAACACCGCTTGGTTTAATCGCAAAAACGCCATTTTCCCTATCCACCGCACTTACATTTCCGAAAGTATAAACGACAAGATTTAATACATTTAACTGCATATTGGCTTCGTAACATTCTTGTTTTAAATTTTTATAAAGAGAACTCATGCTTTGTAATTTTAATAGTTGGATCTTCAAAAGCACTTAATTGATCGTAAGCAATCAGTAATTTATTATACGCTGCTACTTTGTCTAATTGAGGAAAATATTCTCCGTCAAAATCACTTCCCATTTTTTGACTGGCTTCAATTACGTTCGGATAAATTCCTGCTGCAACTGCCGCGTAAATAGCCGCTCCTAAAGCCGGTGTCTGGTCGGATGCTGCAATTTTGATTGGTTTATTCAGGACATTTGCCAGTGTCTGCATGATAAACGGGGATTTTCGAGCAACACCGCCAATACCAATTACACTATCTATTTTTACACCTTCTTCTTCAAAACGATCGACTATTTTCTTTGCTCCAAAGCAAATCGCATTTACCAAAGCTTTAAAAATATGTGACGCTTTTGTTCCTAACGATAAATTTGAAATAGCACTTTTTAATTCCTGATTGGCATCCGGAGTTCTTCTTCCGTTGATCCAGTCTAAAGCAATAGGAAGACTTTCTGAAACCGGAATTTTCTCTGCTTCCTTTGTTAATTCGACAAGTAACTGATCACTAAATTCTTCTCTTAATTGTTCTTTTTGAGCGTCATTCAAAACAGTCGAAGCTGTTAATAAATGATCTGTTGTCCATAATAATAATTCTTTGTACCAGGCCAATAAATCACCAAAAGCAGATTGTCCTGCTTCTAAACCAATATACCCCGGAATTACTGAACCTTCAACCTGACCACAAATTCCGCGTACAGTTTTGGCGCCTATTTCTTCTTTAGAACCTACCAGAATATCGCAAGTTGATGTTCCCATTACACGAACTAAAGTGTTTTCTCCAATCTTTGCCCCAACTGCTCCCGAGTGTGCATCAAATGTTCCAACAGCGACAACAGTATCGGTCGTAAGTCCTAAACGATCTGCCCATTCTTGGCTCAATTTTCCTGCAACTTGGTCGGATGTATGGGTTTCATCATATAAATTGCCTCGAAGTGTTGCCAAATAAGGATGCAATTTTTGTAAAAATTCTACAGGAGGCAAGCCTTTCCAGTCTTCGTGCCACATGGCTTTATGACCCGCTGCGCAACGGCTTCTTTTGAATGATTTTAGATCTTTATCTTCAATTAATAAATACGTCATTAAATCGCAATGTTCCATCCAAGTGTGGGCTGCGTTTCTGACGGCTTCATCTGCTCGGGCAATGTGCAGGATTTTTGCCCAAAACCATTCTGAAGAGTAAATTCCGCCCACATATTTTGTAACATTTTCACCGTCCCAGCTTACTGCCAATTCGTTAATTTCGTTTGCTTCATTTATCGCAGTGTGATCTTTCCACAGCACCATCATCGCATTGGGATTTTCTTCAAAACCTTTTGTGAGAGCCAATGGAATTCCTTCTTTTGTAACGGGTACTGGCGAAGATCCAGTAGTATCAATACAAATTCCACGTACTTGTGCAGGGTCTATTTTACTCTCTTTTATAATGGTTTCAACGGTACTTTCTAAACCTTCTATATGATCCAGAGGATGCTGGCGAAATTGATTGATCGCTGCGTCACAGTATTGCCTGTTTTTCCATCTCTTGTAATGCGAAACACTTGAAGCCAATTCCTGTCCGTTTTCTGTATCAATCAACATAGCTCTAACAGAATCTGTCCCGTAATCTAATCCGATAACATAATTTTTCATCCTAAATTCAATTTTCTTACTACAAACAAATATAAGAATATTTTTTTAAGTGTGTAAAAAACACTTGTAAAAAATATACTGTAAAACAATTCATTAGGTTGTACAAAAAGTAAATTTTTACTATGGCACTTATTCATTATGGCGTTTATTGCAGGATTATTAGTTAGAAAACACAAATAATACGCCTCCAAATAAACACTACTTTTCTGATGATAATTTTTCGTACGTTTGAATGATTTTTGACAGAAATTTTTATTCAAAGCAGGAAAAAATGCATTTATCAGCTATTGTTTTAAGAAAGAAATAGTGTTTATAGAATGAGAGTTTTGCAAATTTGTAATAATTTTGAAAACCAAATCTTTTTTAGAACAGAATAATAGTCAAAGTGTGAATCAAATTCTCTGTGACTTTGTGTTTTACTTCCAGATAATTTTGAATAGGTGTAAAAACCACCTTACAAAATGATAAAACAAGTCCGGAAGTCCCTATATTTACCTTAATAATTAGAAATATGCTAAATAATTACAGTGCGACAGATAAAGTTTTATTAGCAGTTGATTGCATCATTTTTGGGTTTGACCATGAGGGTCTAAAAATACTTTTGATAAAAAGAGATTTTGAGCCTCAAAAAGGAGAATGGTCGCTCATTGGCGGTTTTTTGAAAAATGATGAAGTTTTAGATCATGCTGCTGCCAGAATCCTGACTACTTATACAGGGTTGCATACTATTTATATGGAGCAGCTCTACACATACAGTGAGATCGATCGCGATCCTTTTGAAAGAACGATTTCGGTTTCGTATTATGCTTTGATTAATATCGAAAATCACAATGCCCAGTTGATAGAAAACTATCATGCCCAATGGTTTAAAATAGCCGATGCACCAAGCCTGATTTTTGACCATAATAAAATGTTAGAGTACGCGATAGGCAGACTACGCTACAAAACATCGATAAAACCAATTGGTTTTGAATTGTTACCGGAAAAATTTACGATGCGCCAATTACTGGAATTATACGAATCGATTTTGAGTAAAGAATTAGACAAAAGAAACTTTATCAGTAAAATAAATTCGATGGGGATTTTGAATAAACTCGATGAAAAAGACATGCAATCTTCTCGAAAAGGTTCTTTTTTATATACTTTCAACAAAGAAAAATACGAAGAAAAATTACTAAACAATTTTGCCTTGAATCTGTAAAAAGATTATAATCTAAAATTGAATTAAAAAATTAACAACCTACTATCGTTCATTTTACCATCATGAATACTACTTTAATACAAACTACAACTGCGTTTTTTGAAAAAGCTTTTGGTTCTACTCCCGAAAAAGTGGTGCTCTCTCCGGGCAGAATCAACATTATAGGAGAACATATCGATTATAATGATGGTTATGTCTTGCCAGCAGCCATTGACAAAGTGATTTGTTTTGCTTTTGAAAAAAATAACACAACAAAATCGAGAATTATTGCAATCGATTTAAACGAAGAGTTTGAAGTAGATCTCACCAAAAAAATCTTGCTGAGCGATGTCGTGTGGACCAATTATATTTTGGGTGTGATCAAACAATTACAGGACAATGGTTTTTTGTTTGAAGGTTTCAACTGTGTTTTTAGTAGCAATATCCCGATTGGTTCTGGTTTATCTTCATCAGCAGCCTTAGAATGTGGGATGATTTTTGGTATTAAAGAAGTTTTTGATCTTACCATAGAAAAAAAAGACATTGCATTATTAGGACAAAAAGCAGAACATTGGGTGGGTGTAAATTGCGGCATCATGGATCAGTTTTCGAGCGTACACGGTCTTGAAAATAAAGTAATCAAACTAGACTGTAATACTTTAGAATTTGAATATCATAATGCAGATTTTAAAGATTATTCGGTGGTTTTATTTGATAGTAATGTAAAACATTCGCTTTTTACTTCTGAATATAACACAAGACGCAATGAATGCGAAGAAGGGTTGTCGATCATCAAAAAACATTTTCCAGAAATAAAAAGTTTTAGAGATTGCAGCGAGGATCAACTTTTGAGTATTAAGGACGAAATGAATACAACAATTTTTAAAAGAATATACTATGTTATAAAAGAAATTAGTCGTGTTAACAGAGCTTGCGAGGCTCTCGACAACGGAAATATAAAACTTTTAGGACAATTGCTTTTTGAGACACATGAGGGTCTCTCTAAAGAATACGAAGTGAGTTGTAATGAGCTGGATATGCTTGTAGATACTGCAAAAGAAGACAATTCGATAATAGGTTCACGTATGATGGGAGGAGGTTTTGGTGGCTGCACAATTAATTTTATTAAAAAAGGTCATGAAAATGATGTAAAAAATAAGTTTTCATTTCATTATTTAAATACATTTGGGATAAATTTAAAATTTTACGATATAAAAATCTCAAACGGAACACAACTTAATACCACTAAAAACTAAAATGAAAAACTTTGACATTAACGAAGATCCTCACAGACGTTATAATCCTTTAATTAATGAATGGGTCTTGGTTTCGCCCCATCGCGCTAAAAGACCCTGGCAAGGACAAAACGAAACTATTTTAACACAAACTTTTCCAAAACACGACGCCAACTGCTACTTATGTCCCGGAAATGAAAGAGCAAATGGAGAAAGCAATCCGAAATACGAAAACACTTTTGTTTTTGATAATGACTTTGCAGCCCTCAAACAAGATGATATCATGTACGAAGACGATATCAAACAAACCTTTTTTAAAGCCAAACCAGAAAGAGGAATTTCAAAAGTAGTTTGCTTTTCGCCAAGACATGATCTTACCATACCAGAAATGTCGCTAGAAGGAATCGAAAATATTATTCGCACCTGGCAGAAAGAATACAATGAACTTGGCGCGATAAAATATATCAATTATGTTCAGATTTTTGAGAATAAAGGGAACATAATGGGCTGCAGCAATCCGCATCCTCATGGGCAAATCTGGGCGCAATCTTCGCTACCAACCCAAATCGAGAAAACACAGCACTGCTTAAAATCATATTATGATAAAAACAAAACGACTCTTTTGCAGGATTATCTTAGAGATGAGCTAAAAAAAGGAGACCGAATTGTAATCGAAAACGATCATTTTGTAGCATTAGTACCATTCTGGGCTATCTGGCCGTACGAAACGATGATTATCAGCAAAAGACATGTTGTAAAAATAACCGATTTTACTGCCGCAGAAGTAACTGCCTATGCTATTATTCTAAGACAATTAACGATAAAATACGATAATCTCTTTAAAACTTCTTTTCCTTATTCTTCTGGAATTCATCAAGCACCAACAGATGGAGGAGAACATCCTGAATGGCATTTTCACATGCATTTTTACCCACCTTTATTACGTTCTTCTACAATAAAAAAGTTTATGGTTGGCTACGAAATGCTTGCTGAAGCTCAACGAGACATTACTGCAGAAAAAAGTGCTGAGGTCTTAAGAGAGCAATCAGATGTGCATTATAAATTAGGGAAAAAATAAGATTTTAAAATAAAAACTAGGTTTCAATCTTAAATTTAACATTAAACAGTTAAATAAACGTAAAAAATACATTTGTTTTTTAATAGATATATAATTTTTTATTTTACATTTGAATTTTACATTTCGTAAAAAAACAAATGAAATAAAACGCATCTACTATTTTATTCAGTTTTAATTATTAAAACTAAGATTTTATAATCTCATTAGTAATAGTAAAAAGCCGAAAATAAAAATAGTAGCTATTAACTTTACAAATACTATTTAACCATGAACCAAAGTCTAGCATTCGCAGATTATGCGGTATTTATTATTTATTTTATCGTAGTTTCTGCCTACGGTTTTACAGTTTATCACAAGCGTAAAAAAGACGAACAAGATGCCAAAGCCTACTTTTTGGCAGAAGGAAATTTAACCTGGTGGGCCATTGGAGCTTCCTTAATTGCTTCCAATATTTCTGCCGAACAATTCATTGGTATGAGTGGCGAAGGTTTCTTTTTAGGAATCGCCGTAGCTGCTTACGAATGGCTGGCCGCCGTGGCTTTGATCATAGTAGCCATTTGGTTTATTCCTGTTTATCTTAAGAATAAGATTTACACAATGCCCCAATTCTTAAAAACACGTTACAACGAATCGACTGCCCTAATCATGGCTGTTTTTTGGTTGTTTTTGTATGTTTTTGTCAACCTGACCTCTATTTTATATTTAGGAGCCGTAGCCATTAATGGTCTTGCAGGCGGAGAATACCTGCATGTTATTATGTTAGGATTGGCCCTGTTTGCACTATTTATTTCTTTAGGAGGAATGAAAGTAGTTGCTTATACCGATGTGATTCAGGTAGCTGTTTTGATCATTGGTGGCTTAGTAACATCGTATATCGCATTAACAACTGTTGGACAATATTTTGGTGTTGGCGAAAATGCCATCGCAGGTTTTAAAGTATTAATGAGAGAAGCTCCGGAGCATTTTAAAATGATTATCCCAAAACCAAATGCAAATTCATCCCAACTTGATATCGATAAGTATCTGACTTTTCCCGGCCTGATGTCTTACCTCGCCGGTATCTGGATCATCAACCTAAATTATTGGGGATGCAACCAATATATTACGCAAAGAGCACTTGGTGCTGATCTGCAAACCGCGCGTACCGGTATTTTGTTTGCAGGTGTTCTAAAATTATTAATGCCGCTTATCGTAATGTTGCCGGGTATTGCCGCTTATGTTTTGTATCAAAACGGTCATTTACCTCAACTTGTTGGAGGAAAAGACGGTGCTTATTCTGCTGTTCTGACTTTCCTACCAACAGGATTAAAAGGACTTTCGGTTGCAGCATTGACCGCTGCGATTGTGGCTTCGCTTGCGGGCAAAGTAAACAGCATCTCGACTATTTATACTTTAGATATTCATAAAAAATACATCCAGAAAGAAGCTGGCGAAAAACAACAGGTAAATATTGGCAGAATTGCGGTTTTTGCCGCAATGCTTTTGGCGGTACTATTTACATGGAATGATATTCTGGGAATTGGAGGCGTGGGAGGATTTACTTATATTCAAAAATATACGGGATTTATTAGTCCTGGAGTTTTTGCCATGTTTATTCTCGGAATGTTCTGGAAAAGAACTACAGGAGCCGCAGCAATTGTGGGTGTAATTTTAGGATTTGTTTTGTCTGTTATCTTCAATGAATATGCCCCTATGTTATTTGGTAACGAAACTCTTTTATATACAGCGTATCCTAACGGAAAAGGCGCTTACGAAATTCCGTTTCATATCTGTATGGGATTATCCTTCTTGTTTACAACTTTGACAATGGTGGCAATAAGTTTTGCAGGACCAAAAATCAATCCTAAAGCTTTTGAGTCTGAACCGGGAATGTTTGCCGTAAAACCACAAACCACCGTTTTGAGTGTAATAATTTTACTGATTGTCATCGCTTTATATGTAAAATTCTGGTAGTGTAAATACATTAAATTTTATATTTTTTTGAATACAGAAAAGGGGCTCAACATGCCCTTTTTTTTGTAACAAATTGTTTTGTGTTGTTTTTTTAACAAAAAAATATTTATATTTGGTCTATAACCCAAAAACAATTTTATGAAAAAATTAGTACTCTCATTGTTCCTTATCTCATGCACTTCATTTGCCCAAGACATTGAAGTTGTAAAAGGAAATTTCGATTTTTTAAAAGATCAAAAAGAAATTAATGTAGAATTTGATTACAGTAATTTTACCCTTTTAAAGGATAAAAAAACGGAAGCTCAATATGTAGCAGAAAGAACAGCAGACTTAAACGAAAAATCCAAAGGAAATGGCGACATCTGGAGTAAAAAATGGAGTTCATCTAAAGAATTTATCTGGAATCCCAAATTTTTAGAACTCGTAAATGTTGTATTAAACAAAGAAAAGAAAGATGTTACTTTTCAGGAAAAACTAACAACTCCTTATACTTTGATCGTACAAACCGTTTGGATCTATCCAGGTTGGGATGTTGCTATGATGAAACAACCAGCAAAAGTGACCACCAACTTAAAATTTGTCGAGACTGCTAATAAATCAAATGTATTGTTAGAAATTTCCAGCGAGGAAGCTCCTGGAGATCAATGGGGAAGCAACTTTAGCAATGAGTCCAGAATCGGTGAAGGGTATGCTAAAACCGGTAAATCTTTAGCAAAATTACTTTTGAAAAAAGCTTATAAATAATACTATCATAAAAAGAAATCCCTAATTAATTAGGGATTTCTGCTTTTTTTTCTTTCTCACTATTAAGAAGATACGCCATGTTTTTTATCACATTGTCGTGTTTCTTTACAAAAGGATTTTCCTCGTTCCAGACATAACCCGCCAATACTGCGCATATTTTTTCTTTTACGTCTAAATTTTCAGGACGATGAAAAAATAAGGTTTGCAAATTACCCGTATACCATTCTTTCACGTAAGTGGTAAAAACACCAATACCGCGTTTCATATATCCTGTAAATTCGGTTTCCCAATCTACTGCAATTCCTTGCGATTCTTTGAGGTATAATTTGGCTGCCAACATTCCTGATTCTGTAGCAAAAGCAACTCCTGATGAAAAAACCGGATCTAAAAACTCGGAGCTGTTTCCTGTTAAGGCAAAACCATCACCATACATTTTTTTCACAGAACGTGAATAATTTTCTAACTTAACGGGCTCGAATAAAAATTCTGTCCCTTCAAATCTTTTGATGTAATAATCAGAAAGCTGAATGGCATTTCGCACCGCTTCGGCGTTGTCTTTATTTTTAGAAAGTGAGTTGATAAAATCTGTTGGTCCCACAACTCCTAAACTAGTATTGCCGTTTGAGAAAGGAATTACCCATAACCAAACTTCGGTTTCCAGAATATCAAAAGAAATCATGGTTCCTTCTTCACCTTCCGGCCTGTTAATATCTTTTACGTGTGTAAATATCGAAGAGTGCGGATCTAATTTTGAAGGAGTGTCCAAATCCAGAAGTCTTGGCAACACACGACCATATCCGCTGGAATCGATAATAAATTTAGCATGGATTTCTTTCAGATTACCGTCTTTGTCTTTTACAATTGTTTTCGAATTTTTTCCTTCAAAAGAAACTTCAAGTACTTCAGATTCAAATTCTAAATCAATTCCTTTTCGAATAACTTCCTGCGCCATAACGTTATCAAAATCGCCTCGAGGCACTTGCCACGTCCAATCCCAACCTTCTCCAAATTTTTTACTAAAATCAAAAACACAGATTTCTTCGCCTCTAATAAAACGAGCTCCAAGCTTTTTTTCGAAGTTCATAGCATCCAAACTTTCAAAAAGTTGTGCTTCTGCGAAATGATCCATCACTCTGGGAATAAGACTTTCTCCCACTACCAGTCTGGGAAATTTCGTTTTTTCGACTACTTTTATTTTTGCTCCGTTCAAATGAAGGTACGATGCCGAAACACATCCTGAGGGACCTGCTCCAATTATTAAAACATCTACAAACTCCTTTATCATATACTAAAAATGTTATTGATTATTACTTACATTTGCCATCATCAAAATAACTACATTTATTTTGATAAATAAAATTAAATTAGCCCAACCAAAAACAGTTTAATGAGCACAATTAATGAATATTTAAGTTTAGCCGAATTTGAGGCTATTATTTTCGGGGAAAACAAAGTAACCATCAGTGATGCAGTACTTAATCGAGTAAATGAAAGTTTTGATTTCTTGAAAGAATTTTCAGGGAATAAAGTAATCTACGGAGTAAATACCGGTTTCGGACCGATGGCTCAATATAGAATTAAGGAGTCTGATCAAATTCAATTACAGTATAATTTAATCAGAAGCCATGCTTCTGGAACAGGGAAACCTTTAAGTCCTGTTTTTGCAAAAGCTGCAATTTTGGCTCGTTTAAACACACTTTCATTGGGTAACTCAGGTGTTCACCCTTCTGTTATTCACTTGATGGCTGAACTTATTAACAGAGATATTACGCCTTTAATTTTTGAGCACGGTGGTGTAGGCGCCAGTGGAGATTTGGTACAATTGTCACATTTGGCTTTGGTTTTAATTGGTGAAGGCGAAGTTTTTTATAAAGGTGAAAGAAGACCAACCCCAGAGGTTTTTGAAATTGAAGGGTTACAACCTATTCAGGTAGAAATTAGAGAAGGTTTGGCTTTAATGAACGGAACTTCGGTAATGACAGGAATTGGAGTTGTAAACGTACATCAAGCTACCAAATTACTAGATTGGTCAGTAAAATGTTCTTGCGCCATCAACGAATTGGTGCAGGCTTATGATGACCATTTCTCGGCAGAATTAAACCAAACCAAACGCCACAAAGGGCAACAAGAAGTTGCGGCCAAAATGAGAGCCAACCTTTCAGACAGTACTTTGGTACGTAAAAGAGAAGATCACTTATATTCTGGAGAAAATACAGAGAAAATTTTCAAAGAAAAAGTACAAGAATATTATTCTATTCGTTGTGTGCCTCAAATTTTAGGACCCGTTTTAGAAACCATCAATAATGTAGCTTCTATTCTGGAAGACGAATTTAACTCGGCAAACGACAATCCTATTATAGATGTAAAAAACAAACACGTTTATCACGGAGGGAATTTCCACGGCGATTATATTTCATTAGAAATGGATAAACTTAAAATTGTTATTACAAAATTGACAATGTTGGCTGAACGTCAATTGAATTATTTATTGAATGCAAAAATCAACGAAATTTTACCTCCATTCGTAAACTTAGGAACACTAGGATTCAATTTCGGGATGCAGGGCGTTCAGTTTACGGCAACTTCTACAACTGCAGAAAGCCAGATGTTATCTAACCCAATGTATGTACACAGTATCCCGAACAACAATGACAATCAAGACATTGTAAGCATGGGAACAAATGCTGCTGTAATTACTTCTAAAGTAATCGAAAATGCTTTTGAAGTTTTGAGTATCGAAATGATCACCATCGTTCAAGCCATTGATTATTTGGAACAAAAAGATAAAATTTCATCTGTTACCAAAAAATGGTACGACGATGTTCGCAATATCATCCCGGTATTTACAGAAGATCAAGTAATGTATCCATTCGTGCAAAACGTAAAAGATTATTTGATCAACAGTTAAATTTTAATAGCTAACCCTAATTTACAACATCATGAAAAAAGTATTTATTTTACTCCTATTATGTATTCAATTTGGCAATGCTCAAAGTCCGGCCGTAGCTTTGGTTAAAAAAGACGGGAAATTTGGTTACATTACAAAAGAAGGGAAATTTAGTATTGAACCGAAATTTAACGTGGCTAAAAACTTTTCTGAAGGCTTAGCAGCGGTTGAAGAAAACGGAAAATGGGGTTTTATTGATAGTAAAGGAAGTTTGGTAATTCCGGCGACTTTTGATGAGGTAAAATATTTTAATAGTGGTTATTGTGTCGTTCTGAAAGACAAAAAATGGCAGTATATCAATAAAAAAGGAGAGACCGTATCTTCGCCAAATTCAGATAAAATTTTTGATTTTGAAGATGGAGTCGCTTTTATCAGACAAAATAATAAAGTTGGATTGATTAATACCAAAATGACCATTATACTGGAACCGAAATACGACGTCATCAAATCTTTTGAGAATGGTTTTGCTCGAGTTAAGAATAATGAAAGATGGGGAATTATTGATAAAACAGGCAAAGCGGTGGTTGAAATCATTTATGATGAAATAGGAAATTATTTTAAAAACACCACATGGGCAAAAAATGGAAGTGCTTTTGGCCTTGTAATTGCAGGAAAGTTTAAAGCCATTGATGGTGTAGATAAAATATGGGATTTTCTTTCTCAAGACCTTACTTATGCTCGTAAAAATGATAAAATCGGATTTATTGACCTAAAAGGAAACTGGGTAATAGAACCAAAATTTGATAAAGCTCGTGCTTTTGTAAAAAATTTAGCTCCTGTTTATGTCGGAAAAAAATGGGGCTACATTAATACAAAAGGTACCCTTGTCATTGAACCAATTTTTGAGGATGCCGAAGTTTTTAGCAAAGAAGGACTGGCTCCCGTAAAAGATAAAAAATGGGGCTTTATCAATGAAGCCGGAAAATTAGTGATTCCGCAACAATATGATATCACTGCCGGAGGGATTTTTGCATTGTTCAAAGACGACGAAAAAGGCTTTGTAGATGGATTTGCCAGAGTAAAAAACGAAAAAAAATGGGGTTTTCTGAAACCTAACGGTGAAGTACTGGGAGAATGGTTTCAAAATGCTGAGCCTTTTCAAAAATAATAAAAAACAAATATAATCTGAATATGAAATGTGTATTAGTAACGGGTGGTTCAAGAGGAATTGGAAGTGCTATTTGTAAAAAATTAGCAGTAGAATCTAATTATCATATTCTGATCAATTACCATTCGAATAAAACAGCTGCAGAAGAAACACTTCAGGAAATCATAAAATTAGGCGCTACCGGAGAAATTTTAGGTTTTGATGTTGCTAGTTTTGAAGAGGTGAATACTAGATTGACCCAATGGCAAGAAGCCAATCCGGAGGCAATTGTAGAAGCAATTGTAAATAACGCCGGAATTACAAAAGACGGTCTTTTTATGTGGATGACTCCAGAAGACTGGAACGGTGTAATCAATACGAGTGTGAATGGTTTTTTTAATGTAACGCAGTTTTTTATTCAAAAAATGCTACGCAATAAATATGGCCGAATTGTAAATATAGTCTCTGTTTCTGGTGTAAAAGGAACTGCTGGACAAACTAATTATTCAGCCGCAAAAGGAGCTATAGTGGCCGCAACAAAAGCCTTGGCTCAAGAAGTTGCGAAAAGAAACATTACAGTAAATGCAGTAGCTCCAGGGTTTATCAGAACAGATATGACCAGCGATTTAGACGAAAAAGAATTACTAAAACTAATTCCTGTAAATCGTTTTGGCGAAGCTGAAGAGGTAGCCGATTTGGTAAGTTTTTTAATTTCGAAAAAATCAAGCTATATTACAGGCGAAATTATCAATATAAACGGAGGAATTTATTCATAAAATTACTTTAAAAGACAATGAACAGGAGAGTTGTTATTACTGGAATGGGAATTTATTCCTGTATCGGAACGTCGCTGGAGGAAGTGAAAGAATCATTATATCATGGAAAATCGGGAATCCATTTTGATGCCGAAAGAAAAGAATTTGGCTTTCAATCTGCCTTAACAGGTAGGGTTCCGAAACCTGATTTAAAAAACTTACTTTCTCGCAGACAACGCATGAGTATTGGTGAAGAGACCGAATATGCTTATATGGCGACTATTCAGGCTCTTGAAAATGCAAAAATTGATGATGCTTTTTTTGATCATCGCGAAGTTGGAATTATGTATGGCAATGACAGCGTTTCAAGAGCTATTATTGAGACAATAGATATTGTTCGTGAAAAAAAAGACACCGCACTAATTGGTTCTGGTGCCATTTTTAAGTCGATGAACTCTACCGTAACGATGAATCTTTCTACCATTTTCAAACTAAGAGGAATCAATCTTACCGTAAGTGCTGCCTGTGCGAGTGGCTCACATTCTATTGGTTTGGCTTATTTTTTAATAAAAAGTGGTTTTCAGGACATTATTATATGTGGCGGATCGCAGGAAATCAATAAATATGCCATGTGCAGTTTTGATGGTCTGGGCGTTTTTTCTCCACGAGAAGACGAACCCACAAAAGCCTCAAGACCTTTTGATTCAAGTCGTGACGGACTTGTTCCAAGCGGTGGTGGCGCAACTTTAATATTAGAAAGTTATGAATCGGCAATAGCACGAGGCGCTACTATTATTGCAGAGGTTTCAGGTTACGGTTTCTCTTCCAACGGAGGACATATTTCGACTCCAAATGTAGAAGGCCCCGCAACTGCCATGCAAAGAGCGCTCGATGATGCACAACTAAAAGCGACCGACATAGAATATATAAATGCTCATGCCACCTCAACTCCGCTTGGAGATGATAATGAAGCAAAAGCTATTTTTGAAGTTTTTGGAGAGAAAAATCCTTATGTAAGCTCTACCAAATCAATGACGGGTCACGAATGTTGGATGGCCGGAGCAAGCGAAATTATCTACTCTATCCTAATGATGCAGCACGATTTTATCGCACCCAACATTAATTTAGAAAATCCTGATGAAGATGCCGCAAAATTAAATTTAGTTAAAACTACGTTAAACAAAAAATTTGATATATTTTTGTCGAACTCCTTCGGGTTTGGAGGAACCAACTCTGCGTTGGTAGTTAAAAAGTTTAAATTGAGTGATGAATAAAGAAGAGATTATACAAAAAATTAATGGCTTTTTGGTTGAAGAATTTGAAGTGGATCAAGACGACATTGAACCAGATGCTAACCTAAAGGAAACTCTGGGACTAGATAGTCTTGACTATGTAGATTTGGTGGTTTCTATAGAATCTAATTTTGGCGTAAAACTGGTAGAAGCCGATTTTTTAGAGGTTGCTTCTTTTAAAAGTTTCTACGACCTTATTGAAGCTAAACTTAAAGCCAAAGCAGTTTAATGAGCAAATGGGATGGAAAATCAAAAGGAACCGTTCTAGGCTATAGAATATTCGTTTTTTTGATACAAAAGGTGGGTGTTACATCCGCCTATTTTTTGTTATATTTTGTAGCATCGTATTATTTTCTTTTTCTCAAAAAAAGCAATCGAGCCATTTTTTATTATTTTAAAGAAAGGCTTGGGTTTTCATATCTTAAATCCAAAAAAATGGTGTTTAAAAGTTACTACACTTTTGGACAGACTATTATTGACAAAATTTCTATTTCGGCAGGAATGCGAAATAAATTTACCTACGAGTTTGACGGAATTGAGATTCTAAAAAAACTTTTGGCAGAAAAAAAAGGTGGTGTACTTATAAGTGCGCACATGGGAAATTTTGAAATTGCTGAACATTTTTTAGGCGAAATTGATCTTGACTTTCAGATCAACTTGGTCACTACAGATTTAGAACATTCGGCAATTAAGAATTATCTTGAAAGTATTGCCAAAAAACCAACTGTAAAATTTATCATCATTCGGGAAGATTTGTCGCATATTTTTGAGATCAATGCGGCTTTGTCAAACAACGAACTGATTTGCTTTACCGGCGACCGGTATTTTGAAGGAACCAAATCACTAACCGACAGCATTC
The DNA here is from genome assembly GCF_017948595.1 of Flavobacterium geliluteum. GTDB lineage: Bacteria > Bacteroidota > Bacteroidia > Flavobacteriales > Flavobacteriaceae > Flavobacterium > Flavobacterium flavipigmentatum. Next base: position 87,468 of record NZ_JAGFBV010000005.1, on the reverse strand, counting down.
TGGGCGAAGAAGCTCATTTTCCAGCGGGGCCATTCTTGATTGCGTCGCGATTAAAAGTACCTGTAGTTTTTGTTTATGTAATGAAAGAGCCAAAACTACATTACCATTTGTATGCCAGAGAAGCCACTGTAAAACACCGTGACGAAAAAGCATTGCTAAAAGAATATATAAAAAGTGTCGAAAGCATTGTTCAAAAATATCCGCTTCAATGGTTTAATTATTTTGATTTTTGGAATAAACTATAGAGAATAATCGCGATTAAAAAACACAATCCTAAATATTCTTTTTAAACTTTAGCAATCATAAAAACAAGCATGAAAGAGTTCGATTCGATTATTATAGGTTCAGGAGTTGGTGGCTTAGCTACAGCCATTTGTTTAGCAAAAGCAGGACAAAAAGTATTGGTTCTGGAACAGCATTATGTACCTGGCGGCTGGAGTCATAGTTTTACCTTAAACGGACAGCGTTTTAGTCCGGGTGTACACTATGTTGGTCTTGTAGAAGAAGGTCAATCTACTCATGGCCTCTATTCGGCACTCGGGATTGCCAATGATTTGGTTTTCTTCCGTATGAATAAAGAGGCTTACGAACATTGTTTAATTGGCAATCAAACTTTTGATTTGCCCGCTGGACTTGAAAACTTAAAAGACCAACTTTGCCATTATTTTCCAAAAGAAGAAAAAAATATTCGTGAATACCTTTCGCTAGTTCAAAAAGTAAACGAAGAATTACAGTTAATACCAAAACTAAAAGGTCTCTGGCAAAAATTAACCGTTCCGTTTCGAACGAAACATTTTGGAAAATTTGCTTTATTTCCTCTCAAAAAAGTAATCGGTTGGCATATTAAAGACGCTACGCTAAAATCGGTTCTTAATATACAATGTGGCGATCACGGACTACCGCCAAAAAGAGCTTGCTTTCCTGTGCATTGTTCTGTAATGGGACACTATTTTAACGGTGGTTTTTATCCGATGGGCGGCGGTGGCGGTATCATAAAAGCGATGACCAATGGCGTTAAAAAACACGGAGGAGAAATTCGCGTGAAGCAAAATGTAGCAAAAATTCTTATTGAAAATAAAAAAGCCGTTGGCGTACAATTGAAAGACGGACAGCAAATTTTTGCCAAAAACATCATTTCAAATGCAGATCCTTCTATCACCTACCTCAACCTGGTTGGTAAAGAACATTTGAGCAATTCACTTATCAAAAAACTAAAAAACACAAAATATTCTGTTACATCGCTCATTCTTTTTTTGACATTGGATATGGATGTAACCCTTTACGGAATTGATTCTGGAAACATCTGGATGATGAAAGACGAAAACGACGATGCCAATTTTGAGGATTTAATGAGCAACACTATCGCCGAAGGTGATTCGTTTCCTGCCTTATTCATGAGCTGTACAACACTCAAAGATCCTCCGAGTTTTAATGGTCGCTATCATAATTTTGAAATTGTAACGTATGTCAACTACGACCATATTCCAAATTGCGATGGTTCGGATGATTATCACAGTGAAGAGTACATGATCTTTAAAGAAAAAGTCATCGAAAAACTGATGAACAATGTCGAAAAAGTAATTCCGAATGCTAAAAAACATATCATTCAGGCTGAATTAGGAACTCCAAAAACAAACGAATTCTACATCAATTCATCAAACGGAAATGTGTACGGAACCGAAAAAACATTAAATCAGGTGGGGCCTTTTGCCTTTAAAAATAAATCAGAAATCGAAAACTTATTTCTTTGCGGCGCTAGCACACTTTCGCATGGCGTAACAGGAGCTTCTTTTTCAGGAGTATCGGCTGCAGCGGCAATTTTAGATTGTCATATTGATGATTTGCTGGTAGCAAATCCTGATCAAAAAATCCGAATTTACGATGCTGAAGACCCAGCTACATGGCCAGAATGGGTACACGTTAAACGTTCGGACAAAATGCGAAAATTCGTTTAAAAAAAACGCTATTTTTGTCACCACCAAAACCAACCAACCAAAGATGAAAAATGTTCTCGTAATTTATTACTCTCAATCTGGGCAACTGGAATCGATTGCAAGAAATATTGCAAAACCATTCTTGGATTCAGATGATATACAAGTAACTTTTCTCGACATCAAATTAGAGAAGCCTTTTCCGTTTCCCTGGAACAAAAATGCTTTTTTTGATGCTTTTCCTGAATCGTTTAAGCAAATTCCAACAACATTGCAACCCGTTTCAGAAAGTATTGTAAACACAAAATACGACCTGATTCTTTTGCATTATCAGGTTTGGTATTTGTCGCCTTCGATTCCTGTTAATTCATTTCTAAAAAGTTCCGAAGCAAAAAAAATGCTTCAAAATACACCGGTTGTTACCATTAGTGGTTCCCGAAATATGTGGATTATGGCACAGGAAAAAATAAAAGTTTTGCTAAAAGAAGCCAATGCAAAACTGATTGGAAATGTAGCTTTGGTAGATCGAGTAGGAAATCTCATAAGTGTTATTACTATTGTCGAATGGATGTTTTCTGGTGTTAAGAAAAAATATCTTGGTATTTTTCCTTTGCCCGGTGTTTCAGAGAAAGACATTCAGGAATCTGATAAATTTGGAGCCGTTATTTTTAAACATTTCAATCAAAATAATTATACCGATTTGCAAACCGAATTGCTAGCTATTGATGCTGTTCGCATAAGTCCTTATCTGGTAACAGTTGACAAAACAGCTAACAAAATTTTTGATAAATGGTCAAATTTGATTTATAAAAATCAAAAAAACAGAAAAACACTCCTAAAAGTATTTAATGTTTATTTATTCCTTGCAATATGGTTAATCTCACCAATAGTGTATATATTGCACCTCATTACCTATCCATTCAAATTAAAAACAATTAAAAAAGAAACTCAATATTATCAAGGGGTTTAAGAAGACGAAATTAGATTATGTTTGAAGTATATATTACCAAAGCCGCAAAATATTTGCCAAATGAAGCTGTTTCTAACGACGAAATGGAAGGCTATTTGGGTCTTATTAATGATGCCGCTTCAAAAGCGAGACGTATTATTTTAAGAAATAATAAAATTGTCAGTCGTTATTATGCTATTGATAAAAACGGAAAAAGCACTCATAGCAATGCCGAATTGACCCAAAATGCTATCGCACAATTATTTGACGAAAATTTTACCAGTCAGGATCTGGAAGTGCTTTCTTGTGGTACCTCGACCCCGGATATTTTCTTGCCTTCACATGCTGCGATGGTACACGGTTTATTAAAAAACAAATCGGTTGAGCTGAATTCTTCTACCGGAGTTTGCTGTGCGGGAATGAATTCTTTAAAATTTGGTTTTCTTTCTGTACGATCAGGAAATTCTAAAAATGCCATCTGTACCGGTTCTGAAAAAGTTTCGACCTGGCTTAACGCTCAAATGTACAACCACGAAGCGGCTAACTTAAAAAGCCTGGAAGAACAGCCTATTATTGCTTTCAAAAAAGATTTTTTACGTTGGATGTTATCTGATGGAGCAGGTGCTTTTTTATTAGAAAATAAACCAAAAGGCCCAATTTCTTTAAAAATAGAATGGATGGAAGCCTTTTCGTATGCCTACGAATTAGAAACTTGTATGTACGCAGGTGGCGAAAAGCAGGAAAATGGCGAGATCAAAGCATGGAGTGATTATGCTCCCGAACAATGGCTAAATGAGTCTGTTTTTGCCATCAAACAAGATGTAAAATTACTGGATCAATTTATTTTATCTAAAGGAGCTGAAAGCATGAAAGACGCCATGGATAAAAATAAAATTACATCAGATCAGGTCGATTATTTTATTCCGCACGTTTCTTCGAACTTCTTTGTTGAAGGTTTAAAGAAAGGATTGCACGAAAAAGGAATCGGAATGACGGATGAAAAATGGTTTATGAATCTTTCTAGAGTTGGAAATGTTGGTTCGGCTTCGATTTATTTGGCTGTTGAAGAATTAATGAATTCAGGAAAATTAAAAAAAGGCGATCACATTCTTTTATCAGTGCCTGAAAGCGGAAGATTCTCTTTTGCCTACGCCTATTTAACGGTTTGCTAATGGAAAAAACATTACTTTTAGAAAAAAATGCTGTCGAAAATCTACTGCCTCAAAAGTTTCCTTTTGTCATGGTAGACAAACTCTATTTATTTACAGAAACTTCTTTAGTTGCTGGTTTAGAGATCAAGGAAGACAATATTTTTTTTGATAATGATACTTTTTTAGAAGCTGGATTAGTAGAACATATGGCACAATCTGTGGCTTTGCATACAGGTTATTGTTTTTTTTTACGAAACGAAAAAGCTCCAACGGGATACATTGGTTCTATCAAAGAAATTGAAATTAAGAAACTGCCAAAAATAAATGACGAGGTTCAATCTACGATTACTATTTTGCAGGAATTTGCCGGAATTACACTGGTAAATATTGTGACAACTTTGAATAATGAAGAAATTGCCAATGGACAAATGAAAACCATTTTGGCAAAATAATACAATCACATGAGCACTACTATTGACATCCAGAATTACCTTCCTCACCGAGCTCCATTGCTTATGGTTGATCTAATTTTGAGTTTGGATGCCCATTCTGTAGATACTACTTTTTTGATCAAAGAGGATAATATTTTTGTAGATAACGGGGTTTTTATAGAAGCTGGGTTAATCGAAAACACTGCGCAAACTTGCTCCTCGATAGTAGGACAAAAATATTTTGTAGACGAAGAAGGAGATGTAGATGAAAATGCCAGCGTAATTGGTTTTATAAGTGCCTTAAAAAATGTAAAAATCCATGCTTTACCAAAAGTAGGCGATACCATAAAAACCAAATCAACGTTGGTTTCAAAATTTGTGGGAGACGATTATACTTTATGTACCATGAGCTGTCAGAGCTTACTGGAAGAAAAAATACTTCTGGAATGCGAAATTAATTTATTCATTCAGAAAACCATTTCAGTCGCGCAATAATTCATTTCAAAAATAACAATGTCATGGAAAAAGAAAAAGTACCACAAGACAAAGGCAATTTGACTCAAAGTAATTTAAAAGAGTTAGTGTATGCTACCGATGAAAATGGCAATTATACTACTGCTTTAAGTACTGGTTGGGAACCCAAAACGATTGCTCTTTCAAATTCTATTGATGAGATAAATGAACGTATTGCAGACGCAAAACAACAAGTAGAAAATGGCGAAGTGAGTCCGATTTGCTATTATATGGAAATCAATAAAATGGATCTTACCATTTTGGCAAGTTACGTAGGAATGTGGAAATGGCGTGTAAAAAGACATTTTAAACCCGCTATCTTTGCCAAACTAAGTCCTGCCATTTTACAAAAATATGCCGATACTTTTGATATTTCGGTAGCCGAATTAAAAAACATTAAAACAGCGTAATGCAAACTACTTTTACACATCATCAATCTGCTCATTGCGAAAATGGAGTAGCTTCGAATTTGTTAAAAAACAACGGACTCCATATCAGTGAACCAATGGTTTTTGGAATTGGTTCGGGACTTTTTTTTGTGTATTTGCCTTTTCTAAAAGTAAATCATGCTCCAGCGATAAGTTACAGATCATTGCCGGGACAAATTTTTAACAAACTGGCAAGTCGTTTACATTTAAAAATAAAAAGACAAAAATTCTCTTCTGTAGCTAGTGCAAACGAAGCTTTGGAAGCTAATTTGAAAAATAATATTGCCACAGGTTTACAAGTTGGGGTGTATCATTTGAGTTATTTTCCTGATGAATACCGTTTTCACTTTAATGCACACAATCTCGTGGTTTATGGCAAAACCGAGACCGATTATTTGGTTAGTGATCCTGTAATGGAAACCGTTACAACCTTAACACATGATGAATTAGACAAAGTACGTTTTGCAAAAGGCGCTTTTGCTCCCAAAGGACAAATGTATTACCCGATAAACACTCCTGCCACACTTGACCTAAAAAGTGCCATCATAAAAGGAATCAAAAATACGTGCCGCGATATGTTGGCACCATTGCCTCTTATTGGCGTGAGCGGAATAAAATATGTATCGAAACAAATTAGAAAATGGCCTGTAAAACACGGTACTAAAAAAGCCAATCATTATTTGGCACAAATGGTACGTATGCAAGAAGAAATAGGCACTGGAGGCGGAGGTTTTCGTTTTATATATGCTGCATTTTTACAGGAAGCGTCGGTTGTTTTAGAGAATGAAGAATTAAAAATATTATCGAAAGAAATGACTCAAATTGGCGATGCATGGCGCAATTTTGCTGTTGAAGCGTCCCGAATTTATAAAAACAGAAGTGTCAAAGAAGATGCATACAACACCATTGCCGACGAACTTTTGAGCATTGCCAATAGAGAAGAAATCTTTTTCAAAAAACTAAAAAAAGCAATCCGCTAATTATATTTTGCAATCCATTATTAAAATAGAATCCTTATCCAAAAAGTACAAAAATGCAGACCTGTATTCTTTGAACGCTGTTTCGCTGGAGATAAATGAAGGTCAGATTTTTGGATTATTAGGTCCGAATGGTGCCGGAAAAACAACCTTGATTTCCATGCTTTGCGGATTGGTAAAGCCAACCTCAGGTCATTTTACGATTGATGGTTTAAACTACGCTCAAAACGCTTTAAAAATCAAAAAAATTATCGGCGTTGTTCCGCAGGAATATGCGTTATACCCTACCCTAACTGCCAGAGAAAATTTGCATTATTTTGGAAGTATGTATGGTTTGAAAGGCTCTAACTTAAAAGACAAAGTGATCGAAACATTGGACCTTTTGGGTTTATTGAAATTTGCAGACAAACGCATCGAAACCTTTTCGGGCGGAATGAAACGCAGAGTAAATTTGATTGCCGGAATTCTTCACAATCCTAAGGTTTTATTTTTGGATGAACCGACTGTGGGTGTTGATGTACAATCTAGAAACGCTATTATTGATTATTTGAAAGTGCTCAATCAAAACGGAACTACCATTATTTATACTTCTCATCACTTAGGAGAAGCTGAGGATTTTTGTACCAATATTGCTATTTTGGACAGAGGAAAAATTTATGCGCAAGGAACGCCTTCAAGCTTGATTGCTTCTATCGAAGAAGCTCGTAATCTTGAAGATGTTTTTATTTCATTAACCGGTAAAGAGTTTAGAGATGGTGCATAAAATAGGGATGTCGGTAGTAAAAGAATTTCTATTACTAAAACGTGATTTAGGAGGTCTCATTATTTTATTTATAATGCCACTGGTACTCGTTATTACGGTTACCCTGATACAAGACAGTACTTTTAAAACCATTAGCGACAATAAAATTCAAATTTTATTGGTCGATAATGACAAAGGTGCCGTTTCTAAAACTGTTTTTGATAATTTAGAGAAAAGTAACTTATTTACTGTTGTCACACAAATCGATAACCAACCTATTACTGAAGAGGTTGCCAAAGAAGCGGTTTATAAAGGAAAGTTTCAATTAGCGATCGTGATACCGGCAAAATTAAGTGTTGATCTTCAATCTAAAATTGATCAAAATGTAGAAAATATTGTGAGCAGCATCGGCTTGACCAATAGTACGGCGCCACTGTCTTTGCCTAAAACCATCAAACAGAAGGAAGTAAAATTGTATTTTGATCCGGCAGTTCAGATGAGTTTCAAAAATGCAGTAATGAGTTCGATAGACAAAATGATTTCACAAATCGAAACTCAATCTATCTATACTACTTTTCAAAATCAGTTGGGAGAAGGAAATGCTAAATTCGAACAAAAGAGTTTTATTACTTTTAAAGAAATAATTCCAAAAATAAACAACAAAGAAATCCGACCAAATTCGGTGCAGCACAACGTTCCGGCATGGACACTTTTTGCGATATTTTTTATTGTAATTCCTCTGTCTATCAATATTGTAAAAGAAAAATCACAAGGAACTTTTGTGCGATTATTGACCAATCCAGTATCCAACCTGATTGTCATCATTGGTAAAACGATCACCTATTCTGCCATCTGTATGATTCAATTTTATATGATGGTGGCAGTGGCTATATTTTTATTTCCGCATATTGGCTTACCTTCTTTAAATGTTGAAGGACATCTGTTTTTAATGAGTATCGTAGCACTATTCTCTGGATTTGCTGCTATTGGGTTTGGTATTTTATTAGGAACTGTCGCCAGCACTCAAGAACAATCGGCACCGTTTGGCGCAACAAGCGTGATCATTCTGGCCGCCATTGGAGGGGTTTGGGTGCCCGTTTTTGCTATGCCAAAAATCATGCAGATTATCGCCAAATCATCACCGATGAACTGGGCATTAGAAGCTTTTTACGATGTTTTATTACGCAACGTATCTTTCTTCGAAATCATTCCAAAAATAAGTTTGTTATTTTTGTTTTTTATTCTCACAACATCCATCGCTTTATTTTATGACAAAAAGAAAAGAACAGTATAAGGAGGCAACTGCATTAACGGTCTCGCACGAAATTAGAATTCGTTTTAACGAAACTGATCCATTGGGAATCGTGTGGCACGGAAATTACATTACCTATTTTGAGGACGGAAGAGAAGCGTTTGGTCGCCAGCACGGACTTACCTATTTAGATATTGGCAACACTGGGTATACAACGCCTATTGTTAAATCGCAATGCGAACATAAATTATCGCTACGTTATGGCGATGTTGTAACCATAGAAACAACGGTTGTAGATACACCCGCAGCCAAAATGATCTATCGTTTTAAAATAATTGATGAAAAGGGCGAAGTAGCCTGCACTGGAGAAACTGTTCAGGTTTTTGTAGATAAAGAAGGAAATTTAATGCTTACAAATCCTCCTTTTTATGAAGAATGGAAGAAAAAAGTGGGGCTATTAAAATAAAAAGTAAACCTACAAGGTCACAAAAAAAGCTTACAGGAATAAAAAGAATAAAATGACAAGAGAAATATACATCACGCAAACCAATTGTATCACGCCTTTAGGATTTGATGTCGTATCGAATATCGAAGCCATTAAGGGCGGCAATACGGGTATCCAATTGCATGAAAATACTTCCTTGATGCCGATTTCTTTTTATGCGGCCATCATTTCTGACGAAAAAATAAACGGTGCTTTTGAAAAAATTAGTACTGATAAAAAATATTCAAGATTAGAAAAAATGATGATTTTGGCTTTAGAGCCGATTGTCAAAAAATCTCAAATTACTTTAGATTCGAAAGTGGCTTTTGTACTTTCGACCACAAAAGGAAATGTTACCGCATTAATCCCAAACTCTGAAGAAGGCTTTCAGAATGCTCATTTGGATGTTCTGGCAAAAAATGTGGCTGACTTTTTCGGATTCACAACACAACCTATAGTGGTTTCAAATGCTTGTGTTTCGGGTGTTTTAGCTATTTCTGTTGCCAAAAGAATGATTCAGTCTGGTTTGTACGACCACGCTTTTGTAGTTGCTGGCGACGAAGTTTCAGAATTTGTTTTGTCTGGTTTTAATGCTTTTCAAGCGATGAGCGACTTGCCTTGCAAACCCTATTCCGAAAACAGAACGGGCGTAAGTTTGGGCGAAGCAACAGCAGCAGTTTTAATTTCGGCGGAAGCCAAAAACGCACAAATAAAAATCATTGGCGATAGTTCGATAAACGATGCCAATCATATTTCGGGACCTTCGAGAACGGGTGAAGGTTTATTCCGAAGCATACAAAATGCTTTAAAAGAAGCTCAAATTCAACCCGAAAAACTAGACTATATTTCTGCCCACGGAACTGCAACTCCATTTAACGACGAGATGGAAGCCATTGCTTTGAATCGTTTAGGTTTACAAAATATCCCAATAAACAGTCTGAAAGGCTATTACGGTCATACTTTGGGAGCCTCTGGATTGCTAGAAACCGTGATTGCGATAGAATCTGTAAATCAGAATATACTTTTTGAATCGAAAGGTTTTGACGAAATTGGTGTAAGCGAATCTATACACGTTATTCGTAAAAATGAAAATAAAAATATTGATTTATTCCTAAAAACAGCTTCTGGTTTTGGAGGTTGTAATACGGCTGTGGTTTTTGAGAAAGTGAAATCATAAAACAATATTTAAAAAAGAAAAAACTATTTTACAGCATTTTTGAAAATAGTTGAAAATGGGACAAACCACTAAAAATGACTCCAAAAAAAACCTACATACACGATTATTGCACGATTGAAAACAACGAAATTGTTTTGAACGGAACTTCTATATTCAAAGCAGAACCAACCACTTTTGGCGATTTTTCTAAACAAGCGTATCGTAATTTTGATATTCAATACCCAAAGTTTTTCAAAATGGATGCTTTGAGTAAATTGGCTTTTTTAGGAGCAGAATTACTCTTGAGCCCCATAACTTCATCAGAAAAAGAAAATAATATTGCCTTGATTCTCGCCAATAATTCGTCGAGTTTGGATACCGATGTGAAGTACCAAGAATCGATTTCAGACAAAGAAAATTATTTTCCGAGCCCAGCTGTTTTTGTCTATACTTTGCCAAATATTTGTTTGGGCGAAATAAGTATCCGCCATCAGCTGAAAAGTGAAAATTCTTTCTTTATATTTGATGCCTTTAATACCGAATTTATGTCGCATTATGCGAACATTTTATTAGATTCAGATAAAGCAGATAGTGTCCTGTGTGGCTGGGTCGAATTTTTTGATGACAATTACAAAGCGTTTCTCTGCACAATTAGTAAAGAGGAAAATACAAAATATAAAAACCAAACGATTAAAACCCTATACAATAAATAACATGGAAGCATTAAAAGAAGAATTAAAAAATAAAATTATCACTACTCTAAACCTTGAAGACATTACCCTTGAGGATATCCATGATAATGATCCTTTATTTGGAGACGGTTTGGGTTTAGACTCGATTGATGCCCTAGAATTGATTGTAATTTTGGATAAAGATTACGGAATAAAATTGGTAGACCCGAAAGAAGGAAAAACAATTTTTCAATCTATCGAGACAATGGCAGCATATATTCAGGCCAATAGAACAAAATAGTTTTTTTAAGCTTTATCAAAATTTAAAACTTTAATAAAGCCTGATCTACAATCAAAAATCTTAACTCTAAAATTGAATGAGCAAAGGAGTTGCAATAACAGGAATGGGGATTATTTCTTCAATTGGAAATTCAGTTGAAGAAAATTTCTATTCATTACTACATGAAAAACCGGCTATAACTCGTATCGAAAATATTTCGACAGTTCATGCTGATGTTATTAAGGTAGGAGAAATTAAAAAAACCAATGAAGAATTGGCCAACGAATTGCATCTTCCTGCAGATAATAACTATTCCAGAACAGCGCTAATAGGAACTCTAGCTGCCAAACAAGCGGTTGAAAACGCTGGAATTACTTCGATAAACGAATTTAGAACTGGGCTTATTTCGGCTACAAGTGTTGGCGGAATGGACATTACTGAGAAATATTATTACGATTATTTTAAAGATCCTGAGCTAGTACGATACATTAGTTGTCATGATGGTGGAGATGTTGCAGAAAAAATTGCGGAGGAACTTGGATTAAAAGGAATCGTGACTACAATAAGTACTGCTTGTTCATCTGCTGCTAACTCAATTATGTTGGGAGCCAGACTGATTAAAAGCGGCAAACTTGACCGCGTGATTGTGGGCGGAACCGACGGTTTGGCAAAATTTACCATCAACGGATTTAAGACTTTGATGATTTTATCAGATGGTTACAACAAACCTTTTGATAACGATCGTAAAGGATTAAATTTGGGTGAAGCTGCTGCTTTTTTGGTTTTAGAATCAGATGAAGTGGTGAAAAAACAAAACAAAAAAGTACTGGCTCGCGTTTCGGGTTATGGCAATGCCAATGATGCTTTTCATCAAACAGCTTCTTCAGAAAATGGAGATGGTGCTTATTTGGCGATGAAAAAAGCCTTTGAAGTTTCTGGCTTACAACCTTCTGAAATTGATTATATCAACGTGCACGGAACAGCAACTCCAAATAATGATTTGTCTGAAGGAAGAGCAATTCTGCGCATTTACCAAGACGAAAAAGTGCCTGATTTTAGCTCGACAAAACCTTTTACGGGACACACTTTGGCCGCAGCAGCAGCTATCGAGGCCGTTTATAGCGTTTTGGCCATTCAGCACGGTACGGTTTACCCTAATTTGAATTTTGAAAGCCCGATGGAAGAATTTAATTTGACGCCACAAACCACTTTAAAAAATAAAAATATCGAGCATGTTCTCTCTAATTCTTTTGGATTTGGAGGAAATTGTTCTACTCTTATATTTTCAAAAAACGAATGAAAAAAACATATATAAATGGAGTAGGTTGTATTTCGACTCAAAAAACATTTGATACTGTTTTTTTGGAAGAAGCCGTTTACAATCAAAAAGATACGGTTTTTACACTAGTAAAACCTGAGTACAAAGAATACGTTTCGCCAGCTGCAAGCCGAAGAATGGCAAAAGGAGTGAAAAACGGAATTGTAGCATCGGCTTTGGCCATGAAAGATTCGAATACCGAAAAAGTCGATGCCATCATCACCGGAACCGGTATGGGCTGCATCGAGGACTCTGACAGATTTCTAAAAAACATTCTGGACAATAACGAGGAGTTTCTAACGCCAACATCATTTATCCAATCTACGCACAATACCGTAGGTGCTCAAATTGCACTTTTAATGCAATGCAAAGGATATAATTTTACGTATGTAAATGGAGTAGTTTCTTTTGAATCTGCTCTTTTGGATGCTAAATTGCAAATCGAAGAAGAGGAAGCCAGCTCAATTTTAGTGGGCGGAATAGACGAAAACACCGATTATACGATGTCACTTTATAAGTTGGCAGGATTTGTTAAAAACGATCAGGAAACACCTTTTGATGTCTTGAAAGAAACTTCAACTGGAGTGGTTTATGGCGAAGGTGCAAGTTTTTTTGTTTTAGAAAATGAAAGAAAAGAAAGCACTTACGCTCAAATTCTGGATGTCGAAATTATAAATAGCCTTGAAGAAAACGAAGTTGAAACTGAAATTTTAGCCTTTTTGAAAACCAATAATCTTCAGATTTCAGATATTGATGCAGTGGTTTTAGGTTTTAATGGAGATGCTCATTTTGATTCTTATTATAAAAATTTGGCTCGAAATACTTTTGCACAAACCCCGCAATTGTACTACAAACATTTGAGTGGTGAATTTAATACGGCTTCGGCTTTTGGCTTATGGATAGCTTCAAAAGTGATTCAAACACAAGAAATTCCTAACATCATAAAAGTAAATTCGGTTGAAAAACCTGCTTACAATACTATTTTGCTGTACAATCAATACAAGGGAAAAAATCATAGTTTTACGTTACTATCAAAATGATAACGCATAAAAAAATATCGTTATTTTTTATTTTTTTATTGCTTTTACTGCTTCTTCTGAATCTTTATACGGCAATCCATTTTTGGTGTTTTTTTGCAATTTCTATAATTTGGTTGGGCATAAATGCCTTATTTTCTTCAAGAATTTCATCCAATTATCATGTCAAGGCATTTTGCAGCAATCCATTAGAAACCGGAAAAAAAATAGCGATTACTTTTGATGATGGCCCAAGTATTTTTACTTTAGAAATTTTAGAACTTCTAAAAAAATATGACGCAAAAGCTGCTTTTTTTTGCATTGGAAAAAATATTGAAACACATCCTGAGATTATCAAAAAAATTGTAGACGACGGACACCTAGTTGGTAATCATTCTTATGGTCATTCTCCTTTTTTTGATTTTTATAATGCAAAACAAATAGCCGCAGAAATCTCAAAAACTGATGCGCTTTTAGAAAAATTCACATTAAAAAAAATCAATTTTTTCAGGCCTCCTTATGGAGTAACAACACCTTCAATTCGGAGAGCTTTAAAAAAAACCGATCACAAAGTCATCGGTTGGAATATTCGTTCGCTTGACGGGGGAACAAAAAATCAAAATTTAATTTTCAATCGAATTATAAAACGAATTTCTCCTGGGGGAATCGTACTTTTGCATGATACCGCTCCACACTCGGTTTTGGTACTGGAACAGTTTTTGCAATTCCTGAAACAACACAATTATCAAGTCGTTTCGATCGAAGAACTTCTGAATATTAAAGCTTATGAAAACTAAAATATTGTTTTTGATTCTACTTATTTCAAGCCATTTGTCTGCTCAAGAACAAAAGATGACAACGGCAGAAATTGCTTCTTTTAAAGAAAGCGTCAATGTAGTTTCTAAAAAAATCAAGACCTTAAGTACCGATTTTGTTCAGTACAAACACATGGATTTTTTATCGAAAGATATTGAAACCTCGGGTAAAATGATTTTTAAAGAGCCTAATTTGCTGCAATGGCAATACAAAAAACCATACAATTATAGTATCGTTTTTAAAAACGGCAAAATTTTGATTAACGACGAAGGCAAAAAAAGCGCTATGGATATTGGCAACAGCAAGATTTTTGCCCGCATCAATAAATTAATTATTGGCAGTGTGAGTGGTGATATGTTTGATGATAAAGAGTTTACGATCTCTTATTTTAAATTAAAAGGACAAAACTTAGCAAAATTTATCCCAAAAGATGGTACACTGAAAAAATATATCAAACAAATTGAACTGACTTTTGATAAAGAAGAAGCTACCGTTGTGCAGGTAAAACTTTTAGAATCTTCAGAAGATTATACCCGAATAGTACTTAAAAACAAAGTGATCAATGCAAAAATCGACGATTCAGTTTTTACTAATTAATTGCTTTTTGGCGATTTTTATTATTTCTTGTGGCTCCGTTACAAAAAATTATACTCCAAAAAAAGTAGACAAAACCACTTACGAAGCGCCGTATTTTTCGGATGCTACTATTGATTATGTTTACAAAGCCAACATCTCGGTTTACGGAAATGAATTATCGGGAATTTTTATTGCCAAAAAAATAAATGATACCATACATCGCATTGTCTTTACCACCGAATTTGGCAATAAACTAATGGATTTTGAAATTTCTGAAACCAGTTTTAAAGTCAATTCGATCGTATCGGAACTCGACAGAAAAATACTAATTAATACCTTAAAAAAGGATTTTGGATTATTGCTTAAAAAAAAGTATCAGATTCAGGGACAATTTGAAAATGATAGCTTCGATATTTATAAATCGACCGATGGTAATCGGGACAATTACTTGTTTTTATCCAAAAAAGATCAAAAATTAGAACAACTCATTCATTCTTCTAAAACAAAAGAAAAAATAACACTCACTTTTAGTTCAGAAAATAATATTTTTGCTGAGAAAATTGAGATTATTCATCAAAATATAAAGTTAAGGATTACGTTGAATTATTTTAAATCTGAAGAAAACTCTTCAAATTAATATTGGTAAAATATGAAAAAAATTATTGTAATCGCTATTTTTTTACTTGCTGGTGTGAGTAATGCTCAGGTAACTTTTAAACCTGGTTTGAGAACTGGAGCTGCTTTCTCGACATTTTCGAATACGCAATCTGATTATAAAACTGATTTTTATCTGGGTGCTTTTGGTGAAATCAACCTAACAAAAGTATACGCTTTACAGCCCGAAATCACTTATATTAGACAAGGCTCTAATAACATAAAAACATATATTGGCTACAACACCGATACCGGAGAGGATATTACGGTGTCGCGCAATTTAGAAATCGATTATTTGTCGCTGGCTATGATTAATAAATTTACGTTTAATGGGGGATTTCAGGTAATGGCTGGCCCAACGGTCGATTTTAGATTACAAGATAATTTGATTTATGAAAACACCGATGTTGATTTGACTCTTGTTGCAGGATTTGGATATCGTTTGCCTTCTGGTTTGGCCTTTGAAGCGCGCTTTAAAAAAGGTTTTGTTGATGTTTTAGATAGTGATTATTATGGCAGTAATAACGGAAATAATGATTACTGGTTTAGAGATTACAATACAAATATCAATTTTCAGTTAGGGGTTTCGTATTCATTTGGCGGAAAAAAATAAAAAATATGGTTTTACAAGATTTTTACAAAATACTTTCGGAAGAAAAAACATCCGATTCAAAATACACTTTCACTATTTTGGTCAATGAAAAACATGAAGTTTTCAAGGGTCATTTTCCCGGAAATCCTATTATGCCGGGAGTTTGCATGATTCAGATTATAAAAGAACTTTCAGAATCAATAACAGAAAGTGCGTTGTTTATGCAAACGCTAACCAATGTAAAATTTATGGCCCTGATCAATCCTGAGGCTACTCCTGAATTACGCTTAGAATTGGATATTACCAAAACCGAAGATGATTTGGTAAAAGTGAAAAATACCACTTATTTTAAAGATACCGTTGCTTTGAAACTAAGCAGTGCTTATAAAAAATTGTAATTATGAAACTGTTTGCTGCCCTGATACTATGGATCACCGTGATAAGTGCTCCTGACATTGCTTCGATTAGAAAAATGTATCCTACTGTTGGTAAATCAGAAGCAAATGCCAAAGAATTTACTGCTAAATTAGCGGGAATCGCCAACACGGATGAGACTATTTTGGTGGCTTACAAAGCCGCTTCTATTTTATTGGACTCGAAATACGAAAAAAAACTTTCTTCTAAAATGAACCGTTTTAAAGAAGGAGCCAAATTATTAGAATCTACCATAACCAGCGAACCCAATTCTGTAGAAATCAGAATGATCCGATTGAGTATTCAGGAAAATGTTCCGGGTATTACCGGTTACAAAAAAAATATAAAAGAAGACAAAGCCTTTATCATTGCGCATATTAACGAACAAAATGCTACATTAAAAGAATATATAAAAGCCTTTATTGTACAATCTAAAAGTTTTTCTGCCAAAGAAAAACAATCTGCAAAGTAGCGAAAGCAAAAAAACCTCATGAAACCTACTTTATCACAGCAAGAACTTCTGGATGCGACACATTTTTGTGTTATTGTACCCACGTACAATAACCACAAAACGCTCAAAAGAGTGTTGGATTCGATTCTGGATTATACTCCAAATATTATTGTGGTCAATGACGGATCGACTGATGAGACAAGTGCTATTTTACAGCAATATTCACAACTTACACAAATTCACCATCCTAAAAATTCAGGAAAAGGAATGGCTTTGCGAAACGGATTCAAAAAAGCAATCGAGATGAATTTTGAATACGCTATTTCGATAGATTCTGACGGCCAGCATTTTGCTGCTGATATTCCAAATTTTATTACAGAAATTCAAAAATTGCCTCATTCTTTGCTGATCGGAAGTCGGAATATGACACAAGAAAATGTACCTAAGAAAAGCAGTTTCGGAAACAAATTTTCTAATTTCTGGTTTTGGTTCGAAACTGGCATAAAACTCGATGATACACAATCTGGTTTCCGATTGTATCCGCTTCAACTTATTCCTAAAAAATATTATACCAATAAATTTGAATTCGAAATTGAGGTCATCGTTCGTTCTTCGTGGAAAGGAATTTTAGTAAAAAACATTCCAATTCAAATATTATATGATCCCACCGAAAGAGTTTCGCACTTTCGGCCTTTTAAAGATTTTACGCGAATCAGTATCTTAAATACCGTTTTGGTAATCAATGCTTTACTCTACATTAAACCGAGAGATTTTTTTCGAAAAGCAAAAAAAAAAGGGTTTAAGAAATTCTTTTTAGAAGATATTTTAGAAAGTAAAGATTCCAATTTCAAAAAATCAGCAGCTATTGCTCTGGGTGTTTTTATCGGAATTTCTCCTTTTTGGGGATTTCAAACCCTACTGCTTTTGTTTTTTGCCACATTGCTAAAACTCAACAAAATTATTGCCTATATGGCTTCCAATGTGAGTTTCCCGCCTTTTATACCCTTCTTAATTTTTGGATCTCTAAAGGTAGGCAGCTATTTTGTATCTGGCACAACTCCGCTGGTTTTAGACAGTTCGCTTTCGCTGGAAGATATTCAGCAAAATGCAACACAATATATCGTAGGAAGTCTTATTTTAGCAACTGTTTCCGCGCTTTTGTCTGGCTTGGTAACATACTTGCTTTTGACTTTTTTTCATAAAATGAAACACAAACCTCAATAACAATATTACCAATGCATCACTACTTTTACGCCATTCATCTTTTTGTAAACCGGAGAAAATCCTTATCGGTTGCATTGGCTGTGGCGATGCTTTTTCTGTTTGGTTTTTTTGCCTCTCAAATTAAATTTGAAGAAGATATTACCAAACTTATTCCAACCAACGACAAATCTGATGCCACAGCAAAAGTGCTCAAACAGCTTAATTTTGCTGATAAAATTACCGTCATTTTTCATCTAGAAAAAAAAGGAACTGCCGAAGATTTAAAAGAAATGGCAACCGCTTTTTCAGACAGTGTAGCTCTCTCCTGCAAACCTTATGTCACCGGAATTCAAGGAAAAGTTGACGAAGAAAACATTCAGGAAACGATTGATTTTGTGTACAACAATCTTCCTTTATTTTTAGACAATAAAGATTACGCTGCCATTCAGGAAAAATTGCAAAAAGACAGTATTGCGGCTACGGTACAGAGCAATTACAAGTCTATTATCTCCCCTTCGGGATTCATTACAAAAGATTTTATTTTGCAAGACCCGCTCGGGATTTCTTTTATTGCTCTTAAAAAATTACAGCAACTGAATATTGGTGACGATTTTACGCTTGATAATGGCTTTGTAATGACCAAGGATAAAAAGAAATTATTACTTTTTATCACTTCTTCTATTCCATCAAGCGAAACCGAAAAAAACACGCTTTTTGCAGAAAAACTGGCATCTATCCAAAATCATTTAAACCAACAATTCAAAACCAAAACGTCTACAAGTTATTTTGGTTCTGCCTTAATTGCGGTTGCTAACGCTAATCAGATCAAAAGCGATATTATCCTGACCACCACTATCGCAATGGTCACGCTGATGCTGATTCTGATTTTGTTTTATCGAAAAATATACATTCCGCTTATTATTTTTCTACCGACAGTTTTTGGTGCTTTGTTCGCAATTGCCTTTTTATATTTTGTGAAAGAAAAAATATCTGCCATTTCCCTCGGAATTGGTTCTATTTTACTGGGAATCACGATCGATTATTCTATTCATATTCTGACGCACTACAAACACAACAGCGATGTAAAAACATTATACAAAGACATTACGATGCCTTTGATTATGAGTAGTTCTACTACAGCTGTTGCCTTTTTATGTCTGCTATTTGTAAAGTCTGAAGCCCTCA
The DNA here is from genome assembly GCF_017948595.1 of Flavobacterium geliluteum. GTDB lineage: Bacteria > Bacteroidota > Bacteroidia > Flavobacteriales > Flavobacteriaceae > Flavobacterium > Flavobacterium flavipigmentatum. The sequence continues at coordinate 68,278 of NZ_JAGFBV010000005.1, read as the reverse complement.
ACGACTTAGGTATTTTTGCGGCTGTGATCGTAATGGCTTCGGCTTTTTTCTCTCTTTTGATCGTGCCACATTTGTATCATCCAAAAGACAATACTACAGAAAACAAAAAAAATATTATTGATAAACTGGCTCATTTCTCTTTTCATAATAATAAATTCCTTATCGGATTTTGTGTTTTAATCACGATTATTTGCTGTTTTACTTACAATAATGTCGGTTTTAATAACGATCTCTCACAATTGAATTTTATTCCGAAAGACATAAAAGCTGCCGAAAAAGAACTTGAAGAAAGCTCCAGCCTAACCTCTAAAACCATTTATCTGGCTTCTTACGGAAACACTATGGAAGAAGTTTTGCAAAACAATACAAAGCTTTTTGAAGCACTTGCAAAAGAAAAACAACAACAAAAAATTCTTAGTTATAGTTCTGTTGGCGGTATCATGCTTTCGCAAAAAGAACAACAGCAGAAAATTGCTAAATGGAATTCTTTCTGGGATGGGAGTAAAAAGCAACTGCTACAATCGCAACTGATTGCTGAAGGAGCTAAATTGGGTTTTAAACCCACAACATATACTGCTTTTTTTGAACATTTGAATACGGATTTCAAAACTATTTCGGCTCAAGAATATCTCAAAATTAAGGCTTTACAATTGGGTGAATTTGTAACGCAAAAAGATGGTTTTTTTACGATTTCTACTTTGGTAAAAGTGACACCACAACAGCGGGACGCTTTTGTAAAATCAGCTGAAGCCAAAACAAAACTTATTGCCATTGACCGTCAGCAAATGAATGAGACGTTTTTTAGCACTTTAAAAACCGACTTCAATTCACTTGTAAATTATTCTTTTATAGCCGTTATTCTAATTTTGTTTTTCTTCTTCCGAAGAGTAGAATTGGTCATTGTCAGCTGCATTCCGATTGCCTTAACGGGAATTGTGACCGCTGGTATTATGGGGATTTTTGGCATTCAAATGAATATATTCAGTATGATTGTTTGTACGCTGATTTTTGGTCATGGAGTTGATTTTAGTATTTTTATGACCAGTGCGCTACAAAAAGAGTATACCAACGGAAAAAACGAAATTGCAATTTATAGAACATCCATTATTCTAGCGGTAATCACGACTATTTTGGGAATTGGTGCTATGATTTTTGCGGAGCATCCTGCACTGAGATCCATTTCAGCTGTTTCGTTAATCGGGGTTTTTGCGGCGCTCATTATCACCTTTATTTTCTACCCAATTCTGTTCAAATTATTTTTATCGAATAGGCCAAAGAACGGGAAAGCACCTTTTCAATTACGGTCTTTCTTGCATGGTGTAGCCTCTTTTTTCTATTATGGAATGGGCGGAATTTTGATGTCGCTTTTCAGTTTGACTTTTATGCGAATTCTTCCGTTTAGCGAAAAAACAAAAATGAAAGGTTTCCGTTATTTCATTTCAAAATTTATGAAATCGGTTTTGTATTCGAATCCTTTTCTTAGAAAAAAAATCATCAATACTCATAACGAAACTTTTGATAAACCTGCGATTCTTATTGCCAATCACTCATCGTTTTTAGATATTTTGGCAGTCGGAATGTTGAGCCCTAAAATCATTTTTTTAGTAAGTGATTGGGTGTACAACTCGCCTATTTTTGGAGCCACTGTTAGAAAAGCAGGCTTCTACCCTGTCTCGGAAGGCATTGAAGGCGGAATAGAACATTTGCGCAAAAAAGTAGAAGAAGGCTACTCTTTGATGGTTTTTCCTGAAGGAACGCGTTCTGAGAACAATGTTATTAAACGTTTTCATAAAGGTGCTTTTTTCCTTGCCGAGCAATTCAATTTAGACATTATTCCGATCGTGATTCACGGTGCTTCCGAGGCTATTCCGAAAGGAGATTTTGTTATTTATGACAGCACCATCACAGTTTCTATTTTGGACAGAATTACACTTGAAAACAATACTTTCGGGAAAAATTATACCGAAAGAACCAAACAACTAAGCACGTTTTTTAAAGCGCAGCACACCCGAATCCGTCAGGAATTGGAAGGTCCGGAGTATTTCAAAAAAATGCTAATCAATAGTTATGATTACAAAGAAATGGAAATCATAAAAAGTGTAAAAAGCAATTTGAATATCAATTTAGCAACCTATTATCATCTTAACAAGTACCTTTCGGCGAAAGCCAAAATACTGCATTTAGCCAATGATTACGGTCAATTGGATTTATTATTGGCCTTGCAGGAACCCCTTCGAAAAATAGATTCGTATGCTTTTGATGCAGAAAAAGTCGCCGTTGCTAAAACCAATTATATCGTTAGAAAAAGAAAAATCTCTTATTTTGAAAATTTAGAATCAATACTAAAAAATCAATATGACGCCGTTTTAATTTCCGATGAAGAATATAAAAATGATCTGGAAAAAGTGATCGCAACGACTTCTTGTGTTATTTTGGTCAATAGTTCGAGTTTAAAAAGCACTTTGCTTACTTTAGATTTTGCAATAATTTCAGAAGAAAACCAAATAATCGTGTTAAAGAAAAAATAGTATGAAAGAGCAATACGATGTGGTAATTGTGGGCAGCGGTTTGGGTGGCTTGGTCTCCTCTATTATTTTGGCGAAAGAAGGCTACAGCGTTTGTGTGCTCGAAAAAAACAATCAATACGGGGGAAATCTGCAAACTTTTGTTCGCGATAAAACTATTTTTGATACCGGAATTCATTATATCGGAGGATTGAGCGAAGGTCAGAATTTGTACAAATATTTTAAATATTTGGGCATTATGGACGACTTGAACTTAAAAAAAATGGACGAAGATGCCTTTGATATCATTTCGTTTGAAGATGAAAATGCCGAATATCCTCACGCGCAGGGTTATGAAAATTTTGTGACACAACTGGCAAAACATTTCCCCGAAGAAAAAACAGCTATAGAAAAATATTGCGAAAAAGTACAGACCATCTGCGACTCGTTTCCGCTTTATAATTTGGAGTGGGAAGGGAAATATGATAGTGCAATATTAGCACTGAATGCCAAAGATACCATCGCAGAATTTACCTCTAATGAAAAATTAAGAGCCATTTTAGCGGGTTCTAATTTTTTGTACGCCGGAATTGCAGACAAATCTCCTTTTTACGTTCATGCCCTTTCTGTAAACTCTTATATTCAGAGCTCTTGGAGATGCATCAACGGTGGAAGTCAAATTACCAAACAGCTGCTAAAACAACTCAAAAAACACGGCGGAGAATTTTACAAATACAAAGAAGTTACCCATTTTGTAGTCGAAGATAACAAAGTGACATCGGTAAAAATGAAAGACGGAAGTCAGGTTTCTGGGACTTATTTTATATCGAATATCGAACCCAAAACTACTTTGAAAATGGCGGGCGAAGATAATTTTAGAAAATCATTTTATAGCCGAATTCAAAGCCTTGAAGGTGTTATTTCTGCTTTTAGTTTATACCTAGTTTTTAAGCCGAAAACCTTTAAATATATCAATCATAATTATTACCATTTTAAAGATAGTAGCGATGTTTGGAATGCTCACGAATACGACGAAAATTCATGGCCAAAAGCCTATATGGCTTCTATGAATGCCTCGAAAAAAGAGGAAGAATGGGCAGACGGAATGACGTTTATCACCTACATGAAATTTGACGATTTGCAACCTTGGGCGACCACTTTTAATACAACTGCAGATGAAAATGACAGAGGCGAAAGTTACGATGCTTTCAAATCAAGAAAAACAGCTCGTTTTTTGGAAGAAATAGAAATAAAATTTCCTGGTATTAAAGACTGTATTCAGTCGATACATTCTTCGACACCGCTTTCATACCGCGATTATATTGGTGGTCACAACGGTAATATGTACGGTTACGTAAAGGACTCTAACAACCCTATGAAAACGTTTATTGCTCCAAAAACCAAATTAGACAATTTATATCTTACCGGACAAAGCATCAATATGCACGGCGTTTTAGGCGTTACTATTGGCGCTGTAGTAACCTGCTCTGAACTTGTTGGAAAAGAATATTTGGTTACAAAAATCAACGACGCATCTGAATAAAAACGTAAAAATGAGCAAGACCGGAAATTTATCGCAAATACTATTACATCTGCACCTGAAAAACCGAATTTTCTTATTTACCATTATCCTTTATTTAGTGCTTTTTGCCTCTTGCGGAACCAAAAAATCATTGCATCATCAGCCTAGTATTTTACATTATAATGCAACGCAACCAAGTGTACAAAAAAAATCCAATACCGTTTTTATTACTGGAAATAATACTTTTCTAAAAAACAAACAAGGCCTTTGGGAATTGTATGTCGAAGGTGACCCGCTTCAAATTGGACTCACAACCGGAGCTTTGACAGACTCGCTGTTAAAAAAGCAGGAAGAAATTTTTTTTTCCAGAATTGAAGATATGGTTCCTTCAAAATTCAAACAAAATCTGCTTCGTAATTTTCTGAAATGGTACAATAGAAAACTATATCTAAATGTTTCTGATGAATATCAAACGGAAATATATGGCGTTTCGCAATTTACTTCGCACACATTTGACAATATTGCACCACAATATCTTAGAAGTTTGTACTTGCACGGCGCTCATGATATTGGTCACGCCTTGCAAGACCTGTCGCTGGTTGGTTGCTCTTCTTTTGCGGCTTGGGGCGAAAAATCAGAAGATGGAAATTTAATCCTCGGACGTAATTTTGATTTTTATGTAAACGATGCTTTCGCCGAAAATAAAATAATCGCTTTTATACATCCCAAAGAAGGACATCCGTTTATGATGGTCACCTGGCCTGGTATGATTGGAGCTGTTTCGGGCATGAACAAAGAAGGTTTGACGATCACTATTAATGCCGGAAAATCTAAAATCCCACTGATTGCCAAAACACCCATTTCGATTTTAACCCGGGAAATTTTGCAACATGCTAAAAATATAGAGGAAGCAGTCGCCATTGCCAAAAATAGAAAAGTCTTTGTCTCCGAATCAATCATGGTAGGAAGTGCTCAAGATAATAAAGCCGTTCTTATCGAAGTTTCGCCAGAAAAAATGGATGTTGTTGCTGTTCCTAACTCCAATCAACTCATCTGTTCTAATCATTTCCAAGGAGATGCCTTTAAAAATGACCCGCGCAATAGGTCGCAAATTGCCAATAGTCATTCTCAATATCGTTACGACAGAATGCAGGAACTTTTTACAGAAAACCCAAAAATCAATCCTGAAATTGCCTCAAAAATACTTAGAAATACAGATGGTTTAAAAAATATAAAATTAGGATATGGCAACGAAAAATCTTTAAATCAATTGATTGCGCACCACGGAGTTATTTTTAAACCTAAAGAAAAATTGGTCTGGGTTTCTGCAAATCCGTATCAATTAGGGGAATTTGTATGTTATAATTTAGATAGTGTTTTTAATGAGAAAAAAAACAGACGTGTTGTTTCTTATGAACAAGAAAGCCTGAATATTGCCAGAGATCCTTTTATTGAAACTAGCGCTTTTCAAAACTATCAAAAATTTAAAATTGAAGACCACAAAATAGATGTATTTTTGGAAAATAAAACCGAAATCACAACTCAATTTATAAAGGATTACCAATCGCTAAACCCTGATTATTGGGTTGTGTATTACAAAGCAGGATTGTATTTTTATCGAAAAAAAGAATACAGGCTCGCTCAAAACCATTTTGAAAAAGCACTGACCAAAGAAATTACAACTGCTCCTGAGAAAAAAGCAATTGAAGAATATTTAGAAAAAATCAAAAGAAAATTAAAATGATTCCACCAATAGAAAAGGATTCTTTAGAACAAATTAAAATTTTTCAAGAGCAAAAATTAGTCGGGCTTTTAGAATATATAGGTCAATATTCTCCTTTTTACAAAAGGCTTTTTGCCGAAAAAAATATTGATATTTCGCGTATCAAAACTATCGAAGATTTACAACTTTTGCCTGTCACAACAAAAGAAGATTTACAGCAATACAACGATGATTTTGTTTGTGTTCCGCAACACAAAATTATCGATTATTCCTCTACTTCCGGCACTTTGGGCGATCCTGTAACCTTTGGTTTAACCGATTCTGATTTAGACAGATTGGCCTATAACGAAGCCATTTCGTTTGCCTGTGCAGGAATTACAGAAGGTGATGTTGTGCAATTGATGACGACAATTGATAGAAAATTTATGGCGGGTTTGGCCTATTTTCTGGGGTTACGAAAACTAAAAGTGGGTGTCATTCGCGTGGGCGCAGGAATTCCAGAATTGCAATGGGATTCTATTTTAAAATACAAACCCTCGTACTTGATTACCGTTCCTTCTTTTTTATTAAAATTGATTGAATATGCAGAAGTACACGGAATTGATTACAACAATTCGAGTATAAAAGGAGCGATTTGCATCGGAGAATCACTTAGAAGTCAGGATTTTACGATGAATACTTTGTCTAAAAAAATCACGGACAAATGGAATATTAAGTTATTTTCGACTTATGCCTCGACAGAAATGAGTACCGCTTTTACCGAATGTGAACATGAAAACGGAGGACATCACCATCCTGAATTAATCATTATCGAAGTTTTGGATGAAAATAATAATCCCGTAAAAGACGGTGAAGCTGGCGAATTGACCTTTACGACCTTAGGAATTGAAGCCATGCCGCTGTTGCGTTTCAAGACGGGTGATGTTGTACAATTACACAACAGTCCTTGTGCCTGTGGAAGAAACACCGTACGTGTAGGACCCGTTATTGGTCGTAAAAAGCAAATGATAAAATACAAAGGAACAACTCTTTATCCGCCAGCGATGAATGATGTTCTGACTGATTTTGATGCGATCGAAAATCATATTATCGAAATTTTTACCAACGATTTAGGTACCGATGAAATTCTGATAAAAATTGCCTCAAAAAATCAATCACCGGAATTACTCAACGAAATCAAAGACCATTTTAGAGCCAAATTACGAGTAACGCCCAAAATAGAATTTGCTCCAAAAGAAACTTTAAATCCGCTGGTTTTTAATCCTATGAGCCGAAAACCAATTCGCTTTTTTGATTATAGAGTTCAGTAGAAAAAGGTACATAGAGGCAAAGGTTCAGAGGGAAAAAGGTCTAATAGCCTGATCAAAAAACCTTTGAACCTTTACTGCTCTGAACCTTTGAATCTCAATTTAGCACAAATTGAACTAAAAGTTGTAATTTTGCACAAAATAGTGAAGATGGTCAAGATTGGCAACATAGAATTACCCGAATTTCCTTTATTACTCGCACCGATGGAAGATGTGAGCGACCCACCGTTTCGCCGTTTGTGCAAAACGCATGGCGCTGACATGATGTATTCTGAATTTATTTCCTCAGAAGGATTAATTCGTGATGCGATCAAAAGCAGAATGAAGCTGGATATTTTTGATTACGAGCGTCCCGTGGGAATCCAGATTTTTGGAGGAGATGAGGAAGCAATGGCACTTTCGTCTAAAATTGTTTCGACAGTAAAACCAGATTTGGTCGACATCAATTTTGGATGTCCTGTAAAAAAAGTAGTTTGTAAAGGTGCCGGAGCCGGCGTTTTAAAAGATGTTGATTTGATGGTGCGTTTGACAAAAGCCGTGATACGCAGCACCGATTTGCCTGTAACGGTAAAAACCCGTTTGGGTTGGGATGAAAATTCTATTAATATTGATGAAGTGGCCGAAAGACTTCAGGACATTGGTGTTCAAGCTTTGACGATACATGCCAGAACACGTGCGCAAATGTACAAAGGTCACGCAGATTGGTCACACATCGCACGCGTAAAAAATAATCCCAGAATTACCATGCCCATTTTTGGAAACGGGGATATCGACAATCCTGAAAAAGCACTAAAATATAAAAATGAATACGGCATTGACGGCATCATGATTGGTCGTGCGGCTATTGGTTACCCCTGGATTTTTAACGAAATCAAACATTATTTTAAAACGGGCGAACACTTACCTGTTCCAACGGTTGGCGATCGCGTAGAAGCCGCCAGAAATCACCTGATGTGGTCGATGGAATGGAAAGGCGAACGCTTAGGAATTGTAGAAATGCGCCGTCACTATACCAATTATTTCAAAGGAATTCACTCTTTTAAAGAATACAAACAAAAGCTAGTTACCACTGATGAACCGGAAAATTTATTCGCAATTATGAATGAAATTGAAAAGGTTTATGCAGGATACGAGTTTGTTTAAACTATAAGGAACTTTAGCTTTAAACAAAATAACCCCAATCATTGTCCTTTCGACGAAGGAGAAATCTCCATAAGTAACTCTGCAACGAAACTCCAATCTTTGTGGAGTTTCTCACGGAGATTTCTCCTTCTTCGAAATGACAAAAATATGCAGACTAACTGTAAAAAAAATGCTAATACAAAAAAAGACCTTCAATTGAAGGTCTTTTTAGCATAATTTATACCTGAGTCCGTTTCCATTTTCCTTTTTTATAAAGTACAATACCTGCCAGAGTAATCGCTGTTTCAGCTACAGGAATGGCAATAAAAACTCCTGTTGGACCCATCTGGAAATGTTTGGCCAATACGTATGCCAGCGGAATCTGAAACAACCAAAATCCAAAGAAATTAATAGCTGTTGGTGTCCAGGTATCTCCTGCTCCGTTGAACGTATTGATTAAAACCATTCCGATTCCATAAAAAACAAAACCAATACTCATGATTTGTAAGGCTTCAACAGCAATGGTTTTTACCATTTCATCATTGGTAAAAAAGGAAATAATATATTTTCCAAAACATAAGGTTATGACCATAATCGTTGCCATAAAAATTACATTGTATCGGGCAGTAGTATAAACCGATTTTTCTGCACGGCCAATTTGTTTGGCTCCTAAATTTTGCCCTACCAAAGTTGCCGCAGCATTGCTCAATCCCCAAGCTGGAAGTATAAAAAACATCATAATTCGCAGTGCCGTCTGATAACCCGCTGAACCATGATCGCCTCCTGTTGTAGCCACCAATTGTGCCAGAAAAATCCAACTACAAGAAGCAATCACAAATTGTAAAACTCCAGGCGCAGCAATCTTAATCAGTGCCTTAATTTGTTTTAAATCTGGTACAAAATAAGATGGAATAATTTTTAGAACCCCTTTGCCAAAAAACAAATGATACACCTGATACAATACACCAATGCTTCTTCCTAAGGTTGTCGCCATTGCAGCACCTGTAAGACCAAAAGCTGGAATTGGCCCAAAACCATTTATTAAAATGGGACATAAAATAATATTGCAAATATTGGCCAACCAAAGACTTTTCATTGCAATCGCAGCATTTCCTGCTCCCCGAAAAATTCCGTTAATCAAAAATAAAAGCATGATACACAAGCTTCCGCCAATCATAATTTGGGTAAATCTATAACCGTGTTCGGCAGCTTCTACCGATGCTCCCATGATCACCAGAATATCTTTGGCATATATAAAACCCAAAATACTCATTACAATATTAATTGTAAAAGCAATAATAATAGCCTGCATACCTGCTTTTGCCGCAGCAACAGGATCTTTCTCACCAATACGTCGCGCGACAACTGCCGTGGCCGCCATACTAATTCCGATAGCGACAGAATATACAATTGTAATCACCGATTCTGTAAGGCCCACGGTTTGAATAGCAAAGCTGCTATGCTCCAAATGTCCTACGAAATATAAATCAACAAGCGCAAAAACCGATTCCATCATCATTTCTAAAACCATCGGAATGGCTAGTAAAATGACGGCTTTTTTGATGCTTCCTGCGGTATAATCAAAAGATTCATCGCCTTTGATCGCTTGTTTAAGAGTGGTAAAAATTTTAGAAAATAAAGATTTTTTTATATTTGTTTCTGTCATGATAAGTTTAAGATAAATGATAAAATTATTCAGATTTAATCTTCTGAACATCGTACACCATTGAAGGTAAAAAACGTAAGTATCCTAATTATCAGAAAAATAAAATAGGATTAGGCAGAAACAATCATAAACTTAGAATTTTAAGACTGTAAATATATGTAATTTTTTAACTAAAAAATATTAGTTTAACAGCTTTTTGCTCACCCGGCTACTTGCAATTAAAGAAGCAACAAAACCAAGCGATACAATGGTTGCCATAACAATAAGTACATTTTCGAGGGTAAAAACAACTGGGTACGGCAAAGTGGGTGTAATCATAATTAGTTCGTATTGCTGTTGCAAAAGGACAAGAATAATCCCGAGAACAAGCCCTACAATACCGCCAATAACACTTAACAAAGTTCCCTGCAGCAAAAATATTTTTCGCAAATGATGAATTTCTGTACCTAAATTAAAAAGCGTTTTAAGGTTGGCTTTCTTATCCAAAATCATCATAATCAAAGCGCCAATCAAGTTGAAAAGTGCCACTATAATTACCAAGGTAAAAATCAGGTAAACGGCAATATTTTCGGTGTTGAGCATTTTGTATAAAGACTCATTAAGTTGCGCTCTATTTTTTAACGTAATTTTATTTTTAAAAATAGTCTCCAACTGAGATTTAATGGCGCTTTCATTGGCTTCGTCTTTCAGATTCAGTTCGATTCCGGAAATCTGATTGGGTTTGTACATCAGTAATTCCTGCACCAATCCTAAATCAGCAAACACGTATTTTGAATCTAATTCTTCGCTGACAGAATAAATTCCGACAGGCAAAACTTCTGTTTTATTAAACGCTTCCTGAGGATTCTCCAAATTGCCTTTTCCTGGTTTGGGCGCAAAAATTTGCAAAGGATTTTCGAAATCCAAGATGCCCATCGAAAAATCTCTCGCAATTCCGTACCCAATTACAACCTGATACGTATCCGGTTTGAGCCATTCGCCATTAAAAAGCTTTTTCTTAATATCGTTTACGACAGCATAATTTCGATCGACTCCTTTTATATAGGTAACCTGCTGTTTGTTTTTGAATAAAAATAAAACACGTTCTTCGATAATTTTAGTATACGAAACAACGCCGTCTATGTTTTTTATCTGAGCTTCCTGACTCGGAGTAATCAAAAAAGATTTACCATACGTACTTGTCGCTTTCAGGTCGGGATCAATTTCGTTTGTAAACGAAAGACTAAAAACTTTTAGGCCGCTAAAAACAGACAAAACCACAAACAAAGCCATTGTGCCCACAATGATTCCCATGCTGGCAATGTAGTTGATGATATTGATAGCACTATTTTTACTACGGCTAAAAATATATCGTTTGGCTATGTAAAGGGGGAAATTCAATTTATGATTTTCTTCTTTTTTCTAAAAGATCGCGGTTTTCAATCGGATTTTCTCTGTTTGACAAAGCGTTGTCTATTTTTTCGATATAATCTAAAGAGTCATCGATAAAAAACACCAAGTTAGGTACTCGACGCAATTGCAAACGCACACGTTGAGACAAATCGTGTTTGATCAAGGTAGAATTTGATTTTATTCCTTCTAAAGTTTCTTTGGCTTTGTCCTGAGGAAAAATGCTTAAATACACTGTTGCCACTGACAAATCTGAAGTAACACTGACTTTGGATACCGAAATTACCAAATTTGTAATTCCGTTTTTTCTCACTTCACCTTGCAAAATATCAACCAAATCTTTTTGGATGACACCGCCTATTTTTTTCTGTCTATTTGTTTCCATAGTGCAAAAATACTACTTTTAAATTCAATCGGCACAATTTCATAATCAACAATCTAAGGATTTTTATACGAAAAAAAGCCTTTTGACTTCGAGAAACTCATTCAAAGAGAAATAAACTGCATCAGAATCATTTTTCTTCAATACAGAATCATAAAAAAAATGTCTTAAAAATAGGAATTTTCAGAATCAAAACCTTAAAAAAAAGAATTTTTTATTAAAAATCTTTAGTTGTATCTATTTGAAAATATTAATCCTTAAACCAACAATAAAAAAGGGAGCCATAAAATTTACGCTCCCTTTTTGCTTATCTGTTTTGTAACCATCCTTCCGGATTGTTGTTGGATGTGTTTTGAAGAATCAAAAACTTTATAACTGTTTTTCCGGTGTCTCCACTGGTTCTCACTTTTCCGATGCTTTGTTTGATGTTTACTTTATCGCCCTGACTTACCGAAACTGAGCTTAAATTTTGATACACTGTAAAATAATCTCCATGCTGAATCATCACTGCTTTATTAACAGGCGATAAAATCATCACCTTTGCTACAACACCTTCAAATACTGCTCGAGCGCTCGCTCCTTGCTCTGTAGTGATTTCGACACCGGAATTATGCACCGTTACCGAAGGATACAATGGATGCGGCTGATCACCATAACCTAAAGAAACAAATCCTTTTTCTACCGGCCAAGGCAATCTTCCTCTATTGGCTTTAAAATCGGCAGCAAGCACTTTATCCTCGGGAGTCAAAGCAATTCTAGAAGAGGAAACTGCAGCTTTTGATGGAGCCGTTCCAGGATTTGCTTTTGCTTTTTCCAGAGCCGCTTTTCTATTTGCTTCAGCAATCGCCTCACGAATCAAACGGTCAATTTGCCTGTCAATATTTTTAGATTCCTTTTGTTTGGCTCTAATATCGGCCGCAATTTTATTTTTGTCTTTTTTAATGGCGTTTACGAGCTTCTGTTGTTCTTTCTTTTCTATTTCGAGTGCAAGACGCTCTTTTTGATTTTCTGCAATAATTTTTTTCTTAACTTTTCTTTGTCCATCCAGTTTTGCATTAAAATCTACCAATTGCGCTGTTTTTGACTGAATTTCTAAACCTTGGTTTTTTCTAAAAGCTGTATATTGTTTCAGATATTGTGCTCTTTTGTAGGCTTGCAAAAAACTCTCCGAAGACAAAATAAACATCGCTCTACTTTGTTCTGAACGACTTTTATAAGACTTCAAAATCATTTTAGAATAATCTTCCTTCAAAACAGTTAACTCTCTTTTGAGTTTGTTCACTTTAAGCTGATTGATGTACATATCATTGCTCAAAAGCCTTTCCTGTTTAGCCGTTGTGTTAATCAGTTTTTCTTTCAACTTGATTTTGTTAGCCTGAATAAGGAAAACGTTTACAGCAGATTTTTCTTTTTTCTTTACCGATTGCAACATTTTTTCGTTGTCTCGTATTTCCTGTATAATTTGCGCTTTTCGCTGTTCTAGTTTTTCTTGTTGCGAATCATCTTGCGCCCACATAAATGTTGTCGCGCATATAAAAATTAGGCTTAGGAGAAATTTCGGCATGTCTTTATTATCTTTTTGCAAATTTACTTAATTATTACTTTCTTGTAACCACTTGGTATGCTGTACGGAAAAGTAAGCTCTTCATTAAACGAAATAGTGTTATAATTTAAACTTATATCTGTTTTCCCTTTGGGCTGAATAGCATTGATTTCGATATTTGTTGGCAACGTCCCTTGTTCAAAAACTTTACTGCCTGCATACGCAATTTGCAACATCATATTTTCTGATGGCTTTGAAATTTGCTCTTTCTGAATCAGATATTTATCGGCATCGATAAAAAACACTTTTTTCAAATCGGCGTTTTTATCATCTTCTAATCGAAAAAGATTTTCTACAATGGTTTGTGTATATTTTGTTTTTCTCAGATCATCCAAAGCTTCACCCAGCAAAAGATTTTCTACTTTTACATAATCTAAATCGGTACCCAGCCATTTGCTCAAACTACTAAAATCGCCTTCATAATAAGTGCCTTTAATTTTTTCGTAATAACTTACCGTCGATTGTGTGATCAAAGCTTTTGCCATCGTAATGCCTAAGAAACGCACGCTCACCAAAATCTGTTCTCCTTTTTTGATTCTTATTTCGGCTGTTACATTCTGGCTTTGTTTTTCATCTTCATATTTAGCGCTCGCCTTAATATATAAAGTATTGAAATTCAGCTTGTTTTCATAATGCTTTTCTACTACTTTATTGTCTATTTTGGTCGGCTCTGCATTGGTGTTATTTTGCACCGCAACTGCTTTTAATTTGCAAGAAATCATAAAAAGAGTAACCAATAATATTGCTATATTTTTTTTCATTTAAAATCTATTCTTTTACTTTTTTTGTTTTAATAATTCATTGCCTTTAGAAAAATAAAACTCTTTTTTCTTGACATCCCCCAACCCATTATAAGCTTCTCCCAACTGAATATTGAAGTTGGCTTCTAGTATGATATCCTCTACAACATAATCCAATCCCATTTCTAGAACGGTTTTTGCATTTTTAAATTGTTGTAACTGATTGCTCCCTAAACCTGCATAATAATAAAATTGTGGCTGGCTCGGGTATACTTCTATCATCGTCATCGCTCTTTTGGTCATCGGCTCAAATTGCTTTGCTTTTGCATACACCTCAAGCAGCAACAAATTGGTTTCGCGATCGGTATCTGAATTTGTTTTTAAATCTTTCTCATAATACTTAATCGCATTCTCTAACTGATTTTTGCTATGATAAAATTTACCCACTTCTTTGGCAACATCTACTTCTTTATCGTTATCAAAATAACCAATCGCTTTTTCTAAATCTGCTGCGTACTGCGGATTTTTATTCACATAAATCAAAAACTCGTTCAGCGTTCTATGTTTTATTTTTGAATCAATTTTTGAACTTGACAAAATAGTATTCATCGATTTGATCGCTTTGTCTGCTTGATTTTGATCTAAATATACTTTGAACAAACTCACCTGTGCCCACTCAGAATCCGGAATTTCTTTGGCCAATTGTTTCGTTACCTCTACAGCTTTGTCTGTTTCATTATTTTTCGAATACAAAAAAATCAAGTTAACATAATTGGATTCTTCTTTCGGATTTTGTTTTATCTGAACAATCAAATTATCAATCTCGGCATTCTGATAAGGTCCTTGCGACAAAATTTGCATTTTGTACCTTTCGCGATCTTCCGATTTTCCGAACTTATCGTTCATTTCGTTAATCGTAAAAAGTGCTTTATCAAACTGATTCGTAATCATATACAACGAAATCAAATCATCTTTGTATTCTTCGTCAAAAGGAATGATTTTTTGAATCGTTTCTATCGCCAAAAGATAATTTTTAGTTTCAAAACTTACATCATAAATTCCTAACCAATACCATTTATTTTTCGGATTTAATTGCGTGGCTTTTTCAAACGAAATTTGTGCATTTCGATACTCTTTTAACCACAAATAATTTTTTCCTAATTCAAAATAAGCAACGGCGTCATTGGGTTTTAATTGGATGCATTTTTCTAACGAAAGAATTGCTTTATCATAATTTTCAATTCCTTTTTGTTTTAATGATTCATAAAAAGAGTCTTGATATTCATCAGAAAGCATCGCAATATCTTCGGGTTCTGTCTGTGCCAAAACCGATGCCGTATTGCCAAGCAAAACGAAAGATAATAGTGCAAAAACGCTCTTTTTTATCATTTTTAAACTTTCTTCATTAAACAAAAAATTAATTTTATTTTATTCTAAAACCGAGTAATCTCCGATGCTAATACTTGTAAATTTGCCATCATAACTTACGTGATTTCCAATCATGGCATTGTCTAAGTTAGCATTTTTTATTTTAGCATACGTTTGTATCAAACTATTTTTGATGGTGCTGTCTGTAACGTGGCAACCTTTTCCTATAGAGACGTTGGGTCCGACTGTGGTATTTTTCAACACAACATTTTCTCCAATATAACATGGTGGAATAATGGTAGCATTCTCTAATGTTACATCGTAATCAACCAAATGTTCTCCATCGTTGTGCAGAAAACCTAACATTCTCGAATTGGTTTCAACAGTTACATCTTTGTTTCCGCAATCCATCCACTCGTCGACGCTGCCGGTTTTAAACACTTTTCCGTTGGCCATCATGGCTTTAATTCCGTCATTAATCTGATATTCTCCTCCGTTTTGAATGTTATTATCCAAAACTTTCTGAAGTTCTGCTTTCAAAACTTCTACTTCTTTAAAATAATAAATTCCGATTACCGCTAAATCACTTACAAATTCTTTTGGTTTTTCGACCAATTCAATAATTTCGTTATTCGAATTCAGTTTTACCACACCAAAAGCTTCCGGCTGATTGACTTGTTTTACCCAAATTACAGCATCTGCTTCCGGATCTAATTCGAAATCTGCTCTAATTAATGTATCCGCGTAAGCGATAACTGCTGGTCCAGAAAGAGATTCTTTCGCACACATAATGGCGTGACCTGTACCCAAAGGTAAATCCTGACGATAAATAGAGGCTTTTGCACCCAAACTTCCTGCCAACTCTTCTAAACTTGCCACAAGATCATCTCCAAAAAAAGCCTCATCGCCCAATATAAAGGCAACTTCTTCTATTGGTTCTTTTAATATTTTAGCAATATCTTCGACTAAACGATGTACAATAGATTTTCCAGCCACCGGAATTAATGGTTTCGGAATGGTTAAAGTATGTGGTCTAAGCCTTGATCCGCGGCCTGCCATTGGAACAATTATTTTCATGTTTTTTTCTATAAGATTAAAAAAATAGAATGATTAAAAGATTTAAAAAAATCATTCAATCATCGATTGTCTTCATTATTAATTTCTATTTTACTCCCGTACTTCCAAATCCGCCTTCGCCTCTTGAGGTCTCAGAAAGTTCGGCAACTTCCAACCATTCTGCTCTTTCGTGTCTGGCAATAATCAACTGTGCGATTCGTTCTCCATTTTCGATAACAAAATCTTCATTGGATAAATTTACCAAAATTACACCTATTTCGCCTCTATAATCTGCATCAACAGTTCCTGGAGAATTTAAAACCGTAACACCTTTTTTTGCCGCCAATCCGCTTCTTGGTCGTACTTGCGCCTCATAACCAATTGGCAATTCTATAAAAAGTCCTGTTTTTACAATGGCTCTTTCTAGTGGTTTTAAAGTAATTGATGCTGATAAATTGGCACGCAAATCCATTCCGGCCGAAGCAATAGTTTCGTAATTAGGCAATGGATGCTGCGATTTATTGATAATTTGTATTTTCATTATTTATTTTAAAAAGATAAAAAAGCAAAATTTAATTTCTAAAAAATCAAGATTACTTTCTATTCATAATTCCTTTGATGGTTTCTTTTTCGTTATGATACACAAAATACATGAAGCCTAATAATAACGGAATTCCAACGAAATAATTCTCTCTAAATCCATAAAAAGAAATAGCAGAAAAAACAATTGAAATCCCCAAGTAAGCCCCAATTTTATTCATATCATAGGGTATGGGATAATATTTATTTCCTAAGACATACGAAATTAACATCATGCTTCCGTAAGCAGAAATGGTAGCAATAGCCGAGCCATAATAACTGTATTTTGGAATTAAAATGTAATTTAATAATAAGGTAACGATTGCTCCCACAATAGATATGTAAGCACCAATTTTGGTTTTATCTGTAAGTTTATACCAAACCGATAAGTTGTTGTAAATTCCTAAAAAGAAATTGGCCAAAATAATGAGCGGCACTACTTTCATGGCTTCCCAATACGATTTATTATCAAGTAAAAGATATTTTAAAATATCGGCAAAAACGATCACGCCCAATAAAATCAAAGAGCCCAAAATCACAAAATATTTTGTAATGACAGCATAAGTCTGAGGCGCATTTTCGTTTTTTGAATGACTAAAAAAGAAAGGTTCGATCCCTAATCTGAAAGCCGTTGCAAACAAAACCATAAAAAGCCCCAGTTTATAACAGGCAGAATAAGCTCCGACCTCTGATTTTGCCAAATTTTCGGGCAATAAATACCCTAAAAGAATTTTATCAAAATGTTCGTTTACAGCAAAGGCAATTCCGGCAACCAAAATAGGTAAACCATATTTCATCATTTTCTTCCAAAGTACAGGGTCAAATTTTCTTCCCAAATAAAGATAATTTGGCGAAAGCACCACAAAAGTGGCTAAACTTGCCAATAAATTTGCAATGAAAATATACGCTATTTGAAAATTTTCGACGTATAAATTATCCCAAACAGAATTTGGATTTTCTGCTGCGATTTTAGGCAAATACATTAAAAAGAATATATTCAGCAAAAGATTGACTATGACATTACCAATTTTAATGGCGGCATACATCATCGGTCTCTGGTTGGCTCTTAATTTTGAAAAAGGCACTAAAACCAACGCATCCAAAACCAATATCCAGATTGAATAAGTAACAAACTGTACATCGACTTCTGCCCAGCTCGCCAGAGTATTTCTAAAAATTAAGGCAACAAACAAAAAGATAATTGACGACCAAAATATAGAAATGGTAGACGTTGCAATTACGTTTTTCTTATCGTCTTCGGCACTGTAAAAACGAAAAAATGCCGTTTCCATTCCGTAGGAAAGTATTACGTTGAAAAAAACCATCCAGGACAAAACAATCGAAACTTCGCCATATTCTGCAGTAGGTAAAATTCCTGTATATAATCGCACCAATAAAAAA
The DNA here is from genome assembly GCF_017948595.1 of Flavobacterium geliluteum. GTDB lineage: Bacteria > Bacteroidota > Bacteroidia > Flavobacteriales > Flavobacteriaceae > Flavobacterium > Flavobacterium flavipigmentatum. The sequence goes on along the minus strand of NZ_JAGFBV010000005.1, from coordinate 49,916 downwards.
CTTAGCATTCTTGGTAAAACCGTTGCTAATCCGTAAATGGCTGTTTGTTTGAATAGATTTTTATATAATCCCAAAATAAATTGTAATAAAATTTGCAAAAACAAAAATAACCAATTCTTTGGTTTATTACCGTATTTGTTGATCCAATAAACAAAGAGTTATGAAAATTTTATTACGTCAAGTATTTTTTATTTGAAATTTAGATAAAAAAGCCTCTTTTGATTCCTAATCTTAAAAATAATTTAAATAAAAATTTAAAAATTACATTTGAATGACCTTTTTGGACTCAAATGTGAAATCTATAACAAACCCTATCAATTGTATAACTGATGTACAGCTGTTTGCCCTTAAATTTGCGAAATAGGGATTGATGCCAGCTGATGTGTAACCCTTCACAAAAACAGAGCCTTGGGACTAATAAAGCTAGTTTGTTCCCATAAAAGACAAAGCAAAGTAGCAATAAAATGCTACAGACTATTTATAAAATGGTTGTGATTCTCGATTGTGAATATTTCGAGAATCACCATTTTATAAATTTTCTTCTTTAGTAGCAAATCCAATACTTTTTTCTGTTTCTTTTGGTTCTGGAATATCTTCTTCTGTTAAGGTTTTTAAAGTCTTGTTACTGATTTTTTTAAGTTTTACAATTCTATTTGCTTGATTTTGAATGCATTTTTCAAATAGATTTCGCACCACTCTGGCGTTTCCAAAACTTTCATCTTTTTTTGCATAGAGTAATTCAAAAGTGTCTTTAAGTTTCTCTTTTGCATCTTCAGAAACTATAAAATCTGATTTGATACAAAATGATTCAAAAATTTGAAATAATTCGTCTGGCGAAAAATGATCAAAATAAAAAAATCTATTAAAACGAGAGCGCAATCCCGGATTAGATCCTACAAAGATTTTCATGGGTTCTGTGTAACCTGCCACAACAACCGCCAAATCGTCCCGATGATCTTCCATTCTTTTCAGCAAAGTATTTACGGCTTCGGCACCATAGTCATTCCCAAATGCATTTTGAGTCAGCGCATACGCTTCATCAATAAATAAAACTCCTCCTAAACTTGATTCTACAGCAGCATCGACCTTTGTAGCTGTTTGCCCGACATAACCCGCAACCAAACCTTCACGATCTGTCTCGTACATTTGGCCTTTTGATAAAAAATCTAAATGCTTAAAAATTCTGCTTAAAAGTCTCGCTACAGAGGTTTTCCCTGTTCCGGGAGGGCCTAAAAAAACGGTATGCAACGTAATTTCTACATTTTTTAACCCTTGTTTTGAACGCTTTTTTTGTATTTCTAATAAATTAATAAGCTCGCCAACATCTTTTTTTACTGCTGCTAAACCTACTAATTGATTCAATTCTTCAAGTACTTTTTCGAGTGTGTCTTCTTCCGGAAAATTGCCGACTTCTTTGTTCTTGCTTTTTGGTTTATTTAAATTTAAACCTAAAAAAAAATTAAAATCAGTTGTGCTTTCGAACTTTTTATCAAAAGCAAAATGAAGGAAATTTTGATACTTTATCAGCACTTCTTTCAACTTATCGTGGTTTTGTTCTGCCAATGCTTCAGGTAATAAATACTTGCTTTTTTGTTGATTTGAATTTGAAGTAATGATTGTATTTTCCTTTTTTATTTTTAGAAGATGTTTCTTAAAGTCTTCAGTAAAAACCAACTGATTCAACTCGTTGATAGAATTTTCATCGGCAAAATGATTGTTGCGCAAAGCATCATAATAATACGCCAAAACAAACTGAGATTTTTCACTTTTTTTAATAGACTCTTGATCATAAAGCGCAATCATATCCGAAAGGAAAAAGTGCTCTACTTTGAACAATAATCCTCTGGATGTAAGTGGATTTACCTCTTGATTTATTTTTTGAATAAATGTTGCATCCTGATTTAAAACAGTACAAATTTCAAGAATGCTTAAAGTTTCTTTATGCAAATTGGTAACAAATGAAGCCGTAAAAACGGCTTCATTAGAACTTATATTGGTCTCTAAATATTTTTTTAAAGACAGGAAAGATTCTTCTATTATAATCGATATTGGATTGTTCTTTTTCGACATATTCTAATTTAAGAAATCATCATTTGATGAATAATTTCCTTTGCTAATTTTTGATGATCGTCACAATATTCTTTCCACGCCATTCCCATGTCTCGAAGATCATATTTGGCTACAATTGTTCCGTAATGTTCTTTTTTACCATTAATGGTCGGATATCCTATCACATAAATTGTTTGTGCTAACTCAATCGCTAATTCAATATCATGAGTAGAAAAAATTACGGTATTAAAATCAGAAGAATTACTCAACAATTCGAAAGATTTTTTGACTTCTTCGATATTCCCAACATCCAATCCTGAGAAAGGCTCATCCAAAACAATAAATTGATCGGAAGAAAATAATTGCTCGATAATAGCCGTTCTTTGTCTTTGACCGCCGGAAAGTTCGTTAGGATATTTGTCTGCACAATTTTCTAGGCCCCATTCTTTCAGGTATCGTTTTATTTTTTCGTCTTTTTCTGTAGCCGATAAATCGGTTTTTCTAAGCGAAAATTTTAAAGCTTCTGTAACCGTTTTATGTCGGAACAACGTATACTTCTGATCTACAAAACCAATATCTCCCTCTTTGACCGATTTGGCGGCATTGGGTTCTTTGTTTTCGAAATCACGAATTAATATTTTCCCAGAATTAGTAGGAACAAGTCCTGTCAAAGCTTTAAAAAAAGTCGATTTTCCTCTACCGGATCTTCCCACAAAAGCAATCACTTGTCCTGTACAATGTACGCCTTCGCGAACCACATCTTTCTCAATAAGCGTGATGTCTTTTATAATTACCGTATTGTCGTATGCAACGCTAAGATTTTCTACATACAAAAGCGTCTCTTTATATTCGTGTTTCATCGTTATATTTTTGAATATCTAAATATTGCTTTTCTCAAGAAATTTATTCCCGCATCTAAGCCAAGTCCTATTAACAAAATAATGATTTGAAGTGCTATAATTCTTCCGGTATTCATGAATTTATCAGAGTTTTTTATTAAAAAACCTAATCCTCCTGAAGCTACTACAATAGATTCTACGGTAACCAGCATCATCCAAGTGATGGCAAGATTTTGTCTGATCACGTCTATAACATAATCTAATCTTCCCAGAATAATAACCTGCCAAAGTACTTCCCAACGGTTGCATTTTAGCATTTTTGCATGATCAAATTCCTCTTGTGGAATATCCTTAATTACCGCAATTAAAGAGGTGGTGAGGAATGTAGTCAAGAAAATTACCAAAATCCAAACCTGCATGGTTCGCGCTTCGTGAATGACCATCGTAATATAAAATGAAAGTCCTGTAAAAGGCAAAAACCTAAATTTGGTGATAAACTCCGCGATAGATTTTAATACCGGAATGGGCCATGTGTAAGCAAATAATAAAGAGATTATCGTTGCTAAAAAAATCGAAATAAAACACAATTGCAACGAATTGAAAATATGAACCACCAACCCTTCCTTGTACAATTCTGTAAAGCCTTTGAGAACCTGACCCGGAGAAGGAAATAAATGTTTTTCGCCAGCTGTGGTGGCAAACCAAATAACAATCAAAAGTACCAGCCAACTTATTAAGATGATTGTTTTCTGGAATTTTGAAATTTTTTCAAAGGGAGTAAAATATTTTATCATATTTATATAGAAGAAGGCTACCCAAAAGATAGCCTTCAATATTTAAATTATTATTTTAAGAATGTAATAACCACTCGTCTGTTTAACGCTTTTCCAGAAGCAGAATTGTTGTCTGCAATTGGATCGCTTTGGCCTTTTCCATCTATCATTTGGAAACGGTTGGCTGGAATTCCTTTTTGTTTCAAGTAATTTACAACGGCTTCGGCTCTGCTTTTTGATAACGCTAAATTCGAATCTGGATTTCCAACATTATCGGTATGTCCTACCACAGTCAATTTTGTGTTTTCGGCCTGTACCAAAAGATTGTAAATTTTTTCTACCTCTTTACTAGACGAATTAGAAATTTCTGCGCTTCCGGTATTAAAATTAATTTTCCATTCTCCAGAAGCCACAACCTCTGTAGCTTGATTACTGTAATCTGCTTTATCTGCAGAAGTCGATTCGATGTCGTTGATGTTTTTTAAGAAAAATAAATTCACTGCCTGATCGTAAGGAACTACCGCACCTACATTTTCATTAAATCCAAACGGATTCAACTCTGTTAAATATCCCGATACTTGGTTATAAACCGATTTGTATCTGTTTACACCATCTGACAATCCAAAATATTGCATTGCATCTGCATAGTTGAATACTTTTGAACCACCCATGTTATAAGTTAAACCGCCTTTTGTACCTTGTTGTCCTTTAAACATTTTATACCAGTAATCCGGAGTTTCCATTTTGTAAGTATCCGAAATTGCCTGCGAAGCTCTCACTTTCCAGTCTTCGTAATTTTTCATTTGATTAGAAGCCGTCAATGCCGATTTTAAGATATTCGAAACAATTTCCGGGTTTTTTACAGCCCATTCTTTTACACCAATAAGTGCTGTTGGCATCTGGTTATTGAATTCTTTTGTAGAAACAATATCTACAAAACCAGTCAATTTATCAAAAACTGTTTTATCACCAGGTGTCCATGTAGCGCAACCATCAATTTTTCTGTTTACAGATTTCCCGGTCAATTTTCCGTTTACCACTTCTTTCAAAGTAACGGTCCATCCTGTGGTTTGCGATTTTATCAATTCTTCTGCCGATTTGATATAATCATCATTTTCAGATGGATAAATATTTACTGCATCCGTATCATAAGTTGCCGGATCTGGGTTTACTTTCAATCCGTTTGCAAAACAATAGTTTACAGTCGTAACCCAGTCACCATCTCCAAGAACTGCAGAAATTACAGCACCTTTCATCGATTTTGGATCTGATTTCCAGTTTGGTGGGCCTATTAATTTATCTTCACCATAACTCATCCCAACAACACCCATAACTTGCAAATGGTATTTGTCTTTTCCGTATTTTTCGTCTAATGATTTTTGAACAGAACTAATATAGAATGGCGCACCATCTCCCATGATCATAACCGCAAAAGCACTTTTGTCTGAGGTAGGAAAAGCTTCTCCTTTGTCAAACTCTTCGATAAATTTCATTTGCATATTACGCAATTCCGAAAGCCAGTCTTGACGAATAATCTCAAGATTAACTCCGTTTTTTTCCATCAAAGAACCTTTGGTTGTTTTTGGACCACCATTAGAAACAATAATTCCCGATTGAGCATTCCAGGCATAACCCGCAATTCTTACTAACGGTTTACTTGAAACTTCAGAAGATATTTCTGTACTTGGCAGTGCGATTTTCTCCGCATTAGTAACATTATTAACATCTGTCTGATTTAGTTCGATACCGTTTAATTGTTTAGAAACAGCCGTTTTAATCCCAGGAGACAAATAATACACCCCTCCTAAAATTGCACCAATCCCTGCAATAACGATAATTAATTCAGAAAATGTTGTTAACTTTTCTGTTCTTAAAATTTTTCCCATTTTATGTATAAAATTAAATTTATTGTATTAAAAAATATCTCCAAAACCACCACCAGACAATTTATCATCTTTGGTCATTTTATAATTTGGACTTGTATATTTTGTTGAGTCGGGAATGGTATTGTCCCCCGTTTTTATTTCATCTGCCAAAGAATCTAATCTTGAATACAGCTCATCATTATCTACAGAATATTTAGAAGTCAAGGCATCAATATCAATCAAATTTTCAGATGTTTTGGCAATATCCTGTGCGATCGTAGACGTTACTACTTCCAGAGCGTATTCTAATTCCCAATCCTTAGTAAACAACATAGCGCTTTTGGCACTTTCGGTAGCTTCCTTAGCATTTTTGGCAAACTCATATTCCTTCTGAAGCATCTTAACTGTTACATCAAAATCAGCGATCTTGATATCGATAGCAGTTCCTGCCAAAGTTAACTTTCTGTCCATCTTACCCAAAACATTGGCACGAACTCCATATTTTTGGATGAAACTTTTACTTTGTTCGTATTGAGTAGAAACACGTTGAGAATCACTTAATTTTTTTGCTAATTCACTTTGTAAAGCTACATACTCATCGGTATCTTTTGCAGCGATACCATTAATCTTAACCATTTCATCCATGGCCGATTTCAGTTTTTCAGACTGACGTTGCAAACTCAGAACATCTTCCTGAAATGATTTGGCCTCTTTTTCAGATTTACTGGCTTCAATTTCCATTTCGTTTTTAAGACCTTTCAGCTTGGCTTTAGTATTTTTAAAAACTTCACGGTTTTTGATCATTTTTTGTTTTTGCTCTTCCAACTCATTAAAAGGATTGCTCTGAATTAATGCTTTATGAAGGTTTTTTGTAGTAAAACGAAGTGCCTTCATAATTACCGGAGCCATCATAACCAGAAAAACCAAAAATACACCCGTTGCAGATAAAGCGATTGCCTGACCCAGCATCGTAAATAATGGCGGAATAATATAGGTCCAAATCAAATAACCTCCAACACCTAATAAACCTAAAGCTAAAGCTAAAAATAATGATTTTTCTCCTTTTTTAAGCGCGCCTGATTTTAAAGCAATTTCTCCTTTAGACTCATCAAAATGTTTTAAAATTGGAAGTGCTAAAAGTGTACTCTTTTCTTGTTCGTATTTATCCATTATTACAAATATTGATTAATTCCTGTGATTACAGTATTGATTGATGTTAAGATTCTTTCTTTTGCTAAATTGTTTGCATCCATTTTTAATTGAATTTCAGAAAGCTGCTCCATATTAATAGGATCAATTTTTTGAAGCTCTACTTTTTTAGCCTCCAATTCTTTCTGAAGCTCTAAAATTCTGGCTTCCAATTCTGCAATACTTTTAGATAAATTATATTTTTCTTTTGTAATATTATTGTCTAATTCTGTCTTTTTGCTTTTACCTATAGTATCATATTTGGCATACACTTTTTCAATTTCAGCAATGTAAAAACTTCCCTTTTGTAAAAGAAACTCCTTTGTCAAATCAGGTTTTATTGTTTTTCCCATTGTAAACGCCATCTGATAACTTTGCGGATTTGTAGGTCCAACAGCCATTACAGATTTGTACATTTCAAAAAAATCAAAACCTGCTTCATTCAATGATTCGAAGCCTTTATCATACACTTCAAAAATCTCATTCAAAAAAGGATTTGTCAAGGAATTTGTCGGAAACGATTCTGTATGCGCCGGAAATTTGTTGCTAGGAGCTGTCGCGGCTGGACTGGACGACTGAACTGTAGTTGATTCTTGCGACTTAACGGCTTCTTCATTAATAAAGAGGCTCTTCCAATTAAAACTTTCTTTTGTCATTGTATCTGGTTAGTGAATTTTTTTAATAACTTTTTGGTTGTTAAATGTTATACGTAGGAAGTGTTAAAAAGTTACCAACTTTGAAAAGATAAATATATCCTTTTTACACTTAAAATGATAACTATTTAATTATCAAGTAAATTTACTTTCATCGAGCGTTTTTATAAAATGAAACCCTCTTGGTACATAACCTTGATTATAATAAAACCTGTGTGCTCCAAAATTTCCTGTAAAAGCATCCAAAACAATACTGCTACAACCAATTTCTAATGCTTTCTGTTCTATATAATCGGTCATTAGCTTTCCGATACCTTTCGAACGATATTCCGGATGAACCACAAAATTATCTATTTCGAGATATTTACCTGTCCATAATTTAGTCGCTGACCAACATCCTGTGATGCCCAAACAAATATTATTTTCAAAAACTCCAATCTGAGTATAATTATGAGGAATCATATCTAAAAGAAAGGCACGATATTTTTCTTTTGAAATGTTTGGATATAGAAATTTTATGGTCTCCATTTGAGCCATCATTTCTTCAATTGTGGTTAATTCTGTAATTGTCATTTTTATCTAAATATAATAGAAACAAAAATAATCAAAAAAACAGGTTTTTAGCCAAATTATCGAATATGTAGGTTATTTCGTTGATTTTTAGCAAAAATACATGAAAAATAGAATTTATTCTACATAAAAATCACCAAAAGCAGGTATTGTGGGAACCATGTTAATTGCGCAATTTTGACATATGATAATTGACAGTTTAAAACACAAGAAAACAATCATAAAATTATAAGCTACGAAAAGTAGTTATATAAAAAAATTGGGAATAATACAGCTGATATGTAACCCATAAAAAAACAGAGCATAAGGGATAGTGATAGCTTAAAGATGACCCTTCAAAAAATAAAAAGCATTGGGAATAATACAGCTGATATGTAACCCGTAAAAAAACAGAGCAAAAGGGATAATTATAGCTAGAATATAACCCTTCAAAAAAATATAAAAGCACGGGAATGATATAGCTGATATGTAACCCACAAAAAAACAAAGCAATAGGGATAATTATAGCTACAATACAACCCTTTAAAAAAATGTAAAAGCAGTGGGAATAATATAGCTGATGTGTAACCCGTAAAAAAACAAAGCAACAGGGATAGTTATAGCTACAATACAACCCTTTAAAAAAATATAAAAGCATCTGGGAATGATACAGCTGATATGTAACCCGAAAAAAAACAAAGCAATGGGAATAATAAAGCTAGTTTGTACCCATAAAAAACAAAGCAGATACGGAAAAACACATGCCGTCTAAAAAAATGTATAAAATGGTGCAAATTCTCGGGAATGGCATTCTCGAGAATACCCATTTTAAAATTTAGAAAACCATTTGAATTAGTTTTAAAATAACCTTGTAGAAATTCTTAATACAAATATAAATGTTATTTAGGTTTTAAAAACCGTTCAATCATGAACGGTTTTTTTTTAAATGTATAATTCGTATGTTTATTTTTAAAATATTATGGATTTTACAATAATTTAAACAGACAAACAAAGTCATTATTTTGTAAAATCTGCCAAAAATAAATTCTTTGAGAATTAAAAAAAAGTATTAAAGTTAAGTTGTATGATGCTAAAAAAAGCTTTTACCGGTTCTTTTTCTAACTTATTTTTTTATGATTTGACTTTACAGCTTTACCAGATTTTAATAGAGCCAAGACTTTTTTTAGAAGATTTATAACTCTCTATTGCTGACTAATTTTAACAAAAAAAAGAGCCTACAAAATTGTAGGCTCTTTTTGATTTTTATCTAAAAAACTTTTATCCGTTCAAGGCTTCAGCTCCACCAACGATCTCAAGGATTTCGTTAGTAATAGCAGCCTGACGTGCTTTATTATACGTTAATTTTAATTGGTTTCTTAATTCAGTAGCGTTATCAGTTGCTTTGTGCATAGCTGTCATACGCGCTCCATGTTCTGAAGCAAATGAATCACGAATACCTTTGTACAATTGCGTTTTTAATGATTTAGGAATCAAAGTCAATACAATTTCTTCTTTAGAAGGCTCAAAAATATAATCAGAAGCTGCAACTGCAACTTCAGTTTTAATTGGAGCTAATGGTAAAAATTGCTCAACCTGAACAATTTGAGTAGCAGCATTTTTAAATTGATTGTAAATCAATTCTATTCTATCGTACTCTCCAGACAAGAATTTTTCAGTTAAACTATCTGCAATTACCGCCACATTATCAAAAGTTAATTGGTCAAAAATTGCATTATGATGACCATGAACTGTATGTGTTTTGGCCAGAACATCGTTTCCTTTTTTCCCAATAGGAAAAATATCAACTTGCTTTCCTGCATAAAACTGACTACGGTTTTTAGCTTCTTTAATAATATTGGTATTAAATGCACCACATAAACCTCTATTTGAAGTTATAGCAACAAGTAACACTTTTTTTACTTCACGTTGTGTTGTATAATCTCCTCCAACTTCACCACCAAGTGTAGCAGAAAGATTTTGTAACAATTCCGTTAATTTCTCGGCATAAGGGCGCATCGCAGTGATTGCATCTTGTGCTTTCTTGAGCTTTGCAGCAGAAACCATTTTCATTGCCGATGTGATCTGCATAGTAGATGAAACGGAAGTAATTCTATTACGGATTTCCTTTAAATTTGCCATTCTATTATAGTTGTTGGTTGTTAGTTATTGGTTGATAGTTTCTGGATATTCCAACAACAATCAACCAACAACAATCAACTAAAATTAATTATATTTTGCTGAAATTTCTTTTGCTGCTTTTTCGATAACATCAGTAATATTGTCATCTAACTTACCAGCTTTCAATGCATTAAGAGTATCTTTATGCTTGCTGTTTAAGTAGGCCAAGAAATCAGCTTCAAATTCTTTTACTTTATTTACAGGAACGTTTCTTAATAAGTTTTTAGAACCAGCGTAAATAATAGCTACTTGATTTTCTACTGTGTAAGGATCATTCAAACCTTGTTTTAAGATTTCAACGTTTCTTTTTCCTTTTTCAATTACGTTTAAAGTAACTGAATCCAAATCAGAACCAAATTTAGCAAAAGCTTCCAATTCACGGAATTGGGCCTGATCTAATTTTAAAGTTCCTGAAACTTTCTTCATTGATTTAATCTGAGCATTACCTCCAACACGAGATACAGAAATACCTACGTTGATAGCAGGACGAACTCCAGAGTTGAACAAATCTCCATCAAGGAAAATCTGACCATCTGTAATCGAGATTACGTTTGTTGGGATATAAGCAGAAACGTCACCCGCCTGAGTTTCGATAATTGGTAAGGCAGTCAAAGAACCACCACCTTTTACGATAGACTTGATAGAATCTGGCAAATCATTCATGTTTTTAGCAATTCCGTCATCTGCAATTACTTTACAAGCACGCTCTAATAAACGAGAGTGTAAGTAAAAAACGTCTCCAGGATATGCCTCACGTCCCGGTGGTCTTCTCAATAAAAGAGAAACCTCACGGTAAGCAACAGCTTGTTTAGATAAATCATCGTACACAATAAGTGCAGGACGACCAGAATCTCTAAAATATTCTCCAATTGCAGCACCTGCGAAAGGAGCGTAAACTTGCATTGGAGCCGGATCAGAAGCATTAGCAGCAACAATAACGGTATACGCCATTGCTCCTTTTTCTTCTAACATTTTTGCAATTCCTGCTACAGTTGACGCTTTTTGCCCAATTGCAACATATATACAGAATACAGGTTTTCCTGCATCGTAAAATTCTTTTTGGTTCAAGATTGTATCGATACAAACAGTTGATTTACCTGTTTGACGGTCACCAATTACAAGCTCACGTTGTCCACGACCAACTGGGATCATAGCATCTACAGCTTTTACTCCTGTTTGTAATGGCTCAGTAACTGGCTGACGGAAGATAACTCCAGGAGCTTTTCTTTCTAATGGCATTTCGTATAAGTCTCCACCAATTGGCCCTTTTCCATCAATTGGAAAACCAAGAGTGTTTACTACACGTCCTACCATTTGCTCACCTACTTTAAGAGAAGCGATACGTTGCGTTCTTTTTGCTGTTGATCCTTCTTTGATACCTGTTGATGGTCCTAAAAGTACCACACCAACATTGTCTTCTTCAAGGTTCAATACAATAGCTTCAAGTCCGTTGTCAAATTCAACTAACTCACCGTATTGCACATTAGATAGCCCGTAAATACGAGCAATACCATCTCCAACTTGAAGTACTGTTCCTACTTCTTCTAGCGTAGCACCAGATTCAAAACCTTCTACTTGCTTTCTTAATATTGCTGAAATTTCAGCAGGTTTGATTTCCGCCATCTTACTTTATAATTTAGACACTTTTATGTGTAATAAAACTAATTACTTAACTCTCTTTTTAATACCTGTAATCTGTTTGCAACTGAAGCATTGTATTGCTGATCACCTATTCTTAAAATAAATCCCCCAATAATTGCTGGATCTACTATATTTTCTATTGTTATTTTTTTATCTGATAAGGTAGCTACTTTTGCCAAAACTTTGGCTTTTAAAGCTGCATCCATAGGAATAGCTGTTGTAACTTTGGCTACTTCAACACCATTACTTTCATCAAATAATTTTTTGTATTCTAAAGCAATTGCTTCAAGAATTTCAAATCTTTTGTTTTCGAATAATAAATGAAATAAACCTTTGGTTACGCCATTTACATCTGCGAAAACTTCTAAAAGAGCACTTTCTTTAACCTCAACTTTTGTCGTTGGGTTCTGAATAAAGGTACTCAATTCTAAATTGCTTTCAATAGTTGAAGCAATCGCTTTCATATCGTTGTTTACAGCTTCTGCAACACCTTTAGAGTTTGCTAAGTCTAGAATTGCTTTTGCATAACGAATTGCTGCTCTTGTACTTGCCATAATATTAGTTTAACTTTACGTCACCCAACATTTTCTCTACCAATTTGGTTTGAGATTCTTTGTTAGATAATTCTTCTTTCAACAATTTTTCAGCGATACTCAATGATAAAGTCGAAACTTGTAATTTCAACTCAGCCATAGCAGCATTTTTTTCATTTTCGATAGCTACTTTAGCTTGCTCGATCATTTTCAGACCTTGCTCTTGTGCTTCGTTTTTAGAATCAGCTATCATTTTCTCTTTCATCTCACGAGCTTCTTTTAGCATCGCATCACGTTCAGCACGAGCTTCATTCAAAATTCTTTGATTGTCAGCTTGTAAATTTTGCATTTCTTTTTTTGCATTCTCAGCAGAAAGCAATGCATCTTTTATACCTTCTTCTCTTGCGGTAATAGACTCCATAATAGGTTTCCAAGCAAATTTTACTAAAAGTAAAATTAAAACCAACAAGATAATTGCTTGCCAAAAGAATAAACCGAATGAAAAATCGTTAATTAACTTATCCATTTTATAACTATATTATATATTTAATTTCTTTTTTTAAAAGGTAACAACACCTTTAACCAACCGTTAAAGATGTTGTTAATTTTCTCTTTATTATTTTCCTAAGATCAAAGCAGCAAATGCTAAACCTTCTAATAAAGCCGCGATAATAATCATCGCAGTTTGAATTTTACCTGCAGCTTCTGGCTGACGAGCAATCGCGTCCATAGCAGATCCACCGATTTTACCTAAACCTAAACCTGCACCGATTACTACTAAACCTGCACCTACTAAAGTTGGAATTGTTCCCATAAGTATTTATATATATAAAATTAAACTTCTAAATTAAATAATTGCTGTTTCGTCTTCGTGGTGATGCTCATGATCATGTTCCTGAACTGCCATACCAATAAATAATGACGACAACATTGTAAAAATAAACGCCTGTAAAAATGCTACTAAAACTTCAATAACAGAAATAAACAATGTTAATCCCATAGAAATTGGTAAATCTGCTGCCAAATTTTTACCTACGAAAATCATTCCGATCAAACTCATAATTACAACGTGACCTGCAGTAATATTGGCATACAAACGAATTAATAATGCAAATGGTTTTGTGAACATTCCTAACACCTCAATTGGAGCTAAGATAATTTTCATTGGAACTGGAACTCCAGGCATCCAAAAAATGTGTCCCCAATATTCTTTGTTTGCACTAAACTGAGTAATGATAAAAGTAAATGCTGCCAAACAAATAGTAATTGCGATATTTCCGGTAACATTAATTCCAAGTGGCGTCATACCTAAAAGGTTTAACAACCAAACAAAGAAAAATACGGTCAAAAGGTAACCCATGTATTTTCTGTATTTTTTCTCACCAATATTCGGAACAGCGATTTCGTCTCTGATAAAAATAATTAGTGGCTCTAATACTCTTCCAAATCCAGTTGGGATTGGTCCTTTTTTATATGATTTTGCTAAGCCAGTAAACATTAAGAATAATAATACTGAAACGAATAGCATAGAAACTACGTTTTTTGTGATAGAAAAATCTAATGGTTTTTCATTTTCTGGATGTCCGTGCTCATTCAATTTGATTGATCCTGCGGCATCTGTTTTATAAATTTTACCATGAACTAATTTGTAGAAACTTCCATCAACTTCTGCAACTTCTTCACCGTGGTGAAATTTTGAAGATAAGAAAACTTTCAAACCTCCGTCAATAAGAATTACAGGTAATGGAAAACCATAATGCTTGTTTTCCTTTTCATCTGAAAAGAAAACAAAATCATGAGAATCTTGTAAGTGATGATCTATAAAAGCATCCACTTTTGCTTTTGGATCAAGAGCTACATGCTCTCCTTCCATAGGAGCGTTATGTGAAATTACTTTCTCTTCGTGAACTGCTTCAGTTTTTACATGCGTTGAGTCATTCTCTGAATTTGCAAAACTCATTACAGGAAGACAAGCTACGAAAGCTGCAAGAATAAAATGGAGTGGTTTGTTTGAAATCACCATAGCTGTTGAAAATCTTATTTTTTTACGTTTCTAAAATTTGGTGCAAAGGTACATTTTTTATTAATATTCAAAAGGATATGAAAAATTATTTTTGAACCTTCTTTTACAGAATTGCTAATTTAACGCTTTTCATTTAATAATCGGACAGTTAAAAGCGTTTCAAATAACAAAAACAAAATAAATATTGCAAAAAAGTTAATTTTTTCAATAGTCACCTCTTCCGATTTGTTTTCTAAAACTGGTCTCAAAATTAAATAACCCAATAACATTTGTGCAAAAGTTCCAAATAAAAATGACATTCCGACAATCTCGAAATTCTTCTTTTTTACTACTAATACTATAATGTATAATAATGCCGTTGTTCCGAAAAAAATCAAATACAGCAATTCGATACTATAAAAGAAATTTTTAGTGTTGATGTGTAATCCAAAAAAAACAGCTCTATGCAAAATATAAGCTGTTGCTGCCAAAAAGAATAATTGTAAAAATGGTCTGTAATTTTTAAAAAACATTTTAGTAATTTTTCTTGCAAAGATGCAACATTTATTGACAGCTATTTAAAGATAAATTACTTTGTTTTATTGATTTCGTTTACCTGACGAATCACATTGTATAAAGCGAGTCCAACACCCACCATTACTAGAATAGCACTGTAGTTAATTTTGCTGCTTGGGTGATTCTTATCTAACCAATTGCCCAAATATCCAAACAAAAAAATAATGACCCCCATCTGAACGGGAATATTAATAAGGGCAATCCACTTATTCCTTTGGTTTTTGTTCGGCTCCTTTTGCATCTTTTGGTTTTTCGTGATTTAATTCTGCTACGATCATAGTACACGTAGCGGTAAAATCGGCGCCTGGTTCTATCGATAATTTTCCAACCAAAACTTCGCCGTGTATTTTTGCAGTTGCTTTTATATTAAGTACTTCTATAACCTTTATTTTACCATGAAACTCTCCTTCTATATCTGCATTATTGCAAATAATTTCGCCTTTAATCGATCCTGTCTGGCCAATCACTAATTTTCCCTGTGATGTAAAATTACCTATCAACTCGCCATCTAATCTAAAATCGGCCTTAGAAACTATGTCTCCGATAAGAGTAGTTCCTTCGACAATTCTATTGGTTTTTCCTAAAAGCTCGGATCCTGTTTTTTTGGTTTTTTCAAACATATTTATGGTATTTTGGGTGCTAAATAAACTGCTAAGTTTTTCTTAATTTGTACTATTTTATAATTTTCATCAGAAATTATAATAAAAGGATGCGAAATTTTATATGCTTTTTCATCTCGCAAAACTCCCGCTACATCATTGGCATAAGCCTCCGATTTTATACCGTGAATAACCACAAAACTTTCGGTTTTATTGTACTTGTCATAAGAAGTCGTTAGCCTTTGGAAATTTTCTAATGATAAAAATTTCTTTATAGCATCGTCAATTTGTTTTCTGGCTTGTATGTCATTAAAAGGAATCGTATATAAGATTTTCCAGTTTTGAGTATCAACGGTTACAAAATCAAGTTTTTCTAAACCCGGAATTTGCTTTTCGATTATTTCTCGTGCCTTTTTACCTTCTTCACTATTCGGATAATTATCGGCAACATTTTCGAGTGCTTTTTTGTAAGCATCCAAACCGTTTACTTTTCCAAGCGTACTGGCTTTCAATAATTCATATTTAGAAACAATATCTTCGCCGGCATACAGATTGATCAAGTTATCAATATTTTCAAGTACGACATCAAATTGTTCTTCTTCGTACAACTTATACCACTTTTGATACTCCTGATCGGGAGATAAATAAGTATTATTGCCGGAACCATTATTGTTGATAATTTGTGCATATCTTGAATTTGGATATTTGGCTACGATCTCTGCTTTTACAATTTCTGCTTTTTTAGGATCGGTAATTTGATATATTTTGTACAAATTATACATCGAAGGCAAAATCAGTTTCTCTTCTGGATTGTTGCGTAATAACTGCTCCAGCTTATTGCTTGCCAAATTGTATTCTTTGAATTTTTCTTTGTAAATAAGGCCTAATTGGTAATACGCAAAATTACGTTCTTGGCCAATACTATCAATTGCAACCTGTGTTGTTGGAAGCTGCTTTTCGTAAAACTCTGTTGTATATTTTTCTTCAACAACAGCAATTTGTAAAGCGGCAATCGAATCGTTTTTGCTATTTATCGAATCATTTACTTCTTTGTCTGCTATTGCTTTTGTGCCCGACAATCGCCAGTTTCCTCCTAAAGTCCTATTACCCCAAAGTTTTTTAAATTGTAATTTTCCGTAAGCAACCGTGGTAGGATTGTAAAAATAAAATGTGCTTCCCGTATCGGTTCCTGATGGCGGAACTATAGACTCCGGTTCTCCCGAAGTACCCAATGACTGCGGATTGACAGCCGCATTACCCGGAATTTGAGACTGGCTGTTGCGCTCGATATTCGCCAGTTTTTCCTTTTCTTTTTCTTCTAAAAGACGCTTTGCTTCGTCTTTCTTTTTAAGTTCTACGATGTAATTTTCAAAATATATTTTTCGATCGGCTGCAGGAAGGCCATAAACACTAATAATACTGTCATTGCGTTTTGCTATTCCTTCGTATTTGATAACGTCGTCCAGATTTTTTCGGTTTTTTTCGATAAACGCAAACTCTCTCGATTTTGGATCTAATTTTACCAAGGTACTGTCATAATATTTGGCCGCCATTGTATAATCTGTATCTTTAAAATACATATTACCAATATTTCGGTAGGTCGATGCTACCAAATAAGAGTCCGTCGATTTTCTTTTTAAAGATTTATTATAAGACGCCAATGCCGATTCTCGGTCTTTCTTTTTATCAAAGTAGACACCCATTTCGTAAAAAAGTACATCATAATACGGACGATTTTCTCTGTCCTTAACCAATTTATTATATGTTTTAAGAAAAAGTGTATCATTACCGTTTTCGTAATCAAACATCTGCGCTTTTTTGGCATACGCATGCATCATGTATTTTCTGTCGGCTTTTCTGTTCAAATCAATAACGCCATCATAAAAATAAGTGGCGCTGTCTTTTTGTCCAACCTCTTGATACATCTGCCCCAGGATAAAACGATACCTTGCCCTTTCTTCATTGTTGCGGGTAAATTCTTCAGCAATTCTAAGTTTGGCAACAGCACTGTCTCTTTTCTCCAGATTTAAAAAAGCCTCTGCCAACAAAGCATTGGCATCGGCAAAAGTTTGTTTATTTAAATCTGTTTTTTTTAACAATCGATTGATGTTTTTTATCACAATCGCATCATTACCCAAGCGCATATTTGTTTTCTCACGCCAAATTTTGGCTGTATAAATATTGCTACTATTTGGATATTTATACAAAATATAATTGAATGCTTCTAATGCCGGAATAAAACGCTGGTCATAATATCTGGCTTTTCCCAGCATCAGATAAGCTTCGTCTATTTGCGAATTTTTCTCTCTTCCTCCAATATTCATCGAGTGCTTCTGAATGGCTTTTGTCGCTTTGGTTTCCGCCAGTTCAAAATCAGCATTTTTAGCTTTTCCTTCTTCCGAAGCATTTTCATTGACTTGCATTTTTTCTATAGGCAACATTTTCCAGAAATTATCCTGATTATTGCCTTCAATAGATTTTAACCCTTTCTCCAAGCCAACTCCTCCGTTGTACAAAATATTGTATTTTGTACTTAATGCATGCGAATTTCTGGAAACAAAAGTGTTTTTCTTGGTAGAACATGCTATCAAAAAGAATAAAACAACGAACGGAAAACTATATTTAAGAGTACTCTTTTTCAATTGAAATAGATTTAAATCATTTAACTTATAAAAACGATTTTTAGTATAATGACTTGTAAAAATACGCTTCTTTTTGAAATATGAAACCTTAAACCGCAAAAAACGCTTCCAACTCTTGCAATGTCTCTTTTGATGTTTGAATGTCCTTTACCACTTCGCCTTTATTCAACGCTACAATTCTATCGCAAACCTCTACTGTATGTTGCAAATCATGACTCGAAACCAAAACAGTAACATTTGGGTTATCAGCCAATTCTTTGATTATTTTTTTTAATCTGCTTACCGTTGTCGGGTCTAAATTTGCAAAAGGTTCATCCAAAATAATGACTTCCGGATTACCAATGAGTGTTGCGATGATCCCTACTTTCTTCTGATTTCCTTTGGATAAATCACGCAAGTATTTTTTATTTTTTAAAATTTCTCCGTTAAAGAATTCTTCGTGTTGGGCCAATAAAGCATCTACATCGGCTTTGTTCTGATGGCGCAAATCTCCAATAAAATAAAAGTATTCTTCGGGCGTCAGATAGCCTATCAAAAAGCTTTCGTCAAGAAAAGAAGCGGTAAATGATTTCCAGTTTTCACTACTATTTACCTGAATATCATTATTTATAATATTTCCGGTTGATGGCTGAATTAAGTCTAACAACAAACTAAAAAAAGTGGTTTTTCCCGCTCCGTTATTCCCGACTAATCCAAAACTTTGTCCTTTTGGAATCTCAAGGTTATTAATATTTAAAACTGTTGTTTCGTTATATGTCTTCGAAAGTTGATTTACTTGTATCATTTGTATTCGTTTAATTGTTGGTTTGATTAATCGTTAATTTATTTTTTTATAAAATTATCTAATTATCAATATTGACTAATTTTCTAATTCTTTTGTTTGTAGGCGAGTATCGTACTGTATTTCTCGACTTTGTATCTTTTTTCGATAATAGAAAAAACTTTATTTCTAAAGATAAAACCCAAAACCCCAGCTCCGGCAACTAATGCCAAACCGAGTGTTTTATCACCAAAGTGAAGTCCTGTCCAATACAATAACAAAGGCAATAATAATTTTGGCAACGTTAACAACATCGCATTTACATTGAATGCTTTTTTGTCTCCAAAAGCCCCGCTCGAAGAACTTAAATCAATTGGTGTTTTGGTAAAAGCACCGCCCAAAAGTACCAAGTGCGAGTTGACACCAATGTTATAAATGGCTCCTACAACAATGGTCAAATAGGTTTCTAATCCGTAAAAAAGATAGAACGAAGCCAAAATTGTCGATACAAAAGTAGCGATAACGACCAGCCACCATTTTGATGTTATGTATCCGCGATACGGAATATTTTGCGTCATCATCAATTGATAATACGAACTATCCCAACTTGGCACAAACTGTCCAAAAACAAATAAAAAGCCACCCGAAACAAAAATTCCAGCAAAAATATGCATCACGGGAGGTTGGTGCGAATTGCCAAAAAAGATCAATCCATAAAACAAAAATATAAAGCTCATCAAAATGGTCGTTTTTGATCTTTTATTTCTTTTAATTAATTTGATATCATTTTTAAGAAACGTCCCCAAAGTTCCAAACTGATTCAGCCACGACAAATTTTCGGTGGTTGCAATATCTTCTTTTTTTGAAAGTCCTGCGTCTAAAAATAAATTATTTTTAAAATATTTAAACGTAAAAACATACAAACCAATCAAAACAATAACAGGTATCAAAAACAGTATTTTTGATGCGTAAAGTCCATGAAAAAAAGGTGTTGTAAAAAGGGTAATGTCAAACAATTTATAATACTGAGCCGCTCCTAATCCTAAAAGCAATCCAACAAAAACAACAAATAATTTGTCGATATTACTAAGAATAATATTTAGAAAATTATTGATGTAAATGAGTGCAAAAACACCTAAATTCCAGAGCAAAATACTGGTCACATCGTATCCTTCCAATATTAATACTATTGAAAAAGGCACAAAAAAAAGAGCATGAACCCAGTTAAAAAAAGACAATGCCGTTTTTCCTAAAGAAAAATGCACAATTGTGGGTTTCTTAAAAGGCAACACCAATAAAGGCCTGATGTTAAGAACGGGAATACCTTGCATCATTAATCGAATGAGCAAATCGAGCAAGAAATAATAAATCAAAAATTGGTTGACCGTTACTAATGGTTCTAACTTCATTTTTTTGAGCACATAAAATGCACCAACGCCTATCGCAATAAAAACAAGCGAAAAATAAGCCATCAGAAATCCGATCAAGATTTTCATGGCGAGATTGGTACCAAAGGAAGCCGATCTGGTAAAGGCTTTCCATTCGAGGTAAATAAACTTTTTAATCATGGTTTTTGGTTTAAGTTTGGTAGTATGTAATCAAATGTAAGAAAACGTTACAAAAAAAAATAAAAAAAATAATTTAGTACCCGACATTTAGTGGCGGTTTGTTATTTTTGCACAAAATATACTATCATGCCTTCATTTTTAAAACTCATAATTAAAGAGGTAAAACGCGAAACTGTTGATGCCGTTTCTGTTCTTTTTAATGTTCCCGAAGAACTAAAAGCCGATTATAAATTTATGGCCGGACAATACATAAATTTAAAATTAACTCTTGATAATCAAGAAATCAGACGTGCTTATTCTATATGTTCTGCACCGGAAAGCGGCGAACTACGAATTGCCGTAAAAGCTGTAAAAAATGGTTTGTTCTCACAATTTGCCAATACAAAACTAAAAGCAGGTGATGTTCTTGAAGTAGGACATCCTGAAGGAAAATTTACTTTTGAAGCAGATGCGGAAAGACAAAGAAATTATGCGGCTTTTGTTGCCGGAAGCGGAATCACACCCGTGCTTTCTATTTTGAAATCGGTTTTGAAAAGTGAGCCAAAAAGTTCTTTTGTACTGGTTTACGGAAACCGAAATCCCGAAGAAACCATTTTTTATCAGGAATTACACGATTTGCAATTGCAATATGTGGGTCGTTTTTTTGTGCATTACGTTTATAGTCAGGCTAAAGCAGAAAATGCATTGTTTGGTAGAATAGAAAAATCGGCGGTAAATTTTGTGTTGAATAACAAACACAAAGAATTGCAATTTGATAAGTTTTACTTGTGTGGCCCAGAAGAAATGATCAACACCGTTTCTGACGTTTTAAGAGAAAAAAACGTAAAAGAATCGGCCATTAAGTTTGAGCTTTTTACTTCTTCATCGCAAGAAAACGAAATAAAAACTTCATTAGAAGGACATACTAAAATCACTGTTTTGGTAGATGATGACGAAGTAACTTTTGAAATGTCTCAAAAACAAACCATTTTGGATGCCGCACTAAAACAAGGAATTGATGCGCCCTACTCTTGTCAAGGCGGAATTTGCAGCAGCTGTCTTGCACGCGTAACTTCTGGAAGTGCCGAGATGACAAAAAACTCTATTTTAACAGATAAAGAAATTGCTTCGGGTCTCATTTTAACTTGTCAAGCCCATCCAACATCTGAGTCGATTTATATCGATTTTGATGATGTTTAGTGGTTAAATTTAAAAAAATATAAAGTCCAAATTCTAAACTTACACTTGGGATTTGGACTTTTTTTATTATAATTTTTATTTTAAGCTGCCCTCAATTTTTTCAACTATTTCTTTTGGAAGAATTGTTCTCATCGCATCTTCATAACCTTCTACCGTTTTATTTCCGTATACCGATGTTGGCAGTTTTGGATATTGATTTCGATCTGCCATTAAAGCATTTTCTAAACTTTGATGGAAGGGTAAAAATCCTGCATAAGGATGTGTCGCACCCCAAAGTGTGATCACTTTTACGCCCAGCATGGCCGCAATATGTGCGTTTCCGGAATCCATAGAAAGCATTACATCCAGATTGCTGATAAGCTGTAATTCCTGCTGAAATTTAATTTTTCCAGCCATGTTGATCACATTATGAAATGGTTGTGCAAGCGTGTCCAAAATTTCGATTTCTTTCTTTCCGCCGCCAAAAAGTAGTATTTTATTGGTTTGATTTTGAGCCAGATCGGTAATAACGGCTTTCATTAAATCTAAAGGATAGACTTTTGAGTCATATTGGGCAAAAGGTGCAATACCAATTAGCTTCTGATTTTTATTTTTAATAATTTCTAAGACATCAGCACTTAAACTCGCTTTTTCAGGAAATTGCGGATTCGATAAATCTAATGAAAAACCCAGTTTTTCAAACACTTTTACGTGTCTTTCAAACATGGTTGGCAAGGGCTTAAAAATTTTATTTTCGGCACGAGTTAATTCTTTTTTACCTTCACGACCTTTATCAACTGTAGCGCGTTTTTTTCCGCTTAAAGCGAAAAGTAAACTCACTGTTTTAGAACGCAAAACGTTGTGGAAATCTGCAAAAGCATCAATTTTGAGTTTTTTTACATCCTGATACAAACGCAAAAGTCCGAGAAAGCCTTTGTGACGCTGCTTTTCATCAAAAGCAAAAAAGTCTAAATTTGGAATTCCATCAAAAAAAGGCTTAAAAAACGGACGCGAAATTACCGTGATTTTTACCGCTGGATTTTGTTGCACAAAAGCGCGCAAAACAGGAACTGTCATGGCGACATCTCCCATTGCAGAAAGTCTCATGACAGCTATATGTTGTATTTTATTAGGCAATTTTTAATTTTTTAAATTATGTACGGATGAAATATTTTAAAATGCTGTAAGTTGCTGGCTATTTCATTTTTACTAATTTACTGTAAATAAATTTCTTTTGTTATTTCAACTGACTAAAAAATATTTTTTTAAAGAAACTCTGATTCTTTGCTTTTTTAGCCCAGATTGAAATGAAAATCCCGGAGCAAAAAAAATAAAGTTTCTCGTTTAAAAAAAGCGACCAACGGAAGCTCTTTTTTAAACAATAGAAACTCTATTTTTTTGCGAGGAATTGAAATGGAAAGCTGGAAATAGCTCTAAATATTATTTCTTATTTTGATACAAAACTGGGTTCAAATCGTCATCGTTGTACATTTTCATTTGTTTGTACACTTTCATAAATTTATCGCCGTTTTCGATATCTGTCAGTAAATCATCAATCGCTGTCGATAAATCGCTTCTTTGCTCCAAAAGAATGTTTAATTTCTCCTGACATTTATCTCTGTGTTCCTGCGAAGCCTCAGCACGATTGGCTTCTTCCTGCATGTGATAAATTTTTAGAGCCAAAATAGACAATCTGTCAAAAGCCCAGGCAGGACTTTCTGAGTTAATTTTTGCCCCATCTTTTACTTGTACACCACTGTATTTTTGCAAAAAATAACTATCGATATATTCTACCATATCGGTACGTTCCTGATTAGAAGCATCGATTTTTCTTTTAAGAGTTAGCGCCGCAACGGGATCTATTTGCGGATCGCGAATAATATCTTCGTAATGCCACTGAACGGTGTCAATCCAATTTTTTAAATATAATAAATGTTCAAATTTATCTTTTGGAAAAGGATTATTTATCGGTTGATCAACACTATCAAATTGATGATAATCTTTGATGCTTTGTTCGAAAACAGAATATGCTAATTTTGAAAACATGTCTTTATTTTTTAGAGATACAAAGATACTTTTTATACTTTTATAGTACGAAAAAAACCAATAATTTTTCGTTTTGGTATATTTGCCCTTTCAACATTTTAAAAATTAAATATGAAAATTCATTATATTTCTGAAAATAATAGCGTTTTAAATCATTTTTTGGGTGAAATTCGAAACATAAATGTTCAAAACGACAGTATGCGTTTTCGAAGAAATATCGAACGAATCGGGGAAATTATAGCCTATGAACTAAGCAAAGACTTAGCGTATAAAAATGTCGAAATTCAAACTCCGCTCGGTATTAAAAAAACGACGCAAATCAATGATGATTTGGTTTTATGTTCGATTTTAAGAGCTGGACTACCGCTTCATAACGGTTTTCTTAATTATTTTGACCATGCCGAAAATAGCTTTGTTTCTGCTTGCAGACACCATCCTAATAATGATGATGAGTTTGAAATTCTTGTAGAATATCAAGCGGTTTCAAACATAAATAACAAGACTGTTTTATTGCTTGATCCCATGTTGGCAACGGGTCAATCTATTGTAGCGGTTTATAAAAAATTGGTTCAGAACGCCACTCCAAAAGAAATGCATATTGCTGTTGTTATTGCCGCACCAGAAGGTATTGCATATCTAGAAGAAAATCTTCCAGAAAATTGTCATTTATGGGTAGCGGCTTTAGACGAAAAACTAAACGAAAAAAACTATATCGTTCCAGGGCTTGGTGATGCCGGTGATCTGGCTTACGGCAGTAAATTATAACTGTGAGAAAAAAGTAAAGGCACTGCACAAAATAAGTAAGTAAAAAACAATTTCGTTACTTAGTTTTTGCTGTACATATTCTACGTGACTGGCCGCCATCATTGCCAATGGTGGAATTGTTAAGAGCAATATATCGTTGCTTTTATTGGGCGAAAGAACATATACTGCAACTGCAAGAACAAAATAAGCCACTATTTTTTTGAATGAAGAATGTAATATTTGTGGCCTGTTGGAAAGCGTTGTAATCATAGAAAATAGAAAAAATAATACAACAGAAGCATAAATAGAAAGTGCTCCGTTTTCGTAATTATTTTTAAAATAATCAATTCTAAAATCTACAACCGCTCTTTCGCGAATGAAGGAAACAGCATCAAAATTAAAGATTAAAGACGTCAATAAAAATAAAACTCCTACCGATAAAAGCGCTATAAAGGGCAAAATCCAGTGTCTATAATCGCGAGAAACGTGAAAAATTATCGAAATAAAAACTAAAATTAAGAAAAGAATACTCCAAAACTGAAATAATGAAGCCACCAAAATCCAGAAAGAAGCATCAAATATTTTCTCTTTTGAAGATTTTAACGACTGTAAAGAAATCAATCTTCGAACTGCCAACAAAACAAAAAAGTTAGCATAAATTATATTCGAATTACTAAAGATTGTAGGGAAAAACAACAAAAATAATAAATAGAAAAATATCGAATAACCATTGTCTTTGCTGAGTCCGTTTTTCTTTACGATAAAATTTACCAGAAAAAAAGACGCCAAAATAAAACACAACAAAATTATCTTTTGGAACACCAAAAAAGAAGAGCTCGTCCA
Organism: Flavobacterium geliluteum; assembly: GCF_017948595.1. Classification (GTDB taxonomy): domain Bacteria; phylum Bacteroidota; class Bacteroidia; order Flavobacteriales; family Flavobacteriaceae; genus Flavobacterium; species Flavobacterium flavipigmentatum. Next base: position 24,710 of record NZ_JAGFBV010000005.1, on the reverse strand, counting down.
GGATGGATCCTGAATTTGAAACAAAAAAAAGAAAAGCAATATTAAAATTACGACCAAAGAATAATTTAATGGTGTAGATTTTCTAAAAACGCTTGTAATCATAAGGATATTTTATACTTTTGTGATTGTAAATATAATACTTGTTTAAAAAGGAAAACCAACAAGTTGAAAAAAGATTCTATTAATTGGATTTTAACTTCAATGCGTTACAAAACAATAAATAACATATAATTTTATAAATTATGACAGCTTTTTTTGAAGGAATACAATACTTATTTGTTAACATTTTATTTGCTCCGCTTGACTTTTTACGTCATTTAGAACTTGTTACATGGTTTGGTGCAAATACAATCAACTGGATTTTTATGATTATCTGTTCTGCAGCAATCGTGTATTGGATTAAACAATTACGTATTTTTGATGCTGCAGGAACTGAAAATCAAGATACAACGGCTCACTCTTTTTTAAAGTAACCTCTACAATCCCAAAAGGGGAAAAGGTTTTAATTTAAATCATTGCCGATATCTTTTCTAAAATACATCTTATCAAAGCTTAGTTTATCTATGTTTTGGTAAGATTTTTTTATGGCCTGTTGAAAGTCATCACCGTACGAAGTTACCGTTAGTACGCGACCACCGTTACTTACAATATTTCCGTTGTCTAATTTTGTACCGGCGTGAAAAACAATCGAATCTGTAATAGTTTCTAAACCTGTAATTACTTTTCCTTTTTCAAAATCTTCAGGATATCCACCAGAAACTACCATAATAGTTGTGGCGCTTCTTGGATCTATTTTTAGTTCGAAAGTATCTAATTTTTCATCGGCAACAGACAAAAACAATGCTACCAAATCAGATTCTAATCTAGGTATCACTACTTCGGTCTCAGGATCACCCATTCTCACATTGTATTCGATCACGATCGGTTCTCCTTTTACATTAATCAAACCAATAAATACAAATCCTTTATATTCGATTCCGTCTTTTTGAAAACCTTCTATGGTTGGTTTTACGATGCGGCTTTCTATTTTTTCCATCAAAACTGCGTCAACATAAGGTACCGGAGAAACAGCTCCCATTCCGCCTGTATTCAAACCTGTATCTCCTTCGCCAATTCTTTTATAATCTTTTGCCGTTGGTAAAATTTTATAGCTTTTTCCATCTGTCAGAACAAAACAGCTCAATTCTATTCCGTCTAGAAACTCTTCGATCACTACTTTAGAACTCGCAGCACCAAATTTTTCATGAACCAGCATGTTTCTCAACTCAGTTTTGGCTTCTTCCAAATCCTGAATAATCAAAACGCCTTTTCCTGCGGCCAAACCATCAGCTTTTAAAACATAAGGAGGCTGCAGCGTTTCTAGAAATTCGCATCCTTTTTCAACCGTTTCGGCTGTAAAACTGTCATAAGCTGCCGTTGGAATATTATGTTTGATCAGGAATTCTTTGGCAAATTCTTTACTTCCTTCTAATTGTGCCCCTAATTTTGATGGCCCAATTACTGGAATATGCTGTAAACTTTGGTCGTTTTTAAAATAATCATAAATCCCTTTTACCAAAGGATCTTCTGGGCCTACCACAACCATTTTTACATTTTCCTGAAGTACAAATGCTTTTACAGCATCAAAATCAGTTGGAGACATTGCAACATTTGTAGCAATTGCAGCTGTTCCCGCATTTCCTGGTGCAACAAAAAGTTTTTCGCAAAGCGGACTTTGAATCATTTTCCATGCAAAAGCATGCTCTCTTCCGCCTGATCCCAATAGTAAAATTGTCATGTGTTGTCGTATTTAGTTGTGGTGCAAAAATAATTGCTTTTATACGTAAAAAATAATTAAATCTTAAAAAGTTGTTGATTCTTCGCTGTTAGTAATTGGTAAATATTATTTTTGATGAAATTTATCCTGACAATGGTATCACTTTTTGATATTTCTCTTAAAATAAATGGTTTTCCTATAAAGAAAGCTAAAGCCGAATTGGATAGAATTGTGAATTTATCTGAAGCAGAATATACTGATTTTCTCCAAAAGAAAAAAGATGAAATCGTTGATTTTCATCTGCAAAATAATAAGTTTTATCAAGAATTAGCAGGAAATCAAACTATTTACAAATGGGAAGATTTACCGATTTTGAACAAACAAAATTTACAAAAACCACTCAAGGAAAGACTTTCAAAAGGATATACATTAAAAAATATTTACCTTAATAAAACCTCTGGTTCGAGCGGAACGCCTTTTGTTTTTGCCAAAGATAAATATTGTCACGCACTTACGTGGACTTCGATTTTTATGCGTTTCGGATGGTACAATATAAATTTTAATCATTCGTATCAAGCACGATTTTATGGTATTCCGCTACATTTTTTGGGATATCAAAAAGAGCGTTTTAAAGATTTTTTAAGCCGAAGATTCCGTTTCCCTGTTTTTGATTTATCTGATGCTTTTTTAGAAAAAGTGCTGAAAAAATTTCAAAACAAAAAATTTGATTACATTAATGGTTATACTAGTTCTATCGTTTTATTTGCTAAGTTTTTAGAAAATAAAAATATAGTTTTAAAGGAAATTTGTCCCACTTTAAAAGGTTGTTTTGTCACCTCTGAAATGCTTTTTGAATCGGATAAAAAATTGTTGGAAAAGCAATTTAAAATTCCGATCATCAACGAATACGGCGCTTCAGAACTAGATTTGATTGCTTTTGAAAACACTCAAGGTGAATGGCAGATCAACGCCGAAACACTTTTTGTAGAAATTCTGAACGAAAACGATCAGGTTCTGCCTCACGGAAAAGAAGGCAGAATAGTGATCACTTCTCTCTTCAATAAAGCGCATCCTTTTATACGATACGATATTGGCGACATCGGGATTTTGGATGAAAAAAGTACTTTGCAAAAACCTATTCTCAAAAAATTAATGGGCAGAACTAATGATATTGCCCTTTTGCCTAGCGGAAAAAAATCACCGGGTTTAACATTTTATTACGTGACCAAAAGCATCATCGAAGACGACGGAAATGTAAAAGAATTTATCATCAAACAAACCAAATTAGATACTTTTGAAATCGAGTATGTGAGTGATACCGCATTAAATTCTAATCAAATTCTAAAAATAGAAAGCGCCATTGCTACCTATTTAGAACCCAATTTAAAGTTTAGTTTTGTTCGAAAAGATGTTTTAGAAAGAACAAATCGCGGTAAACTAAAGCAGTTTAAATCATATTTATAAAAATTTTCAAGGACGCAATTTGTGTCCTTGAAAATTTACAGAAAATGTTTTTTTATGGATTTCTTATATTAGTTATCATATCTGGTCTCCAATTATAACTACTTCCAGGAGGATTAAAGTTTCCATTAGAATAATATCCGTTGTAAATGCCATTCCATCCCCAGTTCATTCGTAAATATGCACCAGTACTAATTAATTGTGACATTACTTCACCTGGTGTATTAGGATCTGGCACACAATTGTAATATTGCATTTCACTAATTCCATCAACAACCCAGCAATGCCCTCCTTTAGATCCAAAAATTAAAAAATCAGCTTTTTCTGAACCGCATAAAATGACTGGTCTTCCATAAACAATTTCAAATTTGACCGTTCCATAATCATAATTACGATAATTAGCCGCTGGATAACCAAAATTACTTAAAGTTCTTACAATGTCTTTACGATCCGCACCAGAACTGCTACATCCATAATTCATATTTAAATTAGCTTGATATCCTAAATCACGCATTAATCTTGACGTTTCATAACTGCCTCCATTATTCATTAGGTTCCAATTATAGTTTGCTGGATATTCATGGTATCTCATTACTTGTGCAACAGCTGTTGCAACGCATCCAGTATAAGGCCGTCCATTTAGAGCAGCAGCACATCCCTTAGTATCGAGCAAATCGTTGTACCCAACTCCTTGACCCCATTCAGTTTGAAGTAACTGGCCTATGCTTAACTGCAAAGTCGTCATATTATCTCCATTGTTACAATCGCCCTCAGTAATGTAATCGGCAGAAGAGGGAGCTCTTCCTTTACTTGTTTTCGTTACTACTGAAGTGTTACTTCTATATAGAACATTTACGTGATTAGAACTTAGCCATAATTTTTTCAGATCTTTGCTTTGTTCTTTTTTATCTTTCCTAATTTTTTTAACGGTTTGATCAATCGTTTTCATCCATGTTATTATTCCCTCCGGCATATCAGAACTTTCCGTTGGAAAAGAATTATTATCTGAATAAGCTAATATTGGCGAAATCCTATTGTCTCCAGAAATAATTACAAATCCATTATTTTCGTAATTAATAATGTACATTGATGGATTTTCCTGTCCTGTTTTTATGGAAAATGTTTTTTTAACTTTTCTTTTCCCTAAAATTTTTCCGTTCACATTACTGACCGGAGGAGATTGAGCTTCTGCGATCTGAGTAGCTTCCTGAATTGAAATATAATTTGCATCCACATTTTGAACTGCCAATTCTTCCGAATTTTGACACGAATAAAAGCAAAAAATAATACCCAACCAAAAATATTTAACATATTTTTTCATATTAAAAAGTTTTTAAAATTTTATTAAAATTAGTTTTATTAATATGAATTTTACTGTTTTTTTAATTTAATAATGTAAATTTAACATGGTTTTTTGACCATAAAATTGCCTATAAATACAGTTCTATAATTCTTTATGTTTTTAATTAAAAACTTATGGAAGATCAATCTCAACTCTCAGAAGAAACAATTTCTAATAAAATATACTTTATCCGTAATCAAAAAGTGATGATGGATACTGATTTGGCTGCGCTCTATGAAGTCGAAACAAAAAGATTGAATGAACAAGTAAAAAGAAATTTATCCCGATTTCCTGAAGATTTTATGTTCCAACTAACTGAAAATGAATACAATTCTTTAAGGTCGCAAATTGCGACCTTAAAGAAAGGAAGGGGAACTCATCAAAAATATTTACCATTTGTTTTTACTGAACACGGCATTTTAATGTTGTCAAGCGTTCTAAAAAGCGACAAAGCCATTCAAACCAATATCCAGATTATGCGAATTTTCACTAAAGTAAGACAGATGCTTCTCGACACAACTGAAATTAAAGTTGATATTCTTCACATACAAAAGAAACTGGAGAATCATGATAAAAATATAGAATTGGTTTTTTCTTACTTAGATGAACTAACGGACAAGAAAGAAAGCGAAGAAGTTGCCAGAGTGAAAATTGGTTATAAAAAATAAATTTAAAGTTTTTAAGGTCCTAAATTTTTCCTTAAAAATTTAGACAAAATAACTTAAGTTCTTAAAAATGGATTTAAAGTTTGAAGAAAACATCTCAATCTATCCAGATTCCAATTTAAACTTTACTTTTGCTAAAAGAAAGTTTTTATAACGAACCTATGAAAATCACCATAATTGCAGGAGCCCGACCTAATTTTATAAAAATTGCACCCATTATTAACGCTATAAAAAAGAAACAAAATGAAGGTTTTGAGATTTCTTTTAGATTAGTACATACGGGTCAGCATTACGATAAAAACTTGAGTGATACCTTTTTTGAGGAACTCAATATTCCGCAACCAGATGTCAATCTGGATGTAAAAAGCGGTACACAATCTGAGCAGACTGCGGCAATAATGATTGCTTTTGAAAGAGAATTAGTTATACATCCTTGTGATTTGGTTCTCGTTGTCGGCGATGTAAACTCGACTATGGCATGCGCCATTGTAGCAAAAAAATGTCATACAAAAGTAGCGCATGTGGAAGCTGGTATTCGTTCTGGAGACCTTTCAATGCCCGAAGAAATTAATCGTATGCTAACAGACAGTATTACCGATTATTTTTTTACCACATCAACGTCAGCTTCTGATAATCTACTAAAACTGGGTTGTAATCCTGAAAATGTGCATTTTGTTGGAAATGTAATGATTGATACTTTACTCCAAAATTTAAACCGAATTTCAGTTCCTGATTTTTGGAATGAACATCAGTTAAGCGAAAAAAACTACATCATTTTGACACTGCATCGACCTGCCAATGTTGACGAAGTTTCGTCTTTGGTGGCGCTTCTTCAAGGAATTGACACTTTGGTTGGAGATAAAAAAATATTGTTTCCGATTCATCCAAGAACACAGGCCATTTTGAGTGAAAACCAGACAAACTTCAAAAATATCATCTTTGTTTTGCCACAAGGCTATCTCAATTTTATGTATTTGATAAAAAATAGTTTTGCCGTAATCACAGACAGCGGCGGTATTTCTGAAGAAACTACCGTGCTTAGAATTCCTTGTTTTACGATGCGAAACAATACCGAAAGACCCGAGACCGAAACCATTGGAACCAATACTATCGTGGGAACTTCATTAGATAATTTAAGAGAACGTTTTGCTGCCTTTTTGCAAAATGGACCTAAAAAAGCTGGTATTCCAGAACTTTGGGACGGAAAAGCTTCTGAGAGAATTATTTCAATTTTAGTGGATAAAAAATAATGAATGACATCTTAATTATATCTAACTATTATCCGCCCGAAAAAGGTGCAGCCGCCAATAGAATCGAGCAATTAGCCTTAAAATTAGATCAAAATGGGTATAAAGTTTCGGTCATTTCGCCACTACCAAATTATCCAAAAGGCGAATTGTTTCCGGAGTACAAAGGACGCTTTTCAGTTACCGAGAAAGTTCAAAACATAACCTTAAAACGTCTTTGGATTTATCCCAGCAATAGTTCGAATATTTTAAAGCGCATTATTTCGACTCTCTCCTTTTCGACCACTTTATTCTTCTACTTACTGTTTGCCAAAACGCCTAAAAAAGTCATTGTACAATCGCCGCCTTTGTTGCTGTCTTTTACTTCGATTTTGGTGCTTTGGCTAAAAAGAAAAAAAATAATCCTTAATGTTTCCGACCTTTGGCCTACCGCTGCGATCGAACTGGGAGTCTTGAAAAAAGGGAGTGTTTCACATCAATTTTTGCTTTTTATTGAAAGTTTTATTTACAAAAAAGCTACCCATATTTTTGGGCAGTCAGAGGAGATTATTACACATATTCATTCCGTTTTTCCTGAAAAAAAATGTTTTTTATATCGCAATTATCCCGATCATTTTACAGCAGATTTTTTGACAACACAAGACAATGCTCAACAACCAATCAAATTGTTTTATGCAGGATTATTGGGCGTTGCACAAGGTGTCTTTGAACTTATTCAGCAATTGAATTTTGAAAACCTCAACATCGAATTGCATGTTTTTGGTGACGGTGCTGAAAAGAACGAAATCGAGCATTATTTAGCTCAAAATCCGAATAAAAAAATAATTTTTCACGGCATGCTAGAACGAACTGTTTTACATGAAACTTTAAAAAATCTAGATATAGCGCTTGTTCCACTTAAAACAAGAATCTACGGATCTGTTCCTTCTAAAATATTTGAATACAGCGCTTTAGGTTTTCCAATTCTTTATTTTGGAGGAGGAGAAGGCGAAACAATTGTAGCAGAAAATAATCTGGGATGGGTTGCTCCAGTTGAAAATTTTGATTACTTAAATACTACTTTAGTCGAAATTTCGAAACTAGGAAAGATTGAAATTCAGAACATGAAAAAGAACATTTTTATTCACGCAAAAAATCATTTTAATCTCGATATTCAAATAAAAGAATTAATCGAAAAAAATGCTTTTTAATAGGCTTTTTTGTCGCCTTTTAAGGTGTTATAAATCGTTGTCAAAATGATTTTAATATCCAATAAAATAGACCAGTTTTCTACATAAAAAATATCGTACTTCACTCTGTTGATAATATCGTGGTCTGATTCTACTTCGCCACGAAATCCTCTTGTTTGCGCCAAACCCGTGATACCGGGTTTTATAAAATGGCGTACCATAAATTTATCTACTTTGAGCGCATATTTTTCGGTATGGCTTACCATGTGAGGCCGTGGCCCAACAACAGACATATTGCCTTGCAAAACATTAAAAAATTGCGGCAATTCGTCCATGCTTGTCTTCCGGATTATTTTTCCGATTTTTGTGACGCGGGTATCGTTTTTAGAAACCTGATTCAGATGTGCTTCATCGTTTATTTCCATCGATCGAAATTTATAACAATAAAATTCCTGATTGTTTAGGCCGTTTCTTTTTTGTTTAAAAAAAATAGGCCCTCTAGTTTCAAATTTTATTAAAACAGCTAAAATCGGCGTGAGCCAGGAAAGGATTCCAATAATAATAAGAATAGAAAAAGCAATATCAAAAATGCGTTTGACTATTTTATTGAATTTTTCGTCAAGGCGAATATTTCTAAGGGTAATTACCGGAATATAATCGTAATATTCGAAAGTAAAATTTCGAAAAAGTAATTGTTTTTCGTCTGGAATAAATTTAAGTGTTTTTAAATTATTATCAGCAAAGTCAACGATATCACTCATTTGATTTTGAGACAAATCACTCATCGAGCAATACATTTCATCAATTCTGTTATTCAAAACAAAAGCAAACATTTCGTTGATTTTAGTCTTTTTATCATGATCAAAATCAAACACATGAATGAGCTTATAACCGTAATCGAGATTTTCGGTAAAAAAATGCTGCAATGGCTCCACGGTTTTACTATTACCAAATAAAACCACTCTTCTAAAATTTCCGCCAAATAAAACGCGATACTTTCGCAGAAAAAAATAAATCGAAAATTTAATAATTAAAATAAGTCCGAACGAAGTAAAAATAAACAAAACAATTGCGTGAAAACTTGTTTCTTTAGCATAAAAAAAAGCCAGTGCAAAGGAGACAATCGCAAATAAACTGCCTTGCCTGAGGGCACAATTTAAGATCGCTATTACCTTTGTATATCGATACACTTCATAAAAACCCAACTGTGCTGCAATACAAAACCAGGCTATGCTTAAAACCGCTGGAAACAAGATATGCTCTACAGGAAAATGAGCAATATAAGCCGCAAAAATATTGATAATTATAAAATCTATCAAATAAGAAAATGGGCGAATATAACCTGAATATCTTCCTGTTTTGGTTCGCATTATTTTATATAATTAGAAAAATCTTTGTGTTCTTCTTTTGAAAGCTCTTCTTTTGAAAGTGATCTGAAATAATCGTAAGTGATTTTCATTCCTTCGGCACGACTTACTTTGGCTTCCCAGCCTAATAATTCTTTGGCCTTTGTAGTATCCGGCTGGCGCTGTAACGGATCGTTTACAGGCAACGGATGATACACCACTTTTTGGTTCGTTCCTGTGAGTTTTATAATTTCTTCGGCAAAATCTTTAATGGTAATTTCGTCTGGATTACCTATGTTTACAGGATATACATAATCAGAATGAAGTAATCTAAAAATGCCTTCTACCTGATCATCTACATAACAAAAAGAACGTGTTTGCATACCGTCTCCAAAAATGGTCAGGTCCTCTCCGCGAAGTGCCTGCCCAATAAAAGCAGGAATTACACGGCCATCATTGAGTCGCATTCTTGGCCCGTAAGTATTAAAAATACGAACAATTCTAGTTTCTACACCATGAAAAGTATGATACGCCATCGTGATGGATTCCTGAAAACGTTTGGCTTCGTCATAAACGCCACGTGGTCCTATTGTATTTACATTTCCGTAATATTCTTCGGTTTGAGGATGCACCAAAGGATCTCCATAAACTTCTGATGTTGAAGCAATAAGAATTCGGGCATTTTTTACACGTGCTAAACCCAACAAATTGTGGGTTCCCAGCGATCCTACTTTAAGTGTCTGAATCGGGATTTTAAGATAATCTATTGGACTTGCCGGTGAAGCAAAATGCAAAATATAATCTAGATCGCCCGGAACATGAACAAACTTGGTGATGTCATGATGATAAAACTCGAAGTGTTCTAATTTGAATAAATGCTCTATATTTTTGAGATCCCCGGTAATTAGATTGTCCATTCCGATGACATAGTACCCTTCTTTAATGAAACGGTCGCACAAATGTGATCCTAAAAATCCTGCAGCTCCGGTGATAAGTATTCTTTTCATTTTAATATTTTCTGTTCTTTAGCATTATCTGCACTGTTAAACATACAGTAAATAACGATAAAGAAAATTATTCCTCTTTGTCTACTTAAAAAGGATTCGGTCAAAAATAACACTATCATTGTTACCGAAAAAGCAATATGCACAAAATCTTTATTTCTGATTCCGTTTCTAATCGTAATGAACAACATGCTCACCAATATTAAAAATCCGAAGAAACCTAGTTCTGAAAAAAGTTGAACATATTCATTATGAAAATTAAACTCTCCATAACTACTATGTAAATTGTGCTCTTTGATTTTTTCTTTGATTTTTATCTGAGCGGCATCTAAACCAAATCCAGTAAAAAAAATACTTTCTTCCTGAAGCATTTCTTTAAAAATTCTAATTTGAAAAACTCGAAAAGCAGCTCCAGGAAAAAAATCATTCTGCTGAAATTTATCCTGACTCCAAGCCTGTTTTAAACTAATATTATAAATTGGTTTCTGGTTTTCTTCGGTCGTTTTCTTTAGAGAGCTATCAACAAATATTGTTTGAAACTCGATCATAAACCTTTCTCTGACTGGCTTTATAAAAAACACAGAAGACGTTGTGATCAAAATTATTACCAAAATGGTCGCTGCTTTGATTTTTCTAGAAAAACTGGAAAAAAAGAAAAGATATACCATAATCAAAACAAAATCACAAATAATGATATTCTTTGAGGATAATAAAAAAATAAAAACAATGAGAATGAAAAATCCTATTTGATCTAAAATCGATTTGTTTTTCTTTACTAGAAAAAAGAACATACCCAAAGAAGCAAAGACAGCAACATAAATTGCATTAAGCTTCAGAGTAACCAATTCATGATAAAAAAACACGTTGGTATTTGCCGAATTAGCAAATTTCAGAAGTGCCTTTGCCAGATAAAACAGTGCAAAAAACACCATTGAAAAACTGTAAAAGTTAAAAACACGATCATTTATATCACGGTTTATTTTTGGTAACACACAAAAAGCCAATGGAATTAATACTATCAATACTTCCTTTTTTAATCCTGAAATTGTAAACTGTATGTTGATGGTCCAAATTAACGAAAGTGCCATCAGAACATAAAGGACAATAGGGAACAAGAGCGTTTTTGAAATTAGAAAATCTGCTTTTTTGGCTTTTATAAAAGAAATAATTAAAAAAAGAATGCAAGTCATACTTCCAATTATATGTTTCATTGGAAGCGTAATCAACATTGCCGTTAAAAGGTAAACCAACAATGTTTGGTTTTGCCACAATTCTTCAATTTTATTGAAGACTTTTTTCGAATAATCTAAGATAAGATTCATTTATTTTATTCCAATTAAATTCTTGAATTATGGTGTCCAAGTTATTCTGAACAATTTGCTTGTGATTGTCCTTGTTTACTGTTTCTGTAAGCTGTTTGACTTCTGTTGCATTCGAAAAATAAAATGCATTATCTTTCAAAATCGCATAATTAAATTCATTATTATGTGCCACGATCAATGCTTTGGCTGCCATTGCTTCAAGTAAAGATGGATTGGTTCCGCCTACTGAATGCCCATGAAAATAAATACTAGAAAAGTATCTTAGATTATCTAAATGTTCTTTGTTATACACACCTCCTAAAAAACGTATTTTTTGATTGTCGCCAAACTTCTTTTTTAGATAATATCCAAAAGCATTATCATTATTTCCTATTACCAAAATCAGTTTATGATCTTGAGCAGCAGCAACTCCTTCCAAAATTATTTCGATATTGTTTTCTGGCTCAAATCGAGCTATCAGTAAGTTATAATTGTTGTTTTTAACATTATATTGTAAAAGCAAATCCTCTCTTGGATTTAAAAATGGTGCTGCGCCATACGCAATATACGCTGCCTCTTTATTGTATTTTTCTTTCAGGTATTTTTGTATTCCTAAAGAATCTGCAATTAAAAAATGGCTGCTTTTGACGGCTTTCTTCTCTGCAAATTGTAGAAATTTTTGAGTTTTTTTAGAATATTTACTCCTCTTCCACTCCAGCCCATCCATGTTGGTTATTATAATTGCTTTTTTAGGCAAAAGAAAAGACCAAATTGAGTTACTGGTATATCCTAATTGCAGGATAATATCAAATTTTCTATTTCTGGAATCTAAAATACAATTCAAATCATAAAAAAATTGCCCCACTGTACCCATCTTGTGCTCGGGATTGTATTTATGAATAATATTTACGCTTTTAAAAGTTTTTTCCTGAAAAATATGATCGTGTGCGCTGTATACGTAAATATCCTGTTTTTTTTGCGCTAAATAAACAGCAAAAATCTCAGCAAATTGCTCAAATCCTCCATAATTATTTGGAATACCTCTTGTTCCGAGAATTGCAATTTTCATTTAAATTTTATTAATCAATGCTCAAAAATAATGATTTTAAAAGTTTTAATCTCCTAAATGATTTAATTGATGTGAAACAAATTCAATTCTATTTTAATTATATACTTACTTTAATCGCTACTTTTGTTTAAAATTACCTTACCACAGCAGTTTATGATTAATTTTGAATATCTGGAAAATAATTTGAACGATTTACGCCTACAGTATTTAACTGCTAGTCCATTTGCGCATTTAATAATTGATCATTTTTGTAATGAAGAAAAATTAATAAAAGCATATAATAGCATTCCAGAACTCAGTAATAAAAGCCGTGATTATGCTTTTGCAAATAACAAATTTGAAAAATCAAACTATAAAGAATTAGGTCCTGAATTACACGAACTATACGACGCCTTTTCATCTGAAAGATTCAATAAAATCATATCCTACATAACCTCAAAATCAATTTTTGTTGATCCAAAAAATCACGGTGGAGGATTGCATCAGGGAAAGAAAAATAGTTTTTTAGATATGCATTTAGACTTTAATTATCATCCTATCAACAAAAACTGGTACCGGGAATTAAATTTACTTTTATATCTCAATAAAGATTGGAAAAAAGAGTATAAAGGTGGCCTCAAAATAAACGATCTCAGAACAGGTGAAGAAGCAGAATTGGATGTTCCTTTTAATCGTTTAATTATTCAACAATGTGCTCCATATACACTTCATGGGTATGATTTGACGAATTTTCCTCCGGGACATTTTAGAACGTCAATTGCAACCTATGCATACCAAATTCATAAAAAACAAATTGAACAACCACGAACAACAGATTGGTTTCCTAAAGATAATGCCTCATTTTTAAAAAAACAATTTGCTAAAAATTATAATTTTTTAGTAAAAACAAAAAATAAATTATTTGGAAGCGGCACCGCAAAAAATCAATAAATAGTTGACTGATTTGTTTTCTGTTTTAAAAGTTGATATAAAATTACTGCCGATTTTTTCCAGTTGTAATTTTCTTTAATTGTGTGTGCCATTTTTTCGAATTCTGAACTTAAATCTTCTTCAAGAATTTGCTTTAACTTTTGATTAAATTCTGCTTGATTGTTCGGATCAAAATAAAATTTATTAAAAAAACTAAAATCTGACATAGCCGTTTTGTTCGAGCAAATGGTTGGAATTTTTGCGGCCACTGACTCCAATGGCGGAATTCCAAAACCTTCTGCAAACGACGGATAGACCGATACTTTTGCTCCTCTGAGCAATAACAACATAGTCTGAAAATCAGTGTTTTTGATTGTAATTATTTTCTTTTTTATCTCAGGATTCAATTGCTCAAAAGCGTTATGATATTCGTGATTGAAAATACTTTCGTTTCCTAAAAAGAGCAGTTGGTGTTTTTTATATAATTCTAAATCAACAAAAGCTTTTAAAAGTATTTGCTGATTTTTTCTCGGCTCCCACCTACTCACATAAATAATATAGTCTTTCAAAAAGAATTCTTCTGCAACTTTAGCTTTAACCTGTTCTTTGTCGTACTCTTCAAAAAAAGCAAAATCAACAGCATTTGGCGTTATCACGTAATGAGATAACCCCAAATGCTGCTCAATCTTATGCTTTGAATATTCTGAAACTGTGAGTCTTATATCTGCCCGTTTGCCACTTTGTTTGTACAGAATGGTATTGATAATTTTGCTGAAAAAAGAAAAATATAATCGAAAATCAATAAACAGCACGTCATGAGTTGTAACAATATATTTGCATCTTTTTAGGGGTGAAACTATATATTGAAAATGTGCAAAGTCAATTTTATTTTTTTTAATAATTTTAGGAATATCAATAAGCAACCTCAAATATTTGTTGTGGTACCGATATTTTAGGTACGTAACATTTGAATGTTTACCAAAAATAGCTGCTAAGTTATCCGGGTCATTTGAACCTAAAAAAAAATTAAGATCCTGATACTTAATTAACTCTGTATATAAACCTTGTATATACGTTCTTGTACCTTGAAAACCGCTATCAAAAACATGGCAGTCAACAAAAATGCTGGTTCTGTTTTTAATACTCATTTGCTATACTTTTTTGACTATTGTGCTCTCTTATCATGACTTCTCTAATGGCGATCAGAAATCCTATTATGATTGATTTGTTGTCTAATTTTAAATAAAGACCCAAAAAGACCCAATTGGATACTATCAAGAAAACACTTGAGCCAATTAATAAATAATTAATAGCTTGTACAGCCTCAATATTAGATTTTTTTTGTCTGTACAAAATCACCAGAAAAACAAGAAGCAATAAAACGCCTAATAGTCCTGATTTTAAAAATAGGGTCATATATCCGTTGTGTACAATGGGAATATATTGCACGTATTCGTTGTCGTTTGTCCAAACTTTTCTGCCCAAGTTTAGCGTCGAACCTAAACCTTCTCCAAAAAGAACAGCTCTTGTGCCTTTGCTTGAAACTTGTTTTACAGCAATTATATTTTCAAACGATCTGTAATTATCGTTAAAATCTTTCCAATCTTCTTTGTTTATTCGTGTTTTAAAAGCTTCTTCTGGAGCAATTTTTATTTTATACAAAAAAGCCTGTATCCCTTTGCCTTCTCTTTTTGGTTTTAAATAAACAATCGCCGTATAACCTAGGATAATAAAAAATAGTACCGATAAAATTACTTTTAAGGATTTCTGGCTGTAAATCAAATATCCTTTTAAGCCAACATATAAAATGATAAATTGAATCAGGTTTGTTCGGGCTAAATATAAAAAGCTTGACAAGCCTATTACAAGTATTAATATAGTTCTTTGCTTATGTGAAATTTCAACATTCAAATTTTTATAAAAAATAAGAATAATTAATACATAAATTTCATAATCGCTAAAATAGCCTCCATGTTGCCTCAGCAGATTAACACTTATGGTTCTAAATTCGATAATGGTAAAAAACAGCATTACCAAATGCAATAAAGAAATTACAAGCCCGGTATAAACTAAAACTTTTAAAGCTAATTTACTGCTAAACCGACAGAGTTGATATCCCACTAATAATCCTAAAATGGGTTTTACTAAATATGTAAAATCTCTTATGAATAAAAATGCCGTCGTTTTACTGAATAAAGTAGAAAAGATAGCAACCAGAAGTATTGCCAGAAAAACAGCTATGTATCTTAGTATTGTAACAGAATATTTTCTTTTGATGGTTACCAATAAAGTTAAAAACCAAATGGAAAAAGTAAGTTCATAATTTGCAAACAAAGAAACTCCGATGCAAAGTAAAAATAAGATTTGATACGGGAAACTTTTATAAATTGCAAAATTCATCATTATTTCTTCAATCTAATTATTGGTTTTAATACGATACAATATAAAATTATCACCATAATTTCGATGATAATTGTTGCTATAAAAGCACCTTGAAGTCCTATATTTTTTATTAAAAGAAAAAAAACAAGTAAACTAAAAATAGATGATCCGATGGTGATATTTATATATTCTTTATTTCTGTCTAAAGCAAAAAGCAATTGTTTTAAAGCGATAGAAATGGACATAAATATTGGGATAATCAAACCTATTCTAAAAAACAATGTCATCAAATCTAGTTCATTTAAACGAATATTGAAATATAATAAAATCTGCTCGGTAAAAACAAACGCAACAACCAATAACAATAAAACCACTCCGTAATTGAGACCATAATACCTCAACCAATGCGAAATTCCATTTTTTAAATTCTTGTGTATCTGCAAACAGACATCTGCGTACATAAAATTAAAAAACATTTGCAAATAGGTTCTAAAAATCATAACAATCTGATCTATGATTCTGTATTGTCCGGCCATATTATTTCCTCCTACATAACTAATGATCATAATCGGAAGATATTGATAAAACGAAAGAAAAAATTGAGAAAATGTTAAGTAAAAATCCTGTTTTAATAAAATTAAAGCATCTTGCGAAACATTCTGATAGAGCCGCAAATCGTATTTTTTTATCAAAAAAATTAACCCTATTACACTCGAAATTATCAATCCAAAACCTAGGAAAGCATTGGCAAAAATATAATCTTCCTTTTTAGTGATAAAAACAAAAACACCAATTACATAGATTATTTTAGAAATAATATTAATAAAAGAAATCCATTTGTAGTTTTCTAAACCCTGAAAAACCCATGTCGGATTGATTAATTGACCCAATACATAAGATAAACTAAAGAAGAAAACTGCTTGTTCTTTATTAAAAAAAGGCACAAAATGAATCAGTAAAAAGGAAATAAAAAGTAAAATGACAAGCAAAAACAATTTCATTACATATATTGAAACTATTTTTCTTCTAATGATTTCAGGATTGTTTCTATTGATCGCTATTTCTTTGGTTCCGTTGATATAAGAGCCATAATCAACCCAAACATTAAGTATTAAAGCAAAAGAAAAACCAACGCCAATCTTTCCTAGTCCTTCTTTTTCGCAAATAGCTACCAAATATGGCATCACCAAAAGCGGACTAACCAGATTAACAACTTGACCAACTCCATAAATAATAAAATTTTTAATTCTATTATGCTGTGATAAATTCAGATAATGTGATTTAAACAAGGTGATGTGATTTGTTTACAAATATAATGTTTTCAAGTCTGTTCTAAAATAATTCAAGTTGGTATACAAAACCCACTCAGTCATTTCATAATGAACACGGCTTGTCTACATCCAAAAAAAAGAGCCACAAATTGTGACTCAGCAATGTTTTGAAATTATGTTATTTTACCAATAATTGTATTTGATCATAAAGTGCTTTCTCTGAATAAAACAGAGGGTCATATCTTCCGTCCTGAGGTTGAATATTTTGTACAACAGAATTATTTTTGTCAAGAATTTTTACACAATCATTTGGAATGAAATAGTTGAAAAATAATGAATCTTTTGCTTCAAAGCTTTTACTGTAATATTTCATTTTAAAATTGCTGATCGTGATCTCTTTTTGCTGCTGGTTGGTTCCAAAATCAATTCGAATATAATTAGGAATTACATCTTGTGGCAGATCAAAAACAATATCCTGTGGCTTGTCACTTGCTTTTACAGCTACCCAAACCGAATTTTCCTCCTTATAAGGGACTTCATAATCGTCTTGACTGTAATACATCTGAAAATTATCATCTGCTTTAACTGTTGCAGTCAAAGTGACCTGAAAATTATTTTTATTCGTTTCTACTTCAGCCGGTTGAGTTAGATTTTTATTGTCTTCCTTTTTACATGAAATAAATCCTACTAATAAAATCAAGCATGCGAAAATTATTTTTTTTCTCATTTTTTACAATTTTGGGCTAATTTAGTTTTTTAAACTTTAAAAATTGCCGTCTCTCAAACTAGAAATTTTAAAGTTCTGTTTTAATTGTTTTCTGAATAAAAAAATTAATTATTTTTCTGTAAAATTAAAGATTGCTTTCTATAAAAAGCAATAAAAATAGATATCAAAACGTACATAAAAATAAATATTAAAGGCAATACTATCTTCTTTTTACCATAAAAGAAACCCGTTTTTTCAATGTTTGTTGTTGTGCTGACATCTTTTATAATCTTATCACTGGCTATCAATTCAATTCTATGGATTCCCTGTTCTATGACCAATTCATCTTTCGTTTTGATGACATCATTGAGCTGGGTGTTTTCATTGTAATAAACCAGCTTGTCACTTTTTTGAGAATGAGCTTCCTTAGCAGAAAATGCACCTAATACATTGTTAATTTGAGAAATGATCGTATCATTTTGTATCATTTTCGCCTCAATATTTTTCAGGCTCTCCTCCTGAATTTTTTTATAATATTTTGTATTATTAAAAAAACTCAGAAGAGCTTCTGCCATTCCTTTGTCCTTGACTACATCATCTGTAACAAAAGAAATCGTATGATAGGTATAGTTTTTGCTTGTAAGATTATCCTCGATAATTTTTTTTATATCGCTATTATCTGCCATTAATTTAATCAGTTCAAAATTTTCTGGTTTGTTTTTGATAAAGTTATATACATCTACAACCGGTTTTATCTCTATCTTTTTTATTTTTTTAGGATGCGAGATTCCAACAACATTTTTTAGAAAAACAGTATCTCCAGAAGTAATTTTTGCATCAATCAAATCTACTTTTGAATACAAATAATCAACGCTCCCAAAATTGGGCTGAACAATAATTTGATTATCATAACTTTTTTGAGTGTTATCCAAAAACAAACCAAAACCAAAACCAAGGATAACAATCGTTAAAACAATGATCCAATTTCGAACAAAAAAATGTATTGATTTAAAAATCAACGTATTAATTTTATCGAAAAAAATTTGAATCCCTTTTGAAATATCAAAAATATCAATCTCCTGATCTTCATTATTTTGAGGTACTTTTGTACTCATTGATTGTTTTATTTTACGTTGAAAATTTGTTCTAAAATTTTAATAGTAATCAAATATGTCGGTTTTACACCTGTTGTTCCTAAACCTCCCGAAGCCAGCGTACTTCCTGTTTCTAAAGGGTTATCTGATGCATAATACGCATAACGCACTTTGACATCATTTGGCACACTTTTTCTGATTTTCGATGCCGATTGAATGGCTTTTTGGTAATAAGATCCTTCCATCTCAAGACCGATTACACCCCAAGTCGATTCGTGAAAGAATTTTAATAAATCACGATTTTGAAGCGATGTTCCCAAAACGGTAACCATAGCGCCCTCAAAAACCGCAATATCATTTCCTTTAAACATATCACCTGTTAATTCATTTTCGAAAAAATAATTATCTGCCGTTCCTTCGTTGATATGTGCTGTCGGAATCATGATGTCGCCTTTTCCGCCCTCCAGAATTCCGGCTTTACCCATAATTGAGACCGATTTTACTTTGAGTAACGTGTCTTTTTTATAAGGCTTCAAAAGTTCGTCTATGGTTTCATATGCCTGCTCGCCAAATGCATAATCCATTACGATAAGGACTGGTTTTTCGTCTTCCAGTTTTGCTTTCGCGAAAGCGGTTTTTGACCAATCTATTTTGGCCGTATCAAAAATCTGAACATCAATATTGGTTCCAGAGCTATCCGGCAGCGAAATCATTCCGTTTTTCAACGCCAATTCTTCTACGATGTTTCGGGTTTCTTTAGCCGCAGATTTACTTAATTCTTCATAAATAAAGAAATCAGACTTATCTTTAAATTTAGTTTTCAACAACGGTGTTGCAAAAATAGAGTTCATCACACTGTGCATGTTGGCGCTTATCACGTGAATTGGTCGGTTTAGAAGATCGTTTGCCTTCAAAACTTCCTTAATGTTGGTTGCCCAGATTTCTCCGTGAATGTGATGTCCGAGACGTTCCCTTAAAACTGGACTAAAAGTTATAGTGCGTTTGTTGTTTTCGATTACTTCTTCAATGGCTAATTTTCCTAACCAATAAATAATGTGCAAAAAGCGATCTGGTGCATTTTCTGAACCAAAAGCATCATAAATATCCAAAATCTCTTCAAAAGTTCGCCCCAAAATATTGGCTACGTGCGAGATGGCCTTTTCTTTTTCGATCTGAGGCAGCTTTTTAGTCTGCATCACAGCCTGCTCCAGTTTCATCCAATCACGCGAAACTTCGCCTGCGTCATCCAACAAAACTCTGTTTCTAATTTTATGAGATTCGATAAAAATAAAGGTCAAATGGGTCAAAATGTCGTAAATATCTGAACGACCACGTGTAATTTCAACATTCATTTGCTCCTCATCAATTCGATAACAATTTCTTTTTCGTTTTGGAGGCACAATGGCTTGAAAATGCGATTTAGAGTAGCCTTCATCAGAAGTTAAATTAATAAATCGACACTCTTCAATTCCTATCGGAAGACGTTCTATAACGTACAAAAGTCCGTTAAGTTCTACTTTTTCATCGGCAATATTTCCGTAAATTTCAGGTCGCAACGCCAATAATGATTCGCGTAAACTATCGCCAGAAACTCCCATTGGTTTATAAAAACCACGGTTGAACAAATGGCGCATTGTAATGTACATTTTTTCTATCGCAGCAGACGATTCCTGCGCTCTTGATCTTGATATATTTTTGGTTTCTTTCATGCTTTTATTTTAAAAATCTTCTGTTACGGAAGATTATTTTAGTATTTTTTAAACGAAATTAGGAATTAAAAATGTTAATTCCTCTGAAATCATATTAACTGCTTGTAATTATTTCAAATTCCTTCTTAGAATTTTAAAGCGTTTGAGCGCTTCATTTTTGCCCGTCACTTCAACATAATTTATGATTGGCTTAAGCTGCAGAATTACATGTTTTTCCTTTTTATTTCAAATTATCTGCAATATCCCGATTGTTCGACAATCTCGGAATTTTATTTTGTCCGCCCAATTTTCCTTGTGATTTCATGTATTCCTGAAATCCATTTTTAGCAACTTTAGTCACAACCACTTTTCGCAACACATTTCCGGTTATCAAATCGTCATAATAAATATTTTGTTCTCTCATGGCGTTGTCTATCGCTTCCGCGAAAACTTCGATATCTTGTGGTTCTTTTTCAAATTCTACCAGCCATTCGTGATACGGTAATCCGCTTGACGGATTAATTTGCGGCGCAACTGTAAATTCGTTTATCACAATTTTTGTTCCTTCTGTAGCTTGTTTCATGGCGTTTTCGACTTCGTTGGCAATCACGTGTTCGCCAAAAGCCGAAATAAAATGTTTGATTCGGCCTGAAACTATCACCCTGTGCGGAACCAAAGAAGTAAACTGAACTGTATCACCAATATTATAACCCCAAAGTCCTGCATTGGTCGAAATAATTAAGGCATAATTAACGCCAATTTCTACCTCACCAATCGTATAACGTCTTGGCTTTTCGTTAAAAAATTCGTCTGCTTTTATAAATTCATAAAATATACCTGAATTGAGCAGCAGCAACATTCCTTTTTCTTTTTGTGTATCCTGATAAGCAAAAAATCCTTCAGATGCCGGAAACAACTCGATGCTATCTACTTTTCGACCAATCATATTCTCAAATTTTGCTCTGTAAGGCTCATAATTTACGCCTCCGTAAATAAACAAATTAAAGTTTTTGAAAATCTCGCCAATCTTTTTGCCACCGCTTTTTTCCTGCAAACGCTCAAAATACATTTGTACCCAACTCGGAATTCCGGAAATAATCGTCATGTCCTGATCAATCGTCTCCTCAACAATTGCATTGACTTTGGTTTCCCAATCTTCTATGCAATTGGTTTCTAAAGACGGCATTCTGTTTTTTTGCAAATATTTGGGCACAAAATGCGCAGCAATGCCGGATAATCTGCCAAATTTAATTCCGTATTTCTCTGTTAAAATAGGGCTTCCTTGCAAGAAAATCATCTTTCCATCTACAAAATCAGCGTTGCCCGTTTCGTAAATATAATGCAAAATCGCATTTCGGGAAGCTTCTATATGATACGGCATCGATTCTTTGGTAAGCGGAATATATTTTGCGCCAGAAGTCGTTCCAGAAGTCTTGGCAAAATACAACGGTTTGCCTTTCCAAAGGATGTTCTGCTCCCCCATTCTCACTTTATCAATATAAACTTTTAGACCCTCATAATCACGAACAGGAACATTTTTTACAAAATCATCGATTGTTTTTATGGTATCAAAATGATGATCAACACCAAATTCTGTGTCTTTTGCATTTTGGATCAGGCTCTTAAAAACGGCCAGCTGAGTGGTAACAGGCTTATTGGCCCAAGCCTTGGTTTGATGATATATTTTACGTGCAAATAATTTTGCCGCTACTGCTTTAATAGACATTTTTTGTAGAATTATTTTTTGTCACTTTTCTTCTTGTTTTTAACTTTTTCTTTCGAATTTTTATCGATTTCATTGACTTCTTCTCTCAATTTAATTTCTTCTTCAGAAGCACTCATGTCAAGATCCGAAGGTTCATCAGATTCTGATAAAATAGAATCTTTATTAAATTTTGCATATTCCAGCTCGCCTCTCAAAACTTTCTGAATTCCTTTGATGTATGCTTCATTTTTTTTCAGAGCATTGGCCAACGAGTCAGATTTTATGGCCAGTTGGGTTGCATTTTTCTTCAATTCTGTCGAAGAATAACCCGGTATCAATTCACGTAAAGGTGTAAAAGCGATGATATAAGTAGTGATTAAAATCAAAAATATTCCTCCTAAAGAGAAAACCACAAAAACATTCATCAAATTAAGTTTGAAAGAAAAAGTCTCTTCAAAAGTCTCTTCATTCAAAATAACCAATCGTTTTTTTGTGAATAATTTTTTCTTAAAATTAGATTTCTTTTCTCTCATTTTACTTGTTTATACACGGCAAATATAATAATTAATCGCCTTGTTGATGCTTAACAGATTTGCAGGAATAGACTTAAATTAATATTTTAAAGAATATTTAACGTTGAAAAAACCAAATATTTTGACTTAAAATCATTTCTCGTTAATTAATTCTATATACCTTTGCGCTACATTTATACAAAATCGCTTCGGCATTAATTATACAATCATGGGAAGAATAGGTCTTACAGAAATCCTCATAATAGTAGGTGTTGTTTTATTACTTTTTGGAGGTAAAAAAATTCCAGAATTAATGAAAGGACTTGGTAGCGGTATTAAAGAATTTAAAAACGCTGCAAAAGACGATGGTCAGCCTGTTGCTAAAAAAGAAGACCAAGAATCTAAATAAGAAACTACCACTTATTAAAATCCCAAACAAAGTTTTTTGTTTGGGATTTTTTTGTTTATATAAAAAATCTTACTTTTAGAGTCCCTAAATTTATATAAACATGAAAAACCTATTACTCATTGGGACAATGCTTCTTTGTCTCCAAAGTTATTCGCAGACACAGCCGTTTCCTGCAAATATCACCTTTCAGAATGGTATAATGGCTTCGTCTAAAAACAGTCAGGATGCCGTAAACAATTATACGATCTGGAAAACCAATTTTGTAGAATCGTGCTCAAATGGCCGATACAGAATAAAATTTGATGACCCCAACCAAACCGTTTCTGAAGGAATTGGTTACGGAATGCTTCTGAGCGTTTATGCAGCCGACAAAACGCTTTTTGATGGTCTTTGGTTGTATTATAAAGACAATGTCAATTCTAATGCGGTGATGAACTGGAAAATCAATGGCTGCTCTGGAACTATTGGTCAAAATGGTGCAACAGATGCTGAACTGGATGCTGCTTTTGCACTTATTGTCGCCGATTTTCAATGGGCTAGTGCTGGTACCATCAATTATAAAAATGATGCTAAATCGTTGATTGCAGCTATAAAAGCCCATGAAGTAGAAGCCAACACTTACGTACTAAAGCCCGGAGATCAATTCGGCGGAAGCCAAATTACCAATCCCTCTTATTTTTCGCCGGCTTATTGCAGAACTTTTGGAAATTTTACAAATGATAGTACTTTTTGGAATGCCGTTGCTGCCAAATCATATACCGTTATCAACAATAATTTAGCTCAAAATAGTGCTATTGGCGGTTTGGTTTCTGACTGGTGTATGGAGTCTGGGGCCTATTCTTCGCAAGCTAGTGGGTACAACAAAGCCGGAAAAAGCTACAGCTATGATGCGGCCAGAACTCCGTGGCGTATCGCAGTAGATTATGTTTGGTACGGAAATGCCGATGCAAAAACCTATTCTAAAAAATCATCGGATTTTGTACGTGTTAATTTGGGTGGTTCTGCCAATATCAAGGACGGTTACAATCAAGACGGATCCCTTAGCGGCCAATATCATAATGCTACTTTTGTTGGTGCTTTTGCCTGCGCGGCTATGGGTGGCGAAAACCAAACACACCTTACTACTTCATATAATGATTTGAATAGTTTAGGAGAACCGACCAGTTATTTTAATCAAACGCTAAAAACATTATACCTTTTTTTATTAACGGGTAATTTTTACTTGCCTCAAAATGCCACTTTATCTACAGGTGATTTCGAATTAGAAAAATCTGCGGTAACTTTATATCCAAATCCGAGTACTACTGAATTTACTGTTTCTGCTCCGCAAGAATCGATGATTTCGGTGATTTCATCTCAGGGAAGCCTTGTTTTACAACAAAAAGCAACTTCCGAAAGGACCACAATCAATTTGGCCAATCAGTCAGCCGGAGTGTATTTTATAAAAATATCCCATGATAATAAAAGCATTACCAAAAAGGTTATTTTGAAGTAAATTTTTAAAAACTAAAAACTCCCAAATTACGATCGGAACTTGGGAGTTTTTTTTATTGAGTTATTAATTTAGATTCTGTATCTTAGTAGTTGTAAAACAGTACTTATGGAAGAATTTAAAGGTCAAAATATACTCAATCTGGTAAAAGAATTCCCAAATGATGATGCTTGTAAGGCTTA
>NZ_JAGFBV010000058.1 GCF_017948595.1 Flavobacterium geliluteum | reverse complement strand
ATAGAAAACGTCTGCATTCTTCTTTGGGATATAAAACACCTAAAGAAATCGAACTAGAATTTTATAAAATTAAAAGTGTAGCATAGGTCTTAGAAAATTTGTCCCACTTTTTGTTGCAAGTCCAGTTTGTATGCGAACCAAATGGCGGAACGTGATTTCGCAGTGGTGGCATTCGATCCATCGTACACAGGCGAAAGCAGTGGAGAACCAAGAAATTTGGCATCACCTGAAATTAATACTGAAGATTTTAGTGCTGCCGTTGATTTTCTTGGAATTCAAAAAAATATCGACCGAAACAAAATTGGTATCATTGGTATTTGTGGTTTTGGTGGTTTTGCTTTGAATGCAACTGCTGTTGACAAACGTGTAAAAGCTGTTGCTACTTCAACAATGTATGATATGACCAGAGTAATGTCAAAAGGATATAATGATGCCGTTACTTTAGAACAACGTACCAAAACATTGGAGCAATTGGGCGAACAACGCTGGAAAGATGCAGAAACTGGAACTTTCGCAACTGGTGCAAAATTAAATGCAGAAAAACCCAAAGCAGATGCCCCTGAATTTTTAAAAGGATATTACGACTATTACAGCACTCCTAGGGGATATCACGAACGCGCGGTAAATTCTAAAGGTTCTTGGACAGCAACAACACCTCTATCTTTTATGAATATGCCTATTCGAACATACATTAAAGAAATTTCGCCACGACCAGTTTTAATTATTGCAGGCGAAAAAGCACATTCAAGATATTTTAGTGAAGATGCTTTTAAGGCAGCTGCAGAACCAAAAGAATTAGTTATCGTTCCCAATGCAGTTCACACCGATTTGTATGACCAAATTGATAAAATTCCTTTCGATAAATTGCAAACTTTTTTTAAGGAAAATTTAAAACAATAAATTTAAAAAATGTTTTATGCGAATAATCCCCACTAAATTATTAACCTATAAAAACTAATTATGAAAAATAAAATAGTGCTTATTTCAGTAGTCTCAATGCTCCTATTGTTTTCATCTTGTTCAAAAAGTGATGATAATAATAACGTAAATACACCAGAAAACCC
Source organism: Flavobacterium geliluteum (assembly GCF_017948595.1). GTDB lineage: Bacteria > Bacteroidota > Bacteroidia > Flavobacteriales > Flavobacteriaceae > Flavobacterium > Flavobacterium flavipigmentatum. The sequence goes on along the minus strand of NZ_JAGFBV010000058.1, from coordinate 3,045 downwards.
AGAAACAGGCACTCCTGGAACAGGGAATCCAGTAGAAACCAACCCACCTAATGCGAATTACAGCCCTGCTTTTGCTGGTCAGACAAGAGTGAACGCTGTCTCAACTACAACACCGCTACGTATCGATTTACTGACTTCTTCTCTAAATGCCCCTTGGGGTATGGCTCAACTGCCTGACGGTCGTTTTCTAATTACAGAAAAGGCTGGCAATATGCGTATTGTAAGTCTGCAAGGGGCTGTGAGTTCGCCCATAACTGGGTTTCCAACAGTAAATAACGCGGGACAAGGCGGCTTATTGGACGTAGAAGTAGATCCCCTATTCTCTTCTAACAGAATGGTTTATTGGACTTATGTTCGAAGCGTTAACGGAGGCAATGCTATTGCAGTGGGAAAAGGGAGGCTTTCTAACAACGAAGCAAATATAGAATCGCCAACTGTAATTTACAACTCAACAACACCGGCTGCTGCTTCAAGCAATTACGGTTCTCGTTTACTTTTCGATGCTACTGGAAATCTTTTGGTAACATTTGGAGACCGCACTTCCAATGAAATTCGTATCGAATCCCAATCAGTAAGTAGCAGTATTGGTAAGGTAATCCGCATTACAACCAATGGCACTGCTGCCCCAGGGAACCCTCCTTTTACCCAAGCAGGGGCTTTACCTGAATTATATACCATAGGACACCGTAATCCACAAGGATTGGCCATACATCCCGTTTCAGGAGAGATCTGGCAGAGTGAGCATGGACCACGTGGCGGAGACGAGATCAACCGTTTGCAACCAGGTGCAAATTACGGATGGCCTGTTATCAGTTACGGTATCGAATACAGCGGGCAGGTGGTTGGTGCTGCGATACAGCAACAAGATGGCATGGAGCAACCTGTATATTATTGGGATCCTGTGATTTCACCAAGTGGTATTACCTTTTATGCGGGCAGCAGTATACCAGAATGGCAAAATAATCTTTTCCTTTGTTCACTAACGCAAACGCATCTTGTCAGGTTGGTGATCCAGAATAATAGGGTTATTGGTGAAGAGAGGCTAATGGCAAGCGAGAACCAGCGTTTCAGAGATATTATACAAGGGCAAGATAATGCGCTATATGCCATTACAGATGCAGGAAGGCTGTACAAGATTGATAGACAATAATAATTCAATAACTATTTCGTCAATAGAACAAATGAGGTGATTGGTAAAACTAAATTTTATTTGTCTAATCTCCAAGTTTTGCACCTGATCCCTAACATTTATTAAAAAGTATTAGGCAAAAAACAATGCTATATGGAATAGAACTAGAAAATAATCCTTTTAACTTAAACTATTCATTCAATGCTACAATCGCTATACCTTCCAAAAAATATATCGAAGCATATTATAAAGTATGATTCAGAAGATACCATAGCACCTTATGAATATTTAGAGAAATTTCTAAACAGTAATCCTTCAATTATCTCCCGTAGGTATGAAAAAGTGGGTCATGATAAAATAATAAAATCACCTGATGTTATATTAGATATTATACAGGAAATTCTTCTTTCAGTTGAAGTTTCTTGTCCAAAATAGATAAATCAATTAAAATCACTTACTCAGAAATACTTTATTTTATTTCTGTTTTTCTTCAGACATTTGTTTGGATAAAAAAACGACTATGTTTTATTAGTTTTTAAAACTTGTACTTCCCAAATTGAAGCATTTCTATCTTCTGAATTTTTTACTGTAACCTTCACATATCTTGCTTTTCCTTCCTTTTGCTGAAGCATCTGTTTGTAGCCTTGAACCGCTTCCTGACTGTGGTCTACATATATTTGCCAATTCTGGTAATCCGTTGATATTTCTATTTTAAAAGTGACATATTTATCTGGATATTCAAAACACACACGGATTGCATCAAAAGAATATTCCTTTCCCAAATCTATTGTAACGTCACTTGGTGCAGCAACAGTTGTCCATCGGGTGTCATATCTTCCATCAACAACTTTACTGGCTTCAAAACCCGAGTTTTGGTTGCTAGAAAAAGTACTTTTATTCAAAGCCAGGTTGGTGTATTTTCCTTTTTTGTTTAATGTTTTTGCTAAATCATCCACATAGGAAACCAAATTTATTTTGCCCTTTTTAAATTCAACTTCCGAAACTGTAGGGAAACGGTAATCGCATGTTGGTGCCCTTACAAGATCCTGCCTGTGATAGAACATAAAAAAACGGCCGTCTATTTCTGTAATTGAATGATGCCCTGGGCCTGAAATTCCTGCTTTCTCATCTGTTTGTAAGATTGGACTGTTTATAGCTTCTTCGTAAGGACCGTCAATATTTTTTGATACCGCATATCGAACCTTGTAGCTTGATTCATGACAACGTCCGCCAGCCCACATGCAGTAATAAAGTCCTTCTTTGTAAACTAAGTATGGGCCTTCTGTATAATCAAAAAGATTTCCCTTTATTGAAAGTTTTCGTTCAATTTTTATTAAATAGGTTGGCGACTTAGGATCATTATCCATTAAAAATAATTCACGCCCTGCGGAAATTACATAAATTTTTCCCGAAACCGGATCTCGAAATGGTTCGATATCAAAGCCTCCTAAATGTGCCTCTTTTTTAAATGGTCCTGTAGGAGAATCTCCAGAATAAACATATCCTGAATAATCTACAGAACTTTGACAGTATAAATAGTACCTTCCATTATCGCCCTGAATTATAGCTGGTGCCCAAACAGTTTCATGAGGCAGACCTGGAAGGGTTTGTACCTCCCAATCTGCTAAGTTTTTTGTAGTCCATACTAAAGCTTCCCCATCATTACCACTATAATAGCCATCTGTGGTTGAATACATATAATAGGTATCGCCAAATTTTACAATACTCGGATCTGCAAAATATCCTGGCACTACTGGGTTTTGTGCTAACATTGTACCTGAAACAAAACTAATTAATTCAAGTTGCTAGTTAATTGTTTTATTTAATTGTAATCCGAATACAAACAATGTAAGCTTTATTAGAAATCCTTCCAATGTAACAGCATGTATTGTTCTGGGGAATAATTTTTTAATATC
>NZ_JAGFBV010000057.1:2581-4146 GCF_017948595.1 Flavobacterium geliluteum | reverse complement strand
TGGTATCGAACAATGGCTTTGCGTTTTCAGTATGGTTTTGATTTGGCGCCACAGAAGGATTATTTCGATAACGGAACCGCTACACCTGAACAAATTGAAAGTTCTAAAATTATTAAGTATTCCGCAGTTAATGAGGCACAGGACAGTAGCCGTGTGATTATAAAAATAGCCGGTGAAGTCGATGGAGAACTTTCAGACTTTGACGAATTGGCGCAGGTTGAAGCAATTGAAAATTATTTTAAACGTATTAAAATTGCCGGCACTGTAATTACGATTATTAACTATAAAGCTGATCAGTTGTATTTGATTATGCAGATTAAACGTGATGCTTTGGTTCTGAACGAAACCGGAATGAGTAAGCTAAACGGTAATTATCCGGTTAATGAAGCTCTTGAAGAGTTTATGAAAGAATTAGATTTTAACGGTGAGCTGCGTTTGTCTGCTTTAGTTGATAAAATACAGTTGGTTCCTGGTGTACTCGATGCAACTTTATTAAGTGCTCAAAGTTCCTGGATTAATCCAGAGCTAAACGGTTACGGTGAGCCGCAGCCAATATTTATATCAAAGGTTGCTGAATCGGGTTATTTCAAAATAGTAACATTTGATAATATAAGTTATGTGGTTTAAAATTGATTGGAATATTCTTGCCCTGGATAACATTCCAACAATGTTACGAAAGTCATCGACTGCCGCATTAGCACAATTATTATTAAAGCCTTTAAACTCGCTTTATTTTAAATGGCATAACTGGCGAATTGATAACATATATAAGCTCGAACATACTGGCCAAGTATGTTCGCTCGAAGGTTCTTTAAATGACAAGTTTGACCCAGTTGAAAGGCGAATTTATATAGGTGATGGACAGTTTTATGAAACCACTTACGTATTTACCGAAGCTGAAGAGCAGGAACTTTGGTTAGAAACGGAAAGCGAAGAGGAAACAATTTGGCTTAGAACAGAATCAGAGACGGCAGACACGGGATTAGATTTTATTGTCTATGTACCGGAATCAATTTACAACACACAAATTTACGGGCTTCGTGCTCACATCGATTTTTACAGAGCAGGCGGAAAACGATATAATATTTTTATAGATGAATAAGACAAATTTTATACAAACCGGTGGTTGGCCATTAAAAGGCGAAAGGTTGCAGGAAATGCAAACAGCCTACCAAACATTAAATGCATTTGGAGCTTTGGCGGGTAACCTTACCATAATTTCAGGCTGTGAGCTTGTGGGGTCAACTGTAAAAAATGGCTTTGTTTACATTGATAATGAACTATTAGAATTTCGTGAGGCTGTTGTCGCTGTTGATTCTACAGTAATTATAATTGAAGAGAATGTTGACAGAGCTTTTAAAAACGGTGTTGTTAAAACGGTTCATACTATCCGTTATGCAACTTTCGGAACTAATCCAGAAGAATCATGGCTTTGGAGTGATTTTATCAGGCCATTAGAAATAAAAACTTTAAATGCCAGGATTGGGTTGATTGAAAAGAAACTGGCAATATTTCAGCAAGGCGGTGTTGTGTTTGCATGGTTTAAACCACTTAATCAAATTCCG
>NZ_JAGFBV010000057.1:0-2483 GCF_017948595.1 Flavobacterium geliluteum | reverse complement strand
CTTGGTGAACGACCTGACCACCGGAGGAACCACGAAAGCGTTAACAGCTGAAATGGGAAAACTTTTGCAGACTAATAAGGTTGATAAAGTAGCCGGTGAGCGTTTGATAAATGCAGCCGAAATCACTAAGCTTTCAGGATTAGCAAATGTTACAACAACAACAAAAACAATTCTTTCGACAGTATTGGCCACTCAAAACGTGGCGGGTTTTGTAGCGTATATTAATGCTCTTAACCCTGTCCTGGTTGTTGCAGCAAATGAGATTGTAAAATATACAACCAGCGACACAGGAAGAACGTTTGAACTGAATTTCAGAGGTCGAAGCTTTGGAGTTGGACAACCGGCAATTGTGGCAGCGGATGTTATGGAGGTTACTTCTTTTTTAAATAAAGACATCAATCTTTCAAATTATCCCTCAACACGAAATGATGGACAGTTGCCAACAAATAAGGTTTTGAGCACAGATGCAGCAGGAAATTTAAAATTGTACACTATTGCTACATCTCCAGCACCTTATTTAAATGAATTAATTCCTGATAGTTATTTACCAAGCACTACTGGTAATTTTATTTTAAAAGGTGCATTTTTCACACCTTCAATGACTGTTTCAATAACTGGTCAAACGGTAAATTATGTAACATTCATTAGTGACAATGAGGTTCGTGCTAATGTTACAACCGGAGCAGCAGAAGGAAACTTTGACGTTATTTTAAATAATGGATTAAGCGCGACGTTTAGTGGCAGGATGTTAATTGTTTTAGGCACTGTGTATAAGCCATTAACGGGTGATTGGACTTCAAAATCAAACATTGATGTAGCGGAAGGTGATTATGCGAAAATATTAACAGCAGGAACTGTAGCATCAGCACTTTGGACAAAAGAAATTGACTACACTAAAAATTGGATAGTATCTTTTAAATATACAAGATCTCCTTTTATAGCATCAGGCGAAAATTCATATTTGTATTTGACAGAGAGCGTTGGAGGAGCAAGTAAATTTAGTTTTAGATGGATTACAGGCAACCTATATATTTATCATGGAGCATCACAAACATTACTTGGTGTTAAAGCGTTTGATTCTGCCAAAAATATCAAGATAAAAAAAACCGGTAGTATAGTTGCACTTTACATAAATGAAACAGTTTTTGCTTACACATTAAGCGATTTTGCAACTGTAACAAGTAATTTAAAAATATACTTAGCATTGCTTAATACTGACATTAAAGACATTCGATATATAGAAACCGCATAAAATTTAAAACATGGCAGGAGAAAAAGTAATACAATATTACCTTGATATATATCAAACGATGGGTAATACATTAACGGATATAAGTTTTGACTGTTTACCTTTTTTGGTAGAACAGGAGCCAATTTATAACATGAAAGGACAAAAGGTGTCAAAATCATACTATGATAAGTCAGGACGTGAAGCTGTTAGGCTTAGGTATGAGCGAATTTTTAAGGATTACACCTATAACAATGTTGTGTATTCAAATGTATTTATAGGATTATGTAAACGTATTGAATATTTAGACTGGTCAGGAGAAATTGCATACACTAAAAATTTACAGCCTTATTTATTTAATCTTGAGCCTGTTTTTTTGGGTGATGGCACTGAAACGATAGTTTCCTTTTCGTCTCAAAAGCAACGTGAAATACTGCGGACTGAACGTTACAAAGCAGATGATTGGTTAAATGCAAAAAACCCAAATTTATACGCTATGCTTTATCAAAGATATACAACTGCATATAATTACTATTTGCGAACTGGCTTAAAAGATGATCTTGTAAACGAAATTGATTCAGAGGTCAATCCTGAAATCAATACCGTTTTTAACAATGAGGTGTACGGATATGAACCTATGACGGTTAAAGAATTAATAATCTTGAATCTTCAATAATTTATGGGTGCAATTTTAGCCTTTGTTTCTGTCCTACTTGCATCTTTTCTTTTTCCTTTAGGGCTACTTTTAACGCTCATTGTCAATCTATATAAAAGACGCTGGAAATTTTCTTTTAAGCGTTTAGATCAGCAGTTTTTGAGTATTGCCACCAGTGTTGACACTTCCGGGAATGTGATTTGTAAAGACTTGTTTGACCTCATATTGATTAAAAAATCAGGTTATCAGTTTGGCAATCGGAAAGAAACTATTTCGAGCGTATTGGGTAAAAACCAACGTGACGGAACGTTAACCAAATTAGGATTAATTGTCTGTAATGTGTTGGACTGGTTAGATACAGAGCATTGCTTTAGAAGTATTGACAGTTTAATTTAAACTAATTCCCTGGAGACGGGAATTAAAAAAAAGTCCTCCAACATAAATACTTCCTACGGTAATTTATTTTATAGCAACAAAGCCACAGCGTTGGAGGACATAAGTCTTCTTGCTGTGGCTTTGTTGTGTTATAAATTATCGTAGGAAGGACAAATATAATATAATCAATCATCAATCAAAAATCGAATTATGAATAAGTATCAT
>NZ_JAGFBV010000056.1 GCF_017948595.1 Flavobacterium geliluteum | reverse complement strand
TAATAGAAAACGTCTGCATTCTTCTTTGGGATATAAAACACCTAAAGAAATCGAACTAGAATTTTATAAAATTAAAAGTGTAGCATAGGTCTTAGAAAATTTGTCCCACTTTTTGTTGCAAGTCCACAATCGCGCTTAACAGCAACAGAAACACGTAACCTATTTACCTACGTAGGAGATCGTGACCCTAAATTTACAGGAGGTTTTATCAACACGTTTAAAGTACATAACTTTGACCTAACCATTGCTACTACTTTTAATATTAAACAAACTGTAGTTGAGAGACCTCCTTATAGTGGAACTGAAGTAGACCGTGGACAAAACTATTCTACGGATATCTTAAATGCCTATTCACCGACAAATACCAGCTCAAACTTACCTGGTATCGTGGGTAAAAATTCTGGAACAGGTGATTCATGGATGGCTTACGACTGGTATGCTACAGCAAATACAGTAGACACTTATGCTTTACTTGACACATGGGTAAAAGAGATGAGTTACATGAGATTAAGCAGTCTTCGTTTAGGATATTCTTTACCTAAAAAAGCGACAAATAGTGTTTTCATGGAAGATATCAGATTTAGTGTAGAAGGAAGAAACTTATTTGTTGTCAGTTCGGATTACAAAGGTTACTTTGATCCTGAAACTTATGGAAATATCTACGCACAACCAATCCCTAGATCAATATCTCTAGGATGTAACTTAACTTTTTAAACTGATTTAAAATGAAAAATATATTAAAATATGCATTCTTTTTCGTTGCAGCTATAACTACAGTAGGCTGTGATGATTATCTGGACGTACAGCCTATTGGCAGAGTAATCCCTGAAACATTAACAGATTACAGAAGTGTACTTACAAGAGGATACGAAGCTTTTCCTAAACATAAGTCGCTTACTACATTAAGAGGTGATGAAATCATATTAGACCAATATAGCCAGGATTTCGCTTATTTCAGAGATATTTATGTATGGAATGATAGAAACCCTGATAAGATTACAACAAGTTTTCAATACGATGCTCTTTACAATACCATTTTTTATGCAAATGTTATTATTAATGATGCAGCAGGTAAACTTGAAGCCTCTGCTGATAAAGATCAATTAATTGGAGAAGCTTATGCTTTAAGAGCTTACTCGTATTTCGACTTATTGAACTTATTTGCAAAACCTTACAATACTGCTACAGCAGGTACTGACAAAGGTGTTCCATTAGCTTTAAAAGTAGATTTAGAGCAGGCTTATACTCCAGAAAGTGTTGCTAAAGTTTACGAGCAAATTCTTTCTGATAAGGAGGAAGCTAAAAGATTGCTTACTAAAGATACTCAGACTAAAGGATTGAACTACCGTTTTTCTAAAGCAGCTATTTATGCATTAGAATCTCGTATTTTCTTATACCAAAAAGAGTGGACAAAAGCTGTAGAAGCAGCAAACAAAGCATTAACATACAAAAATACTTTAGTTGATTTAAATGCAACTCCTGTACTAACAACAAGCTATGATGGTGTTGAATCTATATTAGCACTTGAAGATGTTTTTTCAAATAACTTAAAAGGAGCTGGTTATGTTTCTTCAGATTTATTAGATGCTTACGATCAGACAAATGATTTACGTTTTGGAGTATATTTTCAAAAACTTGGAGGTGATTATGTTTTTAGAAAAGGAGGAGAACTTGCTCAAAAATGCTCTTTCAGAGCATCTGAATTATATTTAACAAAAGCAGAAGCTTCATCTCAATTAAGTGACCTTACAACGGCAAGAACTACTGTATTGGATTTTATCAAAAAAAGATATAAAGCTGCAGGTTTCAATCAGCTTAGTATTGAAATTGATGCAATGAACCAAACAGAACTACTTGCCTTTATTGCTCAGGAAAGACAGCGTGAGTTTGCTGCAGAAGGACACCGTTGGTTTGATTTGAGAAGAACAACTCAAAAATCAATCAAACACACAGTAATTGATCAGGATTATACATTAATCCAAAATGACCCACGTTATACACTGCCATTCCCACAGAATGCACGTTTAAATAATCCAAACTTGTAGATTCAATTAAGCTCCGTTTTTAACGGAGCTTTTTTTTACCTTTGCAAAAAAAAGGAAATGAAAATTGCCATTATTGAAGATGAACATCTGGCTTCGAATTATCTGAAATCAACTCTAGAACAACAAACTATAATTGCGATCACCGCAATCACGGTTCTAAAATCTGTAAAAGATGCTATTGCTTTTTTCACAAAAAACACTGTTGATCTTGCTTTTATGGATATTCATTTAGGAGACGGAAAAAGCTTAGACATTTTTGAAAAAATTGCGGTCTCCTGCCCCATCATTTTTATAACCGCTTACGACTCTTATGCGGTCAAAGTTTTTAAACATTTTACCATAGACTATCTTCTTAAACCGTATGAAGAAGAAGAATTATTAGAAGCCTTATCAAAATACAAAAACATAAAAGCAACTTTTAATCCCAACCCAATTGTTGAATCATTGGTTGAAATTGAAAATCAAAGCAATATACAGCATCACTTTTTGGTCAATCACAGAGATAAACTCATCTCTATCAATACTACTTCAATTACTTATTTTTTTGCCACAGGAAAACATCTTTTTATTTATACCCAATCTGGGAACAGCCATTTGTACAACAGCAATCTAAAAGACCTCATTAACAAACTAGATCCGTCACTTTTTTTTAAAGTAAATCGAAAGTACATTATCAGCCGTAATCATATTCAGGAAATTATTAAACACTCCAGCCAAAAAATAGAGATCGTTCTGAATGTGGCGTGCCCAGATGCCGAACCCATTATTCTGAGCAAAAAAGAAATCAATAATTTTAAAAGCTGGCTTAATTCTTAAATAGGCTAATGCTTTCCATACTTATTCAAAATATACTGCGTCACAGGACGAAGCGGATTATCATTTTCAGGATGTCTTCCGTGTGTATTAAAAAAATCTACCCCATTGGCCGTCTTGGCATACCAAATAAGGGCTTCCCCATTTTTAAAACAAGTTGTAGTATCAGAAAGATTAATTTTTTTGAGTTCAAACTTACTTTCATCAAAGGGTTCTACACTATTTAGCTGCACAAATCCTTCAACTTTCAAATTACAATCTACCCTTTCGTAATGATCACCCGACCATTGCATGCAATCTTTTTTAAAGAAAGCAAAATAAATTACAGCCGATATTAAACAAAAAATAAGGGCTACACTAATGATGGTCCCTTTTGATTTTTTTAAAAGTGTTTCACAACACTTTTTCTTAAAACTAATAAAAAGGTTTATCGGAGTGTTGACTCTCGCTGGCTTTACTTCTTTTACTTCAGATAGTACTTCAAGTAGTTGTTCTTTTTTTACAACTAATTCTGAATTATAAAACCTGTTAATTCCTTTATTCTCATCTTCCCGATTACTCGTTCTAAATTTAGCATATGGGCGTGGTGTAAAATCCAGCAATATGGCTGCAAGATTTACAGCATCAACATTTGTCGGATCTGTTTCTCCTTTAAAAAAAGTCTCAATTGGTCTAAACTTATCTTTCTGCTCTTTAAACTTATTCTTCGTATTAATACTAAAAGGTAATCCTAAAAAAGTATTAAAAACAGTCAAATCGTCTTGATGTACGTTTGGTTTTTCAAATATTTCCCAACATAAATCCCGGAGTTTTGCTCTCGTTGGAGCGCTCAAATAAGTAAAATATCGGCCGTCTTTTTCTTCCTCATATTTATTTTTAACGGCAATTTTATAATCTTCAAAAGTAGTGTTGGACATAGGCATTACAAATTTATTTTAGGAATTTCCGGGAACTTTAAGGAATTGTCAGGAGTGGAAAAAACTTAATAGGAATTCCGGGAATTCCCTATCAATGCAGGCTTGTAATCGTATTTCCTTTGTACCAGAAATTAGTTGTTGTTCGATATCGAAATAAAACAAATGTACAAAACTAGTTCAATTAAAAGTGCGGAAAACCGTAAGACGGACTTTATCTGGGAAGTATAAATAAAATCATACTGTTCTACGCACTTCACTTCCCAAAAAGCAACTTGGTATTGTCTTAAAAACAGCTCCGGAAAAGTTCCGGACAGCAATACCTATATCTAATTTTAATTCAAATTATCATGAAAAAATTAATATTATTGGGAGCGTTTGCGCTATTGGGTTCAACAATTGTTTCTTGCACTGCTGAGGAAATGGAATCACAAACAAAAAAGGAAATTAAAAAAACAATTCAACCCGTTGCAGATGGCCCTGGTGATGATCCTATAGTTCCGCCACCACCAAAAAAAGATTAATTAAAAGTAATCATATATAATTAATTCAAGTTGCTAGTTAATTGTTTTATTTAATTGTAATCCGAATACAAACAATGTAAGCTTTATTAGAAATCCTTCCAATGTAACAGCATGTATTGTTCTGGGGAATAATTTTTTAATAT
>NZ_JAGFBV010000055.1 GCF_017948595.1 Flavobacterium geliluteum | reverse complement strand
TTTTGCACCCGCTTTGAGAAACAACGAAAAGCGAAAAGAATAAAGAAATACACGTTCGTAGACATATTGAATTGACAGCCGTTTTAACAGAGATGTTAGAACAAAAGAATAAGAGTAATGGAATCGAGAGATTCGAGAATAACCACTAGAGAAAGCATCATTATAAATAGCTTGAAGCAATTCAAGCACACAATATACGATGAAGAGTTTGATCCTGGCTCAGGATGAACGCTAGCGGCAGGCTTAACACATGCAAGTCGAGGGGTATAGTTCTTCGGATCTAGAGACCGGCGCACGGGTGCGTAACGCGTATGCAATCTACCTTTTACAGAGGGATAGCCCAGAGAAATTTGGATTAATACCTCATAGTATTACGACTCGGCATCGAGATGTAATTAAAGTCACAACGGTAAAAGATGAGCATGCGTCCCATTAGCTAGTTGGTAAGGTAACGGCTTACCAAGGCTACGATGGGTAGGGGTCCTGAGAGGGAGATCCCCCACACTGGTACTGAGACACGGACCAGACTCCTACGGGAGGCAGCAGTGAGGAATATTGGACAATGGGCGCAAGCCTGATCCAGCCATGCCGCGTGCAGGATGACGGTCCTATGGATTGTAAACTGCTTTTATACGAGAAGAAACACTACTTCGTGAAGTAGCTTGACGGTATCGTAAGAATAAGGATCGGCTAACTCCGTGCCAGCAGCCGCGGTAATACGGAGGATCCAAGCGTTATCCGGAATCATTGGGTTTAAAGGGTCCGTAGGCGGTTTAGTAAGTCAGTGGTGAAAGCCCATCGCTCAACGGTGGAACGGCCATTGATACTGCTAAACTTGAATTATTAGGAAGTAACTAGAATATGTAGTGTAGCGGTGAAATGCTTAGAGATTACATGGAATACCAATTGCGAAGGCAGGTTACTACTAATGGATTGACGCTGATGGACGAAAGCGTGGGTAGCGAACAGGATTAGATACCCTGGTAGTCCACGCCGTAAACGATGGATACTAGCTGTTGGAAGCAATTTCAGTGGCTAAGCGAAAGTGATAAGTATCCCACCTGGGGAGTACGTTCGCAAGAATGAAACTCAAAGGAATTGACGGGGGCCCGCACAAGCGGTGGAGCATGTGGTTTAATTCGATGATACGCGAGGAACCTTACCAAGGCTTAAATGTAGATTGACCGTTTTGGAAACAGAACTTTCGCAAGACAATTTACAAGGTGCTGCATGGTTGTCGTCAGCTCGTGCCGTGAGGTGTCAGGTTAAGTCCTATAACGAGCGCAACCCCTGTTGTTAGTTGCCAGCGAGTCAAGTCGGGAACTCTAACAAGACTGCCAGTGCAAACTGTGAGGAAGGTGGGGATGACGTCAAATCATCACGGCCCTTACGCCTTGGGCTACACACGTGCTACAATGGCCGGTACAGAGAGCAGCCACTGGGCGACCAGGAGCGAATCTATAAAACCGGTCACAGTTCGGATCGGAGTCTGCAACTCGACTCCGTGAAGCTGGAATCGCTAGTAATCGGATATCAGCCATGATCCGGTGAATACGTTCCCGGGCCTTGTACACACCGCCCGTCAAGCCATGGAAGCTGGGGGTGCCTGAAGTCGGTGACCGCAAGGAGCTGCCTAGGGTAAAACTGGTAACTAGGGCTAAGTCGTAACAAGGTAGCCGTACCGGAAGGTGCGGCTGGAACACCTCCTTTCTAGAGCCTGAGTGTTAGCACAAGTGCACGCTTAGGAAAAAAGATGTGGATCTTTTGGATATGAATTTTAAAATTCGATTACTCTTGCTGTTAGTTCAAATAATAAATTTTAAGTAAAACAGAGTCTCGTAGCTCAGCTGGTTAGAGTACTACACTGATAATGTAGGGGTCGGCAGTTCGAGTCTGCCCGGGACTACTATTTAACTTAAAAAAAAGGAAATTCTAGAAGTTGGAATTCACCAAAAGAAATTAGAGAAGAATTAGAAATCTAAAATCTGAATTCTACAATCTAAGATTGCAAAATGGGGGATTAGCTCAGCTGGCTAGAGCGCCTGCCTTGCACGCAGGAGGTCAACGGTTCGACTCCGTTATTCTCCACCAAAAGCCGTAAGCTATAAGCTTTAGGCTGTAAGCTAAAAAAGCTTAAAGCATATTGCTTAAAGCCTAAAGCTTGACAAAGTTCATTGACATATTGAGATAAGAAAATAATAAAAAGTAGAAAGCGTTTTTTATTATAAGTAGCAATACAAGTAATAAAAGACAAAAAAAAACGGTCATAATTGATTTTATGATTGGTACAATAAGCAAAATAAGGGCGTATGGGGGATGCCTTGGCTCTCAGAGGCGATGAAGGGCGTGATAAGCTGCGAAAAGCTACGGGGATCGGCACACACGACTTGATCCGTAGATACCCGAATGGGGCAACCCACTATGTTGAAGACATAGTACACCGATAGGTGGGCAAACCCGCTGAACTGAAACATCTAAGTAGGCGGAGGAGAAGAAAACAAAAGTGATTCCGTAAGTAGTGGCGAGCGAACGCGGATTAGCCCAAACCAATGATGTTACGGCATTGTTGGGGTTGTAGGACCACGACATTTTATGTACAAGGAACCGGAAGTTACTGGAAAGTGACACCATAGAGGGTGATAGTCCCGTATGGGTAACGAGTATAATAGATAGTGGTATCCTGAGTAGGGCGGGGCACGTGAAACCCTGTCTGAATTTGGCGGGACCATCCGCTAAGGCTAAATACTCCTGAGAGACCGATAGTGAACCAGTACCGTGAGGGAAAGGTGAAAAGAACCGTGAATAACGGAGTGAAATAGATCCTGAAACCATACGCTTACAAGCGGTCGGAGCCCTTTCGTGGGGTGACGGCGTGCCTTTTGCATAATGAGCCTACGAGTTAACGTTGCTGGCAAGGTTAAGTGGTTAAGCCACGGATCCGTAGCGAAAGCGAGTCTGAATAGGGCGCTTTAGTCAGTAGTGTTAGACGCGAAACCGTGTGATCTACCCATGGGCAGGATGAAGCTGTGGTAACACACAGTGGAGGTCCGAACCGGTTGACGTTGAAAAGTCTTCGGATGACCTGTGGGTAGGGGTGAAAGGCCAATCAAACTCGGAAATAGCTCGTACTCCCCGAAATGCATTTAGGTGCAGCGCTGAGCGTAAAATTATATAGAGGTAGAGCTACTGATTGGATGCGGGGGCTTCACCGCCTACCAATTCCTGACAAACTCCGAATGCTATATAATGTTTCTCAGCAGTGAGGGCTTGGGTGCTAAGGTCCAAGTCCGAGAGGGAAAGAACCCAGACCATCAGCTAAGGTCCCCAAATATATACTAAGTTGAAAGAACGAGGTTTGTCTGCCCAGACAGCTAGGATGTTGGCTTGGAAGCAGCCATTCATTTAAAGAGTGCGTAACAGCTCACTAGTCGAGCGGACGAGCATGGATAATAATCGGGCATAAGTATATTACCGAAGCTATGGATTTAGAGTTTACTCTAAGTGGTAGGGGAGCATTCTAACAGGGTTGAAGGTGTGTCGTAAGGCATGCTGGACTGGTTAGAAAAGAAAATGTAGGCATAAGTAACGATAATGCGGGCGAGAAACCCGCACACCGAAAAACTAAGGTTTCCACAGCTATGCTAATCAGCTGTGGGTTAGTCTGGTCCTAAGGCGAACCCGAAAGGGACAGTCGATGGCTAACGGGTTAATATTCCCGTACTACTAATTACTGTGATGGGGTGACGGAGTGATGAAAGCGCCGCGAACTGACGGAATAGTTCGTTGAAGTACCTACCTATAAGATCTGCAGGCAAATCCACAGATTTTGGGGAAATACGATAGTACTCGGCGTCTTCGGACAAAGAGATAGTGCGCCTAAGGGCTTCCAAGAAAAACCTCTAAACTTCAGGTAATTAGTACCAGTACCGTAAACCGACACAGGTAGTTGAGGAGAGAATCCTAAGGTGCTCGAGAGATTCATGGCTAAGGAATTAGGCAAAATAGACCTGTAACTTCGGGAGAAAGGTCGCCAGCGCAAGCTGGCCGCAGTGAAGAGGTCCAGGCGACTGTTTATCAAAAACACAGGGCTCTGCAAAATCGTAAGATGAAGTATAGGGCCTGACACCTGCCCGGTGCTGGAAGGTTAAGAGGAGATGTTATCTTCGGAGAAGCATTGAATTGAAGCCCCAGTAAACGGCGGCCGTAACTATAACGGTCCTAAGGTAGCGAAATTCCTTGTCGGGTAAGTTCCGACCTGCACGAATGGTGTAACGATCTGGACACTGTCTCAGCCATGAGCTCGGTGAAATTGTAGTAACGGTGAAGATGCCGTTTACCCGCAGTGGGACGAAAAGACCCTGTGCACCTTTACTATAGCTTAGTATTGACCTTGGATAAATGATGTGTAGGATAGGTTGGAGACTGTGAAGTGGCGTCGCTAGGCGTTGTGGAGTCATTGTTGAAATACAACCCTTTGTTTATCTGAGGCCTAACCCCGCGATTGCGGGGGACATTGCTTGGTGGGTAGTTTGACTGGGGTGGTCGCCTCCAAAAGAGTAACGGAGGCTTCTAAAGGTTCCCTCAGTACGCTTGGTAACCGTGCGTAGAGTGCAATGGCATAAGGGAGCTTGACTGAGAGACATACAGGTCGATCAGGTACGAAAGTAGAGCATAGTGATCCGGTGGTTCCGCATGGAAGGGCCATCGCTCAAAGGATAAAAGGTACGCCGGGGATAACAGGCTGATCTCCCCCAAGAGCTCATATCGACGGGGGGGTTTGGCACCTCGATGTCGGCTCGTCACATCCTGGGGCTGGAGAAGGTCCCAAGGGTTGGGCTGTTCGCCCATTAAAGTGGCACGCGAGCTGGGTTCAGAACGTCGTGAGACAGTTCGGTCTCTATCTACTGTGGGCGCAAGAAATTTGAGTGGATCTGATTCTAGTACGAGAGGACCGAATTGGACAAACCTCTAGTGTATCTGTTGTTCCGCCAGGAGCATCGCAGAGTAGCTACGTTTGGAAGGGATAAGCGCTGAAAGCATATAAGCGCGAAACCCACCACAAGATGAGATTTCTTTTAAGGATCGTGGGAGATGACCACGTTGATAGGCTATAGATGTAAAGGCAGTAATGTCATAGTCGAGTAGTACTAATAATCCGTAAGCTTATGTACACCCTTTTCCCGCACCGCAAGGTGCGGGGAGAAACTTTCTAAAATAAAAAACTTTCTTTATCTCAGTATGTTAAGATATTTGCTCGACGCAGAGCAGTCTTAAAGACGAAAGTCAAAAGTCTTAAAGTGAAATACTTTAGACTTTATGACCTTAGACTTTAGACTAACAACCTTAAGGTGGTTATTGCGGCGGGGCTCACCTCTTCCCATCCCGAACAGAGTAGTTAAGCCCGCCTGCGCAGATGGTACTGCAGTTATGTGGGAGAGTATGTCGTCGCCTTTCTTTTTAAAACCCCTGTTTCAAACGAAACAGGGGTTTTTTGTTTATATAAAAA
>NZ_JAGFBV010000054.1 GCF_017948595.1 Flavobacterium geliluteum | reverse complement strand
AATTTACCTTTAGAATTAATAGATCAATTTTCAAAGAAACTATTTTTCACAAAACAATTCAACGAATGATTACGGCATTGCCAATTTATCAGTATCAAATAATACAGAGGCTAAGTATATAACTCAAAAAGTTTATATGGTGGATTAGATAAAAATTCAACGAAATTTGTTGTGTATGGTGCGGATTTGTATGGCTATAAATTTAATATTTTGGATGTTAAAAATGGTATTTTAGAGTATATCTTAAATAGATTATCATATCATAAAATAGCAAAGCAAAAAAGCAACGAAAAGCAGAAAATTAAAAACCCCTTTTTGAAAAAATTAGTATCGGAATTATATACAGAAATATATCGATATCAATAAAAGCACATCTGCCAACAGCTACTACAACAGATTTGGTCAATTTTAAAGAAACCTAGATGAAAAAACTGAATTTATTTATATTAATACTCGCAATATTTTTTATTGCCTGCAATTCGAAAAGCAAAAAGAATTCGGAAGTTTCTACACAAATAAAATCTTCACAAGAAATTATCAAAAAAGATTCTGATAAACTTTATCCAATACAAAAAGAAATAGTAAAATTTGACACCTTAATACAAAGCAGAAATATTCGAATTTCTATTGTTCGAAAAGATTTAGATAGTTATGTTTTACACGAATCTTGGGCCGAAGATGGAAAACATATCGATAAATATAGAAATGCTGAAATTGAGTTGACAATAAAACAAAATGAAAATATTTTATTAGACACAATATTCAGGAAAGAACAATTTGTTAAATCAGTTGGAAATAAATTTTTAGATATAGTAATTTTTCACAATTATTGGTTTGAAAAGATAGATGAAAATAAGATTGAGTTTTTAGGAGTAATTACAGAACCTGAAACAGACAATACCGTAGATTTAAATCATACCTTTTATTTTAAAACTAAAAGATTAGAATATTCTGAATCAGTGAACAGCGAAGAATAAAAAACTGCCCATAACATGCTACAAGCAATTTAGGCAATTGGCTTAATGGGAAGTTTGTTTTACATTTGGAAGATTTGGCAAATCCGAAAATAGGGATTAATTTAGTCCCAACCTGTTTGTATGCAAGAACGTTAGCAACTATTTTGAAGTATGAAACCATAAAAAAATACAGAGATGGAAAAACATCAAATAATATTATTAGTTTTAATTTTAACTATTGTATCCTGTGAAAAAAAAGTTCAAACTAAAGGCGTTTCAAAATCACAAACAACAACTACTAAAATAACTTATAAAATCCCAGAAGACGTGGGAAAAGCTGTATTTGTATTGATTAACAAGTTTAATAAAATTACAAAAGAGGAATATAAAAATAATATTGTCTCCTATTCTGATTTAAAAGAATTAGCAGATGATAAGAAAGCTCCGATTGGAGAATACATACGAAATGATTTCAAATCTATAACAGCTGAAAGTTATGAAAGAGTTATTTCACAGGACTTTGAAGGAATAAAATCTGCTGGAAAAAATTTTAATATTGATTGGCAAAATATAAAATTTATAAATTTCGTAAATGATATTCAACAAAGTGATGAGGGAAAAATGCTACTTGGAGAAACGTATTTTAAAAATGTAGATAATAAAATTTACTTTGTAAAATGCGCCGCAATTTTTAATGGAAAAGACTACCAGATAATTAAAATTGCCGAAGTTGAATTGAAAAGAAACAAAAGGTTTTAAAGTAAAAAACATTTGGCTAAAAGCCGTTAGCGGTCATTGTCCCGAAAACCGAAAAAGAAACGAACAATAAAACTCACAAACTTTTTTATATAGATAATAATGTCCGAAATACTGCGAAAACAATTTGAAACTATTGTTAATCTTAATGATGGTGAATTTGAAATAATTAAATCACATTTTACTGAAAAAACATTTGCGAAAAATGAATATGTGTTTGTAGAAGAAGATTATGTTGAAAATTGTTATTTTGTGGTAAGTGGAATTTTAAAATTGGTATTTGTAAATGATTTAGGCAAAGAATTTATTTTTTCTATTGTTACTGAAAATCGTTGGGAAAGTGATTTTATAGCATATTTTACCAAATCAAAAGCAACAATGTATTTAAAATGTGTCGAAAATACACATCTTTTTTGCCTTTCGTTGACAAACTATAATAAGCTATGTAACCAATTCCCAAAAATGCAAAGTTTTTTTCACTAAAAATCAATTTTAGGATTTATAACAACCCAACAACGCTTATTGTCTTTTCTCACAACAAACATTCAAGAACGATATGAAATGATTTTGAAAAACCAACCTGACTTATATAATAAAATTTCTAAAACATTACTTGCATCTTATCTTGGAGTATCACGAGAAACATTAAGTAGATTATATTCAAAAAAAGTGATGTAAATCACAGAATATAGTTTGATTACATTTTAGTTTTGCTAAATAATATTAAAAAAAATAAAATGGAAAATAAAATTCACAACTTAATTAAAAAAGCATATTTAGCTTTTAATTCAAGAGACATTTCAACTGCATTATCAACATTTCACGAAAATGTAGAGTGGCCAAAAGCTTTTGAAGGAGGTTATGTAAATGGTCATAACGAAATAAGAGAATATTGGACGAGACAATGGACTGAAATTAATGGAATTGTTGAGCCAATAAGTATTATCGAAATATCTAAACAAAAATATGAAGTTAAAGTTCATCAATTAGTGAAAGATTTACAAGGAAAAATTTTATTTGACGGAATAATTAAACATATTTTTACGATTAAAGATGATTTACTTTCAAGAATGGACATTGAACTTGAATAAATAATAATTAACTTTAACCTAAAGAGAAAAAACAACAACCCCTAACAGCTTGGCAAAATTGCGAATTTTGTGGTAAGTTCACGTTTGCGTTTCGCAAGAATTTTTATCTTTAAACGAAAATAAGAAGTTCCGAAGTTCGCAACTGCGTGAAGCGGCGGAACTTTAGTCGCTATTTTAGCCTAGCAGAACTGAAGAACAAATCTCAACAATGAATAAACTATTTTTAATATTTATTTCATCATTAATTCTAAATTCTTGTAAACAGAAAGCGGAATTGGAAAAATATGACAAAAACGGAAATCTTATTGTTTATAACGAACAAGTTTATTCAAAAATGTGGTTGAAAAATAAAAACCTAAAAGTTACTGTTATTGATACATTTTGTATAGAGCAAAAAGCAAAAGCAAAAAAAGACATCAAAAATGGAAAATTAATTTATTTTGGTTTCCATCCAAGAGAGTTTAAAAAAATGTCTAAAATTTTAAATCAATTTGGAATTGAAATAAAGGAACATTTAGGAAGTTGCATAAGAATGGGAGGATTTGAACCTTATTGCTATAAAGAAGAAATGTATAAAGAAATAAACAGAAGATATGGAGAAAATTTTATTGATTCCATTTTTAAAGTTGCTCAAAAAGAGTTTATAATAAAAAATCCAAACATTGAATATATGGAAGATGGAATAGATTTAAGAAAAAAATACTTGAAGAAAAAAACAGCCATTAACATCCGTTAGTAGCAGCCCAAAAAAAAACGAACACAATGACAAGACAAATTAAAATATTAACATTTCTAAATTTTCTGATTTTAGTTTTTTACAATCAGACATTTGCTCAACATACTACAACAAAGGAAATACTTTGGACAACTGATTGGAGTCATAACGGAAAGTACATAGCAATTGGAGGCAATGTAGATACTTTAAATATCTACACAGAAGGAAATCTAAAACTATACAAGTCATTTCCAGTAAAGAACACAATTACTCGTATAAAATGGCATCCTTTAATGAATGTTGTTGCTGTGACAACACAAATGTCAGACGAAAAATCATTTATTTTCAATTTGGAAACGAATGAAAAAATTGAACTAAACGGAATTTCATCAGAAGGAGCAAGAGGAGTTGATTGGAATTACACAGGTGAATACTTAGCCATTGGTGATAATAATGGTCAAGTATTACTATTTAATACAAAAGGTGAATTGATAAGAAAGTTTTTTAATGAAATTAATTATACCAAAGGCATAACAGCTATTGCTTGGCATCCCAAAAAAAATATTCTTACAACAGTTACTGATAAAATACGTTTTATTGACCTTGATGGAAATTTAATAAAATCAATCCAACATAGACCCGAAAATGTAATGTTACTGAGCATTGCTTGGCACAAATCAGGTGATTTCTTTGTTACAGGAGATTATGGAGACGAAAAAGACAAATCATTACTTCAATATTGGAACGAACAAGGCGAACTTATAAAATCAATTGACATTAGCAAAGGTGAATATAGGAATTTGGCTTGGAATCCAAAAGGAGATAGACTTGCATCTGCAAGTGACGCATTGAGAATTTGGGACACAAAAGGAAACCTTATTTCAACAGGTAATTCGAAAGACTATTTATGGGGTGTTTCGTGGAATGAAAAAGGAAACAGAATTATTACGTCAAGTATGGAACAAAAAATAATTCTTTGGAATAAAAAAGCGAAAAGAATAATAACCATAGAATAAAGGGTAGCCACTAACACCGTTTGGCAAAATGGCGGGTTCAGTATATATGGTTTCTGATTCTTCGAATTTATCTAAGCAGCATAAAAAGAGATTGGAAATAGAAATTCAAGAAGAATATAGTGTGACAGAGTAATCGAAACACACCATATTTAATTCGTGAAAAATCAAATTTATAAACTTAAAGATTTATCAAAATTTCCAAATCGTGATACAATCTGGAAAACAAAATATAAATTCATTTTTTCAGGAGTATTTTCAGTTTCGAGAATACAATTTGATAAAGAAAAGAAATATGGTGTTTTATCTGCCGGTTTTGTTTGCGATCGTCATTGTGGTCAAGGATTTAGAATTTTCATTAAGAAAGTTAACGATAAATGGATAATCGATGAAGTTGAAGAAACTTGGGTTTCATAATAAATACAGCTGCTAACCACTACTAAAACTTTTGCAGAAAGATTAGAAAAACAGAAAACCGAATGAAATTTAACATCGAAATTATTCTTATTATTTTACTATTCTTTGGCTTTTATAGATTCATTTTAAAAGGTAATCTAAATTTTATTATAACTGAAGGCATAAAGTTAAAACATATAACAAGGTTTAAAGGAAAATATGTTTGTACTGGAGGTTATAAAATAAGAAATGATTACGTTATTTCAAGGTTTGAAATCGAATCAAAATATTCATTAGTAGTAATTAAGTTCAAAAATATTTCTAAAGATTATAAGCTAAATTATCACTCAAATTCTGGCTGTTCTACTCCAGGCTATTTTTATGTTTTTAATGCTTCAGAAGTATATGAAATGTGTTTATCTCCATCCGTTTTTAAAAATGATTGTAATATCAATGTCATTGATATTATATCTGATTATGAAATTAATTTAGGTAATTAATTCAAGTTGCTAGTTTCTATAGTATAAAAAACAAAGCAGAGGTTTAGTAAATTTGTTTTGCGAACCAATAAACCTCACCAATGCTTTGTAAAGACAAAATTATATCA
>NZ_JAGFBV010000053.1 GCF_017948595.1 Flavobacterium geliluteum | reverse complement strand
TCAAATCAAAAACAGTTATAAAACGAAAAACGCTTATAGCGGATTTTTTAAAGTCCTGTTATAAGCGTTTTTTTATTGTCTAAAAAATAAACCTGATCAAAATAAGGGATGTTTTTCAGTGCCCTCGTTAATTCAGGGTGGTTTTTTTTATAAAAACATTACCCTATATTTGCACCATGGAAAAAGAACATCAAATATTTGGAATAAGAGCCATTATAGAAGCGATTCAGGCAGGAAAAGAAGTTGATAAAGTATTTATACAAAAAGAAATATCAGGTGAATTAATGAAAGATTTAATGAAGGTGATGAAACGCGCTAATATTAATTTTTCGTACGTTCCTGTAGAAAAACTAAATCGGTTAACACCAAACAACCACCAAGGGGCTGTGGCAACAATATCGCCTATTGGTTTTATTGACCTGGAACATTTGGTAGAATCGACAATTGCTTCGGGATCGAAACCTTTATTTTTAATACTGGATCAAATTTCTGATGCCAGAAACTTTGGTGCAATCATTAGAACGGCAGAATGTACTGGTGTAAACGGAATCATCGTGCAAAAAGCTGGGTCTGCCCCTGTAAATGGTGACACTGTAAAAACATCTGCTGGCGCAGTATTTAATGTTCCTATTTGTAAAGTAGAACACATTAAAGACGCTATCTTTTACCTGCAAGGTTCCGGAATTAAAACTGTAGCGGCTACAGAAAAAACCGAATCTAATATTTATGATTTAGAGTTGAACGAACCTTTAGCCATCATAATGGGATCTGAAGATCGAGGCATCAACCCTTCTGTACTTAAAATTGTAGATGAAAAAGCAAAACTACCAATGTTTGGCACGATTGGTTCTTTGAACGTTTCTGTTGCTTGTGGCGCTTTTTTATACGAAGCAGTTCGTCAAAGAAGTTAAAAACACTTTGTTTGAATGAGAACGCAAGTATCTCTTTGCAAAAGCCTACGATCTCGATTTTCGTTTTTTTTCTTTTGTCAAACAAATTTTCTTGAGACAAAACGTATGTAATCAATTTTGTGAATTCGTATATTGATTTAGTGAACGTCTTTATTAAGTATCTTTACTCCTAAATAGATTACGAGTAAGCATTTATTGATTTTGTGAACTCCTATTCTAATTTTGTAAACTCATATATTGATTATGCTTACTCTTAAATACATTAGGAGTAAGCATTTATTAATTTTGCAAACTCCTAAATAAATTAGGTAAGAACGTTTGTTTATTTTGTGAATGCACTTATAGAGAGTGTACAATAATCTGAGTAAACCCTGAGAATTTTTTTTTATTCGAAAGAACATTTTGCATTCGCATTTTGATTTTGTTAGATGCAAAACAGATTCACAACTAATAATCCGTTTTATGATTTTTCTTCAGTATCAGACCTAGTAATAATATACTTGACCCACGGATGCGTATTAAAATAAGTCTCATAATTTTCGGTTTCTTCTTCTGGAAGCTCGGTATTGACAAAATTACCATCTTCATCAAAATGTTTCATAAAAGCATCTTGTTCAGGGTCGAATTCTGGCTTCTGCCATTCGTAAACGATGGGTTTGGCATATTCTGGAGTTTTATAAAACAACGTCAAAGTAAATCCGGTTAGGAAACCTGCCAAATGCCCTTCCCAGGAAATGGTAGCATCAACATCCGGAAAAACATACCAGATCATTCCGCCATAAAATAAAATCACCGAAAAAGAAAGCGCTACTAAACGATAATAACGGGTTTGAATTCCTTTGAAAAAAATAAAACTTACCAACACATAAATGAGTCCACTAGCACCAATATGATAATTGGGTCGCCCAATAATCCAGGTTATCAGTCCGGAAAATAAAATTCCGTAAACGATAACAGGCAAAGATTGGTTTGGATAAAAATAATGTAAAGCTGCCAATAAGACCAAAAGTGGAATTGAATTATTATACAAATGACTTAAATTTTCGTGAATAAAAGGACTAAAAAGAACGCCTCTCAAACCCGAAAAATCTCGTGGATAAATACCGTATTGATAGAAATCGAAATCAAAACGAATTTGAAGCCAAAATATAAACCACAAGAAAAGCACAAAAAATAAAGGAAGCGCTATAACTGTGTTTGAAAATTTAAAATGATTGTCGTCCATAATCATGTACTAGATAGGATAAGGAGCTATCAAAAAACTATCCAAAAATAAATTACTGATAAATTGTCAGCTATCACAAAATCTCTTGATTGTGAGTACTAGCCCAGATAGAAACGGCATCCTTTGCTTGCCTTCTTTAGGCAAGTAAAGATAGAGGAGATAGCTGGAAATAGCTCCAGAAAACTATTAAATTAAAATTGAAAACTGTAATTTTACAAAATGGAAGCACCACTAGCCGAACGCATACGCCCGCAAAAATTGGAAGACTACGTAAGTCAGAGTCATTTGGTTGGCCCTAATGGTTCGTTGACGCAACAGATTTCGAGAGGAATTATCCCGTCGTTGATTTTTTGGGGACCACCAGGAACTGGAAAAACGACTTTGGCGCAGATTATTTCCCAGGAGTCAAAACGTCCTTTTTATATCCTGAGTGCCATAAATTCTGGGGTAAAAGACATTCGGGATGTGATTGAAAAAGCCAAACAGAGCGGCGGTTTGTTTACAGCCAAAAACCCCATTTTGTTTATTGATGAAATTCATAGATTTAGTAAATCACAACAAGATTCGCTTTTGGCTGCGGTAGAAAAAGGTTGGATTACATTGATTGGTGCGACGACCGAAAATCCAAGTTTTGAGGTGATTCCTGCATTATTGTCACGTTGTCAAGTCTATGTTTTGAATGCTTTTACGAAAGCCGATTTGGAGACTTTGTTGCATCGTGCGATGAAAACCGACTCGTATTTGGCCACCAAAAACATTATTTTGAAAGAAACGGAAGCGCTGCTAAGACTTTCTGGCGGTGACGGAAGAAAATTATTGAATATTTTTGAACTTGTGGTTAATGCTTCTGCTAGCGACGAGATTATTATTACGAACGATATTGTTTTTGCATTGGTACAACAAAATACTGTTTTGTATGACAAAAGTGGCGAACAACATTATGATATCGTTTCGGCTTTTATAAAATCAATTCGGGGGAGCGATCCAAATGGTGCAGTTTATTGGCTGGCAAGAATGATTGAAGGTGGCGAAGATGTAAAATTTATCGCCCGTAGAATGCTTATTTTATCCAGTGAAGATATTGGCAATGCCAACCCGACTGCTTTTATTATGGCCAACAATACTTTTCAGGCGGTAGCCACAATTGGCTATCCAGAAAGTAGGATCATATTGAGCCAGTGTGCTATTTATTTGGCCACTTCTCCTAAAAGCAATGCCTCTTATCTGGCGATCGGCAATGCACAGCAATTAGTGAAACAAACTGGGGATCTGCCCGTTCCGATACATTTAAGAAATGCGCCTACCAAACTTATGAAAGAGTTGGGTTATGGTGATGATTATAAATACTCGCACGATTATGCCAATAACTTTGCAGAGCAAGAATTTCTGCCCGAAGCGATAAAAGAAACGGTTCTTTATAATCCGGGAAGCAATTCTCGAGAGAACAGCAACCGCGAATTTTTAAAGAACCGTTGGAAGGATAAATATGGTTATTAAAACCAAATTTCATAATTAGAATTTCACTACAATCTTTTCAGAAACCAATTTATCGTTTTGGTAATATTCAAAAAACCATTGATTGTCTTTTGCGTTTAAAGTACCTTGAACACCATCTTTTATAGCAATAAAGCTGTCTGGACGCGAAGTTTTCATCAACTTCATTACTACTTTTGGCGTTTTATCAATTAGCTGATAACCTGTTTCTGTTGGCTGTGCGTACAACAAATTCGGATCGGTCATGTCTGCTACAGGAGCTTCAACTATGTTGGTCGTTACCGCAGGTGTTACAACTGCCGGAGTAGCTTTTACCACAGAAGCCCCCGATTTTCCGTTGTACTTGTAACGTAATTTATTAACTGAAACAAAAGCTAAATCAATGCATTCTTTGTAAGCCAGCTCATATTCTTTTTCTTTGCTCTTCCCTATTTCAGAAGTATAAATCACTTTGCCATAACAATCTTTAAACTCTACAAAAAGTTTGGTCACCAAAAAACCACTTTCTTTTTTCATGTCTATGTATAAAAGTTCGCAACGATCACTGTATTCCGGAGAAAGCTGTTCGTTTGAGTAAAAAGCCTTAAAACCTGCCTTTACCAAATTAGATTTTGTCATCGTCGCTGATCTGTATTGATTTTCACCTTTAAGAAATTCATATTTTAATGGTACTATAACCGCTTTGTAATCGTTGATAGATTGTCCAAATCCGATAACAGAAATAAGTAGAGTAAGCAACAAAAGTTTAATTTTCATAATTATAAATATTTTTTTAGTTCTAATAAATGGTTTATTTGTTTGATGTTTGCTGGAGCTTCAATCTTTTTTTCATTAAAAAAAATAGCATCCAGACCCGCGTTTAGTGCTCCGTTAATATCTGCATCGAGGCAATCGCCAATCATGACACTATTTTCTTTGGAAGCATTAGCCAGATTGATAGCAAAATCAAAGATACTACTATTTGGCTTTTTTACTCCTGCTGATTCAGAATTTGTAATAGTAGAAAAATATCCCGAAAGCGCAGCATTTTTTATTTTTTTGTCTTGTACAGTAGCAAATCCGTTGGTGATAATATGCAAATTATATTTGGGTTTTAAGTAATCCAAGACTTCTTTTGCACCATCAAAAAGGTGATTATTATCGGTAAGAAATTCGATGTAATCTTGGGCAATTTCGTTAATTTCTTCATCAGATATTTTAAGGTTCAGCGCATCAAAAGAAAACTTCAATCTATTGTAACGCAATTCAAGATGTGTAATTTGATCGTTTTGATATAATTTCCAGCATGCCTGATTGATTGGAGCGTATTGGGCAATAAAATCTGCCGTTTGTATGTGTGGGTATTTATTCTTAAAGATTCGATCAAAAGCAATTTCTGAATTCTTATCAAAATCCCAAAGCGTATGATCTAAATCAAAAAAAATGTCTGTAATAGTGGTTTTCATAACTAAAAAATTCCTTCATCTACAAAACTATAATATTTTGTTTCAGTAATAATCAAATGATCCAAAACTTTAACATCTAAACTATCTCCTGCTATTTTTAGTCTTTTAGTGATTTTGATATCGGCCTCACTGGGTTTTAGAAGTCCCGAAGGGTGATTATGACACAGTATCAAGCCTGTAGCGCTCGTTTCAAGCGCCAATTTAAAAACCAATCGCACATCTACAATTGTGCCCGAAATACCGCCTTTGCTCAGTTGCGATTTCAAAATCACCTTGTTGGAATTATTCAGAAATAATACCCAAAATTCTTCGTGAGGCAATTCGCCGATGATAGGTTGCATGATTTCAAAAACCAATTTACTCGAAGTTATTTTCACCAAATCGCCAACATCTTCGGCTCTTCGGCGCCTGCCTAATTCTAATGCTGCAATGATTGAAATCGCTTTGGCCTCTCCTATTCCTTTAAAATTGGTGAGTTGCGCCAATGACATTTTTCCAAGAGAATTTAAGGTATCCACACTCGCTAATATTCGTTTACTCAGATCTACTGCCGACTCGTTACGGCTTCCGGAACCAATCAAAATGGCAATCAACTCGGCATCACTCAAAGCACTTTTGCCTTTTAGCATCAGTTTTTCACGTGGCCTGTCATCTTCAGACCAATTGGTAATAGGGAAATGAGTGGGTTCCATTTTTGAGTAATTTTTTAGATAATGCTTTTGCTCATGCAGATACTATTCGTTAGACCAACATAAGGTTCGTAGTTTTCAACTATTTCGAAACCTAGTTTCTGATATAAACTAATCGCTTCAATTTGTTTGTAAAGCGTTTCCAGAATTAATGTTTTAAATCCTTGTTGACTTGCTTTTAATTCCAATTCTTTAATAATTAACTGCGCCAGTCCCAAACCTCTTGCTTCGGGCGATACGAACATTCTTTTTAGTTCGGCTGTTGTGGCATTGTATTTCTTAAAACAACCGCAACCAACAGGTTGATCATTGACGTACACGAGAATTACGTTCGGATTAAATTCGATCACATTATTACCCCAATAACTGGTTTTCAATTCCGGATAACGTTCCCATAAAAAGTTGTCAAATGTTTTTATGAGAGCTACAAAATCAGCGTTTTCACTAGTAGTCGCTACTACTTTAATTTCTGGATTCATGTTAATCAAATTGCTTGGGAAATATTTTGTTTAAAAATAAGAAAAATCATTCAATAAAAAAGCATTTCCTATTCTGAATATCATTAAATTTGAATAAAAAAAATGAAATCTATTTGTATTGTTCTGATGAGTGTTTTATTTCTTTCCTGTCAGCAAAAAGAAAGACAGGAAATCACCTTTTTGCCTTCTTCAGAAAACAGCGCAAAAACGTTTGAAGAAAAATTATCTGATGCAGCGATTTCTATAATTGATCCTTCAATACATTATGATCCGGCTTATTTTTCTATAAAATATCCCAACGGAGATGTTCCGTCAAATAAAGGTGTTTGTACAGATGTTATTATTCGTTCTTATAGAAAATTAGGGATCGATTTACAGCAAGAAGTTCATGAAGATATGGTGGAAAATTTTGAAAAATATCCAAATTTAATAAAATGGGGCATGACCAAAACCGACACTAATATTGACCATAGAAGAGTGCCTAATCTAGAGATTTTCTTCGAAAGAAAAGGTTCAAAATTGGCGATAACAAAAAATGCTGAAGACTACAAAACAGGAGAATTAGTCACCTGGATGATCAACGGAAAGTTACCGCACATCGGGATTGTTACCAACAAAAAATCTGATGATGGAGAACGAAACCTAATTGTACACAATGTTGGTGGCGGACAAGTGCTGGAAGATTGTTTATTTGAATACGAAATTGTGGGACATTTTAAATATGAGAAATAAAATTTCAAAAAATAAATTCTAAAATCCTAATTCCAAAAAAAAATGCCAGTTACAAACTTGCAACTGACACATTCACATATTTTATAATTATCTAAAAGACAAATTGTATCAAATCATTAAACTCATAAATAATTAAAGCCCTCATCCTTTACCTCAATTCCTAATTTTTTTAAATTTTCAGAAAAAAAACAAACTTCATCCTTTCGTAAATTAAAAGAAAAGCTTTCGTCTTGTTTACTTGAAGTATACTTAGTCCAAACTATCAAAATATTACCTTTGTGCATCCCTTTTAAACTCTTAAATTCAATTTCTTTTATATCAGATAAACTATAAAAATTATTAAAAAGCTTTAAGCTCAATGGTCGTTTTATAAGCAATCTATTTTCAAAAAGAATAAAAACTTTAAAAGTTCTTACCGCTTGAACAATCAAAAACAAAGGCAAAGAAAGTAATAAAATTTTATTCCAAATACTTTCCACCAATACTAAACCGTAAAGGCTAATAATTAGAAAGAAAGCCATCGATAAATATAATATTAAATTAATTGAGTTATATACTTAGCCTCTGTATTATTTGATACTGATAAATTGGCAATGCCGTAATCATTCGTTGAATTGTTTTGTGAAAAATAGTTTCTTTGAAAATTGATCTATTAATTCTAAAGGTAAAT
>NZ_JAGFBV010000052.1 GCF_017948595.1 Flavobacterium geliluteum | reverse complement strand
TAAGCCTTACAAGCATCATCATTTGGGAATTCTTTTACCAGATTGAGTATATTTTGACCTTTAAATTCTTCCATAAGTACTGTTTTACAACTACTAAGATACAGAATCTAAATTAATAACTCAATAATTTTATCTCTCGTTATAAAAAAACCTAATGCCTTCAAGTCTTCGTGACAACCAAAATCCAACAGTAAGAAAACATTCCTTAATTTAAACATCTCTTAACGCATCGTATTCTTAAAAGTAATAAATTTGGTACATTAAAAAAATAACTTACTCAAAATCAATTTATTGAAAAAGTTATTTTCTATTACTTAACCAACCAAATTTTAAATTACTTTTTATGAAAAAACTTTACTCCTTCTTATTATTACTTTTTTTCTCAGCAAATTTTGCACAAATTCCTTCTGGATATTACAGTACAGCAACTGGAAGCAGTTACACTCTAAAAACTCAGCTATACAATATAATTAAAGGGCATACCAATAATGGTTATGCGGGTTTGTATACCACTTATCAAACGTCTGACGTAGATAATTTTTACGAAAATGACGGAACCGTTTTAGATATGTATTCTGAAAATCCTTCTGGAACAGACCCGTACAATTATAGTACAGGAAGCACGCAAAGATGCGGCAGCTATTCTGTAGAAGGCGATTGTTACAACAGAGAACACATTATTCCGCAATCTGTTTTTAATGAACAATCTCCTATGGTAGCCGATGCGCATTTTATCACCCCTACAGATGGAAAAGTAAACGGAATGCGTTCTAATTATCCACATGGAACCGTAAGTTCAGTAACTTACACTTCTCAAAATGGAGGAAAATTGGGATCAAGCTCTGTTTCTGGATATTCAGGAACTGTTTTTGAACCAATAAATGCGTTCAAAGGTGACATTGCCAGAATGTATTTTTATTTTGTAACTCGTTACGAAAATACCGTTTCGGGTTATTCGTATCCTATGTTTGACGGTTCTAGCAATAAAGTATTTACAACTGCTTTTCTAAATGTATTATTGGCGTGGCATGCTCAGGATCCCGTGAGTACTCGCGAAATCGTGAGAAACAATGCTATATACGCACGTCAGAACAATAGAAATCCATTTATTGATCATCCGGAATACGTGAATCAAATTTGGGGAGGCACTTCTTCTGGAGACACTCAGGCTCCAACCGCTCCGGCAAGCCTTGCATCTACTTCAAAAACCGCCACTTCAATTACACTTACGTGGAATGCCTCTTCAGATAATGTTGGAGTTACAGGTTATAATGTTTATGCAAATAATACTTTAAAAACAACCGTAACAGGTTTAACAGCCACTATTACAGGTTTAACGGCTTCTACAAGTTATTCTATTTATGTAAAAGCAAAAGATGCTGCCGGAAATACATCTGCAACAAGCAACACCATCTCGGTAATAACGAATGCCAACGGAACAGGCGGAACTGCAACCGAACTATTATTCTCTGAATATATTGAAGGTTCTGGAAATAACAAAGCATTAGAAATAGCTAATAATACTGGAAACGCTGTTAGTTTAGCTGCTTATACCATAAAAAAACAAACCAATGGTGCTGGTTCATGGAGTACAGGTTTAGCTTTATCAGGAACTTTGAATAGCGGAAACAAATTTGTTGTGGTCAATAGTAGTATTTCATCTACTTGTTTTTCTACTGGCGCTGCCAATATTTCGACCACGGCAACCGAATTGACTTTTAATGGAAATGATGCAGTAGGACTTTTCAAAAATGGAGTTTTAATTGATATTATCGGAACTTTCAGTGGCGGAACAGCTAATTTTGCTGCCGATGTTACCTTAAGAAGAAAATCGACCGTAACGTCTCCTACAACCACCTTCAATCTAAGTTCACAATGGGACTCATACACCACAGACACTTGCAATAACCTAGCAAGTAAAATGGCAAAACCTCTTGAAGAAGAAAGCATTTCACAATTAGAGGAAATCATCATTTACCCAAATCCTTCAGAGGGTCATTTTACAATTCAAATGAAAAATTCAGATGAAGTATCAAGAATCACAATATTTTCTATTTTAGGACAAAAAGTATTTGAAAATGAAATCAGCAATCTTTCGACCGTTACTTTAGATACTATTCCAAAAGGAATATATATCATGAGTATTTCTCAAGGTCAGCAGACAATCATAAAAAAAATTATTATAAACTAATTAAAATAAATGAGAAAAAGATAAAAGCGGCAATTTGTCGCTTTTATCTTTTTAAGAATCATTTAGCAAGAAATTATATCAAAAAAATAATCAACACTTAACATAATTATTTCAAAAAAACAGTAGATTTGGCGCGTCTTATAAATTAACATTCTCTTTATATCATCTTGATTTTTAATTACAGAATGTTTAAAATTACAGACCTTAAACCAATTTATTCTATGAAAAAAATTTACTCTTTTTTACTGTTTTTTATTGTTTCGGGTGTAATTGCCCAGATTCCGGCTGGTTATTATGACACTGCAACCGGAACAGGTTATACCTTAAAAACACAATTATACAATATCATAAAAGGACATACTGATAATGGTTATGCTGGTTTATATATTACTTATGCAACATCTGATATTGATAATTTTTACGAAAATGACGGTTCGGTTTTAGACATGTATTCTGAAAATCCAACGGCGACAGATCCTTACACCTACAGTATTGCAACCACACAAAGATGTGGGAATTATACTAATGAAGGAGACTGCTACAATAGAGAACACATTATTCCACAATCTATTTTTAATGAAGCATCACCTATGAGAAACGATGCTCATTTTATTACTCCAACTGATGGAAAAGTAAATGGAATCCGCTCTAATTACCCTCACTCTGTAGTTGCGGTACCGACTATCACAACTCAAAACGGTAGTAAATTAGGCGAAAGTACAACTGCAGGATACACAGGACCTGTATTTGAACCAATTGATGAATTTAAAGGAGATATTGCTCGAATGTATTTTTACTTTGCAACACGCTACGAAAATACGGTTGCAGGTTATTCGTATGCAATGTTCAATGGTACGTCAAACAAAGTATTTACACCTGCTTTTTTAAGTGTCTTAATCGCATGGCACAATCAAGACCCTGTAAATGCAAGAGAAATTACTCGAAATAATGCAATTTATGCACGTCAAAATAATAGAAATCCATACATTGACCATCCAGAATACGTACAAGCTATTTGGAATCCCGTTGCCGATACGCAAGCACCAACAGCAGCTTCTAATTTGGCCGTAACAGGAACCACATCCAGCACAGTTTCATTGAGTTGGACAGCCGGGACCGACAATGTGGCTGTGACCAGTTATGATATCTACATGAATGGGGTTATAAAAACATCAGTTCCAGGTTTGACAACCACAATTATGGGGCTTACAGCATCAACAACTTATTCTTTTTATGTTATTGCAAAAGATGCCTCCGTAAATTCATCACCTGCGAGTAATACTGTAAATGGCACAACAACTATTTTTATTCCTGATACTGAAACTCCTACCGAACCAACAAACTTGGCTGTTACCGGAAGTTCTTCTAGTACAGTATCATTGAGCTGGACTGCTAGTACCGATAATATTGGAGTAACCAGCTATGATGTTTATGTGAATTCCGCTTTTAAATCATCCGTTTCTGGAACGACTGCAATAGTAAATGGACTAACACCTGTAACAACGTATTCTTTTTATGTAGTTGCCAAAGACGCTGCTGGAAATTCTTCCCTTCAAAGCAATTCAGTAAACGGAACAACGACAATAATTTCGAGTTCTTGCGCCAGCGAAAGTTTCGAAAAAATTCCTGCTGCAGCCTCATCCTACGGTACTAAAACTTGGACAGGAGATTCAGGCTTGAATTGGACAGCTACTGATGCGCGTACTGATCAAGCCATAAGCACTAGAGCAATTTGTATAAGAAATGGATCGCTTTCGGCTTCAATATCTGCTGATGGTATTGGAAGTTTAACAGTTACTACGCAACAAAAATTCACTACAGGAAACAGTGGTACCTTTTCTCTTCGTGTGAACGGCAATATAGTAGGAACTATTCCTTTTGGTGCACCCGGAGTGGAAACTACAACTACTATTTCCAACATTAATATCGCTGGAGATGTAACTATTAGCATCACTGATAATAGCAACCTCACTACAAGTCGTGTGGCTTTTGACAATCTATCGTGGACTTGCTATTCCAATTTAAATAACGAAGAATTTAATTCAACTGAATTTTCTATTTATCCAAATCCTGCAACCAATCAATTCTCAGTTAATTTTAAAGATGGAGACGGGTCTTTTTCAATTGCTATTTATTCTATATTGGGACAAAAAGTTTTCGAAAAACAAAATACTACTAATAAGATAGTTGAGACTCAAAATTTATCAAAAGGAACCTATATCCTAAAAATAACCAAAGATTCAAAAACACTTACTAGAAAATTATTAGTCAATTAATAAAAACTAGACTTAAAATAATTAAAAGCGACAAAAATTGTCGCTTTTTTTTTTGATCTTAATTAACTAAATTTGCACCTCAATACAACAAACTACACATCACAATGATCCATTTCTTTGAAAACCAAAGCAAAACTGTTTTTGCCGTACAAACGCAAAACGAAATTTCGGCTCAAGACATTTCAAAACTCAACTGGCTTTTTGCCAACTCTAATAAGATCGAGAAATCCGCACTGTCGGATTTTTTTGTTGGTCCTCGTGCCACTATGATCACACCTTGGAGCACAAATGCTGTAGAAATTACTCAAAATATGGGTATTACAGGCATTATCAGAATTGAAGAATTTCATCCAGCAACAGAAGATTTTACCGATTTTGATCCAATGCTTTTACAAAAATTCAATCAACTGGATCAGGAGATTTTTACAATCAATGTACAACCAGAGCCTATTCTGGAAATAGATGATATTGCCACTTATAATAAGGCCGAAGGTTTGGCTTTAAGTCAGGAAGAAGTAGATTATTTAGATAACCTTTCTGTAAAACTGGGCAGAAAGTTAACAGATTCTGAAATATTTGCTTTCTCACAAGCGAATTCAGAACACTGTCGTCACAAAATCTTCAACGGAACTTTTGTAATTGACGGCGAAGAAAAAGAAACTTCTTTATTCAAATTAATCAAAAAAACATCACAGGAAAACCCTAATGATATTGTGTCTGCTTACAAAGACAATGTTGCTTTTGTAAAAGGACCAAAAGTACAGCAATTTGCACCAAAATCAGCTGACAAACCTGATTATTACGAAATAAAAGAATTTGATTCGGTTTTATCTCTTAAAGCAGAAACACACAATTTTCCAACAACAGTTGAGCCTTTTAACGGAGCCGCAACAGGTTCTGGAGGAGAAATTCGTGACCGCTTAGCCGGTGGACAAGGTTCATTGCCATTAGCGGGAACTGCAGTTTACATGACTTCCTATTCTCGTTTGAACGATGAAAGAAAATGGGAGAATGCGGTTGAAGAAAGAAAATGGTTGTACCAAACACCAATGGATATTTTAATCAAAGCTTCTAACGGAGCTTCTGATTTCGGAAATAAATTTGGTCAGCCACTGATTACAGGTTCTGTTTTAACTTTTGAACATTCAGAAAACGACCGCAAAATTGGTTACGATAAAGTAATCATGCAAGCGGGAGGAATTGGTTACGGAAAACTAGATCAGGCTATTAAAAAGAAACCACAAGAAGGAGATAAAATCGTCATTCTTGGAGGAGAAAATTATAGAATCGGAATGGGCGGTGCAGCAGTTTCTTCTGCAGACACAGGAGCTTTTGGTTCAGGAATTGAGTTAAACGCCATTCAGCGTTCCAATCCAGAAATGCAAAAACGTGCTGCTAATGCCATTCGTGGTTTGGTAGAAAGCGATCATAACCCAATTGTTTCTATTCACGATCACGGAGCTGGAGGACACTTAAACTGTCTTTCTGAATTGGTAGAAGAAACTGGAGGTTTAATCGATTTGGATAAATTGCCTGTTGGAGACCCAACACTTTCTGCTAAAGAAATTATCGGTAATGAATCTCAGGAAAGAATGGGATTGGTTATTGGTCAAAAAGATATTGATATTTTACAAAGAATCGCCGACAGAGAGCGTTCTCCTATGTATCAGGTTGGAGATGTTACGGGCGATCACCGTTTTACTTTTCAATCAAAATCAAATGGTTCAAAACCCATGGATTATGCTTTAGAAGATTTCTTCGGCAGTTCTCCAAAAACGGTGATGACAGATAAAACTATTGATAGAAAATATGCTGCTGTTTCATATTCAGCAAATGATTTCGAAAGTTATTTACAAGACGTTTTACGTTTAGAAGCGGTTGCTTCAAAAGACTGGTTAACCAACAAAGTTGATCGTTGTGTGGGAGGAAAAGTTGCCAAACAACAATGTGCAGGACCGTTGCAGTTACCTCTAAATAATTTGGGTGTTATGGCATTGGATTATTTAGGTAAAGAAGGAATCGCGACTTCTATTGGCCACGCTCCTATTGCTGCTTTGATTGATCCGGTTGCAGGAAGCAGAAATGCAATTGCAGAATCGTTATCCAACATTATTTGGGCGCCAATAAAAGGCGGTTTAAAAGGAATTTCATTATCTGCCAACTGGATGTGGGCTTGTAAAAACGAAGGTGAAGACGCTCGTTTATACGCTGCTGTTGAAGGTTGTTCAGAATTTGCAATCGAATTGGGAATCAATATTCCGACAGGAAAAGATTCACTTTCGATGAAACAAAAATATCCAAACGACGAAGTAATTGCGCCGGGAACGGTTATTATTTCGGCGGGAGGAAACTGTACCGATATTAGAAAAGTAGTAGAACCTGTTTTACAGAAAAACGGAGATTCTATTTATTACATCAATTTGTCTCAGGATGATTTCAAACTTGGAGGTTCGTCTTTTGCACAAATTAGAAACACAATCGGAAACGAAACTTCTACAATTAAAGATGCTTCTTTCTTCAAAAATGCTTTTAACACGATTCAGGAATTAATCGGCGAAAGCCAAATTCTAGCGGGTCACGATATCGGAAGCGGTGGTTTAATTACTACTCTTTTAGAAATGTGTTTTGCGGATGTAAATTTGGGAGCTAAAATTGATTTTAGTGCTTTTGCTGAAAAAGATCTTTTGAAAATTCTTTTCGCTGAAAATATCGGAATTGTTTTCCAAGCAAAAGAAGATGCTGCTGTTGAAGCTAAATTGAACGCCAACAATATCGAATTCTTCAAAATTGGTTCGGTTCAAAAGACACCAAGTTTGGAATTTGGAATTTATAATTTGGATATTGCGAAGTACAGAGATATCTGGTTTGAAACCTCTTATTTATTAGATCAAAAACAATCCAAAAACGGAAGAGCAAAGGCACGTTTTGAAAATTATAAAAATCAGGTTTTAAATTATACTTTCCCAAGCCACTTTACAGGAAAAAAACCAGTAATTGACGCTTCGAAACCAAGACCAAAAGCAGCTATTATTCGTGAAAAAGGAAGCAATTCAGAGCGTGAAATGGCCAACGCCATGTACTTAGCAGGTTTTGATGTAAAAGACGTTCACATGACCGATTTAATCTCTGGCCGCGAAAAATTGGAAGATATTCAGTTTATTGGTGCAGTTGGTGGATTCTCAAATTCAGATGTTTTAGGCTCTGCAAAAGGTTGGGCGGGAGCTTTCTTATACAACGAAAAAGCGAAAACAGCTTTAGACAATTTCTTCAAAAGAGAAGATACTTTATCTGTTGGAATCTGTAACGGATGCCAACTGTTTATGGAATTAGAAGTTATCAATCCAGAACATGAAGTTCACGGAAAAATGCTGCATAACGAAAGCCAGAAACACGAAAGTATTTTTACGTCGGTAACCGTACAAGAAAACAATTCTGTAATGCTATCAACATTAGCAGGAAGCACTTTAGGTGTTTGGGTTTCACACGGAGAAGGAAAATTCAAATTGCCTCTGGCTGAAGAAAACTACAACATTGTTTCTAAATATGCGTACGAAGGTTATCCTGCAAACCCAAACGGATCCGATTATAACACAGCAATGCTATGTGATAAAACGGGAAGACATTTGGTAATGATGCCTCATATTGAGCGTTCAACTTTCCAATGGAACTGGGCCTACTATCCAAAAGACAGAAACGATGAGGTTTCTCCTTGGCACGAAGCATTCGTCAATGCCAGAGAATGGATTGAAAAAAATTAAGAAATATATTTTAAAATTCAAAAGCGTTCGATAAATCGAACGCTTTTTTTTATATCAAAAAACACCTTCCTATCTCAGTTGATCAAAATATATCACAAATACAAAATTAACCAAAGACTTCCGCATTCACTATTTATGGCGTTTCCCTATGGGTCAGGCTGTCCGCTATATCTTTTGCGAAGGGAGGTTTTGATTATGATAGAGTATGAATGATCGCAAAAGGATGCCGCTTCCATCCTTAACGCACTTTTAATGGATCAACACATATTGTTGTGGGGAAATATTAAAATCTAGATATTTGTATTTTCAAATTATACCCTAATGCAAGATTCTTTTATCGATATCCTTAAGTTGTTACTGCCTGAGATACTAGTAGACT
>NZ_JAGFBV010000051.1 GCF_017948595.1 Flavobacterium geliluteum | reverse complement strand
ATAATAGAAAACGTCTGCATTCTTCTTTGGGATATAAAACACCTAAAGAAATCGAACTAGAATTTTATAAAATTAAAAGTGTAGCATAGGTCTTAGAAAATTTGTCCCACTTTTTGTTGCAAGTCCACTTAGATCAAAAACTTCTTTTATTAAGTCTGTAAATAGACTATTTTCTATAGATCTATTAGAAGGACCACCGCTGAACCATCTATAATAACTACTACGGCTTACTTTTAAAACGCTGCACATCTTTTCAATGGGATATAAATGTTTATAGCTCACTATGAATTGGTAGATTTCCCATCGCTCTTGGAAAAGATGTGAACGGCCTTTTTTAATATCTCAAGCTCTAATTCTTTTTCCTTAAGAGCTTTTCGAAGTTGTTTGACTTCTAAAGAATCTGTTTCTGTTTTTTTAGAAATAATTGGTTTTGGATTAGTAAATGTTTTTTCAGAGGATCTCCATTTATAAATACGCTCTACCTGGATACCTAGTTCATCTGCTAATTCTTTGATGTTTTCCCGCTCGTAACTTAATCGTACTGCTGATGATTTAAACTCAGCACTGTAAACTCGTTTTTTCATAATTCTAAGATATTTATTTTTATTTAAACAGTCTTAAAATTTATGTCCCAGTAAATGTAGCAACTCCAAAATAATAAAAACCACCAAACTGGATCACTAAAAAATTTTAATGCAGCAAATGCCCACGTTTGCCTGTAACCTAATAATTGAAGCCACTTTACCTTTTCAGTTGAACCATCTGATAAAGAATCTTTTTGATCATCTGAATGAATAAAATCATATTCAGCCTTTGATATCTTTTTGTGTTCTTGAGGACTTTCATAAAATAGCCACCAAAAAATCAGCCATATCAATCCAATAAATCCTGTGATAATAAAAGCATATTCCCAACCCCAGATTCCTGCAATTAGAGGTACTGTAAGAGGCGCCAAAATGGCTCCAATATTAGTCCCTGAATTAAAGATACCTGCTGCCAGAGCACGCTCTTTCTTTGGAAACCACTCCGCTACCGTTTTTATCGCCGCTGGAAAATTTCCTGATTCACTAAAACCAAGGACCCCTCTCACAAATATAAAACCTGATGTTGAGCCTGCAAGCGCATGAGCAATAGATGCTAAACTCCAAATTGTTAAAGAAAGCGCGTATCCTAATTTTGTACCAACCCTGTCTATAATAAAACCAGCACCAACCATTCCTAACGCATAAGTGACCTGAAAGGCTACTACAATATTGGCATAGTCTGTTTCGTCCCAACCAAATAATGGCGCTAAATAGTCATCTTTTAATAAGCTGATCACTTGACGATCGAGATAATTTATTGTTGTAGCAAAAAAGACCAACGATAACATTCTCCAACGGTATTTTTTTATTGCAGTAGGCTCCTTATCATTTTCTAAATTCATTTTAATCTATTTGTTTGTAGTTATTATAAAGCCATTCCATTTACATTTAACAAGATCTGACTTTGATTGCTTTATGACGAAAATTTGCTCCAAAACAAGAGCCCGTAATTCATTGGGGAGTACTTATTATTTACTTTTTATCTGAGTCAATTAAAGCATTTAGTATTGGTGTTTTCCACTTATCTTTATCAATATCATAGAGGATAAAATCGGAATCAAACTGCCAATAGCTCCAACTCCACTTTCTCAATTCTGCCTGTCTTGCGATGTAGTTGGTCCATCGAACTCGAGATGCTATATCTGCTTTTTCATAAGCTCCAAACTCGCCTAAAGTTAGTGGTCTGTTGTGTAACTTTGACCAATCTTGTGCCATATCAAAATCTAGTTTTACAGCGTCTTGCTCTTCTTTAGACTGCGTCCATTCGATACCGCTCAAATCTTTATTCTTTTTAGACCAAGGTGCACCTTGATGCGTAAACTGTATCGGACTGTAGTAATTAATGGCAACAATAATATTGCGATCCTGTTCTGGCAAATCAAGGTCTTTTAAGTGTTTTATTTGATTACCATTTATGGTCCCAATGATTAATGTTCTGTCGGGATTGGATTTCCTTAGAATGGCATAGACTTCTTTATGAATTTCATTCCAAGTTTCAGGTTTCATATTGGGCTCATTACATATTTCGAATAAAACGTCATCAGAATATCCTTTACAATGTTCTGCAATTTGTTTCCACATCGATAGTATTTTTGATTTAGTACCCAAAGGATCTTTCTCGATAGCATTATGCTCATGAAAATCAACAATTACCATTAATTGATTCTTTAATGATTCTTTAATCACATAATCTAATGTTTTAAAAAATTTAGGATTAATCGTAAACGTTGAATCATTCATAGAAAACCTAAACGGACTCATAACAAGTCTTACATTATTAAAACCAGCCTCTTTAATTAATTTAAAATGTTTATCCTTCATCCTAGCTTTAGAATTGTCATTCCAAATAGGATCATATCCAATAATATTAACTCCTCTTCCAAGTCGAGCGTTTTGCTCAAAAGCAAAATAATTACCTTTATTTTTTTGGCTAAAAACAATAAAAGAGTTCATCACTAAAAGAAATACTGTCAAGAATAATTTTATTTGTTTAGTG
This sequence comes from Flavobacterium geliluteum, assembly GCF_017948595.1. GTDB lineage: Bacteria > Bacteroidota > Bacteroidia > Flavobacteriales > Flavobacteriaceae > Flavobacterium > Flavobacterium flavipigmentatum. The sequence continues at coordinate 7,258 of NZ_JAGFBV010000051.1, read as the reverse complement.
TTGTGTGTCATTTTGTTAAAAAAAAGATTTAGAATTTATTAGTAATGAAATATTTGATCAATTTCCTTTAAAAAAATGCTATCGATACACTTTACTTCGTGCATCCTCTAATTCTTTTATCAAAGCTGGAGCAAGAACAAATGGATCGTAAGGAACTCCTTTTACAAGTAATGTTTCTATTGGCAAGTAGCCCTGATAACCTTTTTTCTTTAAAATGTGCATTAGCCTTTCTGAATCCGTTCTTATGGGACTACCAATACCAAAAGCACTTTCTTTAACTTGCCAATTTACTGCATAAGGAACAAGCAATTCAATATCAACATAAGGATCCTTTGTCTTAAAATTACCTGTATCTACTATCAAACCAGCCCATTTACTATCAACTCCTTTTAGAACTTTCAAACATTGATCAGCAGTTTGAAGCATATCACCATGATTTTGTATACCAATTTTTACACCGTATTTTTCACCATGCGATGCACATTCTTTATAACATTCAATCATCCACGATGCTACCTCATCCCACCTATCTTCATATCCTTTGGGAATTTCCCCTGCAAACAGCCTCAAAACAGGAGCATGTAACTTTGACGCAACTTCTATCCATTTTTTTGCTAACTCAACATCAGCTGCTCTCACAGCGGGATCAGGCGAAGCAAAATTGTTTCTAATGCCCGTACCACTTATAACAAGGCCTAATTGTTCCGCTTTAGTGCGTATTTTTGTAATATATTCATCTGATGGAACTTGAGGGTAATTGGGGAAATAATAGCCTGTTAAATCAATTGCTTCAATTTTTTGATCAGCGCACCAATCCATTAAATTAAAAAGAGTGTAAACAGATTGGTTGTCTCTTTTTTCTTTTGCCAATAATAAATCATTAAAAGAATAGGCATTTAGTGCTAGTATTACCTGACTCTTTTGTTTTTTTATTTTTAAATTTTGTCCAAAAACCGTACAATTTATAAGTAAAATTATCGGTAAAAAGAGAAGTGCTCGAGAGTTAAAAGTTTTGTTTTTTTTCATGTTTTTTATTTTTTTAAATCTAAAGCTGTTGATTGTCTATACATAACACTACAGTATCGTTATTTTTACTTTTAATAAAATTCATGCGATAATTTTAAAAGATGCATACTTTTTTTATGGAGGTTTAAAAATATCGCTTGAGAAAAACAAATATTATCAATTCTTATTTTTTTCAAGCGTCTAATAGTTTTTATTTAGGGGTGTGTTTGTTCTCCATACAACTGATTTTATAAAATCAACCTAGCCAAAACATATTTACTGATAAAATCATAAATTGAGAACATTCTGACCCCTAAAAAAAGACTTATACAACCAGTGAATGATTGACAAACTCAATAGATTTGTGGACAATTTTGCATCTAAAATCTTAAAAAAATGCAATACTGTATGAGATACATTCACTATCAAAATAAACAAAACGACACTAAATGGAAAACAAAGAAATGCTGATGACGATAAATAATATCTTCAGTTCTATTGAAAAATTAATTCCGATCTACATGAATATTGAGGAAGATAAAAACATCTCAAACGGAAACCTATCGGTTTGTATTATTGATGAATTTGGCCAGATTTATGCCAAAATGTTTGGTACAAATAAATTGCGTTTGAGAGAATCTCAAAAAATAGCTTGGATTAAAGCAAGTCAGGTATGGCTTACAGATGTAAAAACGGGCGAGTATGAAAGAATGGTATTCAACAAGGAAATTGATGAAAATGCGCATGGAATCGAAACCCCTGATCTTATAGGATGGCAAGGTGGTCAGCCTCTTACATTAAAAAACGGAAAAACTATTTCGGTAGGTTTTAGTGGTTTCAGAGGCATTACAGATCTTGAAATAATGATAAAAGCACTAAATATGGCCGAAAACTTAAACTAAATAATGTAACTTACAACCTTCTAAAATTAAATATCAATGACATACATAGCAAATCCAGATCGCTACAAAACAATGGAATATCGCAGATGCGGTAACAGTGGATTAAAACTACCTGCCTTATCTCTTGGTTTATGGCATAACTTTGGTCATATCGACTCGTTTGAAAATGCTCGTACAATATTGCAAACAGCCTTTGATAACGGCATAACACATTTTGATCTTGCCAATAATTATGGACCACCAGCTGGATCTGCAGAGGAAAACTTTGGGAAAATATTTAAACAAGATTTTATTCCCTACCGTGATGAACTAATTATTTCTACCAAAGCTGGATGGGGAATGTGGGAAGGTCCTTATGGAGACTGGGGATCAAAAAAATACTTAGTAGCCAGCCTGGATCAGAGTTTAAAGCGTATGGGGTTAGAATATGTTGATATTTTTTATCATCATCGTCCAGATCCAGAAACTCCACTAGAAGAAACCATGGGTACTCTTGACTTGATGGTTCGTCAGGGAAAAGCACTTTATGTTGGTATTTCGAGCTATGAAGCTGAAGATGCAAAGAAGGCTTTTGAGATATTAAAAGAATTAGGAACACCTTGTCTAATACACCAACCCAGATACTCGATGTTAGATCGCTGGATAGAAAATGATTTATTAAATGTACTAGAGGAAAGTCAAGTTGGATGCATACCTTTTTCTCCGCTTGCCCAAGGTTTATTGACAAATAAATATTTAAAAGGAATTCCTAGTGGATCAAGAGCATCAAGTAACCGCGGAAATGGAGCTATTGATGAAGATCAAATATCGGAAGAAAAATTAAAAAAAGTACTTCAATTAAATGAGCTTGCACAAGAAAGAGGTCAAAATTTAGCACAAATGGCACTCGCCTGGATACTAAAAGACCAGCGCATAAGCTCAGTGCTAGTAGGCGTTAGCAAAGCAGAGCAACTATTAGATAGCATTGCCTGTCTTAAAAATTATTCTTTTACAAATGATGAACTCGAGAGAATAGAAAACATTTTGAGAAATTAGATTAACTCAACCAGGCTCTTTATTACAGCCTGGTTATTTTTTTTATTCTTTTGAAGTTTGAGCATTTTTATACACTGTAGGCGACAGATTGTATAATTTCTTAAACTCTTTACTAAAGTGTTTTCTGTCGTTAAAACCAACCATGTATGTGATTTCTGAAACAGGGTAAGTAGAATTTAGTAATAGATTTGCAGCTTTTCTCAGCCTCATGTTTTTTATAAAACTTGCTACAGACTGATTCGTTAAAGTTTGTACTTTTTTATAAAGTACTGTGCGACTCATTCCTATTTCATTAACTAGCTCGTTTACATCAAAATTACTATTGTCAATATTGGCATTGATAATTTGCGTTAATTTCTTTAAAAATAGTCCCTCAGGGGTTTCTAGATTTTCAATTTCTGAGTTACCAATAAACTTTTCGCTATATTTTTGACGCATTATTTCTTTTGCCGACAATAAATTTATGATATTTAATTTTAAAACATCGATACTAAAAGGTTTTGAAATATAAGAATCTGCTCCTGTAGAAAGCCCTTCAATTCTGTTTAGCGTAGAGGATTTAGCTGTTAACAAAATAACTGGAATATGGTTGGTATTTTGACTTGTTTTCAATATTCTACACAATTCAAAACCATCCATATCGGGCATCATAACATCGCTAATAATTAAGTCGGGAATTTCTTTTTCCATAAATTCTAAAGCCTCAGAAGCACTTAAAAACTTTAAAACACGATAATCGGCTCTTAAAATATCAAATATAAATGATAAGACTTCCTCATTATCGTCAATAATTACGAGTGTTTTTTTATTTTCGTTAAAAGCCTCAGGTTCATCATCTAATTTTTTAGGAATAATTTCTGTTTTAATATCAGATATTGGATTAACCAAATCTGCTACCAGATTCTGGCTTTCTACTATTTGAGATTTCTTAAAATGATCCTTCCCTTTTTTAAGTTTGATGGTAAAATAGTGGTAAAAGTAGCATCTTTTTCAGTCTGTACTGTAATTTCGCCATGATGCAATTCTACCAGACTTTTGCTCAATGCCAAACCTATTCCACTTCCTAAATTTGTACTTCCGCGATCGTCTAATTGAAAAAAGTTTTTAAAAATTTTCTTTTTCCTGTTCTCCGGTATTCCAATACCATTGTCTTTCACTTTAATTTCAATTATATCAGAATCGGCGCCTTTTTGTTCTACGCCCAGCGTAATTCTGCCATTTTTACTTGTAAACTTAAAAGCATTAGAAAGCAAGTTATAAAATCACCTTTTCCATTTGATTTTTATCAAAATAAACCAAAATAGAGTTGATATTAAGCACAAATTTGTAATCTATATTTTTTTCTACTGCTATACCTCGAAACGATTCATAAATATCAAAACAAAAAGGTACTATGTCTTGCTGTTCACAGTAGATTTTCATGCTTCCTTTTTCTGCCTTTCTAAAATCCATCAGCTCATTAACTAATTTGAGCAACCTATCTGAATTATTTTTTATGATTTTTAATTTATTTTCCTGAGGGCTATTTTTCTCAACAGTATTGAGAAGTTCTTCAACAGGTCCGCTAATAAGTGTGAGAGGTGTACGAATTTCATGCGAAACATTCGTAAAAAAATCCAGTTTCATTCTATACAATTCCTGTTGCCTCTCCTTTTCTGCCTGTTCTAAAAATAAAGCACGCTTTAAAATCTCTCTATTTCGTACGAACCGATAAAGTAACATTGATGAAAGAATAAAAAAGGCCAAATAAATCAGGTACGCCCACCAAGTCCGCCACCAAGGCGGGAGAACAATGATTTTCAAACTCTTTATAGAAGGATTCCATAAGCCCTCTTCATTTGAAGTTTTAATACTAAGATTATAAGTACCTGGCTGCAAATCCATTAAACTAATATTATGCTGTGTACCGATATCATGCCAACCATCTTTACTAAAAGACCGCTCAAGTTTATATGAATAATTATTATTCTGAGTATTTACAAAATTTAGTGCGCTAAACTCAATACCAATGTAGGCCTGTCCGTATTTTAAGGTAATTTCAGAAGTTTCTGAGATATTTTTTTTTAACGGAAAATCTTTATCACCTGGAAGTATTTCTCTATTGTTTACAATCAATTTTGTGAGCACAATTTCACTTTCATTTTGGGTTTTAATAACTTTTTGAGGATTAAAAATTATCAATCCTTTTGAAGAGCCAAACACAAGCTGATCACGATTGAGCCTCAGTCCAGAATTGTTAGAAAATTGCTTTACCTTCAAACCATCTTTAGATGAAAACTTTGTTATTTCCAGGTTAGAAGCCTTAAATGGCAAACTAAACTGTTTGATTTTGATCCTAAACAATAAATCATTTGCTGTTACCCACAGATTTCCTTGTACATCTTCTGTAATACTTTTTATTGTTTCATCGGTAAATCCCATAGCTTTATTGATCACGTAAAACTTGCCGCTTTTTTGATCAAAATAATTGAGTCCATCATAATCTGTACCTATCCAGAGTCTTTTTTTGGAATCTGTAAATAAAACCGTCAAACTTACATTTGATAAAGAGTTTTTGCCATAAGTATTGTAAACTTCTACGACTTTACCCGTCCTTTTATCAAATGAATTCAAACCAAACTGAGTGGCAATCCATAACGTTTCTTTTCTGTTTTCGATATCTGTTATGAAATTATCACTTATCGAATTTGGTTTACCATCAGCACTATAACTTTTTATTACTCCCTCTTTATTTATTTTTTTAAGACCGTTTCCGTCTGTGCCAATCCATATATCCTCACCATCTTTGCAAATGGCGGTAATGGCGCGCTCTCTTGTTTTAGAGTTAGGATCTGATAAAGGGATCTGAAGAAATGATTTACTTACTTTATTGAATTTATAAAGTCCGCTAAAGGTACCGCATAATAAATTTACTGGATCTTGACTTACCAAAGAAGTTATTAAATTAACCGTTTTTTCTTCATCGTAATTATCTATTAAATAGCTGTAACTTTTACTATTCTTAAAATCAAGATAATTCAACCCTCCTCCATAAGTACCCACCCATAGTGAACCATCGGCTTCTTTAACAACTGCATTGACAATTGAATTGTTTAATCCAAAATTAGGTTTAGTAGTTTCACTAATGTGAGTAAAATTCGTATTTGTATTATGAAAAAAATTCACTCCACCGCCCACAGTGCCTAACCAGACACTGTTAGATCGGTCTTTCCACAAGCATTTTATATCATCATCTGAAAGACTGGAACTTATTAAAGGATTGTGTTTATAATTTACAAAATCGTTTTTATCCTTTCTGTAGATGCACAAACCGTTTTTAGTGGCAAACCAAACTGTCTTTTCATTAATAGCGAGAATATCATTTACCCAATTGGAAGAAATAGAGTTTTTATTTTTAGAATTATGCAGATAGTTAGTTAAAGTATTTCTTTTTTCTGAAAATAAAAAAACACCATTAGTTTCCGTTGCAAACCATAAATCACCATTATCTTCCTTTATAATTTTTATAATTTTTGATTTCAAAAAAGAATCATTAGAATACCATATTTTAGGAAAGCTTCTTTTGATCCCTCTTTTAATATCCAAACAAAGCAATCCTTTTGAAGTACCTGCTAAAACGCCGTATCTCTTATCATAAAATAATGAAAGCACTCTGCTTTTTTTGAAAACAGAATTAGAATCACTTGAAACGTCTTTTAATAATTTATTTTTTTTATCAAGTTTTTTTACTCCCCCAAAAGTTCCAATCCAAATGTTCTTATGATCATCTTCGATAATCGAAGAGATGTAATTTCTACCTCCTTTAATTGGTGGTATATCTATATTTATAAAATTATTTTTTTCTTTATCAAAAAGATTCAGTCCGTTATTAGTTCCTATCCATAAATTTCCTGAATTATCCTCTAAAATTGCATTGATATGATTATTACTTATCGTGCCTATACTATTTTTATTTCGAACAAAATGCAAATAATTATATCCGTCATAGCGAATTAATCCTGTTGCAGTACCTATCCAAATAAATCCTTTTTTACTCTGATGAATGCTAGATATTGAACTTTGCGACAGATTGACATCATAATTAATATGCTCAAAATACAAATTGTTTTCCTGAGCCAAAATAGAGCAAGGAATGCACAATAAAAGAAATAAAAAGTGTTTGAATGCGCAGATTTTAATCATAAAATTATTAATTAATTCAAGTTGCTAGTTAATTGTTTTATTTAATTGTAATCCGAATACAAACAATGTAAGCTTTATTAGAAATCCTTCCAATGTAACAGCATGTATTGTTCTGGGGAATAATTTTTTAATAT
>NZ_JAGFBV010000050.1 GCF_017948595.1 Flavobacterium geliluteum | reverse complement strand
ATAGAAAACGTCTGCATTCTTCTTTGGGATATAAAACACCTAAAGAAATCGAACTAGAATTTTATAAAATTAAAAGTGTAGCATAGGTCTTAGAAAATTTGTCCCACTTTTTGTTGCAAGTCCAATTCGTTGATTACACTTTTATTGAAGGAGGAAATAAGAATAAAACGTTCAAAAATCCGATAGCATTTTTAAAACGTGATCAACAACTGATTTTAGGAAACGGAACTATGCAAACCACGATGGGAGTTACTTATTTGGTAAAAGATCAGCCAATTGATTTTGATCGTGTAAAATATAAGTTTACCAGTATTCCATGTAAATAATTCAAAAAGAAAGAGATTAAAAAAATCCATAAAAAAGCCGCTTCTTACTGTAAAAAGCGGCTTTAGTTATTAATATTGGCTATGTTTTTATAAAACTTCCCCTTTAATTTTTAGGGCAACTCTACCATCAGGGTAGTTAGTAGCATTGGTTTCTACGGTAATTGTTTTACGAATTGGGCCTATAGCCATATTGTATTTTACATCGATTTTTCCTTTTTTTCCCGGCAAAATAGCAGCAGCTGGTTTTGTTACGACAACAGAACTTACTGTAGATTCTGCAGATGTGATTAATAATGGCGCATCTCCTGTGTTGGTAAACTCAAAAGAACGAAGTCCGTTATCTGTTTTTGAGATTCTTCCGTAATCAATTGTGTTGTCTGGGGCTGCAAATTCAATTTTTGGGCCGTTTTGAGCATAACCAATTGCACTAAACAATAGGATTATAATAAAAGTGGCAACATTTTTCATTTGAAATTGTTTTTTAAGTTGTAAGTAAATATACATTGTTTTAATTAACACACAAATTATTATTTCGTTAATATTTCGTTTTTTATAGTGTACTTAATTATTTACTTTTGCTGTCAGTTATAATTACAAAAACTGAACCAGTTTTTTGTTTAATCGTTAATTTGTTCAACCGTTTATTTGTTTTTGCATGATAACAACATTTACAAATAATCAAATCAATTAAAAAAAGTAACGACTAACAATTATACGAATTAACAATAACACGATTAAACGAATCAACATATCCACGAATAAACAACCTATAAATGAGTATTCCAGCCCAATTTGACGCTAAAACAATCGAGAATAAATGGTATGAGTACTGGATGAAAAATAATTATTTTCATTCAGAGCCAGATCATAGAACACCTTATACTATTGTAATTCCGCCACCAAATGTCACAGGAGTTTTGCACATGGGCCACATGTTAAACAATACGATTCAGGATGTTTTAATTCGTCGTGCACGTCTAAAAGGTTTCAACGCCTGCTGGGTACCGGGTACCGACCACGCGTCTATTGCCACAGAAGCCAAAGTAGTAGCCAAATTAAAAGAAGAAGGAATCAACAAAAACGATTTAACTCGTGAAGAATTTCTAGCACACGCTTGGGAATGGACTCATAAATATGGCGGTGTAATCTTAGATCAGCTGAAAAAATTAGGAGCGTCCTGCGACTGGGAAAGAACCAAATTTACGATGGATCCTGATATGTCAGCTTCTGTAATTCGCTCTTTTGTCGATTTATACAATAAAGGACTAATTTATCGTGGTTACCGAATGGTAAACTGGGATCCTGAAGCAAAAACAACTTTATCTGATGAAGAAGTTATTTATGAAGAGCAACAAGGAAAATTATTTTTCTTACAATATAAAATTGAAGGTTCAGAAGATTTCTTGACGATTGCAACTACACGTCCTGAAACCATTTTTGGTGACACAGCAATTTGTATCAATCCAAACGATGAGCGTTTTACACACTTAAAAGGTAAAAGCGCCATTGTTCCTATTTGTGGTAGAATAATTCCGATTATCGAAGACGAATATGTAGATGTTGAGTTCGGAACAGGTTGCTTAAAAGTAACTCCTGCGCACGATATGAATGACAAAACATTAGGAGAGAAGCACAATCTTGAAATTATTGATATTTTTAATGAAGATGCTACGCTAAATAGTTTTGGATTGCATTATCAAGGAAAAGATCGTTTTGTAGTTCGTACCGAAATTGCAAAAGAATTAGAAGAAATTGGGGCTTTGGCGAAGACCGAAATCCATATGAATAAAGTAGGAACATCTGAAAGAACCAAAGCGGTAATCGAACCAAGATTATCAGATCAATGGTTTTTGAAAATGGAGGATTTGGTAAAACCGGCAATAAAATCGGTTTTGGTTGATGGTGATATTAAATTGCACCCCAAACGTTTTGAAAACACCTACGCCCATTGGTTAAACAATATTCGCGATTGGAACATCTCTCGCCAATTATGGTGGGGACACAGAATTCCTGCTTTCTATTACGGAGACGGAAAAGAAGATTTTGTAGTTGCTGAAAATATTGAAGATGCTTTAGCTTTAGCGAAAGAAAAAACTTCTAACAGCTCACTTACAACATCTGACTTGAAACAAGATGTTGACGCATTAGACACTTGGTTCTCTGCATGGTTATGGCCAATGTCAGTTTTTGATGGAGTTGTTAATCCTGAAAATGAAGACTTCAAATATTATTATCCAACCAATGACTTGGTTACAGGTCCGGATATTTTGTTTTTCTGGGTAGCGAGAATGATTATTGCGGGTTACGAATATGCGGGCGAAAAACCATTTACCAATGTATATTTAACAGGTTTGGTACGTGATAAACAACGTCGTAAAATGTCTAAATCATTAGGGAACTCTCCTGATCCTTTAGACTTGATCGAAAAATTTGGCGCCGATGGTGTTCGTGTAGGATTGCTTTTAAGTGCTTCTGCAGGAAACGATATCATGTTTGATGAAGAATTATGTAACCAAGGAAAAGCCTTTTCTAATAAAATATGGAATGCCTTCAAACTGATTAAAGGTTGGGAAGTTTCTGAAACTATTCCACAACCAGAATCATCAAAAGTGGCGATTGAATGGTACGAAGCGAAGTTGCAGCAAACCTTAGTTGACATTGAAGATAATTTCGAAAAATATAGAATTTCAGATGCATTAATGGCGATTTATAAATTGGTTTGGGATGATTTCTGCTCTTGGTTTTTAGAGATGATCAAGCCAGCATACCAACAACCCATTGATAAGGCTACGTTTGATAAAGCAATCGAAATGTTAGAAAGCAACCTGAAGTTGTTACATCCTTTCATGCCTTTCTTAACAGAAGAAATTTGGCATTTAATTGCTGACAGAACAACAGAAGAAGCTCTAATTGTTTCGACTTGGCCAGCATTAAAACCGTTCAACGCTAGTTTAATTACTGATTTTGAAAGTACTATCGAAGTAATTTCAGGAATTAGAACCATCAGAAAAGATAAAAATATTCCGTTTAAAGATAGCATCGAATTAAAAGCAATCAACAGCGAGAATCTTTCAACTTATTTTGATACTATCGTAACGAAACTTGGAAATATTTCAGCTTTCGAATATGTTGCGGCCAAAGTAGATGGCGCATTATCTTTCCGTGTAAAATCAAATGAATATTTCATTCCGATTTCAGGAAATATCAATGTAGAAGAAGAAATAGCCAAATTGACGGCAGAGTTGGAGTATACGCAAGGTTTCTTAAAATCGGTTCAGGCAAAATTATCCAACGAGAAATTTGTTGCCGGAGCGCCAGAAAAAGTTCTGGCTAACGAAAAACAAAAAGAAGCAGATGCTTTGGCAAAAATTGCTACCATCGAGCAAAGTTTGGCTGGTTTGAAATAAAATTTACCATTTCTATTTAATACAAAATCCCAATACTAAATTTTTTAGTATTGGGATTTCTTTTTAATAATAAATGTGAATTTAGGGGCAAAAAGAGGCTCTTTTATGCATTCAAATTAAAGGAATTGTACCAGACAGTTAGTTTTTGATAATCTTTCTGGTGGTTACAATTCCGGTATCAGAAATAAATTGAACAATATAAATTCCGGCAGTTTGGTTGGCGATATTGACGCTAAACTCCTTTTCTTTATTGGTTTTCTCTTCAAAAACAGCACCATTGTAGAGGCTTGTTATTTTTAAAGTTCCTTGTTCTTCATTATTAATACTTATTTTAAATATTCCGCTTGTAGGATTCGGATAAATAGTAAAGACGCGCGATGTTGCAGCTTCTTCGAGTGCGATTTCCTTTTCTTTGGTTTGAGATTTTTCTGCTTTTACAAGAGCAAAACGTTCACCACCTTCCAATTCTCCCTTAATGGCGTCTTCCTGAACAAGATCCAGCGTGATTTGTTCACCTTCAGGAAGGTCTTTTGCTATTCTAAAGTCAAATGCAATAGTAAAAGTTTCTTCGTTATCGATAGGTAAATTGGTAATGGCAGCTTCTCTAGAATCAATAAGAATTTTATTTTTATCTATAATTTTTAAACCTTTGAGGCTTCCGTTAGATTCTGCTCTTTCAAATAAGCGTTCATCAAGAGTTGCTTCTATTGTACCGCCTAACTCAAAGAAATTATTTCTAAGTTCTTCATTAAAACCTTTATCTATAAATCTCACATTGATAGATTTAGATTTTATTCCTCTAATAAACACAGCAGTTGGCGGAACAAAATCGGTAGTATTCAAATTATAAACACTTAGGTTTTTCCAAGCGATGTTATTGTTGTTTTTTGCATTGGCAGCAATACTAATACCATTTACTTCATTAAACATCGGATCGCTCACAGACTCAATTCTGGCAGTAAGACAAAAATGATGTTGGTCATAAGTAAAGTCGGCAGGATTTGGCGGATACCACGGAATCATCACAATGGCGCTGCTTCCCACGGCTATTGCCGGAATATTGACTTCGCCAATTTCATCACCGTGCAATACACCTCCCACAGTAAAGTTGACAAAATTGGTTGGCCATGTCAATCCAGACGATGCTTTGGCAAAATACAGTTTTACTTTACCGCCAGAACTTGTTACAGTTCCTTTATTATAAACTCTAACGTAAACGGCATTTGGCGAACTTGTTTTATATTCTGGATTTTCGTGTACAAGACCTCCATCCATGTTTTGACGCACCCAAATGTCCTCGCTTATCCACATAGGTCCTGAGTCTGGATTTGGCTCGACACCCGTATCAAAAGGTCTGTCTTTTATATAAAGATCTACTATTGGTGCAGTGATACCGGTTACAATTACAGAATATCTCTGATTGCTGTTTACCAAAGTACCTTTGTGTGTAATTGTGATGGTATAGTTGCCCGCTGCTCCAACGATCTTAATTCTTTCGTAAGGATCTTTGGTATTATCACCTAATCCGTTGGTGGTGGCGGTTAATAATCGGTACGGAAAAGTAGTTCCCAAAGAATTTGTAACTCGTATATCCAGGTCGTTTATAAGTTTTGCAGTACCAATATTGGCTGTACTACCCGCATAAGCAACACCAGCAGGATCTGTCCAGGAGATAGAAGCAATTAACGGATTCACCCCATCAGAGGTTACAGTATAGCTATAACTACTTCCGTTATTTAATGTTCTTTCGTCAATAATCGCCTGTGTTCCTTTTTTGGTGATGGTTTCGGCAGCAAATTTTGCATTCAATAAACCCCATCCATAGATGGCATCGGGACCTGTTGGCCCAGCATCATCTGCGGTATGCAAAGCCAATCCTTTTAAGGTGGCTGCGCGCATAAAATTCCCCGTCGTATTTCTATAATGTTGCTGTAGCAAAAGCAATGTTCCGGTAACATTAGGAGACGCCATAGAAGTTCCTGTTGCATTACCATAACTGCTATTTGTTAGCGGTGTAATAGGAGAGGTAAGGGTAGCAGTAGAATAAAGAGCGGTTCCGTTTCCGGTAAGGTCGGGTTTGATTCTTAAATCGTCTGTAGGGCCTTGACTACTGGAACTATTGATGGTCACACTCGTTAGTGCCCCTGTACCACTTATTACCGCATCATTGGCATTGGCAATAACCAGATTGTTTTTTGCGGTGGCATACCCCGTAAGTTTATCATAGGCTGCAAAACCTCCTAACGGACTCGTATTGGCAGTATTATCATTACCGTCATTACCCGCCGCTTTTACCATCAAATAATAAGGAGCATTAAACATTAAGTTGTCCCAATCTCTTGCAACAGATTCATAAGCTCCAAATCTCCAAGGCGCCATAACTACTGCTCCAGAGGCATTTCTTATTCCCCATCCATACGAGTGGTTGGATAATAACATTCCGTTGGCAGCAGCTGTAGTCGCTTCAGATAAATCACTATTCCAATCATGGGTTCTGGCATTTCCCTGATACGCCATTCCTTTTGATAGTGCAACAGAACCTGCAGCAACAATAGTACCCGTAACATGGTTGGCATGTTGGCTATTGTTGTTGGTAGTGATGATAGTCGTTACACCATCTCCAATAACGACTCTTCCGCCAAATTCATTGTGGGTAGGCAAGGTGGCACCTCCGTCCCAAACATGCGCGGTCATGTTTTGTCCGTTTAATGCGAGACCTAAACCACCACCAGAATTCAAATAATTGGCGCGGGTAGATCTTGCGGCTGCAACATTTTCAGGCGAAAAATAGATCGGATATTTTCCGTCTTCAGAAACATCCATCAATTCGCTTTGCGTACCATCTTTGTTGATAAAAGTGAGACTCCAGCCATTAATCTTAGCAAGACCTACCGCTCTTTGTTTCTTTTTATCAGATTCAGATTTATATTGCACACTTAACGATTCTAGTGTCGCAATATTAGTTTCGGATTTAATCTTTTCGATATCATTTTTAGTTTGGCCAAACGTGATACCACAAAGACAAAATAGAATAATAAGGTATAAATTTTTCATATTTTTTTTGATTTAATGAGATACTCTTTTGAGGGTTCTGGGAGATAACAAAAAAGAGGGAGGACTTCTGTCCTGAATAATTGCAGGAACTTTGCTTGTTTTCATTTTCATCATTTTAGATATTAAAAGGTTAATATTAAATACATCCGAAAAATAAATTTGTTTAATTTCATACAAAAAATAGTATTTATGTATGAAATTACTTTAAACTATATCAAAGCTACTCAAAGTAAGTGAATTGAATTACCGTATAAATACCTGATTTTAAATTGATTGATTTTTTTATGATAAATTGCACGCTCAATTAATACAGAGTAACCGTACAAAAAACTGTTCGTTTGGGGTGCCAAGCTCCATTGATGACGTCCGGAACCCCAAAAATGGGGCTCGACACCCCATCGATGGGGTTCTCGACGTCAAAAATGGGGTTCCCGACGTCAAAAATGACGTCCTTGGGGGCCAAATTTGACGTTCCGAACGTCAAATTTGGGGTTCGGAACCCCAACCGAGCACCTCAGAACCCCAACCGAGCACCTCAGAACCCCAACCGAGGGGTTCCGAACCCCAAACTTTAGGTTCCAAGCCCAAACGTTTAGGTATTATCATGAAGTTTTTAGGTTCCGAGGGCAAAGTTTTAGGTTCCAGACCTAAACGTTTCGGTTCCCGACCTAAACGTTTACGTCACCATACCTAAAATTTTAGGTTCCCGACCTAAACGTTTAGGTAAACAACCCAAACACTTCATGATAGCACCTAAAAACTATAGTAAAAGACCTAAAAACTTCGTGACAACACCTAAAAACTTCAGTACAAAACCGTAACAAACCCTCAAAACACGTATAAATACCTGCTCCCGACTATTTATTTAGTGCTATACTTGTCTCCAAATAAATAAATAATCAACCATTATGGTTTTCCTCAGAGATGATGATGCGAGAATTGTTATATTTGTTTTTAGAATTAATGAAGCATTTGTACTGCTTTATTATTGAAACTGAAACATACTATAAAACGGAACAAAACTTCCTATATACACCTTAATTAGGGTAGATTGGAGCTATTTTATGGCTGGTATAAACAAGTTACCTGATATATTACCGAAAAATAACGAAACAAGAATAAATCTAAAAATAACTATGGAGCACAATTTCACAAAAATAATGTCCAATAAAACAGACAATGAATTAATTAAAATTGTGACAATTGATAGTGGAAAATATCAACAATTAGCTCTTGAAACTGCAAGAAAAGAAATTGAATTGAGGAATTTAGATGTATCATTAAATATCTCTGAATATAAAATTCAGATTGAGAATGAAAATTTAAAACTCAAAACAGAAGAGACCCAACGAAATCAGAAAATAACAGATGTAAATAAGACTGTTGCTCGCTCAACTATACGAGGTTTGAATTTTGTTATAGATTTAATTGCTGTATTATGTATTCATATTTTGATAGTATTTATTATAAAACATACGACGAATATTGTAAGTACAAGAGAAATTATATTAGTAAACAGAATATCTTTATTTTCAGCATTTATCTTTTATTTTATAGTGACTGAAAGTATTTATCAAAAAACTATTGGAAAGCTCTTGACCAATACAAAAGTTGTAAATTTGGACGGGGAAAAACCTAATTTTATGAATATAATTATTAGAACATTCTCGAGATTAATTCCTTTTGACGGAATTTCTTATTTATATTCGATTAGTGGATTTCACGATAAAATTTCTAAAACGATTGTAGTTAAAGATAAAAATACATCAGGTAACCGTCGTTTGGCAATATGGCGGGATTAGGCTTAATTTGAAGATGGTTTTGTACTTGGAAAATTAGTCATTAGCCGAAAGATTAGGCTTCCTTAGTCCACCACATCGCCAAGCGACCAAACGTTAGGCGATATTGCCAACCAGAATCAAGAAACTAACGCAATTTTATAACCTAATTGAAAAATATGTTTGAAAATTTAGATTTTGAAATTTTAAATGATCCTGAATATAAAGAAGATTCTGTAAGAGAAGATATAATTGTACCTATTTTAAAAAGGTTAGGATATACATCCTCTGGAGAAAACAAAATTCGAAGAGGAATAGCATTAACACACCCTTTTGTTAATATAGGTTCAACTACAAGAAAAATAAACATTATTCCCGATTATATTCTTGAAACTGAAAATAATTCTAAATGGATTTTAGATGCAAAAGCACCAAATGAAAATATTCTGAAAAGCGGAAATGTTGAGCAAGCGTATAGTTATGCAATTAATTCAGAAGTCCGTTGTAACATATATTCATTATGTAACGGAAGAAAATTGACAGTTTTTCATATAAGTGAAATTGAACCAATTTTAGATATAGATATAAAAGATATTGATGAAAATTGGAAATTAGTTGAGGAAGTTTTAGGTCCAATACATATTGAAAAACCTTTTTTAAAACATTTTCACCCAGACTTTGGAATACATTTATTAAAGGTTGGAAGTCCTTTAGACACAATTTTTCATTTCATTCCTGCTTTTGTACAAAATATTTCTAAAGTTAATGACGAATTGTACACTATCTATTCTGTTGTTAATTTTGGAGAAGATTACGGTATTTCTTTAGATTTTGGAAAAGATAAGTTTGAGGAATTTATCAATTCTGTACCTACAATACTAAAAGATTATATAACAATAAAATTAAAAAATGCTCCTTATCAAGCAAATTTTAATTCATTGGAGGAAATGTTTCCTATTTCGATTAGTGCTAAAAGAGGTACAGAAAGTTTTACAAATAGTAATGAAACTTATATTCCTTTTCAAGTAGTACGATTTAATAACATCGCATAATAGCTAGAGTTTCGTTGGGCTTGAAAAGCCAACAATGAAACTCCTGTTGAACGGAACCGCTCTACATCCATCCCTTATGGGTTTTTCGATAAATGAATTCTAAGAATTTCAAGAGGCTATAGTGCCTCTTTTTTTTTGAAGTAGTTTCTGTTTGGTTTTCTCGTGTTTCCAAGCGCTGCAAAGTATTCCTCCTTCTTTTTCTTCAAAAATAAATCGTACTACGATTAAGATGAATTCTGTTGCTGCAAAGAGGATAGTACCGCCTGTAAAAAGAATTTTTCGTACACTATTTTACTTTTTCTTTCGATTTAAAACCCAAAACAAAGGGTAAGAAATCAGTGTAATGATCACGATAATGATAAAGCTTTTAGGATCGCTGTAAACAAAACCAATCAATAATGCCAAGGAAGCAATAATGGCGATAATTGTTGTCCAGGGATACCAAATAGAGCGATAAGGTCTAGGTAAATTGGGTTCTGTAACTCTTAACTTTAGTAATGAGCAATACGCCAAACCCCAAACGATAATAGAGGTGAAGGCAGCAAACGAGAACAATACTTCGAAAGAGCCAATACAAATTAAAAACAAACTAAACAATGAGGAGACCAAGAGTGCTACGATGGGTGTTCCGCCTTGGTTTACGGTAGTTCCTTTTTCGGTAAAAAATCCGTCACGGCTTAGTCCGTACAAAATTCTTGGCGGAATCATCATAAAAGCATTCAGGATACTGATTAAAGAGAAAATAGAAATTACAGTAACGATGATGGCGCCGTTTTTTCCAAAAATGATATTAGCAACATCAGCAGCTGCGAGATTTGACTTTGCTAAAGTTTCGATCGGCAGAACATGAAAAAAAGCAATGTTGAGCAACACATAAATGGCTACAACAAGCAACACACCACTATATAAGGATTTCGGAATGTTTTTTCCGGGGTTTTCATTTTCTTCGGCAAAAAAGCAAACACTATTCCAACCATTATAGGTTCCGATAATAAGCTGAAGCGATTTGAAAAATCCAAACAATAAACCTATTTGAAAGAATGAATTATCCTTTGGAATAGGAGCCAGTTTGATTCCCGAATACATAAAACACGCCACGACCAAAGCAACAAAACAAATTACTTTTAAGAAGCTGGTAATTTGCTGAATGGCGCTTCCGTTTTTTACGCCTGTTAAGTGCAATAATACAAATGCAAGTAACAATGAAATCGCTATTGCAGTGGCGTAATTACCCAGATTGGGGAACAAAATAATGATATATTCGCTGATGACAATACAGTAAAAAGCGGGCGGAATGGCATTGGTAATATAATCAAACCAGCCCGATAAAAAACCAGCATAATCTCCAAAAGCTCTTTTGATATAATTGTAAGATCCGCCGGCTTTAGGAAGCATTGTTGCGAGTTCTGCATACGAATTGGCACCTATTAAAACAAATAATCCTCCAAAGAGCCAAGATGCAATTATAAGCCAATAATTGTCCAGCAGCCCTGCAATCGTTCCGGGCGTTCTTAGAATTCCGACCCCGATAGTTCCTCCAATTAGTACTGCAATGTTAAAACTGAGTCCAAGGCTTTTTTTTAATTGGTTCTTTTTGGAATCGATCATAGGTATTATTTTGGTTTTGGTTAAATCTAAATGTTTAGGCAAACAAAAGTACTATAATTTAAATACATTTTTTTCTAAAACAAAAACCTCGTTCATTTCCGGAGGGCACTGAAAAACATCCCTTATTTTGATCAGGTTTATTTTTTAGACAATAAAAAAACGCTTATAACAGGACTTTAAAAAATCCGCTATAAGCGTTTTTCGTTTTATAACTGTTTTTGATTTGA
>NZ_JAGFBV010000004.1 GCF_017948595.1 Flavobacterium geliluteum | reverse complement strand
AGTCGATAGCATTCATGCAATGATTGCGCCTTTAAGGGGATTGTTTCCAGATCGGAAACTCAATCCGCAGACCATCAGAATGAGCGTTATCTGCAACTGGCTCAATGAGAAAAATATTTCTTTGGAACGTGCTCAGGAACTGGCTGGGCATAAATGGCCGGGAACTACGGAAAAATATATTAAAGTTAACAGCTCGCATCAGAGAGAAATGATTAACCGTTACTTTCCTACAATTTGAGAAATTGTTTTAATGTAAATATTCTTGCTAAACTGACAATTATTCTTTACGTTTGATAAAAAGGATATCACAGTGACCGAACAACAAAATGGAAGAATTGTAAGTATTGAAAGACAGATTTCTAAAATTGATATTTTAATAACCAATTATAGAACTTTAGCTATATCTATTATTGTTATAGGATTTTTATTGATTTTTGTTTTTTATGGTATTTTATTAGGAGGTAATACAAATCAAAATGAAATAATTGATAAGCTTGGATCAATATCCGGAGGCGTCGTTTCATCATCATTTTCTCTCGCAGGATTATTTTTAGTATATGTTGCCTTTCTAGGTCAAAAACAGCAAATTTTATATCAGCAAATAGAGTTAATCCATAATAGATATGAACTTGAACTTACTAGAACTGAAATGTCCAATCAACAGCTTGAAATGAAAAAACAGAATGAAACTCTGGAAATTCAGAAGTTTGAAAATTTGTTTTTTCAACTGTTGAAGAATCATAATGATATAAAGAAAGCGTTTTACTATATAATGGATTTGAATCTTTTCGCTAAGTTTATCTTAGCTTTTTCAAATCATTTACCAAGTAGTGATGGCAGAGATTATGAAGAAGAAACTTTGCATCGCTCTTACAGGGAAACTTTGGATTCAGTTTCGACATTTGACTATGCATTTTTGTATCAAATTAATTCATTACTCAAATTTGTGAAATTAGACGGAAACCAAAATATCAATAAAGAACAGTATATTCAGTTTGTGATTCAATCATTATCATTGTCTGAAAGAAGATGTATGTTCCTAATTTGTAATTATTGCACTTCTATTAACTTTGAGGATAAAAAATATATTTTAGAATGTAATGTTTTAAATGATATTAATATTTCAAACTTTGAAGATTTTAGTGGAGGAGTTTTTTTTATGTAAATATGACGAACGAATATATGGAAGATACAATTTTTAGCAGTTCTTCGGATGAAGATTTTAAGTTCGAAAATCAGACTTTTGATAATATGCTGATTGAAAGGAAGCTTGATACTGAACGAGATATTTTATTTATAAATTGTACATTCAAGGAATTAGTAGCATTTGAAAATTTTACAGCGCGAGCTTTCGATTTTATGGATTGTCATTTTGATAAAGGACTGTCTATTGATAAATCAACGTTAAATTCATTATCTTTTTTCAATTGCGATGGGTGGGATATTGAAATTAGTGCTAATTCATCACATTCTCTATCATTGAGAAGCGTAAAAGCTAATATAATTGAAATAAATGGTGACTATACGGAACTTCAGATTGTTTCATCAACCATTAAAGAAATTAAGTTAAATAATGTAAACAGTACTTATTCGCATAGAGAGTCTAAAATAAATTTTTTAGAGGATAATAAAATTCAAAAAGTAAATTTAGAATGTTCGACTAATTTTTCAATAATATCTTTTAAAGCTGGGATTTATGATTCGGTTTTTTTTGATGGAGATTTTAAAAAAAGAATCTTGTTTAGTGGAAATTTTGAGATAAAAAATTTATATCTGGACGGTTCTGTATTTCAGAACAGAATAGATTTTGAATGTGGAATATTTGAACATGTAAGTTTTTATAGAAGTTTATTTAAAGGTTTAATTTTAATAAGTGATGTAAATTATTTTGAAAACAAACCGAGAGAATTAATAATAAAGTCTCTTACGTTCCATTCATGTAATTTTGAAAAAGACGTTACTGTACATATTAGAAAAATTCAAAGATTTGATACTTCAAATTGTAATTATCTTGAAATACTGAATGTGAATAATTTTGCCGTTGAAAAGAGTGATTTAGTAATGATTAGTTTAGCAGGAGTAAATAAGGGAACAATAATAATTGAAAAAACATATGCTGATATTTCATTATTAGGTATAAACCTTGGAAATATATTCTTTAAAGATTTAGATGTTTCTACTTTTTATCTCTCTGAGTTTCAAAATACAGGTTCAGTTTCATTTTTAAATGTAAAGTCAGGACTTTTCTTTGTCATTCAAGACAGTATATCAGGTAACCTAAATTTTTTAAATTCAGATATTAATGTTTTTAATGAAATAATTATAACTAACAGTAATATAGATGGAGCAAATTTTAATAGGTATCCTTTGAAAATTTTATCCTTTAGTAAATTTCCTAATGCCGGTTACGGTATAGAAAAGAAATCTCTGCGTAATCATAATTTAAAAAATGTTTACAATCAGCTTAAGAAAACGGCAAGACTGAAAGGTGATGTTGATAGCGCTAATAGATTTGAATCACTTGAACACAGGCAACTACTTTTAAGCAAAAAAATAAGTTTTGATAGTATACTTTTATTTTTAAATTTATTATCAAATAATAATGGAAGAAGTTGGTTTCAAGGAATTATTTTTACTTTACTAGTTGGATTACTCTTCTTTACTTTTTATCTAAAAACGATAGGAATCAATTTTGGAATGGATGATTGCTACCAAGATTATATTTTATTTATGACTTCTTTTCCAAAATTATCCCTTGCTAGTTACTATAACGATAGCTGGGAGACTCAATTTATTATTTGGTTATCTAGAATTTTCATAAGCTATGGTATTTATCAAACAATTGCGGCATTTAGAAAATATGGCAAAGGTTAAAAAGCATTAATTTTTTAATCATATAATTAAGAATGTAAATTAAATAACACTGAGTGTATAATTATTATCTTTGTATTGATGACTAAAAATCTATATATAATAGCAGGCTGTAACGGAGCTGGTAAGACTACAGCTTCATTTACAATTCTTCCTGAAATTTTACAGTGTAAAGAATTTGTGAATGCTGATGAAATAGCCAAAGGACTTTCGCCGTTTCAACCGGAAAAGGTAGCTTTTGAAGCGGGAAGAATAATGCTTCACAGAATAAATGAGCTATTAACGAATAACGAAGTGTTTGCCTTTGAAACTACTTTAGCCACAAAAAGCTATAAACAGAAAGTGATCACAGCTCAGGAAAAAGGTTATAAAGTTGTACTTTTGTTTTTCTGGCTGAATAATGTTGATCTGGCTATTGAGAGGGTTAAGCTCCGGGTTCAGGATGGCGGGCATAATATTGAAACCGATGTTGTAAGGCGACGGTATAAAAATGGAATTACAAATTTATTTGATATATATTTGCCGATAGTTAATGAAGCATTGATTTTCGATAATACATCTGTAGAAGCTGAATTAATAGCGCAAAAAACATTAGGTAACGATATTGAAGTTATAGATAAAATCAAGTTCGATAAACTCAAAAATCACGAATCATGGGAGAACACAAAACAACAACAACAACAACAACAACAACAACAACAACAACAACAACACCGACTCAAAAGAAGATTATAGAGGCAATGGCTAAAGTTGCTGAAAAGTTAATTGAATCTAAAAAGAAAAATGATAGCGATCTGGCTGTAATGCAGGATGGTAAAATCGTAAGAATTAAAGCCAGTTCTTTATAAAATATTATTTCAATGACAATCGAAAGCCCTCAGAAATGAGGGCTTTTTTTGTGAGATAAATTGGCTATGTTTTTATTAGGAAAATAACCGAACTAAATCTAATTTCGTATTATAGGAAAATGTAAATGGACGTTCTTTATATGGAGATTTTTTGCAAGGGGTTGTTTTATATAAAAAAGGTTTACAGAACCCTATAAGTATAAGTATAACAATAAAGAGCTTCAAGACGAGCTATCACTGAACTTGTACGATTATGGTGCACGTAATTATGACCCTGCACTTGGTCGATGGATGAATGTTGACCCGCTTGCAGAAAAAATGCGTAGACACAGTCCTTACAATTATGCGTTTGATAATCCAATTTATTTTGTTGATCCCGATGGAATGGCACCTGAAGGCCCCGGAGATCCTGTAAAAAAGATAATAAAGAATGTAGCTAAAAGTATTGGAAGAACTGGAAAACAATTAAGGTTAAAGAAATTAGTTAATGATAAAAACATTAGTAGTGCGGATAAAGGTTGGATAAAGTCTGAAATAAACCAAATAGCAAAAGGTAAAAGAAAAACTATAAGAAATCCACCTGGAAAAGATTTAGCTCATGAAAGAGGTCGTGAGGCGGCTAAAGGATATGATTATGAACACTCTAATTTGCAAGATAGAGATTTACATCGATTACAGCATAAATATGATAATTTTGGGAAAGCTAATAAAGAAAGAGTAGTTGAATCTGCTGCAGCGGTAACGGCGACAAAAGGATCTGTAGGTTCAACTGAAGACTCTATGAGTTCATCAGAAAATCAACAAAAACTAGAAAAAACTGCAGGAGATATCGTTGGTTTTGGTACTATTTTAACTGATAATGTTGAAAACATCGGAAATAAAGTTTTTGGAAATAATGATTTAGGTACATTTGTAGATGAAATGAACCCTATTAATTTGGGCATTTCGGATTTATTTAAATCTATGAATGAAGTTTTAAATGAAAATAAAACTACTAAGAATAAATCAAAAAAAAATTGAGCTATTAAAAAATATAACTTCTTTATCAGATTAGGGTTAGAACTTATATATAGCTAATGATATAAAATATTTTGTAAAAAAAAGAATAATAAAATGAATTTAAATGCAATTGAAATTGAGAATATTTCAAAATTAGAACCTTTTAAGAGATATAAATATTTTATAAAAAAAATTGCTGATTTTGAAGAATTATGGACGCTTATGGATAAAAATGGTCATATAGCATTGTCTGAAGTTGACAATAATATTTTAGTATCTTTTTGGACTGCTGAAGCATTTATTACAAGCAGTTTAGATGAAAATTGGAAAGAGTGTGTTCCGTTAAAAATAAGTTTAGATGATTTTGAAGAAATTTTTATACCTATAATTATTGAGAATGAGTATTTAATAAATGTTTTTCCTGTTCAGGGTAAATCAGGTTTTGTAGTTAATATAAGTGAGTTCATAAGAGATTTAAATGAAGAACTAGAAAATTATGAATAAAAGATACCCTGCTCTTCGAAGTCGGTAATGTATCAGATGTGTTGGTGGTTAATTATTACATAAAATATTTATAGATTATCAATGATTTATATTAATATCGCATAAAAATTAAAACAGTCTTCGGGCTGTTTTTTTATTTTATAATGTCTTAAATCGAAAAAAATGGAGTAAAACCAGACTAGGTGTTACAGATGTGTTGGTGAAATTACAAACATGATAAAATATGGAAAAACAAAATCTGGCGTTCAGAGATATATTTGCAGAGTATGCGGGAAAACCAGAGTTGAAAATTATGTATATCTTGCTTATAAAGGAGATATAAACCAGAATATTATTCAATTAACTAAAGAAGGTTTGGGAATAAGAAGCACTGCGAGAATATTAAAAATTTCAACCACAACCTTGTTAAAAAGAATTGTATCAATTGCCAAAACTATTAATCAGCCGATTATCAGTAAAGGCAAAACTTATGAAGTTGATGAGCTGTGCACTTATATCAGACACAAGAAAAATTATATCTGGCTGGTTTATGCATTGGAAAAGAATTCTAAAACAGTTGTGAGTTTTAATGTTGGGAAACGAACCAATAAAACGCTGAATCGTGTTCTGGAAACTCTAAAATTGTCAGAAGCAAAAAAGATATTTACAGACAGACTTAAAAACTACAGGTATCTGATTGACGAGAAACAGCATTCAGTTAAACGCTTTGGGACAAACCATATTGAACGGAAAAATTTGACATTCAGAACTCATCTCAAAAGACTAAATCGACGGACAATCTGCTTCAGTAAAAGTTTAGTGATTTTTATAGCCGTTTTAAAGATTTACTTTTGGTTTTGAGTTAGGTCTTTAATGGTCTATTTCAGGAGCTAAACGAGACAATTTTCGAACGATTTTATTGATGATTTGAATAAGTTGCTAAAAAGTAAGATTAAATCGAAAATTATCTTTTTAAGCTAAAATAGCTTTTGAATACTGCTTCATTCAAACGATTAACCACAAACCAATAATCTGATGAAGGCTTTTTTTGATTAAAATAAGTTTCATCCCAATTAGTATTACTAGTTAATTCCTTGATTAATTAGCTATAACGATCAAAAATTCTAATAGAAGAGTTTGAGACTAAATATTTCGGCTTCTTAATTATTTTTTTATAAAAAAAGTCTAATTTTTATTATGCTATCTAAAATGGCAGGATTTTATAAACTTTTAGCGGGATTTTCGCAATAGTTTACAAAACAGGGTATTGTAGTTTTGTTTTAACTTCAATCCAAGACAATTAAAACATTTTTTTTTTAAGTGGAGCAGGATTTGAATTATGATTCTGAAATTTAGTTACCTGATTAACAGCAAGATTTAAATCAGGAACAAAAATTTCTAAACGAATGAGATTTCACAATTGTATTAATTTAAATATCAAAAAATGAGATTAAGTATAACTGTTAAAAAACGAATTCTCTATGCTATATCCCTTCTGTACATACTTCTTTTTGTGTATGCCGCAGTTAGTAAGCTACTTGACTATGACAACTTCCGTATACAACTTGGTCAGTCGCCTCTTTTAAGTGCTTTTGCTTCATGGATTTTCTGGATTGTCCCCTTGGCTGAACTCTTCATTGTAGTATTGCTGGCAACTCCAAGATTCAGAAACTGGGGACTATTTGCCTCAGTGTGTATGATGACTATGTTTACAGCTTATATTTTTATTGTACTCCATTACAGTTCTTTTGTTCCTTGTTCTTGCGGTGGTCTATTGGAAAAAATGAGCTGGGATATACATTTCATTTTTAATATTGTTTTTGTTTTGTTAGGATTATTGGGACTTATCTTAGAGCATAACATCAGTAGGAAAAGTAAATCGTTTAGAAAACCTGCTATTGGGATAAAAATAACCATAGTTTCAGTTGCTGTGAGCATACTAGCAGTTGTTGTTTTATTTTTAGCATCAGAACAGATTATGCACCATGAAAATCCTTTTATCAGAAGGTATCCTCAGCATCCTATTATGCTGCAAAAAACAGTAAATCTAAAATTCAATTCGTACTATTTTGCAGGAAGTAGTGAGAACCGAATATACCTTGGGAATTACACAGATCCTTTGCATATTATTGCTTTTGATTCTGCTTTAAAGATTAAACAGACATTTAAAATCTCTTTTAACCCAAAAGAGATACCATTTAAAAGGATAAAAGTTTTAGTAAAAGGAGCTTATTTTTATTTGATGGATGGAACTGTTCCTTGCATTTTTTGGGGAAGGACAAATAATTGGAAAGTTACTAGGGAAATAAAAGGGCTTCATTATTTTACAATCGCTGAGCCTTTAGACAGTACCTCGGTACTATTCAGGTCTAATAACGGCAAGAATGCAGCACATATTTTTAGCACTTTTAAGGCAGAAAGGTCCCCAAAGATTATCTATAACGACTCACTTTTACAGCAACAGATAGATGGAGTTTTTGATACGGACGGCATGCTGGTTTACGATGAAAAAATTAGACGGATGATCTATGTCTATTATTACAGAAATGAATTTATGGTTGCAGATGATAATGTAAAACTCTCCTACAGAGGTCATACAATTGATACAATTTCTCGTGCTCAAATTAAGGTAGCTTACCTCAAAGATAATACTGAGAGAAGAATGGCAACACCACCGATGACTGTTAATGCAAATGTTGCTGTTCATGCCAATCTTCTTTTTGTAAATTCCAAAATTCAGGGGCGTTTTGAAGACATGAAACTATGGAAGCAGGCTTCGATAATTGATGTATATGACCTGAAGAAAAAAGCTTATTTAATGAGTTTTGCCATCTATCATATTGAGGATAAAAAACTCCAATCTTTTAGAGTGACAGACACCCATTTGTATGCTTTGATAGGTGATGAATTGGCTGTTTATGAGCTTAGAGATATACTAAAAAAAGAAATAAAAATGCTCGAATAAAGTATAGCATTAAAATACATTGGCCGATGTCAGGAAGCCAGATCGAAAACCTGTAGAAAAGAGTAGATCCTATATTTAATTTAATAGTATTATTATGAAAACGTTATTTTTAAAAAATGTAATGCCAGTGGTAGTTATTACGCTGGGAATTACGGGAGCATTTGCCACCATGTCCATGCAAAGTACTGAAAAAAGCTCTGCGCCAAAAATTGGATATGCTCTCAATGCCCAAGGGGCTTGTAACATTCCGGTAAACTGTGACACAAGTGGATCACAAACGTGTCGTCTTAACGGCGTATCTGGGCCACAGGCATTTGGTAAAAATGCTCAAGGCAACTGTAATGAAGTATTGTATCGACCAGCAAACTAAATGTTTGAGGTTTTTGTAAATTGTAATGCAGTTCCACTCTGGAACTGCATTGCTTTTTTTAACTTATTTTAAAATTTATTTCACACCTTGAGTTATCCATTCTGCCGATAAATCATCTTTTAAATAGTAGGCAAACCATTGCTGAATCCTGTGAGTCATATCTTTTTGATTAATTGGTTTTGAGATACCATGCCCTTCATCGGGATAAAGCAGCATAATGCATTTTTTACGCAGACTTCTAAGGGCAAAATAAAATTCCATAGTCTGATGAGGATCAATATTATAATCTTCTTTTCCCGTCCATAACAAGAGTGGCGTATTTACTTTATTGGCATACGTTATGGGAGAATTTCGCCAATAGATTTCAGGATCTTCAAATGGGGTCTGGGTTATTTTCCATTGTCCATTTGCAAAGCGATACATGTTAGGGTAAGAAAAGTTTTTGGCCAGAGTAAAATAAAAACTTGTTAGATCGGTACTTGATGCGCTTGCTATGGCGGCGGCAAAAAGGTTTGTTTGCGTAATTATAAAAGAAGTCTCATAGCCTCCGAAGGAATGTCCCATCAGTCCAATTTTCTCTGGATTTATAATTTCTTTAGCAAGCACTTCTTTGACAGCTGCCAAAACACAATCTAAGGCTGAATAGCCTAGTGTATCATACTCTACAATGATATCGGGAAGAAGAACAAAATATCCTTGTGTGGACCATAGAGTATCATTATCTTCATCCTCCATGTATAATGTAGGATTTACATATTTATGATGCTGATCGTACTGCCTTTGGTAGACATGTACAATCATGGGGTACTTTTTTTTGGCGTCATAATTTGCTGGGTAACGAAGAACACCTTTCATTTTTATCCCTGTAGCGTTCTGGTAATCGATAAGTTCAGATCTTCCCCAATGGTATTTTTTTTGCTGTGGATTACTTTGGAAAATGCAAATAGGATTGGAATCTTTTTTAAGTACCATCAGCTGGGGTGATAGGTCAAATTTTTGTTCCCTGTAAAATAAATTTTGTTTCTCAGACGTATAAGTAAGCTGGTCTATGTAACTCTCGTTAAAACTAATTGTTTTTTCTCCCGAATCCTTATTCCATTTAAAATAACCCGTTTTTCCATCATCGCCTTGCCCATGCAAAATCAATTCTTTCTCCAGATCAAAACTGTCCAATTTTAGCGCATCGTAAATAAAAATATAAGGCTGTCTGCCGGGTATATTTGCCAGCCTGTATTTTATTTTTAATTCACGTCCATGGGTGAGTCTCCTAAAAGAAGTTCCATCGGGCTTAATCGCCCACAAATCGAACTCGTCATACAGTAGCATTTCTTTATCTCCCAAACTCCAGCCTGCATTTGAGTTTTTTGCTGCGATGGAATAAGATAAATCTTCCGGCGTAAATTTAACGTTCATTCCAGCTGTAATGTTACGATGTGTATTATCTGCAATAGTATACACCCACCAATGGCCATCTTTAAAATAAGAAATATAGTTTCCTGTCGGGGAGGGTATTAGTTCTAAAAAATGAGCGGAATGCTTTTTTAAAAACAGTTGTTTTTCGAATGTTTTTAGGTTGACAATATAAATATCACTTGGCCCCGGTTTTATTACAAATTGAGGTTCATAATCCTTTGGATTAAATAAAAGAGCATACTGCTGATTACCAGAAAGCATTAACTTGGGGAGTTCGCTCGTGGTTAGTTCAGTGGCCATATCGGAAAAAGGTAGCCAAATCCCAACTGAGGGAACGGTTGATGACGGACCGTCTTTTTCTCTTTCGACAAAAAGAGATTTATCATTGGAGTTCCAAATTTCAACATTGGAAGTATTTCTATTTTCAGTTAATGGATTATTATTTTTTGTTGTAAAAAACACCTTTTGCATATCATCAGAAATGGAAATTTTAAAGGTAAAGTCTGCCGGTATAAAGGTATTCTTGGAGAAATTTGACAATATTGCCAGATCTAGATGGTATAACTTATCGTTTTCAAGTGTGTAATAAAACAATGCAGTTTTGGTTATCTCAGTAGACCGTGTTACAAAAGCAACCGTTTTTCCATCTTTATGCCAAGTAAAGCCAAAACTTACATCCTCCACATTTGATGGAATTAGCTTTTGCTTTGCGGTATCTTTTAGATTCAGAAGGATAACTGTATGTCTACCTTTTATAATAGTTCCATAAATCAGGTGTTGCTGGTTGGGACTTAAAGAAAAATCAGTAACATCGGCTATTTTCTTCACAACCTTGCCATTTGGAGTTTGTAGGATGAGTCTTTTTTTATCTCTTGGCAGATTGATTGTCAGGAGCAAAAGATCGGCCGGTGCTGAATAGTCGAATTGATTAATTGATGGCATATACTGCTGTTTCCCTGTATTGAGATCTGTAATTTGCAATCCCTCATTATTTTGACAAACAAAAACGTTTTTTTTAGTGAATAAAGAATGCTCAATTGCCACAAAGGAGAAGGTTTTGAGACTTACAGCATTGCGAACAAATAAGGTATCAACATTATTCTGGTACGTCATTGTATAGCTGATCCAATTCTGGTCAGGAGATATTTTCTCCAGACTCAGAGTACCCCACAAGGGATAGTCTGCAGCGGTGAGATCTTTTTTTTGCACAGCCTGTCCCCATAAGGAACAGGCTACTAATGGCAAAATTAAAAATAAAATTAAAAAAAAGTGTAAACGCGCATTTAGCAATAAAGAAGAGCTTAGAGGGCTGAAATGCTTTCTGGTGCCGAAGTGTATCATCTTAAACGACTTTAATATCCTGGGTTTTGAGCACCAAGATTAGGATTCGAACTCAATTCACTCTGAGGCATGGGAAATAAATGATCCGTAGTATTCCATCCCGGTTTACTATTTGAGAGCACCTTATTTATTTGATTGAATCGTTTTAGATCAAAAAAACGGTGTCCCAATTCGGTAAAGAATTCCCATCGTCTCTCATTTAGTATGGCATCCAAAATTTCTTCTTTAGTGATTGCTTTAGTATCATCAAGACCTGCACGATTTCGGATTTGGTTTAAATCTTCTTTAGCACCGATTAAATCGCCCTGATGTGCTCTTGCTTCGGCTCTAATTAGGTATTGTTCTGCGAGTCTGAAAACAATGGAATATTCTTTGGATATTGAAGTAAAGTTTTTCTCTTTATACTTATATGCGTGGTGCCACGTTGCTGTACCATCACCGACTGCTTTAATCCAGTTCGAGCCTCGCAGGTCAGTTACTGAAAAGGAACCTACAAGATCATTATTCAAAGCCACCAGAGCTGGCGGACCCAAAAGAAAAATAAAAGTGGATGCTTCCTGCGTATTTTGACCGGCTTCTGCCGACTGTAGCTGCCAAATGGTTTCTTTGGAATTCACTAAAAAAACCTGATTTATATTTTCTAGAGTAAACAGATTGGTTTGGTTAAGAATTGCAGAAGCTTCGTTGGCCGCCTCAGGATAAGATTCATTGTAGAGATAAACCCGTGCTAAAAGCGCACGGGCAACATATTTGTCTGCACGGATTCGTTCCAAGGCACTATAATCCTTTTGTAATAGAGTAATAGCGCTTTGCAGATCACCTATAATATTCTGATATACCTCACTGCTAGGCATTCTGCTGACTTTACTGTTTTTTTTATAATCGGTAATGGTGATATAGGGAACGTCTCCAAAGATATTCACCAGATAAAAATGTACAAGGGCACGAATAAAAAGAGCCTCTCCTTTAAGCTGTTTTTTATTTTGATCTGAAAGCTTAGTACTGGCTTCTATACCTTCTATTAAAGAATTAGCAGCATAAATCTGATTATACGAGTCATTCCAGTACTGAGCAACATCAGGATTTTCAGCTAAAAGACTATTATTATAGAAGGTCAAACTAGGATTTGAAGGTGTACCATAAGGAATTATCTCATCTGTGTAATTACCGAGTTGATTCGATAGTCCTATATTGTTACCAGTGAGTAGGCCCTTGTCCCTGATTTTTGCATATATGCTTGTAAGGGCTGCATTTGCAGTAGCATAATCCTCAAATACCGTTACGGTGGTAAGCTGTGATTTGGGAAGGTCTACCTCGAGAAAAGAATCACAGCTATTGATAAAAAAAGACAGTATTGCTAACCACAACATTTGCTTTGCTATATCATAAAATGTTTTCATACTATATTGTTTTAAAATGTTAATTGGGCTCCTAGAGTGATGATTTTAAGAGGTGGCAAGAATCCTGAGGAAGTAAACTCAGGATCCCCGTCTTTGTATTTGGTAAAAGTCAAAAGATTTTGGCTCTGCAACATAATTTTACATTGCATCGCCTTTGTAGGCATGGGCAATTGATAAGACAGTGAGATATTTTTAAGTCTTACAAAAGAAGCATCTGTTATGGAGGCGTCGCTTCTGTCGTATAAATAATCGGCTGTTACAGCCTTACTATTATAACCGGTTGTATACAATTGATAAGCAGTAATGTCTCCGGCCTTTTGCCAGCGATCTGTTTTGGATACCGGTTGATTAGACATCTGTCCTGCAAAACCCATTGGATTTATTTTGTTTTTTTGTTTGACAAATTGAAATAAAAAGTCAAGATTCCACTTTTTGAAACGCAATTGATTTTGCAGACCGCCATAATATTTTGGATTAAGATCAATAGTTTTTTGTTTGTCCTCGGGAAAAGTAATCTTGCCGTCTTTGTTGATGTCTTCAAATTCATAAATACCAGTTTGTGGATTAACTCCTTTATATTGGTAAACAAGCTCAATGTTTAAAGGCTCATTAAGTCGGTATTTCTGGCTGTAGGGAGAATTTTCTAATCCGGGAAAACTAAGGAGTTTGTTCTTGGCAAAGGTAAGGTTCACGCTGGTTGTCCAGCTAAAATTTTCACGGTCTAGGTTATTGGTTCTGATGGTCATCTCAAGTCCTCTGTTCTGAACCACAGCATTCAAATTGGATTGAAGATTGGTAAAGCCAGTAGTCCCCGGAAGTGGCACTCCCACCAGTTGATTGGATGATTTGTTCTGATACCAGGAAACTGTTGTAAATATTTTGTCTTGAAAAAAACCTAATTCAAGTGCGGCTTCAAGTTTTTTGTTGGTTTCCCAACCAAAATCAGCATTGTAAAGTCTGGTTGGCTCAAGTCCAACGGTGCCATCATAATTTATTCCTGTGGTTGAGTAGGTATTTAAGAACTGATAGTCCCCAATTTGGTCACTGCCGGTAGTACCATAACTGGATCTTAGTTTTCCATAACTGATCCATGAGCTGTTTTTTAGAAAATTTTCATTTGAGAACAGCCATGCCACACCTACGGCTCCGAAAGTGGCAAATTGATTGCCAGGTCCAAAACGACTTGAACCATCGCGCCTGCCTGTAAGGTTAATGATGTAGCGCTTATCGAAATTATAGTTAACACGTCCGAAAAATGCCAGATACTTATATATAGTTTCATCATTAAGCAGTACATTAACGTACTTCGCAGAGGCCAGATTATATATGAGGCTGTTAGAACTATATCCGGTCCCTGACTGAAATAACCTTGTGGTAGTCTGACTTTGAAAAGTAGCCCCTGCAAGCAAATCCAGTTTTCCAAGTCCTAATTGCTTTACCCAGCTCACCTGTGGTTCTATAATCCATGAAAATCGATCCGTATTATTTACGTACAATGATGAATTGGCACTACTAACATTATAAGCTGGATTGTATATTGAGGAAGGAGAGATGCGGGTTTCGAGAGTATTTAAATCGGTATATCCTATATTACTTTTGATTATTAGTCCTGAAAACAGTTCATATGACAGTACGCAATTGGCAATAAAGTTATTTGTTTTGGATTCAAATTTAGCATTAAGATTACGCAAGGGATTATCCCAAGTACCATTTTCCCAGTTAAGGTTACCATTTGAATCATAAAGTTTAGGTGCATTAGGAGTTAGTGAACGGGCATCATAGGTAAAGTCAAAGGCGGGCTGATTATTATTTTGACTATTATATCCTGTTGAGAACGTTAGCCTGAATTTATTGTCTTGGGATCGGTGGTTGAGATTGAATTGGGAACCGCCTTTTCTATAGATAAAATCACCCGGAAATACGCTGGATTCCGAATGATAAGAACCGCTAATCAGGAATTGTGTCTTTTCTGATCCTCCTGAAATGGTTGTTTGAAGATCCATTATGCTATCAGTTCCACCGATCAGTTCCTTCTGCCAATCGGTATATCTGTTTTGATCCCATGTTCCATTTACATCATAATCTGACGAGCTGTATGGAATGTTATCATTTTTAAAAGCCTCTTTTCGCATAGCAAGATATTGCTCGGTATTCATAAGTTTCATGAATTTGGTAACAGTTCCAGATCCCATTGAGGGGGTAACAGTAAAAGTTGTTTTTCCCGCTTTTCCTTTTTTAGTGGTGATAAGTACCACACCGTTGGCTCCTCTGGAACCATAGATAGCCGTGGCATCTGCATCTTTTAGTATTTCAATACTTTCTATGGTATCCGGATTTATACTGTTTAAAGGACTTGTAGTGGATGGATAGATAGTGGAAGTCTGATTATATCCTATAGTTTCGGAAGCATAGGGTACGCCATCTATTATATAAAGAGGCGCATTACCTTCTGAGCGAATGCTATTTTGTCCTCTAATTTTAATATCAAAATTACCTCCTGGAACTCCTGTGGTCTGTATGATATTTACACCTGCCATACGACCTTGCATCGTAGCAAGTACATTAGTTACGGGTTGTATTTCGATATCTTTGGACGTAATGCGGGCGATACTTCCAGTACGTTCGCTTTCTTTTACCGAATAGTATCCTGCATTGATTTTTATTTCTTGAAGAGTTGTTGTATCAAACAATAACTCAACGTTAACTACAGACCGACCATTTATAGGAATCAAGGCCCTTTTAAAACCAACAAAGGAAACTATCAAAGTATCCTGAGTAGAAGCAGAAATAGTATATTGTCCACTGTAATCTGAAATAGTTGTAGAATTAGATTTACTTTTAACACTAATAGTTACACCAGCTAAAGGATTAATGCCATCGGTGATAGTACCCTGAATTTGATACTCTGGTAAAAAAAAGGTATCATAACAATCATAAGATTTAGCAAAAAGTGATGAGAAAGACAAGCAAAGCCAAATAAAAAAAAGACAATAAAGAGCTTTCCCATCCTTGTAAAATGAAAAAATATTCATAATATTGAATTGGTTAGTTAAACGATGATTTGATTAGCTACGGTCCTCTATACTAGTTTGGTCGCTGCGTAGAGGGCCATTTTTTATGCATTAAGTAAACGGCTTAATGATCATAAAGGATTGATTTCTTTTCTACATGAATAGTATCAGTTTTAAAATTAAACTTGTCATACTGCGAATTCATGTAAGTAATAAAGTATCGCTAAGAATTTAGAAGAGATTAGGAACCTAATAAAAAGGCGCGGAACTCAGCTTATCGTTTTCAAGGCACTGGCGGCGCCCTACCACAAATAAGTGAGCCCACGCCATAAGACGTGAGCATCTTACTTATCTTCTCGTGGTATATAAAACGCCAGTTTTTGAAAACGAGATTCTAAGCGAATGCTTCAATTATTTTTTATGAAGAATCGCAAAATTATTTAATTATATGCATAAAGCAAATAATATTAAATGTTAATTCAAATAATATCCAAATATAACAAAAAATATTTATTTGTTATAAGTTCTTATAACATTTTTATAAAGAATTATCACGCCTTTTGTTTAAAAGCTAATAAATATGGAGAAACATAAGGAAGAAAAATTAAAAAAATTTGGCTTACATATCAAAAAACTTAGAACTGAACTTGATTTAAGCCAAGATAATGTAGCATTAAATAGTGATAAACTTATCAAGGCTACCATAAGTGATATAGAAAATGGAAAAAGAAATTTATCATTTACCACTCTTTTAGATCTTGCTAAGGGATTGGGTAAACATCCTAAAGAATTGTTAGATTTAGATCTTTGAAGTAAAATGAATATAATATTAATTAAATTTTCCTATATCTAAATTAAGGAATGATATAAAATTATTATTTGTAATAATGGTCTTTATATGCAGGAAAAGTCAAAATTTAAATATAAATTTTGTTAAAAAAAGGCTGTCTTTTGATGACAGCCTTTAATAAGTAAAATAAGAAAAAATTATTTCTTCGATTCCTCAATAGAAACTTTTCTAAACTCTTTTAAGAGTTTTTCTAATTCTAACGTTGATTTACGAGCTCTGGCTCCAGCTGCTTTTACTCCTTTGTCGATTAGAGATTCTGATTCTGTTTTAAATGTTTCGATTTCGGCGTTTATTTTTGCTACTAAATCTTTCATGATATATTTTTTTATTAGGGCGTAAAAATAGAAGTTTACTTTTTAGGTATAAAGAAAAAATTGTTAAAACTACTCTTTTCGAAGTTCTTTAATAAAAAAAGAAACAGGCATTCCTGTTCGGGAAAAGAAAGCTTTGGCAAAACGTTCTGTGGTACTAAAACCGGCCTCCTTAGCAAGAGCTATGTTGTTATAAAGCTGAAATTTTTTATCCTCTTTTAATAGAGAAATTAAATAGTCCACTTTTAGATCATTGATATACTTTACAAATTTCTTTCCTCTGTGATGTGCTATTACTTTTGAAACATATTTTATATTTGAATCAAATGATATGGCTAGTTTTGTTTCCGTTAAGTTATCTCTAAGGAACATTTTATCCTTTTCAAACTTCTCTAATTGTTTAAGTATAGAAGCTACAGTGTCTGGATTTATGTTTTTAATTCCATAATTGATACTTTTAGATTCGATTTTAGATTCAGTATGATTTTTTTTCATAAGATCTTCAAATCTTTGTCTATAGATTTTTCTGTTTCTGTTGTGTTTGTAAATAAGGAAGGCTACCGATAAAGTTAAAAAGATTATGATGGTTTTATGAATAAAATCATCACGTTCTTTTCTATGGAGTAACTTCTCAATTTTGTTTTTTTGTAAGAGCAATTGTTTTGTGTCATACTCCTTATGAATTTTTTCCGATAAGTATTTATACTTTATCGTTAAGGTACTATCCACTTTGAGCAGCTTTTGAATATAGTGAAGCTGTAGCTCAGGATTTTTATTGAATTTATAGTACTTGATCAATAATTCATAATTATTACGAAGATCATGACGAATATAACCTTTAGCATTAAAAATGGCGTCTACTTTTTTGAAATACGGTATTGCCTTTTGATAATTTTTAAGGTTCCAATAACTTTTTCCTATATAAAAATACCCAACCGTCTCATTTGCGAAATCCTTGTTTTTTTGAAAAAAAGGAAGCGCATAATTTATTTTATTTATAGCTAGAGTATAATTGCTCAGAAAATATTGATTGACCCCCTCCGAGATGATGAAGTATTCCCGCATTTCGGTATCAGCCAGTCTCTTGCCTTCAAGCAATCCTATGCGGTTTATTTGTGTGCATAAGCCATAATTGCCAATACGATTATAACACAGTCCAAGAGAATGAAGTGAGTTTAGATATCCTCCATTGTTATTGTTTTCCTTGAAATAAGCGATACATTCTTTAAGTAAGGAAATCGTCTCATCATAAAAGCCAAGATAGTATTTTATCAGGGCAATATTATATTTGGTTTTGTAGGTTAAATACTGGTCATCAGTTTTGGAAATATAACTATTGGCAATGAGATAATTATCCAAGGCATAATCATGACTTTTTAAGGAATAGTAGACAATTCCTTTTGAAAGATAGGCAGATCCAATCAAAGCATTATCCTTGGACTTTTTGGCTGTATAAATCATACTGTCCGTATAAATGAGTTTCATTTTTTCCGGAGAGTGGTGAACATAATTTTTATAGCTGTTTACTTCCTCTTTCCAATTTTTTTCTAATTTAGATTTTGCCAGATAGAATTTCAGATATAGCGACTGTTTAATCCTGTCATTTTCGGATTCTTCAATCCGATTAAAAAGATACTCATAACTCTTATTTCGAAGTGTGTCAGGAATTTTAAAATGTATTTCCTGCCCATAGATTTGATCTCCCAAACAAATAGAGAGCAAAAAAAGATACTTTCTAATCATAATTTAAATTAAAGTGAGACATTATTTTCTTTGGAAAACCATTTTAAGATTAAGGAAATCGGCTTATAAGTTGACTCAGGAATATTAAAAAAAATGTTTAAAATATAACGTAAACTATTGTTAATTAGTGTTTTTATAAAGAAAAAAAAGTGTTAGGGTTTCTCGAAAATCCATACTGCTTTTCTCGGAAACCCGTATACAATGTTTTGCAGGATTGGAAAAAGCCTCCTAGATTTGTCTCGAATTCAAAAGCAAAAATATTTGGCATCGTGCTGAATTAAAGTTCTGCTTACCCGGGTGAAATGAACTGACTAGAAGTAGTCGGTCACATTTAACACTTTAATCATGAAAAACATTTCATTTCCATTAGTGATTTTATCATTACTACTCTTTTGCTGCACCACAGAGACTATCGATCCCCTCAAGAGTGTTGGGAGTAAAGTCAGCAATCAAAAATTAACACTATCGGAACGCTTAGTGCCGGAAGGAAGTCCTGAAAACCTGGCAAATATTTATGACTTTGCCGGTAAAATCCATAATGATATTCTGGATATTTATTTATCAAGTAATGATCAGGATACAACAATTGCACAAATATCCCAGCAAATCGAAAAGATTGCGGTTCAGAACAACGAGTTTATGCTTTTAAACTCAGGAACCAATATTTCAGTTAATTTTATTGTGATACAAGAGATTATAAACAGTCCCCAGACGCTAAAAGACCAGACTATTGCGAATTCTACCATGACAAGCGGGGCAAAAAAAAGCCTTTCCGATTTTATGAATGTTATTGCTTTATGGCATGATGATTCCTTCGCGGAAATCTATGAATTCATTATTTCCTATGAGACAGCAGTCATGACCAATGAAGTGTTTAATAGCGAGGATAAAAGAATTATCCTCACCACATGTTCTATCATCAGGTATTCGGTCTATTATGATAAAGAAAATAAAGACAAAGATTGGAATACATCCAGAGGTCACGGTGTGGGAGCGCTTAGCGGTGCTATGGAACATACAGGTGTTGCAATAAAACGATCACTTGTAACAGGAATTAGATTAAATAATCTGAAGAGATAATGCATAATTTTCTCTATCGTTATGAAAAAGAAATTGTCTGCACCTTTACTGTGTTTATGATTCTTTTCAACCTCGTCAGTCTTTATTTTATAGAAGATCTTTTCTGTTATGATCAAATAACTCACTACTTGATAAAAGACAAGATAAAAAATGATAACTCGTATAGCTTGTTTTACCTGCTTTTTTTAAATGGGATGTCCAATTTGTTTTTTGTTACGGTTCTTATAGTGGACAAACTGGTTTCTAAGTATGGATGATTGACTCGTGAAATAAGTGAGACATAAAGATATCTAATGATTCTACAGCTAAAATAATAAACATAAGCTTTGTTAAATAAAAAAATAATTAGCCCGCAATTAGGTTTAAAAATCCATTTGCTTGAAAATTTTGCATCAAAAGCTTCTGCTAATGGATTGTTTAAAGAGAGTTATTTTTCCATAATAATGGTAAACTCCGGTTCGGTTTGTATACAGGTAAATGATAATAAAGAAACTTGCTTGTCTGTAAATGATCTTATAGTAGTCCCAATAAAAGCATATTGCTGCATTACAG
Organism: Flavobacterium geliluteum; assembly: GCF_017948595.1. Lineage (GTDB taxonomy): Bacteria > Bacteroidota > Bacteroidia > Flavobacteriales > Flavobacteriaceae > Flavobacterium > Flavobacterium flavipigmentatum. The sequence continues at coordinate 188,188 of NZ_JAGFBV010000004.1, read as the reverse complement.
GAATGAATGATCCGTTGCAGCTTTCTGTAGTTTCTTTCACTTCAGAGTTTGCCTATAAAAACAGTTTAAGAAGGCCACATATTGGATACTTTGAGCTCTACATTGAAAAATATCACGCTAAAGTGTCCCTTAAAAAGAAAGACGTTAGGTATTTAATGTATTTACTTCAATTGTTGTATAATAAAGCACAATGTACTGACAAGGCGATTTTTAAAAAAGAAAGACTGTTACTCAGTTTTAATCTGATGCTCTATGAATTGGCAACAAGATATAACAAATATCATAAAAAGTTTTATATCGAACATACAGTAAAAGAAAAGATGGTTATTGAGTTTTTCAGAATCTTAGAAGCAAATTATAAAAATCAGCATAGTGTAAAATACTATGCTGATGTATTATGCATGACATCCGATCATCTTACAAAAATTGTTAAGGAAGGAACCCAAAAAAGTGCCAAGCAATTTATTGTGGAAGCAATTATCATGGAATCAAAACAATTATTGCAAAACGAGGATATAAATATTAGCACTATAGCGGAAGAACTGCAGTTTGGAAGTTCTTCCCTGTTCAGCAATTTTTTCAAAAAGCATACCGCTTTATCTCCTAGTGCATACCGAACCAGTCTAAATTTAGAATGATATTATAAAATTGGGATGTAGACCAAATAAAAGCAATCTCAATTAAGTATTACATTATCCTACTGAATAAATGAAAAATAGATAATCCGATTATTGTGTACAGTATATCTTTAAAAGTTATTAGTATGATGCATTCCAATTATAAAGAAGCTCTTTACAGTATCCTGAAAAAAGAACAAGAAATTAGTTTAGAATCGGCTCAGGCAATTGATGAATCCTACCGTATGATTATTTTTCTTCAGGAATTATTAGCAAATATGAAAAGACAGATCATCGATCACCAGTTTACCAATGAAAGTGAGGAAATTGAATTCTTCAAGATAATTAAACCTCAGATAATGGGAAAGCTGATTTATTATAATAAAGTTTATAGAATAGAGACTTCCTGTCCTGTCAATGGAGGGAAAATATATTATAAATATTTTTCCGCTGAGTTGCAGCACTTAAAATGTGAATATAAAGAACATATTTGTAATTCTGATTTTTACCGTTATTACCGATCAGGAAGGACTGACAAAGATCATGATTTTTTCAAATTAGGAAAAATAAATCTTAACACAGGACTTAACAGTTTTATTTTTGAGGCTGATACACAATTTTCTACTTATTATGATTATAAAATCTCCCGTATTATAGCCAATGAACTGCTGTATAATTATTTAATTTTTAAAATAAATCATTTCGACAAACCAGAAATGGCTTCAGGAAATGGCGAATCAGCCGAAAAAATATTCTGGACAGAATCCCAAAATGCATTAATAGAACTGATTTATGCACTACATATTTCAGGTGCCATTTCTCATGGTAAAATCGGGATTCGTAAGATCAGTATGGCTTTTCAAATGCTTTTCAGAACCCAGTTAGGTGATATACATCATGCTTTTCATCGCATGAAAGACCGAGCAGGTAATCGGACTCGGTTTTTAGATCAGCTCAAATCATCAGTAGAGCAGTATATGGATAAGGATTTGTGAAATTTCATTTCGTATTTATTTACCTATAAAGCAGTGCAGATAGGATTGCTTTTTTTGTCCCTATATGGCAATGGGTAAAAATTGAATTTCTATACAAGTCTTATACTTATTCTATTGTGAACCTAGTAATGTACTAGTCTATTGGTATTTCCGTAAAAAAATATTGTTTGCCAATGGGCAGAACTTGGCAGAAAATTCTTTTTTCATGTGTCAATTTTGTGGTGTTGAACCTAAAAGTTGGATTATGAATATCGACAGAATGGAATTTATGGCTTGGATGGAACGGATCATGGAGCGATTCGACATTCTAATGGAAGTGGCAGGCAGTGCTAAAAATCAACACACCAATATTGATGGAGAAGAACTGCTGGACAATCAGGATATTTTGCAGATGCTAAAGATAAGTACGCGATCCTTACAGCGTTACCGTTCCTCCGGGAAGCTGCCGTATTATACCATAAGCGGGAAAATTTATTATAAGAAGTCAGACGTACACCAATTCGTCAGAGAAAGCTTTACCTCTGCTACTATCCAAAAAAGACAACGAGGGACAAATAGTGACAACTGATGCCGTTTTGTGCGAGACAGCGAAAGCTTCTTTTACTTTCGGGGCTGAACTTAAAAATTTAAAACTATGAACGGACAAACTTTAAATAAACCAAAATCTCCCGAACAATTATCCGAGATTCTATTAGTACTGGATAAAGAGAAAAAGAAAATCCAAGCCGTAAAGAGCATTGATGAAAACGGAAAACTGGAAACCGTTGATCCTACTAAGAAAAACCAGAACCAGTTTATGCGTGTGGACAAGCACGGTGATTTACTTTCCAACTTTTTCTCCAATTTTTTCAGCCAGCTAAAGAACCCTACCAATTTTTCATTGTTCAAAGTTCCTGCACTCCTGGCAGTAGATATGGCAAAAGAGATGCAAAAGCAGGTAGACAATCCAACTCCGGAGGGCGAAAAATTGATGAAGAAGCACGAAGTAAAGCCGGAACCTAATCAGAATAATAAACTAGAAAATCAAAAGAATATGGAAACAACACAGACAACAGCGGAAACAAACGAATACCGCTACAAACCGGAACAGATCGATTGGGAAACCATGAACAATCTCGGCTTGAGTAAAGAGAAATTAGAAAAAATGAACCTTCTGGAGCCTTTATTGAAGGGTTACAAGACCAATGAGCTCGTACCAGTAAGCCTTAATCTTGGAACTGCTGTTACAAGAATGGATGCCCGCTTATCCTTACAGTCCAATGATGAAGGACAGGTGGTGGTTGCCATCCACGGAATTCGCAAAGAGCCCAACTTAAATTTTGAGTTTTTTGGACACAAGTTTACCGATGATGACAAAAAGAACTTACTCGCTTCAGGAAATATGGGCCGTGTGATTGACCTAAAAAATCACAAGACAGGCGAAATCATTCCTTCAATTATTAGTGTGGACAGGCTTACCAATGAGCTGGTTGCACTAAAAACAGAATTCATAAAAATACCTGATGAAATAAAAGGTATAAAACTAAACGATGAGCAAAAGCAGACTTTAACCGAGGGTAAACCGCTTCATTTGGATGGGATGATTTCTAAAAAAGGAACTGAATTTGAAGCAACGGTTCAGTTCAATGCGGATAAACGCTATGTAGAATTCCTGTTTGACAGGGGCAATTCCAATCAGCAAATACAAAGAAACGGGCAGAATAATCAACCAAGCCAGTCGCAGGAAGTGTCAAAAACCTTTAGGGGAAAGGAATTGGATGATGAGCAATACAATAAACTCAAAGCGGGTCAGACCATTTATGTTGATGGATTGGTGGACAAGAAAGGTCAAAACTATCAAGGATATATTACGCTCAACAAAGAAACCAATAAAACCGATTTTTCTTTTCAAAATCCTGATAAGCTTGAAGAGCAGGCGAAACCTGCTGAAGCACACAAAACACAAACTGCAGTCAATTCGGAGGGAAAAACCAATGAAGCGACAAAGAATATCAAAGAGCCTCTAAAATCGCAACAGCAAACGCCAAAAGATGAAAAGCAACAAGAACAACAGGAAAACGCTCAGGCACCTGCTAAATCCAAAGGCAGAAAAATGTAATATAGTATGAAAACAATACTAGCAGAGAAACCAAGCGTGGCAAGAGAAATAGCCCGTCTGTTGGGTGCTTCCGAAAAAAAGAACGGTTACCTGACGGGCAACGGCTATTTTGTCACGTGGGCATTGGGTCATTTGATAGGATTGGGAATGCCTGAAGATTATGGGATTTCGGGATTTGACAAAGCATCATTGCCGATACTTCCCAATCCTTTTATACTGACCGTCCGAAAAGTTAAAAAAGACAAAGGCTATACCGCTGATACAGGAGTCTTAAAGCAACTGAAAATAATAAAAGATCTATTTGATAAAAGCGATAGCATTATCGTAGCAACCGATGCAGGTCGTGAGGGCGAACTCATTTTCAGGTACATTTATGAATACCTCAAATGCAACAAGCCCTTTGAACGGCTTTGGATCAGTTCGCTTACCGAAAAAGCCATCAAGCAGGGGTTTGACAGCCTGAAAAACGGGGCAGTATTTGACGGATTGTATCAGGCAGCACAAGGGAGAAGCCATGCCGATTGGCTGGTGGGTATCAATGCCACACAGGCACTTTCTATTGCCGCAGGCGATGGGGTCTACTCACTCGGAAGGGTGCAGACGCCAACACTCGCTTTGATATGCAAACGTTATCTGGAAAACAAAAATTTCCTGGTAAAGCACTATTGGCAGATACAGTTATCGCACAGCAGAGAGTTTATCGATTTTAAAAGCATTTCCAAAACCAGATGGGAAGATAAAAAGCTTGCCGATGATACGCTGAAAGCCATTCAGCGAAGCGAAACGGTAACCGTTACATTGGTAGAAATCAAAAATGTTACAGAGCAACCCCCTTTGCTTTTTGACCTTACGGGTCTACAAAAAGAAGCCAACAAAAAGCTCAACCTTTCTGCCGAAGAGACCCTGAACATAGCTCAAAGCCTTTACGAAAAGAAGTTTATCACCTATCCACGTACCGGAAGCAAATATATTCCTGAAGATATGTGGGCAGAAATCCCAAACCTTGTAAGGGCTTTGCAGGACAGGGAAACCTGCAAACAAGCCGTGTCAAAAATGAAGTGGGGACGGTTCAATAAACGCATCGTGAACGATTTGTGTGTTACCGACCATCACGGCTTGTTAGTTACAGATAAAATACCATCTGCCCTGAAAGCGAAGGAAAACGCCATCTATGACATGATTGCCTTTCGCCTGCTCGAAGCGATTTCACAAGCCTGTGTCAAAGAGCTGACCGATGTGGTTTTACAGGCATTGCATTACGATTTTACCGCAAAAGGCTGTAAGATTATGGAAGATGGCTGGCGTTCCATAAGGGGCAGTTTCTCCGATGATGATATGGAACCCGTACAGGATTTGCCCGAAATGAAAAAGGGCGATGAAATCAAAATCAAAGGTGCCACAGTTTTGGAAAAGCAAGCCAAACCTCCTGTGCTCTACACCGAAGCAGGGCTTTTATCGGCGATGGAAACAGCCGGAAAGGAAATTGAAAATGAAGAAGAACGAAAAGCCCTGAGAAATATCGGTATTGGTACACCTGCAACGAGAGCGTCAATTATTGAAACGCTGTTCACCCGCAATTATATTGGTCGGGAAAAGAAATCCCTAATCCCGACTGAAAAAGGACTTCAGGTTTATGAATTGGTAAAAGACCAAAAAATTGCAGATGTGGCAATGACTGCCGAATGGGAACTGGCTTTGGAGAAGATAGAAAACAATGAAGCGGATGCCGGAGCATTCCAAAAGAAAATGGAAAAGTACGCTTCAACTATTATCAATGAACTGCTGCAAACCTCCATTGCCAACGAAAACCTACCTAAATTGGTTTGCCCGAAATGTAAAAGCCACGGGCTCATTATCCGTGATAAGATTGTCAAATGTCCTGATGAAGTTTGTAGCTGGGTACAGTTCCGCAACGTGTGTGGCGTACAAATCAGTATAGCTGATATTGAAAGCCTTGTAAATAAAAAGAAAACTTCACTGATCAAGGGAATGAAAAGCAAGGCAGGAAAGCAGTTCGATGCCTATATCGTGCTCAATGAAGATCACAAAACCTTTTTTGAATTTGATACAACCAAAAACTACAAAAAGTGATGGATAATAAACCTTTTATTTCTTCCGAAGAACTCAAGAATCTGATCTATACCATACGTGGCAAGCAAGTAATGCTGGATAGCGACCTCGCTTCCTTATACCAGGTGGAAACGAAGAACCTCAACAAAGCCGTAAAAAGAAATATGGAGAGGTTTCCCAAATCGTTCTGTTTTCAACTGACAGAAGAGGAAACCCATAACTTGAGGTTCCAATTTGGAACCTCAAGTTTAAATTACGGCGGAAGACGTTATTTACCCCATGTTTTTACCGAACAAGGGGTCGCAATGGCTTCTGCAATACTCCGCTCGGATATTGCCGTTAAAGTCAGTGTTGAAATTATGGAAGCTTTTGTAGAAATGCGACGTATCCTTATTAGCAATGCTTCTTTGTTTCATCGGCTGGACAAAATTGAAATTAAACAGTTAGAAGCGGAACAAAAATTTGAGGAGATTTTTAAGGCATTGGAAAGCGATAAGCTCCACTCTGAAAAAGGCATCTTCTATAATGGACAAATTTTCGATTCCTACACTTTTGTTTCGGACATTATCCGAAGCGCCAAAAGTTCCATTATCCTGCTAGATAATTATGTGGATGATACGGTGCTGACCGTGTTAGGAAAACGGAATAATAACGTAAGTGCCACTATTTATACCAAAAAAATCAGCAATCAATTACGTTTGGATTTGCTAAGATACAACAGCCAATATCCTTCAATTGAAATTGAGATTTTCACCGATGCTCACGACCGATTTTTGATTATTGACAAGACTGAACTTTACCACATTGGTGCATCATTAAAAGATTTGGGTAAAAAATGGTTTGCTTTCTCGAGAATGGATATTGAGCTTGGCAGGATGCTTCAAATTTTGAACGGAAAATGATCTTTCCTAATCCGCATTCAATACATGTTAGTCTATTGAAAAACAATAATATTGCCTTTAAGTTTTATCAATTGAAGGCATGTCTAAACTCCAATGGAGTCTGGTTCGTTTTGTTTTTAAATACCTTACTGAATGATTGCGGATATTCAAAACCCAATCGATATGCGATTTCACTTACGGATAATTTTGTTGTTGATAAAAGTTCTTTGGCTTTTTCCAAAAGCTGGTTTTGAATATGTTGTTGTGTGGTCTGTCCTGTCAAATTTTTTAGCATATCATTTAAATAGTGAGGGGATACAAATAACTTTTCAGCGAAATATTGAACGGTGGGCAATCCTGAAACATTTAAATCATCATTTTGATAATACGAATTTAGTAAGTCTTCAAACTTTAAAAATAAATCGTTGGATGCTTTTTTTCGTGTGATGAATTGACGATTGTAAAAGCGGTTGCAATAATTGAGCAATAAATCAATATGAGAAACAACTACATCTTGGGTATAATTATCTATCATTGTTTCGATTTCTTGTTGCAGATTTTGCATTAATCCTGCAATAATGTTTTCTTCTTTGTCTGAAAGATGTAATGCTTCGTTGTTGGCATAAGAAAAAAATCCGTATTCTTTAATCCGCTTTGCTAAAGAATAACTTTGAATGAAATCTGGATGAAAAACAAGCATCCAACCTTCAACTTTTACAGAGCTGTTTGCTTCCATCGAAAACATTTGTTTGGGTGCAAAAAAAGTCATTATTCCATCGTCATAATCGTAATACTGTTGTCCATATTTTATTTTTCCATCAAAATTCTTTTTTAAATAAATGGTGTAGAAATTATAGACAATTGTATTCATTTCTTCACAAACATTGACAGCAATATCATTGAGATTTACAACACTTACCAAAGGATGTGCTGATTTTTTGATATTCAGAAAATGATGAAATTCTGAAACCGATTTAAAAAAATAAGTCTTGTTATTTTTCATTTGATAAAATTAAAAAAACAAGAGATAATATTTAATTTATCCCTCGTTTTCAATGTTACAAATTTACACCTTTCATTGATGCTTCGTCATATCTTGCTCCTGTAATTGTTCCCAAAGGAATAATGTTTTCCAATCGGTTTAGGTCTTCTTGCGTTAGCGAAATGCTTGCTGATGCGATATTCTCTTCCAAATATTTCACACGTTTTGTACCTGGAATTGGCGTGTACCCTTTTGCAATAACCCAAGCAATTGCTAATTGTGCAGAACTGATATTTTTTTCAACTGCAACTTTTTTTATTTCATTTACCAATTCTACATTTTTGTAAAATTGTTTGCCTTGATATTTGGGCAGAAATTTTCTCCAATCATTCTCGCCAAAATCTTCTGGCTTTTGAATGGTGCCGTTTAAAAATCCTCTTCCAACCGGTTAATAAGCAATCAGACCGATGCCTAATTCTTGTAGCGTATCCAAAATGCCCAGTTCTTCAATTTGTCTTTCAAACAAGGAGTATTCGGACTGTACTGCCGTAAGGGGATGAATTTTGTGTGCTTTTCTGATGGTTTCAGAACCTACTTCCGAAAGACCAATATATTTTACTTTTCCTTCTTTAACTAATTCGCCCATAGCCTCGACGGTCTCTTCAATGGGTGTATTGGTATCCAATCGATGCAGGTAATACAAGTCAATATAATCTGTACCAAGGTTTTTTAACGAACGCTCCACGGCTTTTTTTACATAATTTTTACTACCATTGAATGCTCCTGTAGCTTGTCCGTTATCGCCAATTTCAAAGCCTAATTTTGTGGCTATAATGTATTTTTCTCTATTCCCCTGAATGGCTTTTGCAATTAATTGTTCGTTTAAAAAAGGGCCATATATATCTGCTGTATCCAAAAAACTACCGCCTAACTCTAATGAACGTTGTATCGTTGCAAGTGCTTCTTTTTCATCGGCTTTTCCATAAATATTTCCACCGAACCCAGTTGTCATACCCATACAACCAAGACCTAAACTAGGAATTACTAACCCTTGACTTCATAATTTCACTTCTTTGATATTAGTCATAATCTTTATATTTAATTATTTATTGCAAAGTTCAACTTATAGTTTCTTAAAAAAGTATCTAAATAGGATCAGGTTGTATCCAAATGAGAGGTAACTTATTCTTGGTTTGGTTGGTCATTACCACAAGCTCCAAAATAAAAGCAATGTGTACTTTGTATCTTACCACCATTCGCATTTAAAATGTTCTTTGTTTGTGTGAGCCTGCTTTCTCATCTCTTATTATACTTATTAATTTTTAACAAATGTAATATGGGAACTCATTTAGAGAGGAGAAAAAACTGTTTTTTTAAGGCTTCCTTTTAAGTTTTCAAATCAGAATTTCCAGTCTTGATATACAACAAGAAAGTGTTCAATTATTTATGCCAAAAATTAAAACTAAGTTGTATTTTTTATGTTACAAAAGAATTATAACATTTTTTAAAACACAAGAAGTTTCATGCATGAGCTTTTTTTAAGATATTGTAAAGAAATGATAATTGTGGCAGATTCATTGCGCAGCTATTTTCTAAAAATAAAAAGGCATTATTAATGCGGTTTAAGCAGAAAAAGTTCTGAACCCTCATAGTTCACTTTTAATTTAGAAATTTATCATTAAATGTTCTAAACCCTTATAAAACCTGTAAAATTAACGTTTGTAGTTTTTTTATTACTGCTTTAAACCACTAAAATTTTCAGAAATGCACAAAACTTTAGTGCAAATTCGGGGCAATTTAACCGGTGAAAAAAAACTGCCACGAAAAGCAGCTTAATTTGTTTATGGTCAAAATGTAAAGCTGGTTTATGTCTTGATTTACTGATGTTATAATTCGATCTTTATTAACTTTAAAATTATTGAATTATTTTAGAAAGGAGTATCGGAATTATCTTCTTTTTGAAAAGTTCTACAAGTGGCAGTAGTGAAAGATTTATTTATCTAAGAATCAGCGTAAATGGCATTCTTAAAGAAACCTCTACTAAACGAAAGTGGACCGTAAACCGATGGGAGAAAAAAACTGGAAGAGCAATTGGAAATAAATAAGATGCCAAATCGTTAAATTTCTTTTTGTACTCACTTGAAATGAAAATTAGAAAATTTGCTGACCAGCTTGCAGAGAAGCGAGAATCTGTTAAGAGCGTAAAGCTTATTAATTTTATTTTAGGGTAAAACCAAAGCGAGAACTACTGTTCTTCAGGAATTTCAATTACATAATGATCAGATGCTAGCTTTGGTGGATAAAAAAGAATTTGCAACAGGAAAACATGTTCGTTACAAAATTTTAAAAAGTCATGTTCAAGAATTTAACCGCTTTAATTTACCAGACATTAGTTGAAATGGTTCAAATCCTATTAAAATTACTCGAACCTAATTCGATCGTACGTGTTAATGTTTTTTTCTTAGTTTACAACAGAACCCTTCAACAATAGAAGCAGTCATCACAATCATTTCATAATCCATATTGAAAATAAAAAGCTTCATGAGCAGATTGTAACTTATATTCAGCAGTACTTCAACTACTACAGAACCGATGTAAGTATATATGACCATACAAAGCTTGATTGTTCTACATAATCAAATAAAAGCTAAACTGAGAAGACTGGGATTTATTAGTAACATCACCAGTACCAAAGAAGATGAGAGTCAAGATTAATTTTTCCCAGTTCAAACGGATTTTGGTGCCGGAACCACTCAAACTACCTTTCAGTTTGGTAGTGTTTAAGTAGTGATACTATAAATTGTACAGAATGTAAATAGAAAAAAGGGTATTAAAAAAGGAGAACATTAAAATAATAAAGCAGGATGTCTGATTGTTGTTTTTTTTGTAATTTTTTTTTTTTTTTAAACAGGCTTGGATGTGGGGCTTGAAATTTTAACTGTACTGAATTTGTGGATATCCAATTGTTTATAGCTCTTTAACCTGTAGGTATTTTAAAATAAGAAAACGATCTACTATATTGATTTAATAAAGGGATGAGTTTCTTTTTTTTAATAGTAAAGATTGTATATTTGAATCTTAATTAAAATTTCCAAACCAAAAAATAATAAGCCTATGAAAAAAATACTACTATTATTAATACTTAGTGTAACTATATCGGGATTTGCGCAGGATGGATCTTTAGACACCAGCTTCAACCAGCCGACAGGAGCCCGCAACGGGGATGTGACTGCAGCAGTCCTGCAATCAGACGGGAAAATAATCGTTGGCGGCACCTTCACAATTTTAAATAATTTAGTGGCCAATAAATTAGCACGACTCAATACAGACGGAACCATTGATATAACATTCAATTCAGGTTCAGGATTTAATAATACTGTTAACGACATAACTGTACAACCCGATGGAAAAATAATAGTTGTTGGTAATTTTACAACCTATAATGGAATTTCAAAAAACAGAATTGTCAGGTTAAATACGGACGGAACTGTTGATTCGACATTTAATGCTGGGACGGGAGCAAGTGGTATCGTTTATACTGTCGCTGTACAGACAGACGGGAAAATAATCGTTGCAGGTCAATTTTTTTCATTTAATGGAATTTCAAAAAATAAAATTGTTAGGTTAAATGCAGATGGAACATTCGATTCAACATTTAACGTGACAACCGGAGCAAATAATGTCATTAATTCCTGTGTTATACAACCTGATGGCAAAATTGTAATATCGGGCGATTTTTCATCATTTAACAGTTTGGCAAGATACAGAATTGCAAGGTTAAATACAGACGGAACAACGGACACTACGTTTGCCCCTACCATTGGGGCTAACAACACTATAAAAACAGTTTGTTTACAAACAGACGGAAAAATAATAATCGGTGGTACTTTTACCTCCTATAATGGTACATTGGTTAATTGTATAGCAAGATTAAATGCCGATAGTACCCTGGATAACACATTTAATACTGGTACAGGTTTTAACTCTTCTGTAAATTCCGTAATTATTCAGGATGATGGGAAAGTAGTGGTCGGTGGAATTTTTTTTACATACAACAGCACGTATTGTGAGCGAATAGCGAGATTAAATGATGACGGTTCAATAGATGCCGCTTTTAGCTCGAGTCCCAATTCAGGAACTGACGGCGATGTTAATACTCTTGTCATTCAGTCTAATGGTAAAATAATGCTGGGCGGGGCTTTTTCATCTTGCAATTATATCTCACGAAACAAAATAGCAAGTATTAATACGAACGGAAGTATCGATACCGATTTTTATCCATTCTTAGAAAATGGTCTTTCCGCAAATGGAGACATAAGGGCAGTTGCCTTACAAGCGGATGGAAAAATACTGATCGGAGGTGGGTTTACTACCTATAGTGGTATACCCTCTAAAAGGATTGCAAGATTAAACGCTGACGGAACACTCGATGCAACTTTTAATGTGGGAACAGGAACAGATGCTGTGGTAAAAAACATAGCAGTTACCTCCAATCATAAAGTTATTATTACAGGAGATTTTAAAACATACAATGGTGCAACGGCTAACGGTATTGTGCAGTTAAATGCTGATGGGACTTTAGATACTGCCTTTAATTCGGGTGGCTCAGGTACTAACGCTATGGTGAATTCCCTTGCGTTGCAAAGCGATGGGAAAATCATTATCGGAGGGGTTTTTAGTACAGTTAACGGATCTCCAAGAAACCTTTTGGCTCGATTAAATTTCAATGGTACAGTAGATACTTCTTTTCTCCCTAAATTAAATGCGGGAAATATCTGGACCATTTCCATACAACCGGACGGTAAAATAATCATAGCGGGACTTTTGCTAGAATATAATTATGCAAATAATGGACAAGTTCTCAGATTAAATGCCAATGGAAGTTTAGATACAACCTTTAGCCCTGGTGGTGAAGGGCCAAATTACTTTGTTTATTCCAGTGCTGTACAAAAGGATGGTAAAATTGTTCTCGCCGGTGCGTTTAATACTTTTAATAAAATTCCTTCAAAAGGAGTTGTTCGTATGAATGCGGACGGAAGCCTAGACACCTCGTTTAAAATCCCTGTATTATATGGAAATGTATCTCTTGCCAGCAGTGTAATCCAGAAGGATGGTAAAATTATTGTAGGAGGATTTTTTCCTGCAGCTAATAATGGAGGCAGTAATATAATGCGATTGAATACGGATGGTACATTAGATACGGATTTCCTGGCCGGAACAGGATTTAATGGGTCGGTTGGGGCCTTAATTTTTCAAAATGACGGAAAGCTTCTTGCTGGAGGGAATTTTGGTTCCTATAATGAAACACATATAAAAACTATAGCCCGTATGAATATGTCCAATACTTTAAGTACAGACCAATTTAAACAGGATAGTATAATTTACGTATATCCAAATCCAGCAATCGATGATCTAAAAATAAGCCTTCCAGAGGGTATCGGTATATCAGGTTATGAAGTCTTTGATATAACCGGAAGAAAAGTAGATTCAAATACTTTAAATTCAAATTTTATAAAGGTTACCCAATACATGCAAGGTATTTACTTCTTGCGATTAAAGACAGATAAAGGCGTTATGAATGCTAAGTTTATTAAAAATTAATCAGATTGAATCATGATATGTAGGGTCTCTGATCATTTCAGGTAATGTATCAGATGTGTTGGTAGTTAATTATTGCATCTAAATATTTGCAGAAAATCAGATATTTATAGTAATATCGCATAAAAATTAAGACAGCCTTCGGGCTGTTTTTTTATTTTATAATGCTTTAAATCAAAAAAAATGAGCTTAAACCTGACTAGGTGTCACAGATGTGTTGATGATATTCGAAAGATGATAAAGTATGGAAGACAAAGTCTGCCAGTCAAAGATATATTTGCAGAGTATGCATGAAAACTAGAGTTGAAAATTATATTTATCAAGCTTATAAGTCAGATATGGATAAAAAAATGATCCATTTTACTAAAGTATGGAAGTAAATTTAGAAACAGTCCAAGCTTTAATCGATTATTTATTATTACGCAATAAGGACAAATTACTTCTTGGCTTTTATGGAGATTCTCATCAAAAAATTTATGATATTGGAATTGGAAGTCTACAAGATTATGTAAAAGAAGAAAAAAATGTGCTAACATTAATCAAAAAAGAAGAAAATTATAGATCATCAAAAGCTATTGTTAATCTACTAAATAACTTTAGAACAAATATTCAACAGGAGCCAAAAAAAGATATTCTTGGATCTACAAGATTTATTTACTGGGCAAATCACCCAAATATAGCTCCAAAGCAAAAAGTTAGAGATTTTGAAGATTCATTAAAAGCAAATAAAAATGAATTTTACAATCAGCTTCTTGAAAAACTAGTTAAATCTGATTGGAATTTTACGAGTGATAGTGAAGATAAAATTCTAGTTTTAGCAAATAGTAGAATAGCCGAAAGGGCTGGGTTTCTAAATTTATATAAAATCTATTCTCAAAGATATGGACAATCAACCAAAGAAAGACTTTTAGATAGAAATCATTTTCTTATAAAGATTTTTAGCGGATATATTGATAAAAAAAAACACTCAAGAAAGAGCAATTGGTTTAGAACATCTTATGGCATACTGGTCAGAAAACAATCATAATAAAACAATTAGATTCTTAAGGAAAAACGGAAATATTATACATGAGTTCAAGCATTCAAAGAAAAAAGAAGTATCTGACATATTGGATGATTTATATAAAACCAGAAGTAAACGAACAGTAAAGGAAGTATTGGAAATTATTCTGCAAAAAGAAATTATTGTTTCTAAAAATCTGGAAGATTTTATTATTAGAATTAATCAAGATCCAACAGAACTAGATCCAGAAGTCCAAGAAAGAATTGTAAAAGATAAATCTTTTTACGAATCATTCATAAGTCTTTCATATAATGAAATTCTAAATTTTTGGAAACATATTCAAAATGAAACTGTTTTTTCTACTAAACATGGAACAAAGGGGGATGAATACAGGAATGTTTTGACTGTAATTGATGATACTGAGTGGAAGCAGGAGTATAATTTTAATAATTTTTTTAGTAATTCCGATGAAAAACCTGAAAGAGCACTAAGAACTCGTAATCTTTTTTATGTTGAATGTTCAAGAGCGAAAGAAAATTTAGTAGTTTTTATGTTATCAAAAATTGATGATAAAGCTTTGGTCAATATTAAGAAATGGTTTGGAGAGGATCATGTTATTGATATTGAAAGTTTTTTACTTATTTAAACAATATTTTTGCACGAAAAATTAATTACATCTAATCAAATATTTAAATTTTTAATTGACATTTTTATTTTAATAAATGTGACAAATTAATTTTTAAGAAAAATTGGATGATAGATAATGGTTTTACAAAAGAGAATTGACTAAAGTAAAAAGTGAATTCACTTCAGGGTAGTGAAAAAGCAATAATATGTGTTTTAAGTCCCTATGTGGCAAATCCGAATAATGAGCTTAATTTTATATTTATTAGTAGTCCACTAATCCTAATTCTTCTATTCGAATTGCCATTGCGGTTGCCGATACACCGAAAGTTTTGGATAGTGAAATAAAAAACTTCCCATTGTATAGTTCTAAAGCGGCCAGTTTTTTAGCCAGCTCCCTTTTATTTCTGCATTCGTCGTATAAATTTCGGGCTGTTTTACCTCCAAATTTAAAAGCAGTATTGTCATCTATCTTGAAAGATAAAGTGTCAAATATTCTAAAAAAAGCTTCTTCCACTATTTTTTTTGGCATCAGAAAATAAGCTGCAAATTTGTCTGCTTCGTATTCCGTTGGATCCCCATCTGCTTTTTGTCTTGGACGGTCAAAGGGGTTGTCCCTGTGTAATATAGGATGCTGGTGAAGTATCGCATGAGCGAGTTCGTGCGCCGCAGTAAAATTCTGGACTTCTTTCGGGTAAACAGTCGAAATTGCTACAAGTTTGTTGGGCTGATCAATTACCCCCGCCACTTCAATTATACCGTCGTCCCCTGTAGGGACACCGTATTGTTCTGAAAAGAAGCAGTCATAACCCAGGACCTGCTTTAAGATTGCTTCAGGTTTTAAAATTTCCAGTGCATTCTGCGGAGTATTTTTCTTCCAGATTAAACTACGGTTGTTCCAGATTAAATTCTGCAGATCACGTGTGCATTGTTCTATATTACAGTTTTTAATTCCTCTGTATTTAGCAAGAAGCACCGTGACTCCTTCGAATAATGGTATTTTAGCCTGGAATTCATCGTGTAGAATTTTTATTTTTAAATCTGCAACGGTACTTAATTCCTGATATAGTTTTTCGACGTTATTAACCTCGTCCACGACGGCTTTTGTGTAATTATACTCGTCGCTATTAAAGGATAGTACATTTAACCTTATTATTGAAATACAACCTGCCAAGGCGGATAATGCACCGCTTAAAGCAACTTGTGAGTCGCCGCGGGCTTTTTTAACGCAGTTATCAAATACAAAACATGCGATTTCCGCTAGCTCTGCAGATAATTCTGCAATATCAAAAGGAATAATTATACAGACTTTCAGCTCTTCTAAAGCCCTTCTTCTAAGATAATTGACATCTGCGTCTTCAGTCGCCTCATCTCGTTCTTTTCTGGTAGCTATTGTGATTTCGAACTGATCTGAATCCTTTTGGAATAATTCAGCCAGAGCCGGATAAATCTTATTTTCTATATGTTCCTGATAATCCAGAATTTCTTTAATGCAGTGTGCGTAAAGATGAGGACTTTTTGAGTTGGCAGTTAAGCTAAGCACAGTAGAGATCATTTTTGCAGATACCATTCCTTGAAATGCTGCGGCACTTCCAGAACCAGGATGTGCATTTCCTGCGCCAAGCCTATTCATTAAATCATTAACTGATCTTTCTAAAAAATCAATTTCCATAATTACTTTTTTTTGTAAATATAATAAATTAACAAATAAATTATGTAATTGAGGTTATATTGTTAAATATTAATGAGTTTGTTATAATTTGTCGTTGGTTAGAAGTATAGCTACGAAAATCCACTTGAGTTGTTCGAGATTTTAAACGAGACAAATTTGAAGGTTAAAAACTAGCCGGATTTTCGATATCTTCTAGAAGAATATTAGTGTACAATATTAAAAAGTCTTGAGTTCTTCTAAATGATTTAAAATATCAAGCCGGAAAAAGGCTTCCTTGTAAGGACAAGTAATGTTGAAAAATAAATTTGAAGCATTTTTACATTTAAATTACAGTTTTATGAATTTTAAAAAGTGTGATTATGGAAAAAGATATTGACTACAGTAATTCAAAATTGACCATGGAAAAAGCTTTACAAATGCTTAGGTCTGAGGGATTAGATGTTACCATCGAACAAGCAGAGGAAATCTTGTATTTCTTAAGAATAATTGCTAATATCGCTGTGTTGAAACATATAAATAAAACAAAATGAGCAAGATAGCAGATTTGTATATTCGAGTAAGTACTGACGAGCAGGCAGAGAAAGGGTTCTCCCAGCGTAATCAGGAAGAAATGCTTAGGAAATATTGCAGCATAAACCAAATACAGATACGTAACGTAATCTATGAAGATCATTCAGCAAAGACTTTCAACAGGCCTCAATGGAAAAAATTCCTAGCTGATGTGAAGAAATATAAAAATAAAATTAATCTGGTACTTTTTATGAAGTGGGACAGGTTCAGCCGGAATGCGGGTGATGCTTACCAAATGATCAATGTTTTAAGAAAACTGGGTGTAGAGCCGCAGGCTATAGAACAGCCGCTTGATTTGAGTGTTCCTGAAAACAAGATGATGCTCGCATTTTATCTTGCGGCACCTGAAGTTGAGAATGATCGCAGAGCGCTAAATACATTTCAAGGACTTAGACGTGGCAAAAAAGAGGGGAGGCATATGGGTATGGCTCCTTATGGATACGCCAATAAAATAACTGAGGATGGGAAGAAGTATATTGCTATTGTACCGGATAAAGCTGTAAAGGTTATTTGGATCTTTGAACAGATTGCTAAAAATATTTTCAGTACTGAATCTATTTATCAAATGGCAAAAGAGAAAGGCTTTGCTATCTCTAAGAATAACTTATGGCTTATCATAAGAAATCCTCTTTATTGCGGAAAGATAGTTGTTCCTAAGTATAGAGATGAAGAGGAGAGATGGGTCAATGGACAGCATGAGCCAATTATAAGTGAGGGATTATTTTATCGGGTTCAAGACGTTCTTGATAGTAAGGCAAGAACCTACCGGCCAAAAATTAAAACTATTGAGAATTTTCCTTTGCGAGGTTTTTTTCTCTGCCCCAAGTGCGGTCAGAAATTAACAGGAAGTAAATGTAAAGGAAGGAATAAATATTACTACTATTATCACTGTGATAAAGTATGTAAATGGAGAGTGAATTCTGAAATAGCTAACAAGATTTTTAAAGAACATTTAAATAAATTTAAACCTTTGGAGGAAGTTAAAAAGCTATATACCGCGGTTCTGCTTGAAGGTTATAGAGAGCATACTGGAGTAATAGCCGGTGAAAAAAAGAAATCTCTTGAGCAGATTGCAGTTTATGAAAAGAAATTATCTGTGGCCAGAAATTTATTAGTTACCGAGAAAATCGATGCTGAAGATTACAATCTTATGAAAATGGAGTACAATGCAATTATCAGTAAGTTGGAAAAAGGCATTGGAAGTGTAGAGGACGACAAGGCCAGTATAGAGCATTTAACGACGACTGGATTGGAAAACCTTTTAAAGCTAGGTGAAGCCTTTGATGGCGGGACTTTAGCTGATTCAAGAGAATTAATTGGTTTAATTTTTCCCGAAAATTTCACATTTCAAGAACAGAAAATCCGCACCGCCCGAGTCAATGAAATGGTTAATTGTATCTATCTGGTAAACAATAGATTACGGGCAAAAAAAAACGGAACAAAAGATGATATTTTTCTTTTGTCCCGAGTAGTGACCTCGACTGGATTCAAACCAGTAACCTTCTGAGCCGTAATCAGATGCGCTATTCAGTTGCGCCACGAGGCCTATTTTTTTACTAAACTAATTTTTTGTAGTTTTGGTAAAAGCTGTTAGCGGGTGCAAAGATAGGCATAAAAGTGACATATACAAGCGAAAATTTACATAAAAATAAAAAAAAATGCAGTTAGAAAATTATATACGTGATATTCAGGGTTTTCCTAAAGAAGGAATTTTGTTCAAAGATATAACACCTTTGCTTATTGACCCACTTGCCAGAAAAAAATGCCTCAATATTTTATTAGATTCATTAAAAGGACAACAAATTGATAAAGTAGTAGGAGCGGAGAGCAGAGGTTTTTTCTTCGGAATACTTTTGGCTCAAGAGCTCGATGCAGGGTTTATTCCGGTTCGTAAGCCTAAAAAACTACCTTTTAAGACGTTATCTGCTTCCTATGACCTTGAATATGGTTCTGCCAGTCTTGAAATACATACTGATGCCATTCAAAGAGGAGATCGAATTTTAATTCACGATGATGTTTTGGCAACTGGCGGGACCGCGAAAGCAGTTTGCGATTTGGTCGAGAAACTTGGGGGAGAGATTGTACAATGCAACTTTTTGATGGAACTGACTTTCTTAAATGGAAGAGAAAAAATAAAAAACAATCCCATTTTTGCAGCTCTTACGTATTAATTTAAAAAAATGAATAGCATCTAACCAAAAAATAGAACCCGACAAAATTTAAAAAAATTGTCGGGTTTACTTTTGCTATAAGAACTGTTCTATCTTAAACTAGCTCCAAGTTCTGTCTCAAACGTTTGTTGTAATTTCGACATGATTTTATCAATCTGAACATCGGTTAACGTCTTTGTATTGTCTTGAATAGTAAAACTTAATGCGTAAGATTTCTTTCCTTCCGGCAAGTTATTCCCTTCGTAAACGTCAAATAAATTAACGTCTTTTAAAAGTCCTTTTTCGGTTTGTTTTGCTAGGTTATAAATACTTTCATAAGTCGTCTTCTGGTCTATCAACAAAGCTAAATCTCTTCGAACTTCCGGATATTTTGGAATCTCACTGTATTTAATTTTTCCTGTGATGATTTTTAGAATTAAATCCCAATTAAAATCAGCAAAATAGACTTCTTGTTTGATTCCGAAATGTTTTAAAATGGATTTTTTTACCACACCCATTTCCACTAATGTATCATTGTTGTAGCAAATCGAAGTTCCTTCAGAAAAAACATCAGATGCAACAGGAGCATTTGTGATCTTTTCTATCCCTAAACGCGTTAAAATGGCCGTTACATAACCTTTCAATAAAAAGAAATCGGTAGATTTTTGAACTGCAATCCAACTTTCTTTGTTTCTGTTTCCAGAGATTGACAAGGTAAGGTGTTTGTGCTCCTCGTATCCGTTGAGATATTTATGATATGTTTTTCCAAATTCAAATAATTTCAAATCAGAATTTCTTCTATTGATGTTATAAGAAATGGCTTCTAAAGCCGAAAATAACAGCGATTGACGCATAGTAGCCAAATCATTACTCAAAGGATTCAGCATTGTTACGTTATGTTCTTCTTTTAAAGTTGTTGATAATTTAGTGTAAGCAGCTGTTGTCAAAGAGTTGGCCATCATCTCGTGAAAACCTTGCGAGTTTAGCTGAGAAGCTATTACATTTTGAACTTTATAATCTTCTGTTCTTGGCGAATTTGAAACGGTCGCATTGAATTTTTTCGAAAAATCGATATTATTATACCCGTAAACTCTTAAAATTTCTTCAATAACATCGATCTCACGTTGCACATCTACGCGGTATGCAGGAATCGTCAGGCCTAAACCAGAATCAGAAACACTATTTACTTTGATGTCCAGCGAAACCAATATTTTTTTTATAGTGTCTTTTGGAATCTCCTGACCAATAATTTTATAAACATTGTTAAAATTTAGTAAAACCGAAAAATCTTCAATTTTTTTAGGATATACTTCTACCACATCACATGTAATTTTTCCTCCCGCAACCTCCTGAATCAAAAGTGCTGCACGTTTTAGGGCATATTCTGTAATAGTGGGATCAATACCTCTCTCGAATCTAAAAGAAGCATCTGTGTTTAACTGATGTCTTTTGGCAGTTTTACGAATACTAACAGGATCAAAATAAGCGCTTTCTAAGAAAATAGCTGTAGTTCCTTCTGTAACACCCGATTTTTTTCCGCCAAAAATACCTGCGATACAAAGAGGGCCTTTTTCGTCGCAAATCATCAAATCTTCTTTATGTAATGTTCTTTCAACATCATCCAAAGTGACAAATTTTGTACCTTCCGGAAGTGTTTTTACAATAACTTTTCCGTTTATTTTACTGGCATCAAAAGCGTGTAAAGGCTGTCCCAGTTCGTGTAAAACATAATTGGTGACATCGACAATGTTATTTTTCGGAGTTAATCCGATAGCTTTTAATCGGTCTTGTAACCAGGCTGGAGACGGCTCAACAGAAATCCCGGAAATGGTTAAGCCACAGTATCTAGGGGCTAGAAGAGGTTCTTCTACGCTTACATCAATTTTTAAAGTACGCATTTCTACTCTAAAATTACTCACAGAAGGGGTGATCAATTCTACGTTTACGCCTCTTTGCAACATTCCAGCTCTCAGGTCACGTGCTGTACCGTAATGACTCATGGCATCGGCACGATTTGGCGTTAAGCCAATTTCAAAAACTTCATCGTCTGCAAGTTTAAAAACACTCGCAGCAGGAGTACCAGGCTCTAATGTTTCATCCAAAATCATGATACCATCATGACTTGTACCAAGACCTAATTCGTCTTCTGCACAAATCATTCCGTGACTTTCCTGTCCTCGAATTTTTCCTTTCTTTATAGTAAAAGCAGCTCCTTCTTTATCATACAAAACTGTACCCACAGTTGCTACAGGTACTTTTTGCCCTGCTGCAACATTTGTCGCGCCACAAACTACTTGTATAGGTGCTTCAAGACCAATGTTTACGGTAGTTATTTTTAGTCGATCTGCATCAGGATGTTTCTCGCAAGTTAATACATGTCCTACAACCACTCCTGCTAAACCACCTTTTATCGATTCGTATTTTTCGACAACTTCTACTTCCAGGCCTAAATCGGTTAGTAATTCTGAAGTTTGCTCAGATGTCCAATCTGTTTTAATGAATTGTTTTAACCAGTTGTAAGATATTTTCATGATAATTTTTTATTCTTAAATAAGAATACAAATATAAGGATTGAGAGTTCTAGAAAGAAAGATTTTATTTGGTTTTTTAGTCCGGTCTTTATTTTATTAAAAAGAAGACGAAACAGACATTTGATAACGTCCTGTGTGCTTTGGTTAAATTTGAATCTAAACACAAAATTTAGATTGTATTTTTTTACTAAATCAACTCTTCAACATGTTTTTTGATGTTTTCGGATATTTTTTGAGTCGGTAAGTCATTAGCATCTGTTCCAAAAGGATCTTCAATTTCTTCGGCAATTAATTCTAAACTTGCCAAAACATAAAAAATAAAAACCACTACCGGAATCACATAATAACCTAACAAGAAAACATAACCAAACGGAAGCGTCAACACAAAAATAAAAATAAATTTTTTGATAAAAGCACTGTAAGAATAGGGTATGGGCGTGTTTTTGATACGTTCGCAGGCACCACAAATATCTGTAAAAGTAATCACTTCGTTATTTAAAATAATCAGTTGATCGCCTGTAATTTTATTGCTTTTGTAAAGATCATGTATTTTTGTAAAAATAATTTTTGCAACCTGATTGGGCCTGTGTTTATGGTGATCTATTACTAAATCTACGTCATCAAAAAGTTGCTTGCCCGTTTCTTCGTCTTTCAGATGTTTGTTTAACAGAGAAGCATAAGCAGGAATTATTTTTCTAAAAAAGGCTCTGTCTTTCTCGTCTGTCAAAATCACCGATAGTTTTAAAGCAAAATTACGGCTGTTATTAACCAGACTTCCCCACATTCTACGGCCTTCCCACCAACGATCATAAGCTGTATTGGTTCTATATGCTAATAATAACGAAATGACAAAACCCAGCATGCTGTGCATGACCGAGATGTTTTTTACATGGCTATCATCGGGTAAATCCCAAAATTCTATTTCGAGATAAGCAATTGTTGCCGAGTAAATTCCGATGAAAATCATTATCGGAAGTAATTTACGAAAGGTATCTGCTTTGCTAAAATGAAAAATAAAACTAAACCAATCTTTTGGGTTATAGGATGTCATTTACCGTTTTTTTGAAGCAAAAATAAATTAAAAATTAATATTTCCCGCTAATTCTTTCAAAGCAATTTCAGATAATTTTGCCTGATATTGTGCGTTGCTGTATCGCACTTTTGCATTTACATAGTTTAACTGAGCTGTTCTGAATTCTATAGTAGTGATTGTTCCAATTTTAAATTTATCCAGAGTAATCGAAAGGTTTTGCTTTGCAATTTCTTCATTATCTTCTTCTAGACCAATTAATTCAAGGTTGGTTAAGTAGGTTTGAAAAGCAGTACTCACTTGGGTATTCAATATATTATTTTGTTGTTCTATTGCAATTTGAGTATTTTCAATATCTAATTTTGCAATTTTTTCGTTACGATGTTGATTGAATCCGTCAAAAATATTCAGAGAAGCATTAAAACCATAATTTAAACCTTTTGAGGAAGCTTCGGTCGTAAATCCTAAACTCGACTGGCTCTCAGAAAAGTTATACCCAGATGTTAGCTGTACAGTAGGGTATCGGTCTGCTTTTACCTGCTTGAGCTGTAATTCGGCAATTCTTTTGTTAATGATTTGAGCTTCCAGTACTGGATTTTGTTTTTGTGCTAAAGCTAATAAATCGGCCAAAATCAATTTTTCATCAACTGTTACAACATCCATTACTTTAAAGTCAACTTTTGAATCACGTGCCAAATACTGATTCAATAAAATTTTGGCATTTGCATAGGCTTCTTTTTGGCGTAAAAGTGCTACCTGATCTGAATTTAAATCGACTTGTGCATTCAAAACCTCTAGTTTTGAGGCTTTTCCGATGCTAAAACGGTTTTTTGCCAAGTCTAATCTTTGCGTAGAGATGACAATGGTCGTATCTAAAGCGGCCAACTGTTGCTGTTGCTGCACCAAATCATAATAAGCAGAATTTACCTGACTAATTTTAGACAAAATAGTTCTTTTAAGTTCGGTGTCGCCTAGTTTTTCTAACTCTTTTAGCTGGTCTAATCGGGCAAACATTTTCATTCCGTCAAAAATAGTCCAACCTAAACTTACACCATACGTCAAGCTATTGTTTTTGGCATTATTTAAAGAAGTAGATGTGCCATCCTGACGGGTCTGCGAGGAATTCTGAATGCTATTATTATCTACAACCGAAGCAGTAGCTGTGGGCAACATGCCTGCATTTCCAAGAGTGACGTTGGTTTCGCTGATTTTAGAAGTATTTTTTGCAATTCTAATTTCAAAATTATTTTCTAAAGCAATTTTTATAGCACTTTCGATAGTAAGTACTTCTTGAGCGTTACTTTTTGCAATACAAAACAAAAACAAAATTAGTGTTTTTAATATATTTTTAGTTTTCATAGGATAAATGTTGTCTACGAATTTATTTTTGAATCCTAACAAATTTTTAAAAACGGTCAGGATTAATTTATGTTAATTTAAATCTACGATTTGCTTTCTTTCTCGTATTCTTCGATATGATCAAATTCAGGATAATGTTTTCTGGCTTTCGACCACATCAAATAAATAGCTGGAATAACAAAAAGGGTTAATGCCAGAGAGAAAATAGTTCCTCCAACGATTACAACTCCCATCCCGATTCTACTCGTAGAGGCCGCTCCAAGCGACATTGCAATAGGTAATGCTCCTAAAGCAATAGCCAAACTGGTCATCAAAATTGGTCGTAAACGTGCCTCTGACGCTTCTAAAATTGCTTCCAGTTTTGGTTTTCCCTGTTCTCGCAACTGATTGGCAAATTCAACAATTAAAATACCATTTTTGGTTACCAAACCAATCAACATTACGGTTCCGATTTGACTAAAGATATTCCAAGTCTGATTGAATAACCAAAGTGAAAATAACGCTCCGGCTACCGCCATTGGTACTGTTAGGATGATAATCAACGGGTCTATAAAACTTTCAAACTGAGCTGCCAAAATCAGGAAGATCAATAAAAGCGCTAATCCAAATGCAAAAGAAGTATTGGAACTACTTTCCACAAAATCACGAGATTCTCCACTTAAATCGGTTGTAAAACTCTCATCCAGCACTTTTGCTTTTATCTGATCCATTGCCTGAATACCATCGCTGATGCTTTTTCCTGGCGCCAAACCAGCAGAAACTGTAGCAGACATGTATCGGTTGTTGTGATACAATTGCGGAGGATTACTTTGCTCTTCTACATTGACCACATTATCCATCTGAATCAATTGCCCTTTATTATTTTTGACAAACATCGACGTTAAATCAAGTGGTTTCGAACGATCTTTTTGATCAAACTGACCAATAACCTGATATTGTTTTCCGTTTCTGATAAAATAACCAAAACGCTGACCACTTAACGAAAGTTGCAAAGTTTGTGCAATATCGATAATCGAGATGCCTAAACTTTCGGCTTTTTCTCGGTCGATACTCACATTAATTTCGGGTTTATTAAATTTCAAATTGACATCCGAAATCGAAAAAACATCACTTTTACCCACCGCATCCATAAAAACAGGTATTTTTTCTCTTAATTTTTCAAAATTAGGAGCCTGAATGATATATTGAATAGGCAAACCTCCACGTCTGTTAACAGCGATGGTTGGTTGCTGAATAACTGATGTTTTAGCATCCGGATATTTTTTTGTCCATTTGGTTAATTTATCCGCAATTTCTTTTTGAGATGCTTTTCTTTCGTCAGATTCTTTTAGTGACAGCCTGATAAAACCAGTATTAGTCGCCGAAGCTCCAAAACCTGGGGCAGTGATCACCAAACTTACTTTTTTCTCAGGAACAGAATCATCAACCAATTTTGAAATTTCCTGCATAAAGCGATCGGTATATTCGTAAGAAGAACCTTCCGGGGTTGTCATACGCATCGTTACCGAGCTACGATCATCGTAGGGTGCAGTTTCTTTTGGAAGTATCGTAAAAAATAAATAAATCAATCCGAAACACGCAATTAGAATAGGAAAGCTAATCCATTTTTTAGTCATGAATTTTTGCAACGATTCGGCGTAACCACTATTTAATCTTTCGAAAAAGGGCTCTGTTTTAATGTAAAATTTAGATTTTTTCTGTTCGCCGCCTTTCATCAAATATGCGTTCAGCATCGGTGTTAGAGTAAGGGACACAAAAGCCGAAATTAAAACGGCGGCACCAATCACAACTCCAAATTCCCGAAAGAGTCGGCCCACAAAACCTTCTAAGAAAATCACGGGCAAAAATACTGCGGCCAATGTTACCGAAATCGAAATTACGGCATAAAATATTTCGTTTGATCCTTTGATAGCAGCCTCGATCGGCGACATTCCTTCTTCTACTTTTTTGAAAATATTCTCGGTTACTACGATTCCGTCATCTACGACCAGTCCCGTAGCGAGTACAATTGCCAATAAAGTCAGTACGTTTATCGAAAAACCAAAAAGCCACATAATAAAAAATGTAGCAATTAACGACACCGGAATATCGATTAAAGGTCTGAAAGCAATTGCCCAGTCTCTAAAAAACAAGTAAATAATGATGATTACCAAAATAATAGAAATCCCTAATGTTTCGGCTACTTCAAGCACTGATTTTTTTACGAAAATAGTATTATCAAGGGCAATATTTAACTTAATATCTTTAGGTAAATCTTTCTTTAAGGCTTCATATTTTTTATAAAATTCTGATGAAATATCAAGATAATTGGCACCGGGCATCGGAACAATTGCCAAACCAATCATAGGAAGACCGGACTGACTCAATTTTGTTTCGATATTTTCCGGACCTAATTCGGCACCACCAACATCGCTAAAACGCACAATTTTATCACCATCTGTACGAATAATGATATTGTTGAATTCTTCTGGTTTGGATAAGTTTCCGATTGTTTTTACAGTAAGTTCGGTATTATTACCCGTAAGTTTTCCAGATGGTAATTCTACGTTTTGAGCATTCAAAGCATCACGAACTTCTGCAACGGTACAACCATAGGCTGCCAGTTTTACAGGATCGATCCACAAACGCATGGCGTAACGTTTTTGTCCCCAAATCTGAACTCCACTCACACCGGGAATGGTCTCTAATCGTTGCGAAATAACATTCTCTGCATAATCACTCAATTCTAATGAACTACGACTATCACTCTGAACCGTCATCGATATAATCGCGTCACTATCGGCATCAGCCTTAGAAACAACTGGCGGAGCATCAATATCCTGCGGTAAGCTTCTAATCGCTTGCGAAACTTTGTCACGCACATCATTTGCAGCTTCTTCTAAGTCTTTATCAAGGTTAAATTCTATCGTAATATTACTGCTTCCCTGATTGCTCGACGACGTTATATTTCTAATTCCGTCAATAGCATTTACAGCTTTCTCAAGAGGTTCTGTAATTTGAGATTCGATAATATCTGCGTTGGCTCCGGTGTAATTGGTTCTAATGGAAACCTGCGCAGGATCAATTGAGGGAAATTCCCGAACGCCCAAAAACGTATAACCAATAAAACCGAATAAAATAATCAGAAGATTCAGTACGATGGTTAAAACAGGTCTTTTTATACTTGTGGTGGATAAACTCATTATAATTTGGGATTTTAGATTTTAGGTATTCAATTTCAGATTTAAATGCTTAAACCTTTCTAATTTAATGCTAAAAAACTATAATTATTTTATTTTTAATTGTATCGGAGAGTCATTTTTTAATGACATTACACCGCTGGTTATCAGTGTATCACCCGCTTTTAGCCCAGAAAGAATCAAAATAGAAGCATCTGTTCTTGTTGTTGCTTCTACCATTATTTCTTTGGCTTTACCCATATTTGATATAAATACTTTTTTACCGTCTTTTACAGGTATTATAGCTTCCGAAGGTACTACGATGGCATCTTTTATGATGTCTAAAGGTAATTTTACATCTGCAAAAGTTCCCGGTAAAAGTTTTCCGTCTGTGTTTTCTGCAATGGCGCGAATTTGTAAGGTACGCGTAGCAACTTCTACTTCTGGTTCAATGGCGTAAATCTTTGCTTTGTATATTTTTGTCGATCCCGAAACCGTAAAGTCGATTACAGAACCAGATCGTACCTGAGTGGCATATTTTTCTGGGATCGAAAAAGTAATTTTCAATTTTCCGGTATTAACCAATTTCGCAACCAATATAGTAGGAGTGATGTAAGTTCCTGGCGAAATAGAACGCAAACCAATTTTTCCCGAAAAAGGAGCTTTTACAGCTGTTTTGGCAATTTGAGCTTTTATCAACTGAGTTTGGGCTTGCGCCGAAGCGTGGTCTGCTCGAGCAACGTCAAATTCTTCTTGGCTGATTGCTTCTTTCTGAAGTAATAATTTTGCTCTTCTTTCATTCTCAGCCGTCAGACCTTCTTTTGTAGAAGCTTGTCTCAATTGCGCTTTCAATTCAATATCATTTACCTTAAAAAGTACCTGACCTTTGTTTACATAAGTGCCTTCAGTAAAATAAATTCCTTCAACAATTCCGGAAACTTCGCTTCTTATCTCAATTTGTTCATTGGCATCAATAGAACCGGATAATGATAAGTTATTATCAAATGTTGCCGTTTTTAGCACAATTCCTGTTACTATTGTTGGAGAATCCTTATCGCCAAATTTTTTAGATTCTTCATTTTTACTTTTGTTTGATAGAACTCGGTAGCCAATAAATCCTACAATTGCGATGATGAGTAAGGCGTAGATTAGGTTTTTTACTTTCATAAAATTGGGTAATGTTTTTTTTCTTTTTTGGTGTTTTTCTAGCAGCGACAAATTTAGTTTTTTGTTACCAAATCAAAAGGTCTTTACTATTATTTAACGTTTGTATGTACAAATATTTTCTTTTTTTGCTCGATGCTAATGTATTTAGACATCGTTTGTGAAGAAAGGTTTAATCGTAATTTGATTTTTTTTATAAAAAAGGGCAAAGTTAAAGCCCTAGAGTGCTTTAAAGGTTTTCAAATTGTAAAGAAATCACCGTAAATTTCGGTATTTTATATTTTAAAACTAAGAAATATAGTTCCAAATACTTTTCTTTTTCGTCAATTCGATAAAAACGGCTTTCAAAACAGCATGTTCAGGCTTTTGAAGTGGTGCATCTTCCTTTAATATTTTCATCGCATAATTTCTGGCAAGTGCCAAAATATCACGATCACGCACAATATCGGCAATTTGAAGGTTTAAAACACCACTTTGTTGTGTTCCCATTAAATCTCCGGGGCCACGCAATTTCAGATCGACTTCGGCAATTTCAAAACCGTCGTTGGTTTGCACCATCGTTTCCATCCTTGTTTTACTATCACTTGATAATTTATGACTGGTCATCAGGATACAATAGCTTTGTTCGGCGCCACGACCTACACGCCCGCGAAGTTGATGGAGTTGCGACAGGCCAAAACGTTCGGCACTTTCGATAATCATAACACTTGCATTGGGTACGTTTACCCCAACCTCAATAACCGTTGTGGCTACCATAATATTGGTTTTTCCCTCAGAAAAACGTTTCATTTCTGCATCTTTATCGGCTGGTTTCATTTTTCCGTGCAAAATCGAAATAGCATATTGCGGTAGCGGAAAGTCACGGGAAATACTTTCGTAACCGTCCATCAGATCTTTAAAATCCATTTTTTCAGACTCTTGAATAAGCGGATAAACAATATAAATTTGTCTTCCGAGGGCAATTTCGTCGCGCAAAAACTTCCATACTTTTAGACGGTTACTGTCGTATCGATGTACCGTTTGAATGGGTTTTCTTCCGGGAGGCAATTCATCGATCACCGAAATATCCAGATCGCCGTACAAACTCATCGCCAAAGTTCGCGGAATAGGAGTGGCGGTCATCACCAAAACGTGAGGCGGAATTTCATTTTTTTTCCACAGTTTAGAACGTTGTTCCACTCCAAAACGATGTTGCTCATCAATTACGGCTAATCCTAGATTGTAAAATTTTACTTTGTCCTCAAGTAAAGCGTGCGTCCCGATCAAGATTTGTAAAGTGCCATTTTCTAATTCTTCGTGGAGAATTTTTCGTGCAGCGGTTTTGGTCGAGCCAGTCAGTATTTTTATGTTGATGTTTAAGGTTGCAGCAAATTCAGATAAGCCAATAAAGTGCTGATTGGCCAGAATTTCGGTGGGAGCCATCAAACAGGCCTGAAATCCATTATCCAGTGCCAAAAGCATACTCATAAAGGCAACAATGGTTTTTCCCGAACCCACATCTCCTTGCAGCAATCGGTTCATTTGAGCATTACTTCCCATGTCTGCACGGATTTCTTTGACCACTCTTTTTTGTGCATTGGTCAACTCAAAAGGCAAGTGATTTTGATAAAATTCATTAAAAAATTCGCCTACTTTCGTAAATGGATGTCCTTTTATTTTATGTTTTCGAATTAAGTTTTTGGTGATTAATTGTAACTGAATAAAGAACAATTCCTCAAATTTTAATCTAAATTGCGCTTTCGCTAAAGCTTCGGTGCTTTTTGGAAAATGAATATTGAATAAAGCTGCTTTTTTCGAAATTAATTTCAGTTCTTCTATTAAATAAGAAGGAAAAGTTTCGGTAAATAAAGCCTGTATTTCAATAAATAATTGTTGCATTAATTTGTTGATCGTCCGATTTGAAATACCTCTGTTGGTCAGGGTTTCTGTCGAAGGATAAACAGGCTGCATCGCAGATCGAAGACTTTTTTCGTGCTCAGTCAGTAACTCAATTTCCGGATGGGCCATACTAAATTGGCTTCCATACAAGGAACATTTTCCAAAAATCACGCAAACTTCGTTAAGTTTAAGACTTTCCCGAATCCATTTATGTCCTTGAAACCAATTGAGGTCTATCTGCCCGGTATCATCCACGAAAGTGGCAACCAAACGCTTTTTGTTCTTAGCAAATTCGACCGTTTTTATATTGATTATTTTTCCGATAATCTGCACTTCAGAACCTGTATTTTGCAGTTCGTTGATCTTGTAATAACGAGTTCTGTCAATGTATCGATTCGGAAAAAAATTGATCAAGTCTCCGTATTTATGAATCCCCAATTCCTTACGAAGCAGCTGGCCACGACTGGGACCAACGCCTTTTAAGTATTCTATTGGAGTCTCCAGGAGATTATTAGACATTACTAATTTTAGAGTTTAGATTATTGATTTTAGATTGTAAAAAGAGCTTGAATCTAGAGGATTGATTTTTGTATTTTTATACGTTTTATTTTCTTTTCTCTTTCAAAAAGCGAAGATAGATTTTAATTAGGAAATTTGAAAGTGTAATCGGATTTCAAAATTAAGCACAAAAAAAGATATCTTTACGTTAGAAAGTAGTTTTTATCTTTAAATTTAAAAAATAACAGCCTGAATTATTACTTAAATTCTTAGGTTATTAAATTGTAAATTGAAAAAATAGTTAGCTAAAATAAGTATCTTGTGAGGGTATAAAATCTTAAAAACCAAAGTAAATGAAAAAAATCGGAATCATTTTTATTCTTGTGTTAAGTCTTTTTTCCTGTTCAAATGAAACGAAAGAAATCAGTGATTCTTTTACATCTGATTTTCATGGCAAATGGACATTAATTAAGATGTCAGGCACTTTTCCAGACTCTGAAACCACCGGAAATCAGATGGAATGGCAGGAGTTTTATATTTTTAAAGCCGATGGAACTTTTGTAAAAACCAGAGTAAGAAATACTACTACGACCACCGAATCGGGTACATTTGAAACCAAAGATATCAATGGCATAACATATTTTGAATTGACTTTTTTAGGCAATAGCACTCTTGCTGGAAATTGTTATGGCAATTCGAAAGAATCACTATTTATAGATGCAGATGGTTTGTTAACAGGTACTTGGAGAACATGTGATGGCCCGGGTTTGGTGTACAAAAAATCGCAATAAAAAGCTGTAACTTTGCAGCGATAAAAGAGTGTTTCATTTTAATTTTTGAAGGGCTCTCTATATTTTATTTTAAATTAAAAAAATGACAACACATTTAGCACTTCTACGAGGTATAATATAAATACACTTTGATTTTAATTCATTGATTTTTAATTATTTATGAATTTGAAAAAAAATAAAAAAATTTAAACTTTAACATTTGTCTTCAACTGCTAAGAAAATTCTTAACTTTAATGCCGATATAAACAATTAATCAAATGGAAGAATACAGTAATGGTTTAATAATTTTTATTAGTGCATTAATACCAACTTTAATAACACTTTGGTTGAATGAGAGGGTTAAAGGTAGTGTGAAAAATTCCTTTGATGAAAAACTTGCTCAATTCCAAATAGAGCTTAATCATTTAAAAACGAAAGAGAATTTCAAGTTTACGAAACTACACGAAAAACGACTTGTAGTTTTGGAAAAGACTTATCATTTCATTTATGAAAGTTTAGAGCTTTTGAAGGATTATGTGCAACCTTTCAAATTTATACCTGAAGGTACAACCTTTGAAGAGGGTGAAAGAATTTTGAGTGATAAATTTACTGATAAACACTTAGAATTTCACAAATATTTTAATTACAATATAATCTATTTTGATGATAGTATTGAAAATCTTTTGAACAGTTATTTTGACCAAATGGCAGAGATTTATATAACATATGATACTGACCAATCTAATTTAATGGAGAATCCACAACCTGAACAAGGTATTAGTTTAAATAGTAAACAGGCACATACACTTATTCACGAAAAACTTAAACCACTTAAGCGACAAATTGAAATTAATTTTCGAAAACTTTTAGGTGAATAACAATTTTAAATTGAGCATTATGAATTATCCAGATTACATTTATCAAATATTGGGATTTGTGGGTTTACCAGCATTATTTACATTGTATTTAACTGAAAGACTTAAAGGCAATATCAAAAGCACATACGACCAGAAACTTGAAGAAGTAAAAAAAGAACATTCAAAAGAATTAGCACAATTTCAATCAGAATTAAATTATTTGAAATCTAAGGAAAACTTCAAGTTTACTAAACTACACGAAAGGAGATTTGAAGGTTTAGCTGAAATTTATAGTTATCTTTCACAACTATTAGAACTTTTGCATTTGTACAGTGTATCCGTAAAGAATCAAGATACCAACAATTCAGATATTGATGAAACTGAAGAAATTGAAAATAATTTTAGATATACGTATTCTGAATCTACAAAATATATATCCCGAAATATGTTATTCTTTGATGATAAAACGGAACAGTTGTTAGTAAATTATATGATACATTGTGGTAATTTTTTTAGTACATATGACCAACTTAAGTATATGCAAAAAAAGAATATCGAAGATAATTTAGGTTTTAAATTTAAATTTGATTCAGAATATCAAAAACTGGAAAAATTAATATTTCCTCTTAAAAAAGAAATTGAAAAAGAGTTTCGTAAATTTTTAGGTGAGTAAAATGTAAATTCTAATTTATTATTTATATTAATATTTATTTTAAAATATTATTTTCTGTTTACGTAATTTTTTCCTTTAAGTGGTTTAGTGCGAATTTAAAGATTAGAAAATAATATCTTTGAAGGATAAAATTTTAAAAAATGACAACACATTTAGCACTTTTACGAGGCATCAACGTTTCGGGACACAATATGATGAAAATGGAGCCTTTGAAAACTATGTTGGAAAGTATTGGTTTTAAAAACGTCAGAACTTATTTGCAATCGGGAAATGTTTTTGTAGATACAGACGAAGAGAGCGCTTCGAAAGTGGCTTTTATGATCAAACAGGAAATTTTTAAGGTTTTTGGTCATGAAGTTCCTACCATTGTGATCACTAAAGAAGATTTGGAATTGTGTTTTAAAAATAATCCATATTTGATGGAAAAAGATGTTGATACCAAAAAACTTTACGTCGCTTTTGTTTCAATTTCTTTGAAAAAAGAAAATATAAACGATCTTAAAATCAGTCAGTTTAAACCTGATGAAGCCAGTATAGACGGCAATCGAATTTTTATAAAATATGCAACCGGAGCAGGGAAAACCAGATTTGACCAAAAATATATTGAGAAAAAACTAAATGTGACAGCAACTATTAGAAACTGGAATACAGTGACTAATTTATTAAATATCTATTCTGAATAATGAAAAATAAACTATTTATCGTAGTACTATTAGTGAGCGTATTTTCTACTACCACTATTCTGGCTCAACAAAATAATAAAGCGGAAGATTTTACTACTTTTTTTGAAAAGTTCAACAAAAATAAGACTTTTCAAATGAGCCGAATCCATTTTCCGTTAACTGTAAAATTAAATAATGATGATTTTGAACTGGTTGATTACGAAATTA
Organism: Flavobacterium geliluteum; assembly: GCF_017948595.1. Taxonomy (GTDB): domain Bacteria; phylum Bacteroidota; class Bacteroidia; order Flavobacteriales; family Flavobacteriaceae; genus Flavobacterium; species Flavobacterium flavipigmentatum. Next base: position 154,120 of record NZ_JAGFBV010000004.1, on the reverse strand, counting down.
TAAAGGAAGAATATACTATAATCAACCTCAATAAAAATAAAGAAGAAAGAGATTATAATCAAAAAACAATTTTAAAAAAAGACAAGGTTATTATTCAGCAACGGGGTGTGAATAATGGAATTTTTATAGATTATATATTTGAAAAAAGAAAAGGTTTGTGGTTTTTAAAAACATGGATCGATGAATCTACCTAAAAAAGCGCTTAATCTCTCAACCATTTTTGCATTACAGGAAAAGATTCTTTTTTTTCTTCTAATGCTTTTTCCTCTCCCAACGTTAATCCAATCCATTGAAGGAAAGGCAATCCGATGTAATTTTTACTACTAAAGTTAGAAATAAACCAATCTGATGCATTTTTATAGCCATTAGGATGAAATACAAATTCGAGTGGTAATTTTAGATGATTTGCTGCCGCAAATGACCAGAGAATTGCGCCAATCTCTTCACTCTGTGGAGGCCATTCTTGCGACATTTCGTGAGTACCTGCCAATTTTCTTTCTTCGGAGGTTGCAACGGCCATGTGTCCTGCTTCATGCAAAATATCGCCAGGATACAATAATTTTTCAAAATCGATATAAAGACAATCTGGACCTAAACTAAGTCCCGGTAAAAATGTGTTTTCTAGTTTTTTTTCAATGGTTTGCAGTCCTATTTCATCTAAAAATAATAGTATTTTTTTTATTTCTGGACTTTTCTCTTTTAATGGCATAACACTTTAGTTTTTAGATTTGTATTACTATAAAATATTAAATCACTTAAAATCAGGTATTATTTCTGATTTACTCAAAAAAATAGTATCAGCGTTATGCAAAGCGCCTTTTTTTATCCCACCACCAAAAGGGTTGAATAATTCTATAGCTTTTTTTTGGTAACCTTCTTTATTAACAGGCTCATTTACCATTAATGATGGGGCTTCAAAACCTGCAAATGTAAATTGTGAATATCGCAATTCTTTCAGTTGAAAATAACCGTTCTGGTCCGTTAGACCTTCTCCAACTTTACAATTTTCAATGGGTTTTCGAGTAATAGAATCATAAATGTACCCTACTATTTTAGGCCTTTTACATCTGCTAACCCAACAACTTTGAAAAAGAAATGCAATGCCAATTACTAAAATAAAATTACAAAATGTTTTAAATCTTAATGTCATCATTTTAACTCAATTAAATCGCAATACCAAAATCCAAAATCAAAAGCATCGCTGGCATTTGTATCGCAAGCCGTATTGGACGAGTCTTCGTTTTTCGGTTTTTCATATTTTCGATACACGATTTCTCCAATTTCAAATTTAATGGGTTCTGAAAAAATAGGACCATCAAACGTAAAGGTATGAAATTCGCCGTTTTCGCCGCAAACATCTACATTTTCGGGTAGATCATTAATAAAATCCTGATCAATTATTCTACCCACAAAACTTTTGTCCAGATATCGCTCATTAACACAAACTACAATGGTTTTAAATCCTAACGAAATAAATTCCTGAATCAAATGATTAGTAGGGATCTTCCAAAGAGGAAAAACGCCTTCAAAACCTAATGTGGCTAATTTATCTTCGCGGTATTTGCGCAAATCTTCCAAAAAAATATCTCCAAAAACCGAATGTGTAATTCCTTGTGTCTTCAATTCTGTCAAAGTTTCGGTCATGACATTCTCATAAACTTCCATAGTTGGCATTTCGGGAATTTGCATGATTTTTAGCGGTAAACCGATACTTTTGGCTTGTGCTTTTAATAGTTCAACACGAACGCCGTGCATCGAAATTCGCTGATACTGCTGATTCACACTCGTCAATAAATATTCGATTTTAAAATCTGAATTCTGTAAAATTTTGTACAATGTAAGAGCAGAATCTTTTCCGCTACTCCAGTTAAATAATGCTTTTTTGGGTGTTGACACGCTGATATAATTTTCTATTGTAAACATACAAATTTCATTCGATTTGTTGGTAAAACCTTTGTAACTTTGGAAAATTGGCACTAATTTATTTTCAATGAAATACCTTTTTCTTTTTATTACGAGTTTTGCATTTTCGCAGCAAACCCAATTTGTTGATTTCAAGTCTGTTTCAGGACAACTACAAATAAATCCCAGAGAAAAACAGGTTTCAGGTAGTATAGATTATGAATTTGAAGTGTTAAAAGCCCTTGACACCATCAAAATTGATGCGCAGAATATGGAGTTTACCGATGTTCAGCTGGATCATAAGGATATTCCATTCATCAATACAGGCAAACAATTGCTGCTCGTTTCATCTTTTGATAAAGGTAAAAATCATTTGACTTTTAGCTACAGCGTAAAACCAAAACAGGCTTTGTATTTTGTTACTATAGAAAACGATGATGTTCAGATCTGGACGCAGGGACAAGGCAGGTACACGAGCAATTGGTTTCCTAGTTTTGATGATGTGAAAGAAAAAGTGATTTTTAATTTGAGAATTATTTTCGACAAAAATTATGAGGTTATTTCAAACGGAATTTTAAAAAATAGAGTTGAAAACGGCAATCAAATACAGTGGCAATATGTGATGGAAAATCCGATGAGCTCTTATTTGTTAATGCTTGCGATCGGCAAATTTGATAAAAAAGAGTTCAAATCAAACTCTAAAATTCCTTTAGAATATTATTTAGAAAATAAAGATACAACTCGTTTTGAATCAACTTATCGGTATTCAAAACGTATTTTTGATTTCCTCGAAAAAGAAATAGGGGTTAAATATCCGTGGCAAATTAACAGACAAATTCCGGTTCGGGATTTTTTGTATGCGGGAATGGAAAATACGACAACTACACTTTTCGCAACCCGATATGTAGTAGATTCGATAGGTTTTGCAGATCGAAACTACACCAATGTTGATGCTCATGAATTGGCGCATCACTGGTTTGGCGATTTGATAACAGCCGAAAGCAGTACGCATCATTGGCTTCAGGAAGGTTTTGCAACCTATTTTGCTTTGCTTGCCGAACGTGATATTTATGGCGATGATTATTTTTATTCGAAATTATATGAAACGGCACAGCAGTTAAAATTTGCTTCGCGTACCGATACTGTTCCCGTTTTGAATGCAAAGGCAAGTTCGCTTACATTTTATGAAAAAGGCGCCTGGACTTTATTTGTCTTACACGAATCTATTGGTGACAAGGCTTTTAAAAAAGCAATAAAAAGTTACTTAAAAAAATACGCTTATCAAACGGTAAATACTTCTAATTTTTTTGATGAAATAAAAAAAGTCTCTGATTTTGATGTCGATAAATTTCAAAAAACATGGCTCGAATCTACCGTTTTTGATACTGCGACAGCCAACGCTTTGCTAAGCAAAAACAAATCGATTCAGGTACGCCTTGAAGTCGATAAATTAAAGAAAACTCCTCTGAATGAGAAGCAAGATTTTTTTATAAAAACTTTAAAATCGGCTGTTTATCAGTCAGTAAAAGAAGCTATTGTCGATCAATTAGAGAGCGAGAAATATGACGCAAAAAAATCATTGTTACAACTGGCTTTGCAGACTAATAATATTCAAATTCGTCAAACTGTTGCCGCAACATTAACAAAAATTCCGGAAGATTTTAGAGCCGAATACGAAACCTTGCTTGAGGATAAATCCTATCAAACGCAAGAAGTTGCTTTGTACTGGCTATGGAAAAACTTCCCGAATCATCAAAAAGAATATTTGGATAAATCTCAAAACTGGATTGGTTTTAATGATTACAATCTGAGAACTTTATGGCTTTCTCTGGCATTATCAACGTCCAATTATTCTGAAAATCCAAAATCATTGGCAGATGAACTGATTGGGTTTTCATCGACAAAGTATGAGGCCACTACACGACAAAATGCTCTTGAAAAATTAATTGCTTTTAAAATAATAAACGATCAGGTTTTATCAAATTTAGTGAGTGCCACCACGCATCACATGTGGCAATTTTCTAAATTTGGCCGAGATACTATTCGCCTTTTATTGAAAAATTCAGATAATCGTGTTTCATTTGAAAGAATTTTGACTAATTTGAACCCCGATGAACAATTTCAGCTGAATCGTTTATTGAAAGAGTAAAAAATTAATAAAAAATCTATCTCTAATTTTCTATAAAAACCTACTATACATTTATGAGAGCATTGGTTATTTCTGGTGGTGGCAGCAAAGGTGCGTTCGCAGGTGGTGTTGCACAATATTTGATTGAAGAAAAAAAACACGAATACGACTTATTTTTGGGAACCTCTACAGGAAGTTTACTTATTCCGCATTTGGCGCTTGGCCAGATTACCAAAATCCATTGGGTGTACACCAATGTCAGCATGAGTAAAATCTTTAATATCTGCCCGTTTGTAGTCAAAAACAAAGACGGAGTTGATATTGTAACGATCAATCACTTTAACGTTTTACGACAATTTTTTAAGGGAAAACGAACTTTTGGAGAAAGCAAAGGATTACGAAATTACATAAAAGACAATTTTTCTTTATCTGATTTTAATAAGCTAAAAAAAACAAACAAAGATGTCGTAATTACGGTCACGAATTTTACCAAAAACGAATCAGAATACAAATCCATAAAAGATTGTACATACGAAGAATTTTGCGAATGGTCCTGGATCTCCAGCAATTATGTTCCCTTTATGAGTTTGGTAACCAAAGACAACTTCGAATACGGAGATGGAGGATTTTCTAGTTTGGTACCTATTCGAGAAGCAATCAATCGCGGAGCCACTGAAATAGACGTAATTATCTTAGAAACAGAGGTCAATATGGACAAAACAGTTATTGGTAGAAACCCGTTTTCTCTCATGATTGATTTATTTCGAATTGCCCTAGATCAGGTCGAAAAACACGACATTGCTATAGGAAAACTTATAGCAAACAACAAAAATGTAAAATTAAATTTATATTACACACCTACAAAACTAACCAATAATGCATTAATTTTTAACAAAGAAGTAATGAAAAAATGGTGGGATCAAGGGTATGAATATGCTCAGAATAAATCTGAAATCATGAGTGATAATAAAGTTTAATTTTAGATTTTAGAGTAAATTGATACGTAGTTTTTAAATCTAAAATCGACATTCTAAAATTTATATAGTCACGGCTACCATAAATCAGAAACCTCATTCTTAATATACGCCAGAGCCGCATTGCTTGGTGATTGTTTTTCTAATAAATCATTCAAAATCACTTCGCGTAGTTTGTCTGCGCTGTCAACTCGATCACTCATAGCAGCTTTGCGGATGATCTGTATTGTCGAATTTTTAGCAGTTGTAATGATCGTCCAGCATTCATCAGACATATAGATTTGCTGTGTCAGATTGTGTTCAAATTCTTGTTCTATTTGGTCAATTACAAAGTTTTCGTAATCGTGTTTTTCAGTAGAAATTGGCGTGATTCTAATCAATAATTTAGTTAGGTTGATACGCTCAAGATACAGTGTCATGCGCTCGTAGGCCTGCAAACGTATGGGTAATGATTCTGAATGCGATTGCTTGTTTAAAAGAAACGCACGTTTTTTATCGTTGTTTTTAATGTGTAATTCAAAAAAACTATACGCTACAAATCCGGTGACGATGGCGGGTAAAGTGTAGCTGGCCAATTCTATAATTCTTGTAAAATCCATTTTCTAAATATTTTCAACAAAAATATACTTTTTGACGACAAATCCACATTAAATTTATTGTAATAAACAAATTGTAAACCTACTTTTGTACACGACTTTCAAAACCTCCTGATAACCAATAGAAATGGAAACCTATATCATATTTTTGCTTTGTTTAGCTGCTTTTGCAGCAGGATTTATTGATGCGATTGTGGGTGGCGGAGGATTGATTCAGACACCAATGGGACTGATTTTATTGCCAAATTTACCCGTTTCTACCGTAATTGGTTCATTAAAGATACCTGCTTTTAGCGGAACCGCTTTTGCGGCCTTTCAATATTTAAAAAAAGTCGTTATCCAGTGGAAAATATTGTTAATTATGATGCTTTTGGCCGTTCCATCTGCTTTTTTGGGTTCTACTTTACTAACTCATGTGAGCAATGATTTTATGAAACCGCTTTTATTAGTCGTATTATCACTTTTACTTGTCTATACGTATGCTAAGAAAAATTTTGGACAACATGAAGCAAAAGACATGTCGCCTGCAACACAAATTTTATATGCTGTTCTTATCAGTATCGTTATTGGTTTTTATGACGGATTTATTGGCCCTGGAACCGGAAGTTTTTTAGTAGTCGCTTTTATCGCTTTAATGGGTTTTGACTTTTTACACGCTTCCGCGAATGCTAAAATGGTCAACTTGGCTACCAATTTTGGTTCGATTTGTTTGTTTCTCTCTAAAGGAAAAATTATTTGGGCCATTGCTATACCCATGGCCGCAAGTAATGCTTTTGGAGGCTGGCTAGGCGCTAAGTTGGCGATAAACAAAGGAAACGGTTTTATCAGAATCTTCTTTTTGGTGGTGGTAATCGGGACATTGATTCGTTTTGCTTATGATATTTTTTATAAATAAAGATGCTAAGTTACTAAGGTAATAAGATTCTAAGTTTTTTTTAGGATTGTGTTGAATTTGATGTGAAATATACTTATTCGCTAAAGCGAAAACGCAGATAAAAGCGGATTTTTATTTAGGTTTTAGCCTCTAATTTTTTCTTTAATGAATCTTAGAATCTTAGCCACTTTTTCAAAAGAAGCCTTTTGTTTGTTTTCTAGCCCAGATAGAGGCGGTATCCTCGAAGTGTAACGGAGAGATAAAGCCGAAAGCGGGAACTTTGCCTGAAAAAATGCCTTTTGTTTGGCTTCAAAATAAATGAAAGTCAACAATTTAGAGCGTTTAATACTTCAGGATAAAAACTTAGAATCTCAGTGCCTTAGTATCTTAGGAACTTTCTTTTTAAATTCTTATTTTTGCATAAACAGAAAAAATTTCATGCACAAATATATTGACCAGCTCAACGAGGCACAGCGCGAACCCGTTTTACAAAAAGATGGGCCGATGATTATTATTGCGGGTGCAGGTTCGGGAAAAACACGTGTTTTAACCATTAGAATTGCTTATTTGATGAGTCAGGGCGTAGATGCATTTAGCATTTTATCGCTTACATTTACCAACAAAGCAGCCCGCGAAATGAAGCATAGGATTTCGGATATTGTGGGAGCAAGCGAGGCAAAAAATCTTTGGATGGGTACTTTTCACTCTATTTTTGCACGTATTCTGCGTTCAGAATCAGAGCATTTGGGTTATCCTTCTAATTTTACCATTTATGATTCGCAGGATTCACAGCGACTTATTTCTTCCATTATAAAAGAAATGCAGCTCGATCGTGATATTTATAAACCCAAACAGATTTTAGGTCGTATTTCGAGTTACAAAAATAGCTTGATTACGGTTAAAGCTTATTTTAATAATCCAGAATTGCAAGAGGCAGATGCGATGGCCAAAAAGCCACGTTTGGGCGAGATTTATCAGCAATATGTAGAACGCTGTTTTAAAGCCGGAGCCATGGATTTTGATGATTTATTATTGAAAACCAACGAATTACTTACTCGTTTTCCAGAAGTTTTGGCTAAATATCAAAACCGTTTCAGGTATATTCTGGTAGATGAGTACCAGGATACCAATCACTCTCAATATTTGATTGTGAGGGCTTTATCAGACAAATTTCAGAATATTTGTGTCGTAGGTGATGATGCGCAAAGTATTTATGCGTTTCGTGGTGCCAATATCAATAACATTCTAAACTTTCAGAAGGATTATGAAGGGGTGAAAACCTTTCGATTAGAACAAAATTACCGCTCTACACGAAATATTGTTGAAGCAGCCAATACCATTATTGATCATAATAAAACCAAACTTGATAAAATCGTATGGACGGCAAATGATTTTGGTCCGAAAATAAAAATTCATCGCAGTTTGACCGATGCCGAAGAAGGTCGTTTTGTAGCCAGTACTATTTTCGAACAAAAAATGCAAAATCAATTGCACAATGGCTCTTTTGCTATTTTATACCGTACCAATGCACAATCTCGTGCGATGGAGGACGCTTTGAGAAAACGTGATATTCCGTACCGAATTTATGGCGGATTGTCTTTTTATCAGCGTAAAGAAATTAAGGATGTTTTGTGTTATTTGCGTTTGGTCATCAATCCGAAAGATGAGGAAGCTTTGATTCGTGTGATCAATTATCCAGCACGTGGAATTGGAGATACAACTGTTGAAAAACTAACAATTGCTGCCAATCATTACAAACGTTCGATTTGGGAAGTTATGGTCAATATTGATAAAATTGACTTAAAACTGAATTCAGGAACGAAGCAAAAGTTGAATGATTTTGTAACCATGATTCAGAGTTTTCAGGTTATCGATCAAAATCAGGATGCTTTTTATATCACCGATTATGTGGCCAAAAAAACAGGATTGGTTCAGGAATTAAAAAAAGATGCCACACCAGAAGGAATGGCGAAAATTCAGAATATTGAGGAGTTATTAAATGGTATAAAAGATTTTACTGAAGGGCAAAAAGAAATTGACGGTGCCAGAGGAGCATTATCAGAATTTATGGAAGATGTAGCGCTTGCGACAGATTTAGATAAAGATACATCTGATGAAGATCGTGTGGCGTTAATGACCATTCACCTTGCAAAAGGACTAGAATTTCCTCATGTTTTTGTGGTGGGTATGGAAGAAGATTTGTTTCCGAGTGCCATGAGTATGAGCACCAGAAGCGAATTGGAAGAAGAACGTCGTTTATTTTACGTAGCTTTGACTCGCGCTGAGCACCAAGCGTATTTAACGTATGCACAATCACGCTATCGTTGGGGAAAACTTACAGATAGCGAACCTTCTCGCTTCATCGAAGAAATCGATGGGCAATATTTAGAATATTTAACGCCTACAGAAAGTAATTATCGTTACAAACCCATGATTGACAGTGATATTTTTGGCGATATCGACAAATCAAAGTTGCGACTGGCAAAACCGGTAGGAGGAACTCCACCAGTAAAATATAGTGCAGATAGCGAATCGAAGTCTGATCTTAGCGTTCGAAAGTTAAAACCTGTTGCAGGAAATGTGCCTAGTTCCTCAAACGCTAATTTATTTGACAGTAAATTAACCATAGGAAATGTGGTGATGCACGAACGTTTCGGAAAAGGCGAAGTAATAAATTTGGAAGGAGTTGGAGCCGATAAAAAGGCCGAAATAAAATTTGAAGTTGGCGGAATTAAAAAACTATTGCTTCGATTTGCGAAATTGGATGTTATAGGTTAAAAAATGTTTCAGGTTTCAGGTTTCAAGTTACCGAACATCAACTTGAAACCTGAAAAAAATTAAACTTTAAACTAAAAATAAAAAATGGCCGAATTTATAAAAATATATCCTGACAAACCCAGTGAAGCGGCTATTGCAAAAGTTGTAAAAGTGCTTCAAAACGGAGGTTTAGTTATTTATCCAACAGACACTGTTTACGGATTGGGCTGTGATATTACCAATTCGCGTGCTTTAGAAAGAATTGCAAAAATTAAAGGAGTTAAATTAGAAAAAGCAAACTTTTCGTTTATCTGCCATGATTTGAGCAATTTATCAGATTATGTGCGTCAGATTGATACCGCTACTTTTAAGATTTTAAAAAGAGCTTTACCGGGCCCTTATACGTTTATTTTGCCGGGAAATAATAATTTACCAAAAGAATTTAAAAAGAAAACCACGGTGGGTATTCGTGTTCCCGATAATGCAATTGCGCTCGAAATTGTGCGCCAGTTAGGAAATCCTATTGTTTCGACTTCTATTCGGGACGAAGATGATGTAATAGAATATACCACAGATCCGGAATTGATTTTTGAAAAATGGCAAAATCTAGTAGATATGATTATTGACGGGGGTTACGGAGATAATATTGGTTCTACAATCATTGATTTATCAGAGCATGAGCCCGTTATTGTAAGGGAAGGAAAAGGAGATATCGGAATTTTGTAAAAATAAACCTAAATTATGTAAAAGTTTAGATTTATTTAACTAACTTTATTAAAGTTAAAATTTAGTTAGTTAATTTAAAAAAAATGTACTTCTGATTTCTGTTTAATTGGTTATTAAAAAAATGAAGAATACATAAAAAGCAGGTCGTAAGACCTGCTTTTTGTTTATAACAAAGGATTTTAAAAGCGTGAATTATTGTTGTTGCTTTTTCATTTCTTTTTCAATCATATCATAGAATTGATCGATTTTTGGCATAACCACAATACGAGTTCTTCTATTGCGAGCTTTATTATCTGGTGTATCATTTTCTACTAATGGAATGTAAGAACTTCTACCAGCAGCAATTAATTTAGCCGGATTCACTCCTAAATCATTGGTAAGAACGCGAACGATAGAAGTAGAACGTTTTACAGATAAATCCCAGTTGTCAAGCAAAACACCGTTGCTTCTGTAAGGAACATTGTCAGTATGACCTTCAACCATACATTCAAAATCAGGTTTGTCGTTTACTACTTTTGCAACCTTAGCCAGAACACTTTTTGCTTTATCAGTTACATCATAACTTCCGCTTTTAAACAATAATTTGTCAGCGATAGAGATAAAAACAACTCCTTTTTCTACGTTAATTTCGATATCTGGATCAGAGATTCCAACAGAGCTTTTCAAACTGGTAACCAAAGCCAGTGTTACACTGTCTTTTTTAGTCAAAGCATCTTGAAGTCTTGATATTTTTAAATCTTTTTCTTTTAAGCTTTCTAAAGATTTTTCAAGGTTTTCAGCACCTTTTGTAGTCAAAACTGTCAAATCTTTTGAGGTACTGATCAAGTCTTGATTGTGCTCCTTATAACTTTGTGCGGTAGCCGCTAATCCTGCTTTTTCTTCTAAACAAGTATTTAGTTTTACGGTACAAGAATTTAATAAATCTTGAGTCTCTTTGTTTTTAGCTTCTAAGTCAGCATATTTCTTTTTAGAAACACACGACGTTAATGCCATTAATACGGATAGTGTAATTACTACTTTTCTCATATATGTAAAATTTAATTATGTTGATTACAAATTTAGTTTTTAAAATTTTGATTAATGTTAAAGATTTCTTTAAAAAGAGTCAAATTTTTGATATAATAAAGGAAAACGATACTTCTTACCGAATAGTATTGCTTCATTTGAAAATCTTTTCTCTTTCTAAGGTAAACCAATGATACACAGTAAAAAGAAAAATGCGCATGTAGAACTGCTGCTGAATGTTTGAATTTTCCTTGTGTTAAAAATCTGACCGCTGCTATTCCATCCAGAATCATTCGTGCAAAAATTATAAAAAATAATCCTTTTTTCGGAAGGTTTTTAACCAGCATCAGCAACGAATTTCTAAAGTTCAGATAGGTTTTTTTTGGATTTGCCTGTTGCAAAGTTGCTCCACCCACATGATAGACTACCGATTGAGAGTTGTATTTGATCCTGTGTCCGTCGTTTATGGCGCGCCAGCATAAATCGATTTCTTCCTGATGAGCAAAAAAAGATTCGTCAAAACCTTTTAATTCGTTATAAATTTCACTTCGAATAAAAAAGCAAGCTCCAGAAGCCCAAAAAATCTCGGCATTATCATCATACTGGCCATTGTCTTTTTCTAAAGTATCAAAAATACGACCACGACAATAAGGAAAACCAAATTTATCAATAAAACCGCCTGCTGCACCTGCATATTCAAAGTATTCTTTGTTCTTAAAATCTAAAATTTTAGGTTGAATAATAGAGGTCTGTTTCTCTGCATCAAAGGTAGCTATAATAGGTTGCAGCCAGTTTGCTGTTACTTCTACATCAGAATTGACTAACGCATAAATCTCGGCATTGACTTTTTTTAAGGCTTCATTGTAGCCTTTTGCAAAACCATGATTTCCGGAGTTTTTTATGATTTTAATGGTTGGAAAATGTTCTCGTACAAAAGCTATAGAATTATCTGTAGAGGCATTATCTGCAACATAAATGGTGGCTTCTGCCGAATATTGAATAACAGATGGCAAAAATTTTTCTAACAATTTTGCTCCGTTCCAGTTTAAAATTACAACTGCTATTTTATCCAAAAGTATCTTATATTTAGGTTATTCTCTATCTTTATAATTCGGCAAATCTCGTAAAAAATCATATTTTTCGTTTTCAAAATCCATTTTACAAAAAAAATGCTGGAGACCGTTGGTGACGTTCAAAAACCGTGCCTGCATTGTCATATTATAACGTGCAATTTGATCAAAAGTAGCTTGCGAAATTTTAACTTCCGGAGCTTTACATTCTACTAATATATGAATGGTTCCGTCAGTATCAAAAACGACAACATCATAGCGTTTTCGTAATCCGTTGACTTTTAATACTTTTTCTACGTTTATGAGTGATTTCGGATATTTTTTTTCATTCATTAAAAAATGAACAACATGCTGACGAACCCATTCTTCGGGGGTGAGAATGATAAATTTTTTCCTTATTTCATCAAAAATAGACACTTTATTTTCGCTATTTTTGAATCGGAAACTATAAGAAGGAAAATTTAATTGCTGCATAGCGCAAAAATATAAAATAGTTTTAGGTTTCGGGTAAAACTTGAAATTTAAAAATTGAAACAAAAGAATGGAATGGATGAAGTTGTAAAAATTGTTAATGATATAAAAGCGGGAAACATCAAACCTATTTATTTTTTAATGGGTGAAGAGCCTTATTATATTGATAAATTATCAGAATACATAGAGCAAAATGTGCTTTCTGAGGAAGAAAAAGGGTTTAATCAAACGGTTTTGTATGGTCGTGATGTTTCAATTGAAGATATCGTTTCAACGGCTAAACGTTATCCCATGATGGCGGATCGACAAGTGGTTATTGTAAAAGAAGCACAGGATTTGTCCAGAACGATTGATAAAATAGAATCATACGTCAATAATCCAATGGAAACAACGGTGCTTGTTTTTTGCTACAAGTACAAAACGCTTGATAAGCGTAAAAAAGTAACCAAATTATTGGCACAAAATGGGGTGGTTTACGAAAGCAAAAAATTATACGAAAACCAAGTAGGCGACTGGATAAAGCGTGTACTGGCTGGAAAAAAATACACGATTGATCCAAAAGCTAATGCGATGTTGGTCGAATTTTTAGGAACAGATTTGAGTAAAATCAATAACGAACTCGAAAAATTACAGATTATTTTGCCTCAGGGAACTGTTATTACACCACAACATATTGAGGAAAACATTGGCTTTAGCAAAGACTATAATGTTTTTGAACTCCGCAAAGCTATTGGGGAACGCAACCAACTAAAAGCGTATAAAATTGCCGAAAATTTTGCTCATAATCCTAAAGAATATCCTTTAGTAATGACAACGGGATTGGTTTTTGGATTTTTTGTGCAGCTTTTAAAATACCACGGATTAAAAGATAAAAATCCCAAAAATGTCGCTTCTGTGATAGGGGTAAATCCTTATTTTTTAAAGGAATACGATTTGGCGATCAAAAATTATCCGATGCGAAAAGTGAGTCAGATTGTAGGTGCTTTACGCGATGTCGACGTTAAAAGTAAGGGAGTAGGCGCCAATGCTTTGCCCCAATCTGATTTGTTAAAAGAAATGCTGTATAAAATATTTAATTAAACCGTGAAAATTCACGATATTTGCACTTCAAAAAAATAAAGCCACATTAAAATTATATTAACAAAGTTATGGGAATGAATAAAAATACCATTTTAGGATGGGCCACTTTTATAATGATACTAATGGGATTGTTACTTATAGCTCTCGGAGCCTTTAGATACAGAGATGTTTCGGGCTGGGGATTTGTAGCTGTAGGTGTTGGTTTTTTTGCCAATGCATGGGTTTTTAATGCCTTAAAAGGAAGAGTTTAAAATTCATATTGAATTGAAAAATCAATTGAATTATGAATACTGTTATACAATTAAAACAATAAAAAATAAATAGAAATGTCAGACGATAAGAAAGTAATTTTCTCGATGTCAAAACTGAGTAAAACTTACTCAAGCAGCGACAAACAGGTATTGAAGAACATATATTTAAGCTTTTTTTACGGAGCTAAAATTGGTATTTTGGGTTTAAACGGTTCTGGAAAATCTTCGCTTTTGAAGATTATCGCCGGTGTTGACAAAAATTATCAGGGAGATGTTGTTTTTGCTCCGGGGTATACTGTGGGGTATTTAGAGCAAGAGCCTCAGTTGGATGATGATAAAACAGTAATCGAAATTGTACGTGAAGGTGTTGCCGAAACTATGGCTGTCTTAGACGAATTTAATAAAATAAACGATAGTTTTGGTTTGCCAGAAGTGTATGAAGATGCCGAAAAAATGGACAAGCTAATGGAGCGTCAGGCGCTTTTGCAAGACAAAATTGATGCAATGGGAGCTTGGGAAATCGATACCAAACTAGAAATTGCTATGGATGCTTTGCGTACGCCAGACGGAGATACGCCAATTAAAAACCTTTCTGGTGGTGAGCGTCGTCGCGTTGCTTTGTGCCGTTTGTTGTTGCAACAGCCAGATGTATTGTTGCTAGATGAGCCTACCAACCACTTAGATGCAGAATCGGTGCTTTGGTTAGAGCAGCACTTGGCGCAATATGCCGGAACTGTAATCGCTGTAACACACGATAGATATTTCTTGGATAACGTTGCAGGTTGGATTCTAGAGTTGGATAGAGGAGAAGGTATTCCTTGGAAAGGGAATTATTCTTCTTGGTTAGACCAAAAATCAAGCAGAATGGCTCTTGAAGAAAAAGTAGCTTCAAAACGTCGTAAAAACTTAGAACGTGAGTTAGACTGGGTTCGTCAAGGAGCAAAAGGTCGTCAAACCAAACAAAAAGCACGTTTGCAGAATTACGACAAGTTATTAAACGAAGATCAAAAACAACTGGATGAAAATCTGGAAATCTATATTCCGAACGGACCACGTTTAGGAACCAACGTTATCGAAGCCAAAAATGTAGCCAAAGCTTTTGGCGATAAATTATTGTACGATAATTTAAACTTTACTTTGCCACAAGCTGGTATTGTGGGTGTTATTGGGCCAAACGGTGCCGGTAAATCTACAATTTTCAGAATGATTATGGGCGAGCAAGAAACAGATTCAGGCGAGTTTTCTGTGGGAGAAACTGTAAAAATTGCGTATGTAGATCAGTCGCATTCTAATATTGATCCTAACAAATCGATCTGGGAAAATTTTGCAGACGGTCAGGAATTAATCATGATGGGCGGTCGTCAGGTAAATTCCCGCGCTTATTTAAGCCGTTTTAACTTTGGCGGAAGCGATCAAAACAAAAAAGTTTCCATGCTTTCGGGTGGTGAGCGTAACCGTTTGCACCTTGCCATGACGCTTAAAGAAGAAGGAAACGTACTTTTATTAGATGAGCCAACCAATGATTTAGATGTAAATACCCTTCGTGCACTCGAGGAAGGTCTTGAGAATTTTGCAGGTTGTGCCGTAGTTATTTCACACGACAGATGGTTCCTCGACAGAATTTGTACACATATTCTAGCGTTCGAAGGCGATTCTGAAGTGTATTACTTCGAAGGTGGTTTCTCAGAATACGAAGAGAACAAAAAGAAACGTTTAGGTGGTGATTTAACTCCGAAACGTTTGAAATACAAAAAGTTAATTAGAAATTAATCCTGATTTCTTAATAAAGCAAAGCCTCAAATTATAACGATTTGAGGCTTTTTTTTAGAAGCTATTTCCTGCTGTCCGCTGTATCTTTTTATTTTTAAAGAAAAAATAAAAAGGATGCCGCTCCCATCAGGGCTATTGCACTCATTTTCAGAGGCACTTTCGCAGTTGCTATTTCTCGTATTTCTTCTCTTTCAGCAAATAGGAAGCCGCTTGGTAAAACGAAATCGTTTCATTGACCAAATCGGTTCTTTCTTTTTTCATACATTTTTCATCATAATAGATTTGATATTCCGGTGCAACGCCTTCTTGCATATTTTGATGTAAACTAAATTGTCTAACACGTTGCTTAGGCGATAAAACAGTCAGAACATTGTCTTTTATCAAACCCAAATCCTGATAAGTTGCAATAAAAGCTCTCGGCTGATAATTTGATTGTAAAACATTTTGACCAAAAAATTTGCTTTCATAACTAAAATGCAGCAAACCAAAAAGAGTTGGCATAATATCAATCTGAGATGCCAATTTATTGATTTTTTGAGGTTTAATATCAGTACCAAAAATAAAACAAGGAATTCTGTATTTATCCAGCGGTAATTCTGTTTTTCCAGCACTCGAAGCGCAATGGTCTGCAACAATCACAAAAATGGTATTCTTAAACCAAGGCTGTTTACGAGCCATGGTAAAGAATTTTCGCAATGCGTAATCGGTATATTTTACGCCTCCATCGCGCGATTTTATGTCTCCCGGAATATCAATTTTATTGTTAGGATAGGTAAAAGGTCGATGATTACTCACAGTCATTATATGATTGAAGAACGGCTTGTTTTGTTTCGCTTCAAGATTCATAACTTTTATTGCTTTGTTGTACATGTCTTCGTCGCAAACTCCCCAAACATTAGAAAATGTAATTTCTTCTGGAGAAAAACTTGATTTATCTACAATTTCGTAGCCATTCCCAGAGTAAAAATCTTGCATATTATCAAAGAATGCATCGCCCCCATACATAAAGTTTAAGTTGTATCCTTTTTGCTTAAAAATGGCTCCAGTAGAAAATTTATTTTTGTTGTCTTCTCGTTTTACAACGCTTTCTCCCGCTGTTGGAGGCAAACAGAGCGTTACGGCTTCAAGTCCTCTAACGGTGCGGTTTCCCGCCGCATATAAGTTGGTAAATTGCAAACTTTTTTGAGCCAAACTATCCAGAAAAGGCGTTATATTTTGCTCATTTCCATAAGCTTTCATAAAGTTGGCACTGTAACTTTCTATGGTAATTAGCACAACATTTTTATGAATTTCTGCTGAATCACTTTCTATTTTTCGAATAGTAGTTGTTCCCGAAATACCTAGAAATTGGAGCTTTAGCAACGCAAATGCTTTTTCTTCTGGTAAGGTTTTGTAAAACTTAAAATAATCTAATTTATTATTCTGAAAAGCCAAATAAAACTTGTATAAACCACTAGATTGTAACTCGTTAACAAATACATTGCGGGAGTTTTCGGCTTTTGCCAAAGTTGGAACAGCAAACAACGAAACGACAAAAAGCCCCAAATAAAGAACACTTATTTTTATTTTTTCGGTAAAATTTGGAATTTCTTCAATATAATTTTTTACTTTTTTTAGAATAAAGTAAGTAACACAGCCAGTGATCAAAAATAAAGCGCTAAATATTGGAATCACAGGATAGGATTGCATTATGTTTCCGATTACTTCATTGGTGTAAATAAGGTAATTGACTGCGATAAAGTTGTATTTTACACCAAATTCATTCCAAAAGAAGTACTCACTAATCCCGTTTTGTAAAATCAGTAAAACATACAAAAACAGCACAAAGGCAAAAAGCCAAAATCTAATTTTTGCTCTCCATTTAGGAAAAAATAGTAAAAGGGCGAATAAAATGGTTTTTAGTCCGATAAAAATTAAAATAATTTTGGGTAAAGCACCACCATATTCGGTCACGATACTTTTGCCGGAGGCTACGTATAAAAACAAAGTAGTAAGAACTCCTAAAATGATATATCCATACGGTTTATTGTATTTAGAATTCGATATAAAAATCAAATACAACCATAAAAATAAACTTGCAATTACAAAGACAAAAAGATCAGAAAATAATCCCAGACTAAAGATTTTTAAACTTTGGAAAACAGTAAAAGTACTCTGCGTGATAGGATGAAATAGTAAAATAATTCTAAGAAAAAAACTGATAATCAGGTAAAATAATGCAAGATAATATAGAGGTGCAAATTTTTTCAAAAACTTCATGTGATATTTTTTAGCAAAATTAAGAGCAATCGCTTTTACAAGTGCTCGGTTATGCTTTTACCTTACTTAACGTTAACTTAAGAATTGCTTAAATTGACTATAATCATGATTTTGAAACTTTTTTGCGCTCAAAATAAGTATCTTTGATATTTAAAAACACCTTATAAAAATTAAATTATTAGCCAAATAAAAAAATCAAAATGCATATTTTAATAGTGGAAGACGAGCTTGGTATTGTTCAGTTTTTGCAACAAGGATTGCAAGAGGAGGGATATGAGATAACGACTGCCAGCGATGGTTCAAAAGGTTTTGAACTCACTCAGCACAAAAAGTTCGATTTGATTATATTAGATTGGATGTTGCCAAAAATTAATGGCTTGGACTTATGCAAAGCCATTAGGCTTAAAGACGAAATAACTCCTATTATTTTTTTAACGGCAAGAGATACTGTTCAGGAAACGGTAGAAGGACTTAGGGCTGGTGCCAATGATTATATAAAAAAACCTTTTAGTTTTGATGAATTATTGGCGCGCATAAAAATTCATTTTAGAACCCACAAAAAGGAAGATATCCTGACTTTGGGCGGTATAAAAATAGATTTGACAAAACATATCATAACCAATAATGATCTTGAAGTTGCTCTTACGCAGCGAGAATTTGCATTGTTGACATATTTGGTAAAAAATAAAGGTAAAGTTTGTACTCGTAATCAAATTTTAAAAGATGTTTGGGAAATTAATTTTGAATACGATACTGGGGTTATTGATGTTTTTATGAATGCCATTCGTAAAAAGCTAAACTTAAAAATAGAGGAAGATTATATAAAAACGATTCGGGGTATAGGATACATTGCAAATGATTAAGAACATGATTCAAATTTCTTTTAAAAGCCGAATAGCTTTAAATTATATCGTAATCACGGGATTACTCATTTTTGCCGTTTTTTTTTCGATTTATTACATTGTAAAACATTCTGTTTACCAACATATTGATGAAAATATTACGATTGAAGTCAAAAATCATTTAAATGAAATTACAGTAAAAGACAATCAAATAATTTTAACGGACAAGGAAGAATGGAATGAGCGTGAACACAGAGCAGTTGATGTAAATCCAGTTTTTGTAATGTTTTTAGATGCAAATAAAAAGGTTTTAGAAAAATCTCCTAATCTTAAAACACAGAGTCTTATTTTTCACGATTCTGTAGAAAATTTTGAATTGTTTGACACAAAAATCAGTAATAATATTTTACGACAGGTTCAGGTTCCTATTATAATGAATTCTAAAAAAGTCGGATACTTGATTATTGCCATGTCGCTTACTTATTCTCGAGTACTTTTAGATAATTTGTTCGATATTTTGGTATTTACTTTTCCGTTAATTTTAGTTTTGTTATTTTTTATTGCCCGTTTTTTTGCTGGACGGAGTATAAAACCCATCAATTCTATCATAAATACTTCCCGAACCATAACAAGAAACAATTTAAAAACAAGAATTACGCTTCCGACAACAAAAGACGAGTTATATATTCTTTCTCAAACGATTAACAATTTATTAGACCGAGTTGAAGATGCACTTGAAAGAGAAAAACAATTTGCCTCTGATGCATCACACGAATTAAGAACGCCTCTCACAGTTATTAAAGGAACACTTGAAGTATTGATTCGTAAATCTCGTGATAAAAAAGAATATGAAGACAAAATAAATTTTTGCGTTAGAGAAGTTGATAATTTGAATATATTGGTTGATCAACTATTGTTACTGGCGCGTTTTGAGAATCAGAGGAAGAATATTTTATCTGAGTCGGTTTATTTGAATGGGCTAATTTTGGATGTTCTTACGTTAAATTCATCTAAAATTAAAAGCAAAAAAATCGCTGTAAAAGTGGATGCAGAGGAAGCTTACTTTATTAACTCGGATAATTATTTGATTGTTACTATTTTTAGAAACGTGATTTCAAATGCCATCAAATACAGTCATAATAATGGGCAGGTATCGATTTTGCTTTACAAAGAGAATGGTAAAACTATCTGCAAGATTTTGGATAATGGAATCGGAATAGACAAAGAAGATCTAGATGTAATTTTTAATCCATTTTTTAGGTCAAAAGCATCTGATCATCCAGAAATAAAAGGAATTGGACTAGGATTATCTATAGTAAAACGTCTTTCAGAACTCCTTCATATTGACTTTAAAATTGATAGTAAAATTGGAGAAGAAACTACGGTAACTCTCACTTTTGTTGATGATCTGGAAGTCCCGACTTACTTAAATGAAGCAAACTAAAAACCAAAATATTTTTTTCTTAACAAAAAAATACATTTAAGTTAAATAAAAACATCGTTTTTTATTAAATAATCTATTATATTTGCATCCGAATCAAAGAAATAAAATTCAAGAAAAAATGTTTTTAAATCAATTACATCATCATCATTTTCATTATTGCTCTCAGGCGATGTGTTAATGGTATGCATGTAAATCATCATATTTTAAAACCCGTTTGAGTACATCAAACGGGTTTTTTTATTCCTAATTCTTTGTACTCAAACTATTAATCTTAACTAAAACTAAAAAATGAGTACATTAAAAATTGCAATTCAAAAATCAGGTCGTTTAAACGAAGACAGCATTCAAATTCTTAGAGATTGTGGTATTTCTATCAACAATGGAAACGATCAGTTAAAAGCAGAAGCTTCCAATTTTCCACTTGAAGTTTTATATCTGAGAAATTCTGATATTCCACAGTATTTAATCGATGGAGTAGTGGATTTGGCTATCGTTGGCGACAATCTATTAGTGGAAAAAGCAAAACATATCGAGGTGATTCAAAAACTTGGGTTTTCAAAATGCAAAGTTTCTGTAGCGGTTCCTAAGACCTTCGAATACAATTCTATTCAGGATTTAGCCGGACTTCGAATAGCCACTTCATATCCGAATACCGTTACCGAATATTTTAATTCTTTTGGCTTGACCGTTGATATTCACCAAATTTCAGGTTCTGTTGAAATTGCTCCTAATATTGGTCTAGCCGATGCTATTGTCGATATCGTGTCAAGTGGCAGCACGTTATTCAAAAACAATTTAAAAGAAGTAGAAGTAATTTTAAAAAGTGAAGCTGTCTTGGCCGTTTCACCAAAGGTTTCTCCTGAAATTCAGAAACACATCGATACTTTAAAGTTCAGAATCCAGTCGGTTTTGAGAGCTCGAAATTCAAAATACATTTTGATGAACGTTCCGAATGATAAAATAGAAGCTATTGGCAAAATATTACCAGTTTTACGAAGTTTAACAGTTTTACCATTAGCACAGGAAGGCTGGAGCAGCGTACATTCTGTAATTGATAAAGATACTTTTTGGGATGTAATCGATCAATTGAAAGAGGCTGGAGCCGAAGGAATTTTAGTGTGTCCGATTGAGAAAATGGTTCTTTAAGGGCTTCGCCCGCTCTAGGCTTTAGGCAATAAGCTTTAAGCCAAAAAAAACATAAGATAATAAAGCTTAAAGCCTACAGCCTTAAGCTTAAAGCAAAAAAAGAAATGAATAAAATAGACAATCCAAAACCAAACACGTGGTCTGAAATACTAAAAAGACCCACCAAAACGGTAGATGATATTGAAGTTACTGTAAAAGAAATTTTCAAGGAAGTTCAGAAAAAAGGAGATGAAGCTGTGGCTAAATATACTTCTATTTTTGACGGAGTTACTATAGAAAACTATGAGGTAACCTCAGAAGAAATTCAGGAAGCAGTAGGTTTAATTTCTGCTGAATTAAAAGAGGCTATTCAATTAGCAAAAAGTAATATCTATAAATTTCACGCCGCTCAAAAGACAGAAAAAGTCGCTGTAGAAACGATTGAAGGCGTTAATTGTTGGCAGGAAAAACGTCCGATTCAAAAAATTGGCTTGTATATTCCGGGCGGCACAGCGCCTTTATTCTCGACTGTTTTGATGCTGGCAGTTCCAGCTGAAATTGCGGGTTGCAAACAAATTGTTTTATGTTCGCCACCCGATAAAAACGGAAAAATAAATCCCGCAATTTTATACGCTGCGCAGTTGTGTGGTGTAACCAAAATAGTAAAAGTTGGCGGAATTCAGGCGATTGCCGGAATGACTTTCGGTACACAATCTATCCCAAAAGTATATAAAATTTTTGGTCCGGGTAACCAATTTGTAACCGTTGCAAAACAATTGGCAACTCAATTTGGAGTCGCAATCGATATGCCGGCGGGACCTTCAGAATTGTTGATCGTGGCCGATGATACTGCTGTTCCAGCATTTGTGGCATCTGATTTACTATCACAAGCAGAACATGGTACAGACAGTCAGGTGATTTTGGTTTCGACCTCAAGAAAGCTGATAAATGCTATCGAAAAAGAAGTTCAAATTCAGATAGAAGCACTACCCAGAAAAGCAATCGCAGCAAAAGCCATTGAAAATTCAAAATTGATTTTGGTCGAAAACGACACTATCGCTTTAGATTTGATCAACGAATACGGGCCAGAACACTTTATTATCTGCTCAGAATTTGATGATTTTTATTCGAATGGGGTTTGCAACGCTGGTTCGGTTTTTATTGGGAATTACACACCCGAAAGTGCCGGAGATTATGCTTCCGGAACCAATCATACCTTGCCGACAAACGGATATGCAAAAAATTATAGCGGAGTAAATTTGGATAGTTTTATGAAGTCGATGACGTTCCAGAAAATCTCCGAAAAAGGTATTCAAAACATTGGAAAAGCGATTGAAATTATGGCTGAAGCCGAAGGTTTACAGGCGCATAAAAATGCCGTGACATTAAGATTGAAGAGTATAGAACAAAGAAAATAGAAACAAGAAGCAAGATGAAAGAGTTAAAGGATAGATCTGAATCTTTATTCTTGATTCTTTTCTCTTCTCAAAAAATAAAAAAAATGGAGTTCGATATAAATACAATAACACGTGAAAACGTTAAAATACTAAAACCATATTCATCTGCTCGTGATGAGTTTGAAGATTTTGATACTGCAGAAATGATTTTTTTGGATGCGAATGAAAATCCGTTTCAAAATGGTGTAAATCGTTATCCTGATCCGCAGCAAAACTCGGTAAAAGCAATTTTAGCTAAAAATAATAAGGTAAAACAAAGTCAGATTTTGTTGGGGAACGGGAGTGATGAAGTGCTGGATTTGTTATTTAGAGCTTTTTGTGAGCCGAAGACAGATAATATTATTTCGCTGCCGCCAACGTACGGCATGTACGGAGTTTTGGCCAACATCAATGCGGTAGAAAATAGAGAGATTTTACTTTCTGATGATTTTCAGCCGCAAGTCGAGAAAATATTAGATGCAGTTGATCAAAATACTAAAATTATCTTTTTATGTTCGCCAAATAATCCAACAGGAAATTCCTTTTCGGATGAAAGTGTGGTAAAATTGCTTCAGAATTTTAAAGGCTTGGTAGTGATTGACGAAGCGTATATTGATTTTTCTGAGAAAGAAAGCTGGCTGACCGAAATCGATGAATATCCTAACTTGGTGATAACACAAACACTTTCTAAAGCATATGGTCTGGCTGGAATTCGTCTGGGAATTTGTTATGGTTCAGAAGTAGTAATTTCGGTTTTGAATAAAATAAAACCACCTTATAATATCAACGAATTAACGCAACAAAGAGCTATCTCGCGCTTAAATGAAGTGAATAAAATAAAAAATGAAATAGCCTCTATAATTGAGCAAAGAGAAGAGTTACTTAAAGTTTTACTTGACATTAATTTTGTAGAAAAAGTATATCCAACAGAAGCCAATTTTGTGTTGATAAAAGTAGATGATGCCAATAAAAGATACAAAGAGTTGATCGTAAAAGGAATTGTAATTCGCAACAGAACTACACAGCCCTTATGTGAAAATTGCCTACGTTTGACGATTGGAATTCCAGAAGAAAATGCAGTTTTGATTAAGGAATTGAAGTTGTTAAGCTAAAATAGAGTCACAAATTAAATGATTAAAATGATTTTTCTCTTTGATTGTGTGTAATTTTTAGCCACGAATTCCACAAATTAGCACGAATTAAATTAGTAAAAATTAGTACAATTCGTGGCGAAAAAAAACTTTTAATCTGCATAATCTGTGGCAAAACAAAAAAATATTATCGAAAACCGTTTTGCGTGAGGGATAGAGGTGATATCCTTTTGTGAAGAGAAGCGGAACAAAAGATAAAGCCGAAAGCCCGACCCAGAGGGACACGCCCAAAATATAATGTAAATATGAAAAAAGTACTTTTTATCGATCGTGACGGAACGATTGTTTTAGAACCTGAAAATTATCAGTTGGATGCTTTGGAGAAAGTAGAATTTTACCCAAAAGCGTTTCAATATTTGGCTAAAATTGCCAATGAATTGGATTACGAATTGGCAATGGTGACCAACCAAGACGGCCTTGGAACCGATAGCTTTCCTGAAGATACGTTTTGGCCTACTCAGAATTTTATTTTAAGAGCTTTTGAAAACGAAGGTGTTTTGTTTGATGATATTTTTATCGATCGCTCTTTTCCAGAAGATAATGCGCCAACGCGCAAGCCAAGAACCGGAATGTTGACCAAATATATTGATAATCCCGAGTATGATTTAGAAAATTCTTTTGTGCTAGGAGATCGTTTGACCGATGTAGAGTTGGCTAAAAATTTGGGTGCAAAAGCCATTTTCATCAACGATAATGATGGAATTGGAAGTAACGAAATATCCTCGAAACGCGAAGAATTAGACCAAACGATTATTCTTCAAACGATGAGTTGGAAAGCCATTTATGAGTTTTTGAAGTTAGAAGCGCGTTCGGCTTCTATTACACGTAAAACCAACGAAACAGACATCTTTATCAACCTAAATCTTGATGGAACTGGTAAAAGTAAAATCGAAACTGGGATTGCGTTTTTTGATCACATGTTAGACCAAATCGCGCGCCACGGTCAAATGGATCTTGAAATTTTGGTAAAAGGAGATCTGGAAGTTGATGAACATCACACGATTGAAGATACTGCGATTGCTTTAGGAGAAGTTTTTGCAAAAGCGTTAGGCAATAAATTAGGCATCGAACGTTATGGTTTCTGTTTACCGATGGACGATTGTTTGTCTCAGGTAGCGATTGATTTTGGTGGTAGAAACTGGTTGGTTTGGGAAACCGAATTTAAGCGTGAAATGGTGGGTAAAATGCCAACAGAGATGTTTTATCATTTCTTTAAATCCTTCTCAGACGGTGCCAAAGCTAATATTAACATTAAAGCTGAAGGAACCAATGAGCACCATAAAATTGAAGCTATTTTTAAAGCTTTTGCAAAAGCCATAAAAGTAGCGGTGAAAAGAGATACGGAAAAAATGATTTTGCCTTCTACGAAAGGAATGTTGTAAAACGCTATAAGCAATAGGCTATAGGCATTAGGCCTAAAGCGTAAGGCTTAAAGCTTAAAGCTTTTTTTAATGAAAATAGTAATCATAAATTACGGAGCAGGAAATATTCAGAGCATTATGTTTGCTATTGAAAGGCTTGGTTTTAAAGCCGTTTTGAGTAATAATCCAGAAGAAATTCTGGCGGCAGACAAAGTCATTTTTCCTGGTGTTGGCGAAGCAAGCTCGGCCATGAAAAAACTGAAAGAAAGCGGTTTGGATCGTTTGATTCCGAATCTGAAACAGCCCGTTTTAGGAATTTGTCTGGGTATGCAATTGATGTGCAAATCGTCTGAAGAGGGCGCTACAAAAGGTCTTGGGATTTTTGATGTTGACGTAATAAAATTTACACCAAAAGTCAAAGTACCACAAATGGGTTGGAATCAGATTTACGATTTAAAATCGGATTTGTTCAAAGGAATTCCGGAGAACGAATTCATGTATTTGGTGCATAGTTTTTACGCACCGTATTGTGAGGCAGCAATTGCAACGACAAATTATGAGTTAGAATATGCATCGGCATTGCAAAAAGACAATTTTTACGGAACACAATTTCACCCAGAAAAAAGCGGTGCTGTTGGAGAGAAGATTTTGGAGAATTTTTTAAAAATTTAATCAATATCAATTTCAAAAATCAATTACAATATCAATTTAGAAAATCTGAAATCAAAAATCGTTAATCGACAATCAAAAATAATACTTTGCGACTTTAGACTTTCAAACTTTAAGACATCAATAAATGAGAATAATACCAGCCATAGACATCATTGACGGGAAATGTGTTCGCTTATCAAAAGGGGATTACGATACCAAAATTATTTACAACGAAAATCCGCTTGAAGTAGCGAAATCATTCGAAGCGCACGGTATCGAATACCTGCATTTGGTAGATTTAGACGGAGCAAAATCAAGCAAAATTGTCAATTATAAAATTTTGGAACAAATTGCTTCTAAAACAAGTTTGAAAGTTGATTTTGGTGGTGGTTTAAAAGCAGATTCTGATTTGAGAATTGCGTTTGAAAGCGGTGCAAACCAAATAACGGGCGGAAGCATTGCGGTAAAAAATAGAGCAATTTTCGAAAAATGGATTGCAGAATACGGTTCGGATAAAATTATTTTAGGAGCCGATGCCAAAGACGAAAAAATTGCAGTTTCAGGCTGGTTAGAAGATTCTGATGAAGAGTTGATTCCGTTTATTCAGGAGTATCAAACTAAAGGAATTCAGTACGTAATCTGTACCGATATTGCTAAAGACGGCATGCTCGAAGGCCCAAGTTTTGACTTGTATGCGAAAATTTTAGCGGAAGCGAAAGGGGTAAAACTAATCGCTTCTGGCGGTATTTCAACTTTTGATGAGCTGCCAAAATTAGCCGAATTAGGTTGTGAAGGAACCATCATCGGAAAAGCGATTTACGAAGGCAGAATTTCGTTGAAACAACTGGAAAACTATATAATAGGTAAATAATTGTTGGTTGTCGTTTGATCGTTTATTGACCAGCAACTCACAACCACTAACCAACAACTAAAAAAAAATGTTAGCAAAAAGAATCATTCCCTGTCTGGATATAAAAAACGGAAGAACTGTGAAAGGCGTTAATTTTGTAGATTTACGCGATGCTGGTGATCCTGTAGAATTAGCCAAAATTTACTCTGATGAAGGAGCTGATGAATTGGTTTTTTTGGATATTTCAGCAACGGAAGAACGCAGAAAAACGTTGGTTAATATGGTACGAAGTGTCGCCGAAAAAATCAATATTCCGTTTACGGTGGGTGGTGGAATTTCATCTGTTGAAGACGTTGAAATTTTACTCAATAACGGAGCCGACAAAGTTTCGATCAATTCTTCGGCAGTAAAAAATCCGCAATTAATCAATGATTTGGCGCAGAAATTTGGCAGCCAATGTGTTGTAGTTGCGATAGATGCCAAACAAATTGACGGGCAATGGATCGTGCATTTAGTGGGCGGAAAAGTGCCAACAGCATTAAATCTATTCGATTGGGCGGTTGAAGTAGCCCAACGTGGCGCAGGCGAAATTTTATTTACCTCTATGGATAATGACGGTACTAAAAACGGCTTTGCCAACGAGGCTTTGGCCAAATTATCGACGCTCATCAATATTCCGATTATTGCTTCGGGCGGTGCTGGTAATATCCAACATTTTATCGATGCTTTTAAGACAGGAAAAGCAGATGCGGCTTTGGCCGCGAGTGTTTTTCACTTTAAAGAAATCGAAATTAAAACATTGAAACAAGAATTAAAAAATAACAATATAGAAGTTCGAATTTAGTTTTACCTTTAAAACTTTCGACTTTACAACTTTAGACTAAAAAAATGAAAGTAGATTTCACAAAAAGCGCACACGGATTGATTCCGGCAATTATTCAAGACTCCGAAACTAAAAATGTTCTGATGTTGGGGTACATGAACGAAGAATCCCTTCAAAAAACAATAGAAACTCAAAAAGTAACTTTTTTCAGCCGTTCCAAACAAAGACTTTGGACAAAAGGCGAGGAGAGTGGCAACTTTTTAGAGTTGGTAGACATCAAAAATGATTGCGATGGCGACACGCTTCTCATTCAGGCAAAACCAGTGGGGCCAACGTGTCACACAGGTGCAGATACGTGTTGGCAGGAGCCCAATGCGGCAAATTATGGTTTTATTTCAGATTTAGAAAATACAATCAAAATTCGTCGTGAAAATGCAGACTCAGAAAAAAGTTATGTAGCATCTTTGTTCGAAAAAGGCATCAATAAAATAGCGCAAAAAGTAGGCGAAGAAGCTGTAGAAGTAGTCATCGAAGCCAAAGACGATAATGATGATTTATTCCTTAGCGAGAGCGCAGATTTATTATTTCATTACCTGATTCTGTTGCAGGCCAAAGGCTTTCAGTTAAATGACGTTGTTGATGTTTTAAAGAAACGCCAGAAGTAAAATGGTGGCTTAAGTTTACGAGCTCAGTTCAATAATTAGAAGCTATTTCCTGCTGTACACTGTATCTTTTGTGCTGAACCCCAGCACAAAAGGATGCCGTTTCCATCAGGGCTAAGGCTTTAGGTTTTAGAGGGGAATTTTAGTAAATAAAGAACTTGAATGCTATATTTTAAAATATTAAAATAGGTTATAAGCTAAATGATCACAGAGTAGATAAACCCATCTTGTCATTCTGACGAAGGAAGAATCTCCGTCTGAAATTTACTCAAGATAAAAAAAGTTTTTGTTAGCTTCTAGCGAGGATTCTACCTTCACTAGAAAAAAAGCGAAAATAAAATCAGTATAAAAACTTTTTAATTTCTAGTACCAATACATTCGGTTTTCACGACAGTGAAAGAAAACTATTCTTAAACGAATTTCATCAATTTTAGAATGTTCTTAAAAGTTAAAAAAGAGAATAGTAATCAATTTTAAAACTACTTTTTTAGAATAGCTATCGTTAAAACAGTAAAAACTTAATCGTAATGTTTACTTTTGTTATGGATTAATTTCGCATCTGTAACTTTATTTATACCAAATTTCTAAAAATGAAAAAATATTTTGGTGGCGTTTTTTTCGCCTTTCTGGTTGGTTCTTCAGCCAATGCACAAGGACTTCTTAACAAGTCTGAAACCGTTTTTACACATCAGGATACCTTGCGCGGAAGCATCACAAAAGAAAGAGCTTGGTGGGATTTGAAATACTATCATTTGGATATAAAAGTAAATCCTGGAGACAAAACAATCAAAGGTTCCAACACGATACGTTATACAGTTTTAAGTGATTACAAAAAAATGCAGATCGATTTGCAGGAACCTATGCAGATTTATAAAGTAATGCAGGACGGAAAAGAATTGAAATTTGAAAGAGAAGGAAATGTCTTTTCTATCGAATTGACCGCTGCTCAAAAAATAGGTGCAACCAAAGAAATTGTTATTTCATTTGGAGGAAAACCCAAAGAAGCGATAAAACCACCTTGGGACGGAGGAATTACTTGGAAAAAAGACAAAAACGGAAAAGATTTTATTGCGTCTTCCTGTCAGGGATTGGGTGCGAGCGTTTGGTGGCCGAACAAAGATCACATGTATGATGAAGTAGAAAATATGCTCATTAGCGTGAATGTTCCGGGAGATTTAACCGATGTTTCAAACGGAAGATTGCAAAGCGTTAAAAAAGAAAAAGACGGCACTAAGACATTCAATTGGTATGTTTCGAACCCTATTAATAACTACGGAGTAAATATAAATATTGGCGATTACGTTAATTTTTCTGAGAAATATAAAGGAGAAAAAGGAGATTTAGATTGTAATTATTATGTTTTAAGAGACAATTTAGAGATTGCCAAAGAACAATTTAAAGATGCGCCAAGAATGTTAAAAGCATTTGAAAACTGGTTTGGTCCGTATCCTTTTTATGAAGACAGTTACAAATTGGTAGAGGCACCTTATTTAGGGATGGAGCATCAAAGTAGTGTGACGTATGGCAATGGGTACAAGAACGGTTATTTGGGTCGTGATTTAAGCGGAACAGGCTGGGGATTAAAATTTGATTTTATCATCATCCATGAGTCTGGGCACGAATGGTTTGCTAATAATATCACTTACAAAGATATTGCAGATATGTGGATTCACGAGAGTTTTACCAATTATTCGGAGAGTCTTTTTGTAGAATATTATTATGGTAAAGAAGCGGGAGCAGAGTATGTAATAGGTTGTAGAAGAGGGATTCAGAATGATAAACCCATTATAGGGCATTACGATGTCAACAACGAAGGTTCTGGGGATATGTATCCAAAAGGAGCCAATATGCTGCACACCATTCGCCAAATTATTAATGATGATGCCAAATGGAAATCGATTTTAAGAGCTTTAAACAGTACCTTTTACCACCAAACGGTAACTTCTAAGCAAATTCAGGATTACATCAATACGCAATCCGGAATTAATTTCAGCAACGTTTTTGCACAATATTTGACAACAACTCAAATTCCGGTTTTAGAATATATTTTTAAAGACGGACAATTGGGTTACCATTGGACAAACTGTGTACCCAACTTTGATATGCCTGTAAGAGTGACTGTAAATGGTGTTGAAACTTGGTTGAAACCTACTACAAGCTGGAAATCAGAGAAAGTAACAAACGAAAATCGAATTTTAGAAGTTGATAAGAATTTTTATGTAACTAGTGCTAATATTGTGGAATAAGCCAATTATAATTGATACAACAAACTCGATAGATTTTTAAAGTCTGTCGGGTTTGTTGTTTAGTTAAAATTTGTCATTTCGACAAAGGAGAAATTTTCGCAAGTGGCTCGACAAAGATTTGCAATTTTATGCACGTTTTTTTTAAAATTTTCCATTCGGTAATGACAAAAAACGGTGTCAACGCTTTTAATCTTTCCCCCATTTTTATTAGAATTTGGATTTTAAAATATTGGATTTTAAACCCTATCGACTATTCAATTTTGCCTTTTCCTTAATAATATCGGCTATTTTTCGATTTTCGATTTTGCTTTCAAGCCAGGAAATAATATCCAGATATAAAAAAGCTCTTTTTTCGTAAGTATTCTTTTCAAGTTCTACAAAACGAACATGCATTTTTTTGAATTCTTTTTTAATATCAGCAGGATAAAAATTATTCAGATTTTTTAAAAACTTGATAATTTCTTTTTGAACTTCATGCAAGTCGTTCATTTTCAATAAGAATTTATACGTGTTTTTAAGATGATTTTCTAGGTAATAATCTTTTCCTAACTCATAATGCGCAATTAAAGACAAGAGCCTTGCAAAACACATTAAATCTTCCCGCATCGTTAAGTTCTTATTATTAATGATTTTATCTAAATAATAAATACATTCTGTATACTTTTCATTTCCAAAATAAATAGAGGCAATTTTATAGAAAAATAACATTTCGTGATGTTCGTCAAGATGTTCGCTGTGTAATTTTATCTTATCTAAAATTTCAGGAATCAGATATTCACTTTCGGCAAAAGTTCCTTCCAGAATATGAAGATTCAGCTTATTATTATAGATATATAAAAATGATAGCGATGCAATGTTATCATTTGCAGGAAATTTATCATCAGTAATAGTTTGTTCTAAAAGCGATAAGTATTTCTTAAAATTAGACGTATACTTAAGCATATAAAGCGATTCCAGAAAGTAATGATTCCCTTTTAGAAAAAATACCGGATTTTGATAGATCATATTTGGGTTATCATAAAATAAAGTAACCCATTTATAAGCATATTTATAACTCGCTAAAAAGTCCTGAACCAAGAAACTGCGCCATAAATTGGCATTATAAAACCAATATTTTTCACGAAAACCAAATTTAGTTTCGTCTAATTTGGCAATATGTTTATTAAAATAATCGTCGATGTATTTGTACTCTTCGTCACTTTTTACGTAACCCGTTTTTAGCATGATTCCGTACAATTGAAGCGATAAATTTGATAATTTGCTTGAGATTGTATTTCTGTAATTCAATTCTTTGGCCTGAATAACCAATTCATCGGCACGCCCCTGAATACTTCGGGTGATGTATTGTGATTCGATCAATTTTTCGAATTCTACAATTTCATACGCAATTAATTTTTCGTCATTTTCAAGTGCAATAATTTTCGTTTTGTCCAGAATTTTCAAACTCTGTTTGTATAAACCTTTATTGTACAAAATAACCGCAAAATCGATTTGTTCACGCAGTTGATAACGAATATTTTGGCTGGGAATATTCAATCGTATGCTGACCAAAATTTGCTTGTACAAATATGATTTTAAGTTAGAAAGCTGTACTTTTTTGATAATACCACTCTTTAGAATGAGCTTCTCATCGTAGGTTTCGGATTTATCTAAAATGTTAAATAATTCAATAAATTTCGTATTAGAACTGGTTTCGAGTCGGCTCGCAAAAATTTTAAACTGCCTTTTTTCCGACTTTGAAAGAGATTTAATCAGTACAAATAAGAAATCTTTTTGATGGTTAGCCATTGTAAAATATAATAATATAAATTATTGATTTTCAGTTGTTTAATTCGTTATAAATTGTTTTATGAACAGTATAATTTCGTTAAAATGAATTTTGTACTTGAGAACTACAATATATATTTGTTATCAAGATGTGAAATTACATTAAATAAATGAATATGAATAGAGAGAAAGTTCAAATTTTTGACACCACTTTGCGCGATGGTGAACAAGTTCCAGGATGTAAGTTAGATACTAAGCAAAAATTAGTTATCGCAGAACGACTTGATAAAATGGGAGTTGACGTAATCGAAGCAGGTTTTCCGGTGTCAAGCCCGGGCGATTTTTTATCGGTCTCTGAGATTTGTAAAATTGTAGAAAATGCAACCGTCTGCGGACTTACAAGAGCCGTAAAAAATGACATTGATGTTGCTGCAGCTGCATTAAAGCATGCTAAAAGACCCAGAATCCATACCGGGATCGGAACTTCAGAATCTCACATCCTTCATAAATTAAATACCACAAGAGAAGATATTATTGCAAGAGCAAAATTTGCAGTATCTCACGCGAAATCCTACGTTGAAGACGTAGAATTTTATGCCGAAGATGCAGGAAGAACAGATAATGCTTTCCTGGCAAAAGTTTGCGAAGAAGTAATTAAATCTGGCGCAACTGTACTCAATATTCCGGATACCACAGGATATTGCTTGCCGGAAGAATACGGAGCAAAAATTAAATACTTGAAAGAAAACGTAAAAGGAATCGAAAACGTGATTCTTTCCTGTCACTGTCATAATGATTTAGGAATGGCAACCGCTAACTCGATCGCAGGAGCTATAAATGGTGCCAGACAAATAGAGTGTACTATAAATGGTATTGGAGAAAGAGCAGGAAATACTGCACTTGAAGAAGTTGTAATGATTTTCAAACAACATCCCTACTTAAATTTAGACACCAATATCAATACCAGAGAATTAAACGAAATGAGCCGTTTGGTTTCTGAAAGTATGGGAATGATTGTACAGCCCAATAAAGCTATTGTTGGCGCAAATGCGTTCGCACACAGCTCCGGAATTCATCAGGACGGGGTGATCAAAAACAGAGCTACTTATGAAATTATGGATCCGCTGGATGTTGGTGTAAACGAATCTTCGATTATTCTAACAGCAAGAAGTGGCAGAGCAGCGTTGGCTTACCGTGCAAAAAAAGTAGGTTACGAGCTTACAAAAGTACAATTGGATATCGTATACACTGAGTTTTTGAAATTTGCAGATATCAAAAAAGAGGTTTTAGATGCTGATATTCATCAAATTATAGAAGCTTCAAAAATTGAAGGCGATTTAATAAGAAGCTAGTTGAAAAAGAGAATAGAGTAAAGAGCATAGAAGAAAGAGAAAAATAAAGATTTAAATACATAAAGAACGAGACGTTATGAATTTGAAAATAGCTGTGTTACCAGGAGACGGAATAGGTCCAGAGGTCATTTTACAAGCCAAAAAAACATTGTATGCGATTGGCGAGGTTTACAATCATGAATTTGTTTTTGAAGAAGCGCTCATGGGCGCAATCGCCATTGACAAGACAGGAAATCCATTGCCAGAACAAACGCTAAATCTTTGTTTGAATACAGACGCCGTTTTATTTGGGGCTATTGGCGATCCAAAATATGATAATAATCCAAATGCAAAAGTTCGTCCAGAGCAAGGATTATTAAAATTGCGAAAAGAATTAGGTTTGTTTGCAAATATTCGACCAATAAAACCTTATAAAGCCTTAATTGACGCTTCTCCGTTAAAGAGAGAAATAATAGAAGGAGCAGATTTTACTATTTTTAGAGAACTGACAGGAGGCGCTTATTTTGGAGCCAAAACCCTCAATGATGAAGGGACATACGCTTCGGATTTATGTGAATATTCAGAGGAGGAAATTACCAGAATTACACATTTAGCTTTTAAATCGGCACAAAACCGACGTAAAAAGTTAACAATGGTAGACAAAGCGAATGTTTTGGAAACCTCGAGATTATGGAGAAAAGTGGTGCAGAAAATAGGCGAAGAGTATCCGGATGTGCTTCTGGACTTTTTGTTTGTTGATAATGCTGCAATGCAAATCATTCTGAATCCAAAACAGTTTGACGTGATTTTGACAGAGAATCTTTTTGGAGATATTTTATCAGATGAAGCAAGTGTGATTACAGGCTCTATAGGACTTTTGGCTTCGGCTTCATTGGGCGAAAAAAATGCTCTTTTTGAACCCATTCACGGATCATATCCGCAGGCTAAAGGAAAAAATATTGCCAATCCTATTGCTTCTATTTTATCTGCGGCGATGTTGCTGGAACATTTTGGTTTGTTTAAAGAGGCCAATGTGGTCTATCAAGCGGTTGAAAAAGCAATAGAATTTCAAGTTGTAACCACAGATTTAAAACCCGATTCAAAATTTGGGACTAATGAAGTAGGAGAGTTTGTCTCAAACTTTATTTTTAGTAAAGACGATTTGTTGTATTTTAATAATGATAATGTTCATATTGGTCAATCAACAATAGTTTAAATTTTTTATTAAAATTATAAAATAAACAACAAAAAGTATTTAAAAAGTTGAGAATTTATTTTTTTAGTCCTTATAGTTTTTATACTTTTACAGAGCTAAAAAAACTAATAATGCAAATCTCAATTATTATTACTACTGTCTTTGTTGTCAATGTGATTCACACATCTGCATCGGGAATGTTATAAATATAATTGAAAAAATATATTATAAACCTTCCAGATATTGGGAGGTTTTTTTTTGAATAAAAATTAAAATACAATTTAACATAATGGAATTAAATAAGTACAGCAAAACCATCACTCAAGATCAAACACAACCTGCAGCGCAAGCCATGTTGTATGGTATTGGTTTAACTGAAGAAGATTTGAAAAAAGCACAAGTAGGCATTGTCAGCATGGGTTACGAGGGAAATACCTGCAACATGCATTTGAACGATTTGGCAAAAGATGTTAAAAAAGGGGTATGGGATGCAGATTTAGTCGGACTTATTTTTAATACTATTGGAGTGAGTGATGGGATTTCAAACGGTACAGATGGAATGCGTTTTTCATTGGTTTCCCGTGATGTTATTGCCGATTCTATTGAGACTGTTATGGGCGCACAATGGTATGATAGCTTGATTGCTATTCCGGGTTGCGATAAAAATATGCCAGGAGCTTTGATGGCAATGGGAAGAGTAAACAGACCCGCTATAATGGTTTACGGAGGATCTATTCATTCTGGAACATGGAAAGGAGAATCGTTAAATATTGTTTCTGCTTTTGAAGCTTTGGGGAAAAAATTTAAAAACGAAATCTCACCGGAAGATTTTAAAGGGGTAATACAAAATGCTTGCCCAGGAGCAGGTGCCTGTGGCGGAATGTACACAGCCAATACCATGTCTTCTGCAATTGAAGCGTTGGGAATGAGTTTACCATATAGTTCTTCAAATCCTGCTTTGAGTGACGAAAAAAAGCAAGAATGTTTTGATGCAGGAAAAGCGATCAGAATATTATTAGAAAAAGATATTAAACCAAAAGATATCATGACACGCAAAGCCTTTGAAAACGCAATCACTTTGGTGGCGGTTTTAGGAGGTTCTACCAATGCTGTCATGCACCTTATAGCAATGGCTCATGCTGTAGATGTGGATATTACAATTGATGATTTTCAAAGAATTAGTGATAAAACACCTGTTCTTGCCGACTTAAAACCTAGTGGTAAATACATGATGGAAGATATTCACGCTGTTGGAGGAGTTCCTGCCGTGATGAAATATTTGCTAAAAGAAGGTTTGATTCATGGAGATTGTTTGACTGTAACAGGAAAAACAGTAGCCGAAAATTTATCTGGAATTCCAGATTTACAGGATGGTCAGCAAGTAATTCATGAAATTCAGAAGGCCTTAAAACCAACCGGAAATATTCAGATTTTATACGGTAACCTTGCTTCTGAAGGGGCTGTAGCTAAAATTAGCGGAAAAGAAGGAGAATATTTTGAAGGGCCGGCTGTAATTTTTGAAGGTGAATTTGATGTTATTCCCGGTATTCAGGCCGGAAAAGTAAAACCAGGTGATGTCGTCGTCATCAGGAATTGTGGACCAAAAGGTGGTCCGGGAATGCCCGAAATGCTAAAACCGACTTCTGCCATTATAGGAGCAGGACTAGGAAGTAGCGTTGCTCTGATTACAGATGGTAGGTTTTCAGGAGGTTCACATGGTTTTGTGGTAGGTCACATAACACCTGAAGCGTATGATGGAGGCGGTATTGCATTAGTTCAGGAAGGCGATTTAATTGCCATCGACGCTGTAAAAAACACCATCGACCTTAAAATATCCGATGAAGAATTTGCTAAAAGAAAAGCTAACTGGGTTCAGCCCGCTTTGAAGGCGACAAAAGGAGTTTTGCTTAAATATGCAAGGTCTGTTTCTAGCGCTTCTACCGGTTGCGTAACCGATAAATAATCGACAAAAAACGAATTTGAAATGTATTTTTTCAAATTCTAAACAATAAAATTACCAAATGGGAAAGATAAAAATATCAGGCGCCGAAGCCGTTATTAGATGTTTGCTGGCAGAAGGAGTAGACTTGGTTTATGGTTATCCGGGAGGAGCTATAATGCCGGTTTATGACGAATTATATAAATTTCAAGATCAATTACACCATGTTTTAGTACGTCACGAACAAGGGGCAACACACGCAGCTCAAGGATATGCGAGAGCTACAGGAAAAGTAGGGATCGCAATTGCTACCTCTGGGCCAGGTGCTACAAATTTAGTTACAGGAATTGCAGATGCACAAATAGATTCGACTCCGATGGTCTGTATCACGGGGCAGGTGGGAAAACATCTATTGGGTTCTGATGCTTTTCAGGAAACTGATATTATCGGAATTTCAACCCCGGTTACCAAATGGAATTATCAGATTACAGAGGCTTCTGAGATTCCTGAAATTATTGCAAAAGCATTTTATATTGCCCGTTCCGGCCGTCCAGGTCCTGTATTGATTGATATTACCAAAAATGCTCAATTTGATGAACTTGAGTTTAGTTACGAAAAATGTACTTCGATCAGAAGTTATGTTCCGGTTCCTAAATTAAAATTAGATCAAGTAGCTGCGGCCGCAGAATTAATTAATACTGCTAAAAAACCCTTTATCGTTTTTGGGCAAGGAATTATCTTAGGCCAAGCCGAAGCTGAATTTAAAGCTTTGGTTGAAAAATCTGGAATTCCTGCCGCCTGGACGATTCTTGGACTTTCGGCTTTGCCAACGGATCATCCTTTAAATGTTGGAATGTTGGGAATGCACGGAAATTACGGACCTAATTTACTAACCAACGAATGTGATGTTTTAATAGCTTTCGGAATGCGTTTTGATGACCGTGTAACGGGAGATTTGAAGACTTATGCCAAACAGGCAAAAGTGATTCATTTTGAAATAGATCCGTCAGAAATTGATAAAAATGTAAAAACCGAAGTAGCAGTTTTAGGTGATGTAAAAGAAGCTTTGACTGCCTTATTGCCTCTAATTGACCAGAAATCGCATGAATCTTGGCACAACGAGTTCAAAGAAAAACAAAAAATTGAGTTTGAATCGGTAATAAAAGAAGAATTAAATCCGACAAATGATAAAGGTATTTCGATGGGAGAAACCATCGAAATGATCAATAAACATTCAAAAGGTGATGCTATTATGGTTTCGGATGTGGGCCAGCATCAGATGTTCGCTTGTCGGTATGCAAAATTCAATTCGACCAAAAGTAATATTACTTCCGGAGGTTTAGGAACTATGGGATTTGCGTTGCCAGCTGCAATTGGAGCTAAAATGGGAAGACCGGATCGTGAAGTAGTCGCTATTATCGGTGATGGAGGTTTTCAGATGACGATTCAGGAATTGGGCACCATTTTTCAGACCAAAGTTCCTGTAAAAATTGTTATTCTAAACAATGAATTCCTCGGAATGGTACGTCAGTGGCAACAATTGTTTTTTGATAATCGGTATGCTTCTACAAAAATGATCAATCCCAATTTTGTAGCCATTGCTGAAGGTTATCATATCAAAGCAAAAAAAGTCACCAAACGTGAGGATTTAGATGCTGCTGTAGCAGAAATGATGGCTTCAAAAGATTCTTATTTCTTAGAAGTAATGGTCGAAAAAGAGAACAATGTATTTCCAATGATTCCTACAGGAGCCAGTGTTTCTGATATTAGATTGAGCTAGAGAAAAAAAGTTTCAAGTTTCAGGTTGAAAGTTTCAAGTTAAGATGTGGACTTGAAACCTGAAACAAAAATAAACTAAAAAAAGATGGAAGATAAAATATTTACCATATCGGTATATTCAGAAAATAACGTTGGATTGTTAAACAGGATATCTGGAATATTCTTAAAGCGACACATTAATATATTAAGTCTAAACGTTTCAGAGTCAGAAATCGAGAATGTTTCTCGGTTTATTATTGTAGTTAGCACAACCGAAAAATGGGTTCAGAATATTGTGGGTCAGATTGAAAAGCAAATTGAAGTGATAAAAGCTTTTTATCATACAGATGAAGAAACCATTTTTTTAGAAAATGCATTGTTCAAAATTGCCTCCAATTTATTATTTGATGAAAAACAAATTCAGAATATCATCAAAGATAGCCAATCGACAATTGTAACGGTTTCTCGTGATTTCTTTGTGATTTCAAAATCAGGAAGACGTTCCGAAATTGAAGAATTATATGAAAAATTTAAACCATTTGGCATCATGCAATTTGTACGTTCGGGCAGAATATCTGTTTCTAAAGAAAAAATGGAGATATCAACATTATTGGAATCATTCAAATAATACAATTTTAATCAACGGTTAATCAAATTATTAAATTACACATTCATTAAATATTTTTAAAAAAAATGGCAAATTATTTCAACACATTACCACTTAGATTACAATTAGAACAATTAGGCGTTTGCGAATTTATGGAGCAATCTGAATTTGCAGACGGAATTTCGGCATTAGCAGGAAAAAAAGTTGTTATTGTTGGTTGTGGTGCACAAGGTTTGAATCAAGGTTTAAACATGAGAGATTCAGGTTTAGACATTTCGTATGCGTTGCGCGCTGATGCAATTGCAGAAAAAAGAGCTTCCTATAAAAATGCTTCCGAAAACGGTTTTAAAGTAGGTACTTATGAAGAATTGATTCCGACTGCTGACTTGGTTTGTAACTTAACGCCAGACAAACAACATACTGCGGTAGTTACTGCCATTATGCCATTAATGAAAAACGGTTCTACATTAGCCTATTCTCACGGATTTAATATTGTAGAGGAAGGAATGCAAATTCGTAAAGATATTACGGTTATCATGTGTGCGCCTAAGTGCCCAGGTTCTGAGGTGCGCGAGGAATATAAAAGAGGTTTTGGTGTACCAACACTTATTGCGGTTCACCCGGAAAATGATCCAAATGGCTTTGGCTTAGATCAGGCAAAAGCGTACGCTGTAGCAACAGGCGGTCATAAAGCAGGAGTTTTGAAATCATCATTTGTGGCTGAAGTAAAATCAGATTTAATGGGTGAGCAAACAATTCTTTGCGGATTGTTGCAGACGGGTTCTATTTTGTGTTTTGATAAAATGGTAGAGAAAGGAATTGAACCTGCTTATGCTTCAAAATTCATCCAATATGGATGGGAAACCATCACAGAAGCTTTGAAACATGGTGGTATCACCAATATGATGGATCGTCTTTCTAATCCTGCAAAAATTGAAGCGTATGAATTGGCAGACGAATTAAAAGATATTATGCGTCCGTTATTCCAGAAGCATCAGGATGATATTATTTCTGGGGAGTTCTCCAGAACAATGATGATTGACTGGGCCAATGATGATATAAATTTATTAAAATGGAGAGCGGCAACAGGAGAAACTAACTTTGAGAAAACGGCTCCTCAAGAGGCTTCAATTCCAGAGCAGGAATATTTTGATAATGGCGTTTTGATGATTGCAATGGTCAAAGCTGGTGTTGAATTGGCTTTTGAAACCATGACAGAAGCAGGTATCATCGAAGAATCTGCTTATTATGAATCATTACACGAATTGCCTTTGATTGCTAACACAATTGCAAGAAAGAAATTATTTGAAATGAACCGTGTAATTTCGGATACAGCCGAATATGGTTGTTATTTATTTGATCATGCTTGTAAGCCTCTATTGACTGAATTCATGAAAAAAATCGATACAAATGTAATTGGAAAACCATTTTCAACTTCAAACGGAGTAGACAATGCTGTTTTAATTGCCGTAAATAAAGAAATTCGCCAACATCCTATCGAAGAAGTGGGAGAATGGTTGAGAGCGTCTATGACCGCAATGAAAAAAATTGGATAATAAAATTGGGAATTACCACACATCAAAATGTGATGGGATTTGCACTGTATCTTTGATTTAAATATAATATTTTGAATTAGTAAGCACTTATTTTTAAATAATACAGATATAGATGCATATTACATTCACTTAACCTCATAACGATTGAAGTTAAGTTGCGGTAATCTCAAGGATTGGGGTACGTTTAGTTGATGAGCGTACTTGTTGAAATTTCTGTTTTAATTAATTAAAGTTGCTACTATTTTTACAATAGTACAAAGTTGGTAATTGTTAATTACAAGATTAATTGTTATTGAAATTGTTTTAGGGAAAAGGCATGGTATTTTTTACCATGCCTTTTATGCAGAAAGTATTCTTTGTTTAAAAAAGTGTTTTTTTATATTAAATACATAAAAAAAAGGTGTTTTTTTTATTATGTGTTTTTTTTTCATAAAATTTATAAATTAAATAGTTTTTAGAATACGTCGATATTTAATACATTTATAAAAAAAAAATTCCACAAGCTATGAGTTATTATAAAATTGAAAATTTAGAACAATATTTTAAGCATTACAATAAATCAATTAGAGAACCAAGAAAATTTTGGGGAAAAATAGCGGAAGAAAACTTCACTTGGTACCAGCAGTGGGACAAAGTGGTGGATTTTAATATGGCTGATGCCGAAGTAAAATGGTTTACAGAAGCCAAAGTTAATATTACCAAAAATTGTATTGACAGACATTTAAGCAAAAGAGGAGAGAAAACGGCAATTATCTTTGAACCGAATGATCCCTCAGAAAGTGCACTGCATATAACGTACAACGAACTTTACGAAAGAGTTTCTAAAATGGCGAATGTTTTGCGCGAGCAAGGCGTTCGAAAAGGAGATCGAGTTTGCATTTATTTGCCTATGATTCCAGAATTGGCAGTTGCTGTTTTGGCATGTGCCCGAATTGGCGCCATACATTCTGTGGTTTTTGCAGGATTTTCAGCCTCTGCTGTTTCGGCTAGAATTAATGATTGCGATTGTAGCATGGTAATTACTTCTGACGGAGGTTACAGAGGAAATAAAACCATCGACTTAAAAGGAATTATCGATGAAGCTTTAGAAACTAGTCCTTCGGTAACTAAAGTTTTGGTTGTCAAAAGAACGAATACAGATGTTAAAATGAAAGAAGGACGTGATTTATGGTTGCAGCCTTTGTTGGATGCAGCTTTGGATAACAGCGTTGCAGAAATAATGGATGCAGAAGATCCGTTATTTATTTTATACACTTCTGGTTCAACCGGTAAGCCAAAAGGAATGGTACATACGACAGCAGGATATATGGTGTATACTGCTTATACTTTTAAAAATGTTTTTAGCTACGAAGAAAATGATATTTTCTGGTGTACTGCAGATATTGGCTGGATTACCGGTCATTCATACATTGTTTACGGGCCATTATTAAACGGAGGAACTACTGTAATTTTTGAAGGAGTACCTTCATATCCTGACTTTAGCCGTTTTTGGGAAATTATAGAAAAACACAAAATAACACAATTTTACACGGCGCCAACAGCTATTCGTTCATTAGCAAAAGAAAGTTTAGATTATATTCAAAAATACCCTCTAAAATCGCTGAAAGTCATTGGCTCGGTAGGTGAACCTATCAATGAAGAAGCTTGGCATTGGTTTAATGATCACGTGGGAGATAAAAGATGTCCTGTGGTAGATACTTGGTGGCAGACAGAAACAGGTGGTATTATGATTTCGCCAATTGCATTTGTAACCCCAACAAAACCTACTTATGCCACACTGCCATTACCCGGAATTCAGCCAGTTTTGATGGATGAAAAACGTAATGAAATTGAAGGCAATCAAGTAGTAGGAAGTTTGTGTATTAAATTTCCGTGGCCAGGAATTGCAAGAACCATTTGGGGAGATCATCAACGTTATAAAGACACATATTTCTCTTCTTTTCCTGGTAAATATTTTACTGGTGACGGAGCATTGAGAGATGAAGTGGGTTACTACAGAATAACGGGCAGAGTGGATGATGTCGTGATTGTATCAGGTCATAATTTAGGGACTGCGCCAATAGAAGATGCTATCAATGAGCACCAGGCTGTTGCAGAATCTGCGATTGTTGGTTTTCCGCATGACATCAAAGGAAATGCCTTGTACGGATATGTAATTCTGAAGGAAACAGGTGAAGTTCGTAATAAAGAAAATCTGATGAAAGAAATCAATCAATACATTTCTGATCACATTGGACCTATCGCAAAATTAGATAAAATTCAGTTTGTATCTGGCCTGCCAAAGACCCGTTCAGGAAAAATCATGCGTAGAATTTTACGTAAAATAGCCGAAGGAGATTTTTCTAATTTTGGTGATACTTCTACTTTATTAAACCCTGAAATTGTAGAAGAAATTATGAATAACAGAATTGCATAACTTTTAAATTACGAGTTACAAAAGGGCCTTTCCTTCTTATTTTTAATAAAGGATAGGCATGAAAATATTTTTTAAAAAAGAGAGGCTATTTTTTGACAGCCTCTCTTTTTCTGAAACATTTGATATTACTTTTTTGTGGTCAGTAGAATTATTTTCTGGCAGTAACATTCTTAAAAAATGCTTTTAACCCCAAAAAAACCAGTGTTTTTGATACACTGGTTTTTCTTTTTATTGTGGAATATAAATTAGGATTGTTTACTTTTTTTCTCCCTATTCTTCATCTCTTTTTCCTGTTGCTTCATTTCTTTTTCACGCTGCTTCATCTCTTTTTCATACTGTTTCATTTCCTGCGCATGCTGCTTCATATTTACATCATACAGTTTCATATCAGTGCGATATTGCTGAGAGTTGGCACCATATTGCTGTTCCATATATTGATTGTATTTCTCCATATCAGAATTAAAACTTTCCATGGCAATTTCATATTTCTCCATTTCTTTGTCAAAAATAGCAGAGCGTTTTTCCATGATTTCATCAACTTCTTTTTCGTAAGCAGACATATCAGGCTCAAAAGCTTCCATTTTTTTCTCGAAATCCGCCATTTCTTTCTCAAATTTTTTCATGGCTGCCTTATCGTTATGATTGACAGGAGGTGTTGGTGGTTTTGGCAGACCAGACAAATCGGGAACTGGAGGAGTTGGCATCGGACCCGTTGGAAAAGCAGGAGGAGTCGGTGGCGTCGGAGGTGTTGGTGCCAGTCCAGCAACATCATTACTTTGTGTAACTTTAGTTTCAAATGTGCGATTCTCGATCACAATAGGCTTATCAATTGCACCGTCGGTGACTACATTTATTTTTTTTCTTCCGTTATCTGTTGTAACAATGATTCCGCAGCTTTTTATAGGATTGTTTCCTTCTATTTGAATCGTTTGAGCCTCTCCAGTACCTTGCTCAATATCAACTTTTATTGCTGTCAATTCATTATCAGAGTTTCTTTTTACCTCAGAAATTACCACTTCAACATTATGATTTTGTTTTAATTTTTCGGTGATTTCTTTTAATTCCTGATCGGTTGTTGACTTTTTAATTTTGTAAATGTCAATTTCTTGTTTCTTTTCGGAAACTTCTTTGATTTCTTTTTTCTCCTGCGCTATAGTTTCAATTTGAAAAATTAACACAAAGGCCACAAGTGCCGGAATAATGGCATAGAACTTCAGATAGTTCCACTTTTTTGATTGATTTTTGTTTAACATGACAATTCGTTTTTTGATTAATGATTGATAAAAATGATTGGTAATGGCAACACAGCTTTCATGTGTTGTTATTTTTAAAAGCGTGTATTGATACGCTTTTTTGTCTGATATTTTTTTTGCAGCTTCACTATCTGCGATAAATTCTAGATTTTGCAAAATGGCTTTTTTGTAGAGCCACATTATTGGATTGAACCA
Source organism: Flavobacterium geliluteum (assembly GCF_017948595.1). Taxonomy (GTDB): domain Bacteria; phylum Bacteroidota; class Bacteroidia; order Flavobacteriales; family Flavobacteriaceae; genus Flavobacterium; species Flavobacterium flavipigmentatum. Next base: position 109,649 of record NZ_JAGFBV010000004.1, on the reverse strand, counting down.
AAATAACACACAAAATACTCTCGAAATCAAAACATCTATAGTATGATTTTGCTCGCTGTGTACTTTTTCATGTTCAACAATATTTTCTAATTCTGATGCGCTGTACATTGATGAGTTGTACACGATGTAATCAAAATAAGAGAAAGGGGCAATATTTTCATTGATATCAACAAATTTAAAATCAGCTTGTTGTTGCACTTTTTTTCCTTTTAAAACTAAATTTAGACTGTAAAAATCAATTCCAAATTTGATTAAAAAAGCGATAAAACCAATCACGTAAACGGCAAACATTACATAATCCCAATTGATTGTAAAACTTTCAATAGCAACAGACTGCGGAGCATTCATCTGTGGATAATTGGTGAACTGGGAAAAAGATGCAACAGGCGTGGGGTCTACCCAAACAATTTTGGTGTATATGATTAGTGGCAATACTATCGAGCTAATTAAACCTGCCAGTAAAAACCATCTGTTGCTGTTGAAAAAAGTGTCTTTTCGCAATAAAAAATAATAGGCAAAATAGAACAGCATTAGCAACCCACTAGACTTTGCGATAAAAATGAAAAGTGCTTCCATAGTAATTATTTTTCTTCTTTTGGACTTTCGATCATGGCCAGGATTTCGCGTAATTCTGCAGCAGAAATTTTTTCCTCTTTCGCAAAAAACGAAACCATACTTTTATAAGAGCTGCCAAAATAATTATCAATGGCATTGCTCATAAACCTTTTTCTGTATTCTTCGATGCTTACAATCGGGTAGTATTGGTGTGTGTTGCCAAATGCATTGTGACTCACATATCCCTTTTCCTCTAGATTGCGAACAATAGTAGAGAGTGTGTTATAATGTGGCTGATCCTCAGTAATCTCTGCTTGAACCTCTTTTACAAAAGCTTTTTTTAGCTTCCATAAAATGTGCATGATTTCCTCTTCTTTGTTAGTTAACTTTTGCATTTTTTTAATTTTAATTCAAAGATAAACTATTTTTTTAGTTACACAACTATAAAAATAGTTATTTAACTAAAAAAGAAGTTAAAAGAAAAGTATTAGGCATTAAAAATACTTCTAATTTATATTTAATTAAATGAAAATCAAGTACTTAATTACAAGTGAACTATTTTTTATAATTTTTCATCAATCAAGGCTTTTTTTATCCAGAAGCAGCAAGCTGTTGCGATAATACCAATAGAAGCCATAAAAAACCAGTTGGTTTGGTAACCCATTCGATCGATGATTTCAAACCCAACTTTAGAGCTGACAATGTGCGCCAAGCTAAAACTCATCGTATATAAGGCCATATATCGGCCTTCCTGACCTTTTGGTGCACGACTTAACGCAAAAGCATTCGAAAAAGGAAAAGCCAAGATTTCACCAATCGAAATAAAAATCATACTTATAACCAATATTCCGACCCAAACATTAAGTAGTAAGATGTAAAAACTAATGGCCATTATAAAAGAACCCCAGATAATAATTTTGATTTTTGGAATTCCTTTTCTATCAAGGAAACCAACGGTGGGCATTTCTAAAGCAAAGATTATTAGTCCGTTGAGTGTCATTAAAAGACCTGTTTGAAGTTCGGTTAAACCAAATTTTTCGTCATGATATAAAGGTAATGTTGTAAAAAGCTGAAAGAAAATCATAGCAGTAACAAAACTCACAAACAAGAAAACCCAAAATATTTTGTCATGAAAAACTGATTTTGTCTCAATAGAATGCTGCGATTGATCATTCTGAATTACTTTTTTCTTCTCTTTAACCAACAAAGCAAAAATTAAAATAGAAATAATGCACGAAGCACCATCAACCCAAAAAAGACCCGAATACCCGATCCCCATAATAATCAAACCACCTAATGCGGGACCCGCAGCAAATCCTAAATTTACTGCCAGACGCACTAAGCTAAGCGCTCGTGTTCTGTTTTCGGGCTTGGCATAAGCTCCCAAAGAGACAAACATAGCGGGACGAAACATGTCTGCAATGGTCATTAGTACAAACATAGCGCCGCAAAGCGCCCAAAATGTAGTTATATATTGCACCAAAAACAACGAAATTCCGCTGGTAAAAAGACTGAAAATCATTACTTTATAGAAACCTATTTTGTCAGATAACTTGCCGCCTAACCAAGATCCTAACATTGATCCTAAACCAAAAGCAACCAAAATCCAGCCAATTTGAACGTAATCAAAATGAAGCTCTTCTTTTAGATATTTGGACAAAAAAGGCAGTACCATTGTTCCGGCACGATTAATAAAAGTAACAACAGTAAGGATCCAGATTTCTCTTGTAAATCCTCTAAAGTTGTTAATATAATGGTTGAAAGCGGTTTTAAGCATTGCAAAGAGGAATTTTTCGGCAAAGTTAGAAAACTTTGTAACGTATAGCGGTTGCTGCTTTGTTAGTTTTGAACTATTTTTGCATAAATTTTTGAAGATGAAAAACTTATTTTCTTTTGTTATAATCCTGATGTGGAACTTTGGCTTTGCTCAGGCAAATTTTAGTAAAATTGAAGTTGAAAAATTCCAGAGCACCATTAATGCAGAATATACTGACGCTAAAACAAGTCCGTTGATGGAGGAAGATTTAAAAACCTTCAAAACCCTAGAATTTTTCCCGATCAATAAAAACTATTTTGTTGATGCAAAATTTGTAAAAGCAAACAACGAGAAAGTTTTTGAAATGAAAACTACGGGAAAAAGAACACCAAAATATATAAAATACGGAACCGTTTTTTTTATCATTGATGGAGTAGCATTGCAACTGAATGTTTATAGAAATATAGAACTTTCTAAACAGGAGGAATACAAAGATCATTTGTTTTTACCTTTTTCGGATGTCACTTCTGGAAAAGAAAGTTACATTGGCGGAAGATATATCGATTTAAAAATTCCAAAAGGAGATACAATCGCAATAGATTTCAATCAGGCTTATAATCCGTATTGTGCTTATAATCATAAGTATTCTTGTCCGATTGTACCCTTAGAAAATGATTTGAAAGTAGCTATAAAAGCAGGAGTTAAAGCATTTCATTAATGGATTTTTTTAATTTTCATACCCATCGCTTTACCAATCAACCTCTTATTTTGGAGTTGGTCAATCAATATCCTCACGAATTTGATAGTACAATTCTGTTTTATTCAATAGGGATTCATCCGTGGTATATTGATGAAAACAGAATTGATTATGATTTAAAAATTATAGAAGAAAAATTGCAAACTAAAAATTGTTTGGCAGTTGGCGAATGCGGCTTAGATAAGCGAATCGAAATTCCGCTGGAACAACAAATGAAAGTTTTTGAAAAACAGTTGGCTTTGGCCGAAAAATATCAAAAACCTGTTGTAATACATTGTGTAGCGGCTTTTCAGGAAGTAATAGCCATCAAGAAAAAGATGAAAATTTCGGTACCGATGATTGTACATGGTTTTTCTAAAAACAATCAAGTAGCACAACAACTGATTAAAGAGGGTTTTTATATTTCTTTTGGAAAATATTTGCTCCGTAATCCAGACTTAAAAACAGTTTTTCAGGAAGTTCCCATTGACAAATTTTTTCTTGAAACCGATACTATCGATGAAAGTATTGAACAGATTTATGAGTTAGCATCAGAATATAAAAACATCACAATCAGAGAATTGAAAGATGTTATTGCAAGTAATTTTAGAAAAGTATTTGAGAGATAAAATAGTCAGGCGGGTACCTTTAAACTTGAAACAGAGAAAACTTGAAACTAAAAAATAAACAAAAATAAAAATAAACAAAAATAAAAAAATATATGGCAGAATGGACGGAAAGAGCCGAGCTTTTATTTACAAAAGAGGGATTAGAAAAACTACAAAACGCTAATGTTTTGGTAGTTGGTTTGGGAGGAGTAGGATCGTTTGCAGCCGAATTTCTGGCACGAGCAGGAGTAGGAAGCATGACCATTGTGGATGGTGATGTAGTAGATATTACCAACATCAACAGGCAATTACCCGCTTTGCATTCGACAGTTGGCGAACCTAAAATAAAGATTGTCGGCGATCGCCTAATGGATATCAACCCAGAACTAAAACTTACTCGTGTGCAGGAATTCCTGTCGCCAGAACGTGCTTTTGAGATCGTTTCGCCTGATTTTGATTATGTTTTAGATTGTATTGACAGTATCACTCCAAAACTAAATCTAATCATCGCTGCAAAACGCAAAAGAGTCAAAATATTAAGCAGTATGGGCGCCGGCGGAAAAATGTTAGCCTCAAAAGTAAAAGTCACCGATATTTCTAAAACGATAAATTGCTATTTTTCTAAGACAATCCGAAGAAGATTGAAAGAGTTTAAAATCAATAAATTAAAAGTAGTTTTTTCGTCTGAAATTCAGGATACAAAAAGTTTAAAATTAACAGACGGGAAAAATTTTAAAAAATCCTTCTACGGAACAAACAGCTATATGCCCGGATTATTTGGTCTGCATGCAGCCGAAACCGTGATCAGACATTTACTTAAAAACGAGTAATGTTTGAAGTCTAAAGTTTCAGTTTTTGGTACAAAGCACTTGAAACCTGAAACAAAAAACTTATAATCTTAGTAACTAAGAACCTTAGCACCTAAAAAAAGATGATAAAAACAGTAATTTTTGATATGGATGGCGTAATTGTAGACACAGAACCTGTGCACCGTTATGCGTATTACCAACAATTTTCGGAGTTGAATATTGAGGTAACCGAAGAAATGTATACTTCGTTTACAGGATTTTCTACCCGCAATACTTTTCAAACCTTAAAAACTCATTTTCCGGAAATTGAGCACGAAGTTGAAGATTTGATTCAGAGAAAAAGAAGCATATTTAATGATGCTTTTGATACAAAAGAAGATTTATTTTTATTGGAAGGCGTAGAAAATCTTATAAAAGATTTGTATCAAAGCGGAATTCAATTGATTTTGGCCTCATCGGCATCAAAAGTTACTATTGACCGCGTTTTTACAAGATTTAATTTACATCAATATTTTACCGCTATTGTAAGTGGTGAAGATTTTCCGCAATCAAAACCCGATCCTGCTATTTTCCTGTATTCAGCCTCGCTGTCTGTGGCTCCAAAAGCGAATTGTATTATTATAGAAGACAGTACAAACGGAGTAAAAGCAGCCAATGCAGCAGGTATCTTTTGTGTAGGTTACAACAGCACTCATTCTAAAATGCAGGATTTATCAACTGCCGACCTTATTATTAATGATTTTAGCGAATTGAATGCTCAAAAAATAGCACAGTTACATTTCTGAATTATATAAAATTTAACATTTGTTACTTAATGGAATTTGTAAATTTGAAGAAAACTAAATAAACTAAGAAAATGAAGAAATTACTTATCGCATTGGCCATTGTTTTGGCTCCTTTTGCTACAGAAGCACAAATAAAAACTCCGCAAGCGAGTCCTAAAGCTATTGTAAAACAAACTGTTGGCCTAACAGATGTTGAAGTAGTATATTCAAGACCAGGATCAAGAGGCAGAGCTGTGTTTGGAAATTTGGTTCCGTTTGGAAAACTTTGGAGAACGGGTGCCAACGAAAATACGATTATTTCTTTTAGTGATGATGTCGTAATTGATGGAAAAACGCTAAAAAAAGGCAAATATTCACTTTATACGATTCCTAAAATCGAGAGCTGGGAAATAATTTTTTACACAGCCACAGACAATTGGGGACTACCGGAAAACTGGAATGAGGCAAACGTAGCGCTTAAAACTACTGTAAAAGAAGACGCTTTACCAACTCCAGTAGAGACATTTACGATCGGAATTAATGGTTTGGATCCTAATTTTGCATACCTCGAAATGGCTTGGGAAAACTCTCATGTTGCTCTAAAATTTGAGGTTCCTACCGCAAAAATAGCTACAAGCAGTATTCAGAAAACATTAGGCGGTCCTTCTTGGAGCGATTATTTTGCTGCTTCTCAGTACTTATTTCAAACAAACGGAAGCATTACTGAAGCTAGAACTTATATCGACAAAGCTTTAGAATTGAGTACTGAAAAACCTTTTTATGTTACCCGTTTAAAGTCTCTAATTCAGGCCAAACAAGGTGACAAAGCGGGGGCAATAGAAACAGCAAAAGTTTCGCTTGCAGCGGCAGAAGCAGCTAATAATCAGGATTATGTAAAAATGAACAAAGATAGTATTACGGAGTGGAGTAGATAAAACATACCCTATTTTATATTTATTGAAAATCCAAATTTCAGGTGCTTTGCTGCATGTTGAAATTTGGATTTTTTTGTCATGTTAAACTTTTATCAGCTACTAAAAATAGAAAGAATTATAGATGAGCATTATTAATTGCTGGTGAAGTATAAGGAGCTATTTCCTGCTGTTCCTTCCAAATCTTTTGCTTTTTGAAAGAAAAAAGCAAAAGGATTTTCCCTCCCATCAGGGCTAGGGCACTTGTTTTTCAGAGGTTATTAAACGGTAAAAGAACTTTTAAAAGCAAAAGATATTTTTGTGCCACGGTTTTGCGTGAGTGATAGGAGCAAGCTACCGAAGTAGCGCGGATAGCACGCCACCCTCTAAGAAAAGGCCTCATCAACGTTGCGTTCATGAGGCCTTTTCTTAGAGGGTGGCACGCCCTTATTATTACAATTTACTGCCGTAAAATTATGAATGTGTTTTGCTTTATGCTAAATCGGTTGTGACGGCTTGTTTTCTAAAAAAAGTAATTTGCATGAACAGCGAAAGGAGAATGGTAAGCATGGCGCCAATAAAATTGAGCCATAAATAACCCAGTTTTTCCTGACCACTAGGGTAAATATAAATCATAAAGTAATAAATTACAAAAATGGTAATTTGACTTATAATGGCACTGTAAAACATTGCTTTTTCCTGTACGCGGCGTAGGTAAAACCCAACCAAAAAGATGCCTAGAACGGTTCCGTAGAAAATCGATCCGATGATGTTAACCAACTGAATTAAATTTTCGAACAATGTGCCCACGCAGGCAAAAAGTATCGCTACGATTCCCCAAAAAAGCGTAAAAAATTTGGTAGCATTAAGATAATGCTTGTCTGATTTTTGAGTTTTGAGATTTCGTTTATAAATATCGATTGCTGTTGTTGATGCCAAAGCATTTAAACCCGAAGCAGTAGAAGACATGGCGGCTGAGAGAATAACGGCCAGCAACAATCCGATGAGTCCTTTTGGCAAATAATGCAAAATAAAGTGGAAAAAGACATAATCTTTGTCGTTGGTTTCGCTATTGCTGTCGGCTTTAGAAATGATTTCTTTGGCGCGATCGCGAAGGTCTTTTTCTTTGTTGGATAAAGTAACCAATTCTTTGCGCAGAATTGGGTTGTCGTAATCGAGATTTAACTGCTCAATATATAAAAGATTAATTACTTTTTTGTCTTCAGAGAGTTTATTGAGTTTGGTCTCTAAAGCATGATATTCGTCTTTATAAGCCGATTTTTCGATCACAATTTTATTATTGGGATTGAAATTTAGAGGCACGGGATTGAACTGAAAAAATACAAAAACCATGACACCCGTAAGCAAAATAAAAAATTGCATAGGCACTTTGAGCAAACCGTTCATGATAAGTCCCATTTGGCTTTCTTTGACTGATTTTCCGGAGAGATAACGCCCGACTTGAGACTGATCGGTGCCAAAATAGGCGAGAGCCAGGAAGAAACCTCCTGTGATTCCGCTCCAAAAAGTATATTTTTCTTCAGGATTAAAAGAAAAATCTACTATATTCATTTTGTCGTTGGCTCCAGCGATATGCATGGCACTCGAAATCGTCATGTCTTGCGGCAGATAATGTAATATTAGAAAAAAAGTGATAAACATTCCCGACATAATCACAAACATTTGCTGCTTTTGGGTGACGTTTACGGCTTTTGTTCCTCCGGAAAAGGTATAAACGATGACCAGAAGACCAATTACAATATTCATAAAAGTCAGGTTCCATCCTAAGATAGCCGACAAAATAATGGCTGGGGCATAAATGGTTAATCCGGTTCCTAAACCGCGTTGCACCAAAAATAAAATAGCCGCTAGAGAACGTGTTTTTACATCAAAACGTTTTTCTAAAAATTCATAAGCAGTATATACTTTGTTTTTATGATACATTGGGATAAAAGTCACGCAAATGACAATCATGGCAATTGGCAGTCCGAAATAGAATTGTACAAAACCCATTCCGTCGTGATATGCTTGCCCTGGAGTAGATAAAAAAGTGATAGCGCTGGCTTGTGTTGCCATCACCGAAAGACCTACCGTATACCAAGGAGTTTCATTATTTCCTAAAATAAAATCCTCCACACTTTTGCTTCCTTTGGTTTTCCAGGAGCCATAAATGACGATAAATAAAAGCGTAACAATTAGTACAATCCAATCAAATAGTTGCATAGTTTAAGAATATAATTGCATGATTAAGAAAAAAATTAAAATATAAACGGCGTTTGCTACCAGTACATAAGTGTAGCTTTTTTTCCATTTTTTAGTTTTTTTTGCTTCCATTATTTATCGCTTAATTTCTAGTTTAGGTGCTTCTACGGGTTGTTTCAACGAAATCATATTCGATAATAATCGAAAAGCTCCTGAAACGCCTTCCGGTAATTCTCTAAAAAAGCTCAACCCCGTGTAAATATAATATCCTTTTCCGTACGGAGCCACTAATAAAGCCCCTTTTTTGGCAGATTCTCCTTTATCATGCGAAGAAAGGATAGGAGTAAAAGCAGCATCATATTCGTTAGGGTAATACAAACCCTGTTCTTGTGTCCAGCCCTGAAAATCCTTTTCTGTTATTGTATTAGGTGTATTTAAAATAGGATGATGAGGCGCTAAGAATGTAATTTTTGCATTTTCATCCGTTACTCTATCAGCAGATATTTTTAAAGGAAAAGGCGCTATTTTATCGGTAATCAAACCATTTAGCGTATTGTATTGTACAATCATATTTTTACCGCTTTTTACAAAATCAAAAAGAATATTTTGCTTGTTAGACAATGCATTTACGGTATTATAAGTTCGAACTCCAGTCATTACAGCATCAAAAGCATCCAGTTTTTCGGGGGTAATTTCTTCTGGTTTCAGGATGGTTACCTTGTACCCCATTTGAGCCAGACTTTCAGGAACTTCATCACCGGCACCCATGATATAAGCTATTTTTTCTCCGTTGGTTTTCAGATCTAATTTGATGCTTTTGGATTCTGCTGGTTTTAAAACCATTTGCTTCGTTATATGACTGTAATTGATGATAGTTTGGTCCTTATCAAAACGCTTTCCATCAACAATGGCAACCGCTTTTGCAGTGGTTTCTTCTGGTTGTGAAGGAGCACTTACCTCAAAATAAAAAATTTGCTCTGTTCCTTTTTTATGTAAAGTAAACGGAATTTGTTTAGGCGAAATCATCCAGCTTTTTGGTAATTCTAGTTGCAGATTCCCTTTTATATTATCTTTTCCGGCGCGAACTTTTACGGGAATCATTTTAGTCTTAACGCCATTAAAAATTAGTACTTTTTCTAGGATCGAAGTCGTAACTTCTGGCACAATATCAAGAAAATTGTACATTTCTCCTTTTACATCGTCATTGTATTTGTAAACGACCGTACGTTCGAACGGAATTTCGGTTCCGTTAATTTTCACATTAAAAACAACTTTTACTTCTCTGATAATATCCGGAATTCCAATGCTTTCTTGGTTTAAAACGGTATACATACCTACACTTGCTTTATCTTTCAACCAATAAGGCTGTGTGTATTCCAGAGTAGCTGGAAGCTGTATTTGTGTTTTGAATTTCAGATCTTTGTTATTATGTAAAGAACTGTTTTGAGGAATAATTTTATGATCTGGTAATGACATTATACTAACTAATTCCATACCTACTGTACTGCGATTTATAGCTTCGAGAGTAAGGTTGACGATACTTCCTGGAGTAGCCTCCTGCTCTTGTACAACTGCTTCGAGGTACAAACCTGCACTTGCCGCAATGATATTTTTTATCGCTGCCAATTTAAGCGTTTTCCAGTGTTCATCTTCTAAAGACAGCATCATACCATATGCTTTTATCAGGTCAGGAATACTAGCCGACGGATTATTAAAATCGTATTTGTCGATGATTTTTGAAATTAACTCTCCAACTGCTTTACCATTTTTAATGCGGTTCCAAGTCGTGTCAATACCATCAAAAAGATTGTCTCTTTCTTTTGGATCTTCACCGTTTATTTGTTCTAAGTATTCCGTTTCATTTCCACGCGCTCCAGTACTTCCAAAACCTTGCGATTGGTGTCGACTGCGACTAAGTGCCGCAATTTCCTGATTGGATTTCCCGATTCTATTGTAGTAAACTCCAGTTTCCAGTTTAGTGAATTTTGATTTATTTGCAGCGTCAAATTTTTCCTGACTTCCGTAAAACCACCACGATGGATTAAAAAACTGTCGTTTTACCTGCCATGGTTTTACATATTGCAGTTGTTCAGGGTATTTTTTGGGATCATTTGTCAAATTAAAACTTTCTACACTCAACATAGCTGATGATGTATGATGTCCGTGTGTCGTGCCCGGAGAACGGTGATCAAAACGATTTATAATAACGTCTGGCTGAAATTTTCTGATGGTCCAGATCAGGTCTGCCAGAACTTTGTCTTTGTCCCAAATTTCCAAAGTTTCATCAGGATTTTTTGAAAACCCAAAATCATTCGCACGAGAAAAAAATTGCTCTCCGCCATCTATTTTTCGGGCTTCTATCAATTCTTGCGTACGAATTACGCCTAACAATTCTCTCAATTGCGGACCAATTAAATTTTGTCCGCCATCACCACGAGTTAATGATAAATAACCAGTTCTGGCGTTCATTTCGTTAGATAAGTAAGAGATCAAACGTGTATTTTCGTCATCGGGATGAGCTGCTACATACAAAACAGAGCCTAAAAAATTAAGCTTTTTTATTTGATTATAAATTTCTACCGAACTAGGTTTTTGTGGCTGTTGGGCAAAAGAAGATAATAGTCCTATTAAAAAAATAAAAAAAGATTGTGTTGCAATTTTAAGCATATCGTGAATAAATGTTTTTGTAATAGCTTCAAAAATACTAATAATATTCTTGTAGCGTATTTAAACGATATGTTAATGTTTGTCTTTTATTTGTTAACACAGAAAAAAATTAAATAATAAAAGCCGCAAGGATCACTAGCAGCTTTTAAAAAGAATTGATTTGTAAACAAATCTTGTGGTATTCTTAGGATATAAAATTTGAATTTTATTTTTTCAACTTATTTAATTTGTTTTTGCAACTTTCTTTACTAAATCAGGAGTTTGTAACAATTTATGTCTTGCTTTTTTTTGTATAATATTGATTTTTAATACTTTATCAATTTATTTTTCCAAAAAAAACAATTATCTCTACTATTAAAGAAATTTATTAAGTGCAAAGTTAATACATTAAAGACAGAAAAAACCTATTGTTAACGTTTTTTTCAACAAATTATTTTTTTAAATATCATTTTTTTTATTTCAGGAGTAAATTAACAATTCTGTCCATTATTTAAAAAAAATAGCAGCACCTTTTAACGATGCTGCTATTTTTTATGTATAATTGAAAAACTATGTAAACTTGATCAAGAAGAGGTTAAAATAACTAGTCTCTGTGATGTTTCCCATGTCCTCTATCATGACGATCATCGTGGCGATCATTTCTGCGGTCATCGCGACGATCATTTCGCTCGTGTTTGTAATGACCATTTCCTTTTCTTGGTTTGTAGCATTTTTGAGGTGCACCGTGGTATCCTTTGTAATATTTTACTCTGTGATTCTTAAAATATGTGTAAGGACGTCTTCCGTGATAATCATTCAAAACTACTTTATAACCTCCGTACAAATCATAATTTCTGTATTGTCTTGGTAAACGGCTGGAACGAATCCATTTTCCCCCTCCAAAATAAATAAATTGTGTAGCTCGAACATCATAATAGGCTTCGATATCAGGCAAGTAGTAATATTCCATTTCTGTGTAACCTACAGGTCCCCATTCTGGAGGAGAACCAATATTAATATTTACAGAAACTTGAGCTTGTGTGGCATTGGCAACCAAAAGAAATATTCCGAAGATTGTTAATTTTAGCGTTTTCATTTTTATTGTTTTTATGTTAATCTGTATGTGAATATTCATATACTGTGCCAAAATTAAAAAACAAATGCATTTTACTCTTAAAATTTAGTCTATTTGTTTATGAAATTTCACTATTTAAAAGGAAAAATACTGATTATTAAATATTTATAAAAACATTACGAAATTGTTTTTATTTGATAAAATACTACTAAAATTTAAAACAGAAGTTATTTATATTCTACAATTCGAGGTTTTCCAAGTCCAAAGCTTTGCATTCCAAAATCTGAATTTTGAAAAGTATTGGTTTTAAAGATATTGTCTCCCTGATTTGGAATCGTTGGATAGTAGGAAATCGAAAGCTGAAAAGAACTAAATACCAAATAGTCATTATTAATAGTGAGACCAAGGCTTAATTTCTGATAATATTTATTTTGCAATACGCCCACATTACTATTTCCTAAAACAGCAATAGAATAATTAAAAAACGGATTAATCCTAAATCCTAAAATTTCGTTCGGAGCGTACGTTTGTGTTTGTAGCGTTAGTAACATTTTGCTGGTTCCGTAAATTGCGGTGTTAAAACCTTGGATGCCATAATCTTCATTTATATTAAGCTGGTCGCCCATAGAACCGGCTCTATTAACACCTATTATAAATTCGGGTTTAATAAATTGCCTCAGTTTCCAGTTGCCCATTTCAATTAAGTTGGTAAAATAATTGGCTTGAAAAGAAAACGCTGTCTGATATGTTTTTGATTGATGAAAGTAGGTTCCGACTTCAAAATTGGTACTTAAAAATCCCCAGGGAAAATAATCTCCAAACGAAGCCTGCGCGCCTGCATAAGGACGCCAAATTTTATTTTTGTATTGATAGCCCAATGTAATTCCGTAAATTCTTCCAACGGGTACATCCTCAGGGTTTCCATTTCTAAAAATATAATTGTCTCTAACGAATTCACGGGTATTCAATCCAAATCCAAGCAACATTTGCTTTTCATCAGAAAAAAATTGAATCGAATCATAAGCAGGAAGTGGGCTTTCGACATAATCAACGTCTAACAATCGTGTTGCTAAAATAAGATTTGTTGTCCGCTCTTTTTTAGGATTATCACTGGTAACATCGAATGCTTTTGCGATCCAAAAATCGTGTACATTGTATTTGAAATTTTGATAAGCAAAACTCAAATCTGCAGCTTGCAAAGTATCTCGCTGGTATCTTTGCCCCAGAATGATACCGCCTGCATATTTTGTTAGAGGAGAATAAAACGGACGCTCGATAGCAATACTTTTGCTATAATTATTATCCAAATCAATTCTATATTTTACGCGAGTACTTATAAAAGTATTTTTGATATTCGGAATTGTATAGGTACCATCGTGACCATCGCGACCATCCTGAAATCTATTGGTAAAGCGATATTCTAATTGTTGCCCTGTACCAAAAATGTTTCGATCTAAAAAACCGGCATTAACTCGGGAACTTGATATAGAAAATCTTGGCAGTATGCTCCAGGCATCCAGAACACGAACTGTAATATCTATAGAATCGTTGGTGGTTGTAAGTAATTCTTCAGAGATAGTTACTTTACTCACATAACGTTGCGACCTGATAATACGTTCAGATTCTTGTACTTTGTAAGCATTGTAAGGTGTGTTTTTTTTAAAAAGCAATAAATTTTGTATGGCAAATTTTTTGGTTTTGAGATGAAATTTATTGCCGTTTCTTTCTCCCCAATTTTTAGGAACGACAGTAGAATCAGTATCTGAACGACCAAAAGGATCAAGCGTTACGATTCGGATTTTTCGAATAATTTTGCCCTCAAATTTCGCTGTATCTTTTATGATTACAGGAATTTGACTGGTTTTAGATTTTGGAGATCGAAAAATTACTTTCTTAAAGAATTTTGCTGCTTTAATCTTTTTGGCTCTTTTTTTTATCTCAGAATACGTTTCTGTTTTGTCTTTTTCTTTTTTAGTATCTTTTTCTTGCGATAATACTTCATTAGAGTACATGCAAAGTAAAATAAAAAACAATATTTTAAAATTTCGAAACATCAAAAAAAAGGGTGTATAGATAATTATATCATGAATATAAGTCAAATAATATAAATATTCTCAAATAAATTCGTTTTTAACTTTCAATTTTAATTTTTCGAATTCTCCATGTGAATTTTTTAGGCATGTGATTTCCCATAAAATAACCCCAGGGTTCCAGAGATTCTATTCTGTCAAAGATAATTTTTAGAATGGCCAAAAGAGGAATGGCAAGAAACATTCCAGAAATTCCCGAAGCTGCACCGCCAATAATGATTCCGATAATAGAAACCATAGCATTTATTTCTACTTTAGAATTAATAATTAAAGGAACAAGTATATTGTTATCAATTAGTTGTACTATAACGTTTACAATCAAAATACTAATAATTACAGAGGTTTCCGGAGTTCCTGTGAGCGAAGCAAAAATGGTAATTACACCAGCTAGCATGATACCAATATACGGAATCATATTCAAAATACCAGTAATAAGTCCTAATAATACAAAATATTTAACCCCAATAATCCAAAGTCCTAATGCCGTTAAAATAGAAACAATGATCATTTCCAGAATTAGGCTTATGATATAATTGTTGACAGAAACCTTTATCTGACATAAAATATCTTTTAGAGTATTGTGGTTTTCTTTTTTGATCAATTTGGCCAGAAAAAGAATAAAATGATCTTTATAAATTAAAAATAAAAAGGTATAAATTGGAATTATTGTACAATCTAAAAGCAAATCAGAGACAGAGATTAGGGCAGAACCCAAAGTAGCCTTGCCATTCTTTACAGAATCCTTTGCCACATCGTCAATGTATTTATTTTGTTCGCCAAGACTAAGATTAAAATTGTCTTTTATAAACTTTTGAATGTCGACCAGAAAGCTATTTGCATTTTTTTTGATAGTAGAGAAATCATTGGCAATATCGCTAACCTGATACGATATAAAGACCATAATACCAATGATACAGGCAGCAAAAAACAGTACACTAAGGATCGCAGCCAAATAACGGGGAAATCTAAATTTTACATTTAGAAAAGTAAATATGGGTAATAATAAAACGGCAACCAGAAAAGCCATTAACACAGGCGTAATAACGTCTTTACCAATATAAAAAAGGAATCCGAGCGAGAGTAATGTAATTAAAATAAAGGCGATCTTTGCGAAAAAAGGCAATTCTATCTGCTTAATCATGTTTTTGAAAGTTTGGTGAAACTAAAATTTGGATGAAGCAAATATGGTATTTTACAAAGATTTTATTGTTTTAATTTTTTAAGATTAAATTACAAAATTCCCATTAACAATTTAATCAAAGAAGTCTTTCTCTTCGTAAGAATGGGCAGGCATGATCGAAATACCTTTTTGAAGCAGTAAATTATTGGGGTAAATAATTCGTTCGCCATCTTTGGTTTTTAAATTGACATGAAAGGCGCTTATATCCTCAATTTCTGCTTCTATCGGAAAATCTTTGTCGTGAATTTTTATTGTATCTCCGATTTTAAAAGGAAACGAAAAAAACAAAATCATCCCCGAAGTAACATTACTTAAAATAGACCATTGTGCAAACAGCGCTACTCCAATAACGGTTGTAATGGAAGAAATCGTGATAAAAATGTCTTTAGTATCAACACCCCAGATCACAATCAAACTCGTGATTACCAGGATATTCATTAACAAATGAACATATTTAATTACCAAATTGGTTCGGTGCTCTAATCTTTCACTGGTTTTTGCAAATTTTCGAATCAATTTTGCAACAATAACTCTCAGTAACATCAATACGATAAAAAGTACGATTGTTACCAGTATTTCCTGTGAATATTCTTTGAAAGAAAACATAATTTTAATTTTATTCTAAAGTACTTAAATATTCGTAAACTTTAGCAGTTGGAAGCCCCATAACATTTGTATGCGAACCTTCGACTTTGGCTACAGCCATAAAACCAAACCATTCCTGAATGCCATAAGCACCAGCTTTGTCGTACGGCTGATAATTTTGAATGTAATACAAAATAGCTTCATCAGAGATATCATTAAAGGTAACTTTGGTAGTATCGTGTAAAAGGGTAGAAGCAGTACTAGTTTTAAAACAAACAGAGGTAATCACTTCGTGAGTAGTATTCGACAATGATTTTATCATCGTAAAAGCTTCCTCGGCATTTTTTGGTTTTCCTAAAGCTTTATTCTGATGCCAGACGATAGTATCGCTGGTTACTAAAATTTCGTTAGGCTGCAATTCTCCTTCAAAAGCGCTGGCTTTCAATTCAGCAAGAAAATTTGTTATTTCGACTGCTTTTAATTCCGGAGGATAAATTTCTTCGATATCTTTCAATCGTATTTCGAAATCCAAGTCCAAATCCTTAAAAAACTGTTGTCTGCGTGGTGAACCTGAGGCTAGTATTAGCTTGTATTTTTTTAATTTTTCTTTAAGCATTATAGCGAATATTGAATGTGATGACTACAATTGATAAAATTCCGAAAAGTAAAATCAATTTTAAAACGGTACTCAAATGATGAAAATCTTTTTTTGATTTTGCTCCATAGATTTTTACAATAAAATAAAGCAGGGGAGCCAATACAAAGGCAAAAGCATAAAAAGTGACGAAAAAAAGACCGTTTTCTACAAAATATTTGTTGCAGTAAAGAAGCAGTAAAATAAAGGAAAAAATGGCCAAAACCAACGCTATGATAGCTGCTCTGCGATTTCCTATGGCAATAGGCAGCGTATTCATTCCTTGATTGTAATCACCGTCTACATCTTCTATATCTTTGATGATTTCACGAATTAAATTAATCATAAAAGCAAACAAAGCATAATCTGTTAAAATAGAAAAAAAACTTGCCATTTGCGCCTGATTTTCTGAGTTAGTGGCAGGAAATAAATCAAATACCCCAATGATGACAACGCTCGAGGCGAGCAATAGTGCAACAACAATATTCCCTAACACCATAATTTGTTTTAAAGCAGTAGCATAAAAATAAAGAAGTGTGGCAATTAGAATAAAAAGTACGGCAAAACTAGGTCGCATTATCACATTAGACAAATAACAACCAATGGCAACGCCTGTAATATTGAGGGTAATATAAATATTATAGGCTGCTGTTTCTGTAATTCCTTTACCAATGACAACATCTTTTGGTTTATTGATGGTGTCACTTGCGACATCCATGATATTATTGATTACATAACCTGCGGCCGCAATCAAAACTGTACTTAAAATTAGCAATCCATATTGCCAGTCGGCCAAAGCCAGCGGAATATTTTGCAATTTTAAAAAAGCATATCGAAACAATACCTGCATAAAAGCAAGCATGAGTAAGTTCTGGTATCGAATGAGTTTAAGGAATTTCATTTTTTTTTAAGAGACAAAGGTTCAGAGTTACAAAGGTTCAAAGGTTTTTCTAAAATAAAGTTGCTAAAGCTATATTTTACTTTTTACAAAATTCATTTCAAAAAAAATCAATCGTGTTTTCCATCAAAATAATCCATCCATTTTCCTTGTACTTTCATGACTTGCTCAATCACATCACGTACCGCGCCTCTTCCGCCTTTTATGTGCGAAACGTAGCGGCAAATATTCTTGATTTCTGGACTCGCATCCTGTGGACAGGTAGGTAATCCAACTAATTTCATCACATGAAAATCTGGAATATCGTCACCCATATACAATACTTCTTCCGGTTTTATGCTGTAAATATCAGTGTATTCTTTAAAAGTTGTTACTTTATCAGGAGTACCTAAATGAATATCGGTAATCCCTAAATTGCGCAATCTAATGCGAACGCCTTCGTTGCTTCCTCCCGAAATAATACAAACATTATAACCACTTTCTACAGCTGCTTTCATGGCATAACCATCGCGAATATTCATCGTGCGAAGCATTTCTCCCTCGTTGGTTACAAAAACAGATCCGTCTGTAAGTACGCCATCAACATCAAAAACAAAAGTTGTGATGTCATTCATTATTTCTTTAAAATGTTTTGCCATTATGCTGTATAGATTGTGTTAGGAGTTTATAAATATTTTTTTGATTCTCATTGGTGAGATAGTCCAAATGTGCTTCGATTGTGCTAGAATCATTGCGTTTTGCAGGGCCCGTTTGTGCATCAGCGGGATTTAAAATTTTTATTTTTTGTGCAGTTTCCTGAATCAAAGGCTTCAGAATTTCAAAAGGAACCTGATGTTCTACGCAAATTTCATGACCTATTTGATACAAATAATTGGTGAAGTTATTTACAAATACGGCAGAAACATGTAATGCTTTTCGTTGTTCTGAACTAATCGGAAAAACGGCATTCGAAATGCTTTTGGCTACAGTTTCTAAAACACTGTAATCGGAATGATTTTCGGTTTCTAAACAAAACGGAATTACGGAAAAATCAACAGCTGCGTTTTTAGAAAATGTTTGTAAAGGATAAAAAACACCACGTCGATTTTTTGGATCTAAAGCGTTTAAAGAAACCGTTCCTGAAGTATGCACCACCAATCGATTTTTAAAAGCTAATTGCTCTGAAACGCTTGCAATAGCATTATCCGCTACTGCTATGATATATGCATCTGACTCTTGTAAAGCGGAATAATCAGTTACAATTTGAGTAGGATCGAGTAGGTGAGACAACGTTTCTTTTTGCCTCGAAAATACCTGTACAATGTCGACAAGCTCACTTTTAGCGAAAGCTTGTATCAAATGTTGCGCAACATTCCCAGAACCAATTAGCGTTATTCGAATCATAGCGCAAAATTAGCATTATTTTTTAAATTGTGGAGACGCTACTGTTTTGCGTCTCCACAATTTATTTTTATTAAAACTTCACAGCTCCTTTTGCAACGGTTTCTCCAATGGTTGTTTTTTTAGAAAAATCTAGATTTTTAGAAGAGGCTAACTCGATGTTTTTACTTTCTGATCCATCTATAGTAATTGCTTTTGCAGAAGTCGAACTGAATTCGATGTCCTTGAAAGACATGTTTTTACTGTTGTAAATTTCGAATACCGTTGGGTTTTCAATATCCAATTTTGCATTGCTAATTTGGATTCCGTTCGCATCAATAATAGAGAAACCTTTTTTAGCTTTGGCTATTAAATTTGAAATTTCGATATTTTCTAAATTCATTTCAGGCAAACCTTGCAAAAATACGGCTTGATAAGCTCCGTTTATCGTTATGTTTTTTATCGAAATATTTTTAAACTGAGGTGTTTCTTCGTTTACAGGAACCGCTTTAGTATTGATTTTATTGCCACCTTCCGCTAATGTTTCGGCAATAGATTTTCCTCCATAATAAAGATCGAAAGAAATGGCTTGAGAGGGAATATCAGTCATGAAAATATCCGAAATATAGATATTTTCAACGATTCCGCCTCGTCCGCGCGTGCTCTTAAAACGCAATCCTACATCTGTACCCATAAAAGTACAGTTAGAAACATGCAGATTTTTTACACCGCTGGACATTTCGCTTCCTACCGTAACACCACCGTGACCATGATAAACTATATTGTTTTTGACGATAATATTTTCGCAAGGAATACCGCGATCGCGACCGTCTTTATCTTTTCCAGATTTAATACAAATAGCGTCATCACCAACATCAAAACTAGAATTTTCTATGATTACATTTTTGCACGACTCAACATCAAGACCATCACCATTTTGAGAATACCAAGGGTTGCGAACCGTTATATTGCGTACAATTAAATCTTCTACCATGAGTGGATGAATATTCCATGCAGGTGAATTTTGAAAAACAGGACCGTCAAAAAGTACTTTTTTACTATTTTGAATACTCACCAAAACAGGACGAAGAAAATCATGAATGGCTTCAAATTCTTCTTTGGTTTTTAGATCAAGACGTACATTTTGATCCGCTCCTACAGCCGCCTTCATAAAGGCTTCAGAGGGGTACCAAGTATCTTTTTTTTCGTTTAGGACTCCACCTGAGGCAACAAGTTCTTTCCATTGGCTCTCGTTAAGTTTGCTTTTTTTGACTTGTCTCCAAGCTTCTCCGGAACCATCCCAAACACCATTTCCTGTAAAGGCTATATTTTCTAGATTTTTGCCGTAAATGGGCGAGATGCAACGCCAGGTATTGAGTCCTTCAAAACTAGTCTGAATGATCGGATACAATTTTTTGTCAGTAGAGAATTTTATTAGAGCGCCCGTTTGAGCGTGCAATTCGATGTTGCTTTTAAGTATAATTGGTCCTGTTAGCCAAATGCCTGGTGGAATTATAACTTTTCCGCCACCTTTTTTTGATACAGCTTCAATAGCATCAGCGAAAGCTTGAGTATTTAAAGTGTGACCACCATTTACAGCGCCAAAATCTTTGAGGTTTACTACATTATTTGGAATCACAGGTTCTTGAACCTTAGACATCTTAAATTCGATGTTTTCGTAGGTATCATAATCCTTAACTGTTTGAGCTATACTTTTGTTTGGATAATTTGCTGTTACAATTGCAAAAGCAATATACAATAGCCGAATTGTTTTAGTTTTCATTTTTTTTATGTTAGATGCGGTTGGATAGTTATGTATTAAATCGTCGTGTGATGTTATCTGTTTTTATTAAAAGTGGAAAAAATATTCTGTTAAATAATCACAATAACAATGTAATCGATTACACAAATTTAATAAAAATTTTTTAAAAAGAGAAAAATATTGTGTTCAGTTGTTTTGTAAACCTAAACTTATGATTGAGGTAAATTTGATCAAAATGGCAGTTTTTTTTGGTTTTAATTAACAAATGCCAAATATTAGAACTCAACAATTTTGAGTACTTTTGTGGCACTTTTATACAATGTAATTCGTTAAAAATGGATAAAAAAATATTCTCTTTTTTGTTTTCTACACGTTTAATGGCCACTCTTTTTTTAGTATTTGCAATCGCGATGGGTGTCGGAACTTTTATAGAAAGCAAGTACAATACAGATACTGCCCGCATTTTAGTTTACAATTCTTGGTGGTTTGAAGCAATAATGGTCTTTTTCATGATTAATTTCATAGGAAATATTAAACGTTATCAATTACTTAAAAAAGAAAAATGGGCCACCTTATTGTTGCATATTGCTTTTATTTTTATTCTTTTAGGAGCTTTTGTTACGCGATACATTAGTTATGAAGGTGTAATGCCCATTCGAGAAGGCGCTGCCGAAAATCAGGTTCTTTCTGAAAAAACGTATCTAACGATTTTTGCTGATGGCGAATACAAAGGCGAAATGAAGCGCAGAGTTTTCGAAAAAAGTCTTTTATTATCTCCAGTAACCAACAATGATTTTACGGTTTCAGGTAAGTTTGACCAAACTCCTTTTGAAGTGACTTATTCTAATTATATTCTGGGGGCCAAAGAAATGGTAAAACCCGATGCAAAAGGAACTTTATATTTAAAATTAGTAGAAGCAGGTGAAGGCGGGCGTGAAGAGCATTTCTTGAAAGAAGGAGAAGTTCAGAATATTCATAATGTTTTATTTGCTTTGAATAAATCAACGGCAGGTGCTATAAACATTAATACTACGGGAGAAAAATATACAATTCAAACACCATTTGAAGGTACTTTTATGCGAATGGCCGACAAATTACAAGGAACAGTAACCAAAGAAAATATTCAGCCTTTGATGATGCGTTCGTTGTACAGTATTGGCGATATCCGTATTGTATTTCCAGATCCTGCGGTGAGAGGAACTATTGCCTACGAATCAAATAATGATTTTAAAGCAAAAGCGCATAACGATGTTTTGGTGGTAAAAGTAAAAGCAGAGGGTCAGGAAAAAGAAATAACACTTATGGGGTCAAAAGGCAGGTTAGGGGAACCAAAATCGGTAAAAATTGGCAACATCGATTATACTTTATTCTACGGAAGTAAAGCTTATGTTTTACCTTTCAAAATAAAACTAAACGATTTTATTGCTACTAAATATCCGGGAACCGAAAAAAGTTATTCTGCTTTTGAAAGTAAAGTAACCGTTCAGGATTCTGCCACTACTTTTGATGCAGATATCTACATGAATCATGTCTTGGATCATGAGGGATTCCGCTTTTTTCAATCTTCATTTGATCCAGACGAAAAAGGAACTGTGTTGTCTGTCAACCATGATTTTTGGGGAACTTCTATAACGTATTTAGGCTATTTTATGCTATATTTTGGTATGATGGCCATTATGTTCACCAAAAATTCTCGTTTTACAGATCTAAAACGCAAATTAGACGTAGTAAAAAAGAAAAAAGAGAAACTTATTACTATTTTGGTTCTAATGCTAAGTTTTGCAGGTTTTGCACAGGCGCCTCATGTACATAAACATCAAAATAATGAAGACCCGAATGATCATGCTAATCACGTAACAGCTCCACCTAGCGAAAAGCAAATCGATTCGCTATTGAATATTTACAAGGCACCTGAGGCTCATGCTGCAAAATTTGGTCGTTTGATTATTCAGGATGCGGGTGGAAGAATGAAGCCAATTAATACTTTTTCATCAGAATTACTTCGAAAAGTAAGTCATAATGATACATATAACGGAATGAATTCTGATCAGGTATTTTTGTCCATGACGCAATATGCTCAGGTTTGGATACAGGTTCCTATTATTCATTTAAGAGCTGGAAATGATAGTATTAGAAAAATTATCGGGGTGGAGAAAGACGCGAAAAAAGCCCCTTTTGTGAAGTTTTTTGACGCTAACGGAAATTATAAATTATCACCTTATCTGGATGCTGCTTACAAAGCAGCAAATCCAAATCAGTTTGAGAAAGATTTTATCGAAACTGATAAAAAAGTCAACTTAATGGAATCTGCTTTGAGCGGAAGCATCCTTAAAATTTTCCCAATTCCGAATGATCCCAACAACAAATGGGTCTCGTATTTAGAGCTGGAACATGCTGGTTTAAAAGGAATGGATGCTACTTATACCAAGCAAATTATCCCGTTGTATTTTAGTGCTTTAAATAATGGCGCTATCACCAAAGATTTTAAAACTGCAGATCAGTTAGTAGAAAGTATCAATGGTTTTCAGAAGAAATTTGGAAGCAAAGTTCGTCCGAGCGAAAGAAAAATCGATCTTGAAATAGCCTCTAACAAATACAATATTTTACCAAAAATGGTTTATTGGTATTCGCTTACCGGAATATTTATGCTGATTTTTACACTTTTCAGTACTTTTTTCGATAAAAAGTTTTTACGCGTTACAGTAAATGGTTTTCATATTTTAATCGGATTAATATTTGGAGTTCATACACTAGCTTTAATCGCACGCTGGTATATTTCTGGCCATGCACCTTGGAGTAATGCATACGAGGCGATTGTATACGTTGCATGGTCTACGATGTTCTTTGGATTAGCTTTTGACCGAAAATCAAAACTTACTGTAGCTTCAGCAGCTTTTGTTACGGCAATGATTTTTATGTCTTCAAATTTAAATTGGATTGATCCTGAAATATCAAATTTACAGCCAGTACTTAATTCGTATTGGTTGATGATACACGTAGCGGTAATCGTAGCGAGTTACGGACCTACAGCACTTGGAATGATTCTTGGTTTTGTGGCGTTGATATTGATTTTCTTCACCAACGAAAAGAATAAAGAAAAAATGAGCCTGAACATCAAAGAAATTACCTATATCAACGAAATGGCTTTGACAATTGGTTTGATCATGCTTACAATTGGTAACTTTTTAGGAGGTCAATGGGCCAACGAAAGCTGGGGACGCTACTGGGGATGGGACCCGAAAGAAACTTGGGCATTAATATCGATTATGGTTTACGCCTTCGTAATTCATGCGCGTTTTGTACCGTCGCTTCGTAGTGCTTGGTTTTTTAATGTGATGAGTATGTTTGCGTTTATATCAATTTTGTTTACCTACTACGGAGTCAATTTTCACTTGGTTGGGTTGCACTCGTATGCAAGCGGAGAAGCGCATTCTCTCAGTTGGATTTGGTATTCTATGGGCGCAATTGGTGTTATTGCTGCAATCACATACCCTGCTTATCGTAAATATTATAAAAAATAAAACAGTAAATTCGTTATATTAATTCACAAAAAAAAAGGTTCAATTTGAACCTTTTTTTTATTTAAATTTTAATAAGAAGCTATTCCTGCTGTCCTTCCAAATCTTTTGCTTTTTAAAGAAAAAAGCAAAAGGATTTTCCTTCCCATCAGGGCTAGGGCAGTTGTTTTTATTAGAAATATTTCAAAAAAACTCAGCATCTCAGTCACGAAGCAGCTTAGTGCCTTAAAAAAAATTTTTTCCTAAACCAAAAAGCCACATTTACCAAAGCAATCAAAGCAGGAACTTCGACCAAAGGGCCAATTACGCCTGCAAAAGCTTGCCCGCTGTTAATACCAAAGACACCAATAGCAACGGCAATGGCGAGCTCAAAATTATTTCCCGTAGCCGTAAAAGCGATCGCAGTACTTTTAGAATAATCTGCACCAAAATACTTTCCGATAAAAAAACTAGCGATGAACATCAGTACAAAATAAATCAATAACGGAATCGCAATCCGAATAACATCCATCGGAATCTTAACGATCAATTCACCTTTTAGGCTAAACATCACTACAATTGTAAATAGTAGCGAAATCAGTGTAATAGGAGAAATAAACGGTACATATTTGTCTTGAAACCAGGTTTCACCTTTCCATTTTATCAAAGCATATCGACTGAGGATACCCAGCGCAAACGGAATTCCTAAATAAATACCAACACTTTCTGCAATTTGCCCGATGCTAATGGTAACATTAAATCCGGTGTAACCAAAATAAGGAGGCAAAACGGTGATAAAAATGTACGCATAAACGCTGTAAAGCAAGACCTGAAAAATACTGTTTAAAGCGATTAAACCAGCCGCATATTCCCTGTTTCCATCTGCAAGATCATTCCAAACTACGACCATAGCAATACACCGCGCTAATCCAATTAAGATCAAACCAATCATATATTCAGGATATCCTTTTAAGAATAAAAGCGCCAAAATAAACATCAAAATGGGGCCTACAATCCAGTTCAAAAACAAAGAAGCGCCTAATACTTTTGTGTTTTTAAAAACGTCGCCCATCTTCTCGTATTTCACTTTTGCCAAAGGAGGGTACATCATCAAAATAAGTCCAATTGCGAGCGGAATATTAGTAGTTCCGCTCGAAAAAGCGTTGATAAAATTTCCGCTTGACGGAATAAAATAACCAATCGCAACGCCAATAAGCATGGCTAAGAAAATCCAAAGGGTTAAAAATCGGTCTAAAAAACCCAGTTTTTTTCTCGCGACTGCGGGAGTACAATGATTGATAGCCATATTATTTTTTTATTAGAGAAAAAACATAAAACATTTCGTTTGCAATCTGAAGGCTTCTTTCCTCATATTTCGCGGCTTGTTGTGGCGTACCATCAAATGCTTTTGGATCTTCAAAAGTAATGGGAATACGTTTTTCGGCACCCGCAATAAAAGGGCATCCGCCATCAGCTTGCGAGCAGGTCATGATCGCTGCAAAACCATTTTCGGGGTTAAAATCAGCATCATAGGTTTTAGAAAAACCGATTACAGGAGCTTGATTCTCTGCAAATTTTATTGCGTAAACAGGATTGTTTTCTTGAGATAATTTCTGAATTTTAAAGCCTGATTTCTCCAAAGTTTTAGCTACTTTTGGGAATAGGGCAGTAGCTTCTGTACCGCCAGAATAGCAAAATACGTTTGAAATGCCGTAAAAATAAGCCGCTGTTTGCGCCCAAACCTGAGACAAATGGCTGCGTCTGGAATTGTGTGTGCAAATTAAATTTAGCCTGATTTCGCTTTGTGTATCTACTTTTTGCTGAATAAAATCTGCCAGCGGTTGCAGAATGTTTTTACGTTCCGGACTTATTCCTTCAAAATTAAAAGATTGAACTATAGTTTGAATTTCCGGGAATAATTGGTTTTGACTTGACATCTTATATAAATTGTTAATACATAGGTTTATTGGTTTTCGATAAGTTAAATATTAGCAGCAACCTCCGCCGGGAGTGCAGGAATTGGCGCTGTCTGCATTTAATTGTGTAAGTTTTAGTTTTGGCTTTTCAGAAGGGATTCCGCATTGGTCTTGCGCCAGACAAGCCGTTTGTTTGTTTAAAAGCATAAAATCTTTACCATTAAAACCTAAATCATATTTGCCAATTGTCGTGTCCTGATATTCTACTTCAATTTCAAAATCTTCAATTCCTAAAACTTTTTCCGAAAGTTCAATAATGTTAAGTAATTTATTGGGTTTTAAGCGGTGATCAAAATCATTGGCGTCCCAAAGCTGAAAGTTGACAACGGTTTCTTTGCGTACCGTTCCGCCACAATCAATAAAGCTTTTGGTGATCAGGCCGACTTCAGTGACGTGAAAATGTTCCGGAACAAAGTTTCCGTTTGGTAACTGAAAATTTACAGTTTCAACTGTTTCTAATGTTTTTTTAATTTCTGATAGTTTCATAATATTTTATATTGATTGTTTATTGCAATATTGCGATGCTAAAAAGCAAAAAAATGCTCTTTAGCAACATTTTTGATTGGTAACTGTTGTGATGATTTTTGAAAAATAGTCTTTTAGGATATCAAAAGTTTTTTCGTCAATACAATAGCAAATTGAGTTTCCTTCTATACTTCCTTTTATCAAGCCTGCATTTTTTAGCTCTTTTAAGTGTTGTGAAATAGTAGGTTGTGCAAGTGGTAATTCGTTTACGATATCGCCACAAATACACGAATTTACTTTGAGCAAATAGTCGATTATGGCAATTCTGGCGGGATGTCCCAATGCTTTTGCGATAATTGCAATTTGGTTTTGCCTGTCTGTAAAGTGATCTGTTTTGGTAGCTCCCATTTTTTGTTTATATCTATATTGTAATATTACGATAAACATTGTGTAAAAAAAAGAAAAATCACTATTATTTTGTTTGCCCTATTATTAATGTCTTTGATAACTAATATTTTAGAGTTCTCATCTTAGCCTGTAAAGAGAAAAAGGGTTATTGTAAAGATGCGATCATATCTTCGACTTGCTTTTTTTGTCTGGCGTATTTTTGCTGCAGCTCAGAACCTTCGCCCATGCGTTGGTAATATTCCAGACCTTTTTGAGCGAAAAACTTTTTATGAAAAGTCGAGATTTCGGGAATTTGCGGAAATAAAATATTAAAATTCATTTCGTAATAGGCCTGCCATTCCCGTTCATTTTTGTCTAAAACATAGGGTTTTATCGTTTTTTGATTGACATGTACCATTTCGTGCACGATTAAAATTAGCATTAATTCTAACGGAAATTCGAAGGTGTTTTCTGGAATTCGGATGATTTGTGGTTTCCCGAAGTCGCCTTCGGTGGTCATGAGGATAAAGTAGGGTTTGGCTTTTTCTCTGAATTCGAATCCCTTTAGATTGGCATTTTTGAGATTGTATTTTTTTAGCAGCCAAAATACGGCGTTTATTACTTGCCCGTTTTGATGGAGTGTTGCTATTTTTTGCTTTATTTGGTCAAGAGTCATTAAACAAAAATAAGTAAAGATTTCTAATTTGAAATTTAGTTTTTTGGGAGAGTTCTAAAAAAGTCCTTCACCTCTAATCTAGCCCCGATAGAGCCCAATATCCTTTTATGGCAGTGTTTGCCATAAAAGATAGGGGCGAAAGCGGGACTTTTGGTCTTGAAAAGCGATAAAAGTGCTGCTTCTGAGCAATTGACTGATAATCATCGGTTATTTATTTTGCAGGTACAAATAAATGTATTAATTTTGCAATCCTTTTGGCAAAGAAGAGTTTCCATTAGGAATCAACTATTTATGTAAAACAACTTCTGTTTTTTCTACTGCTTTATGAAACTCGAGGAAAACAGAATACAAATTTTTTATCAGCATGTCTGAACAATTAAAATCACAAGAAGAGTTTTTAGCAAATTTTAACTGGCACAATTTCGAAGAAGGTATTGATGCAGTAGATGAGAAAAACTTACAAGAGTTTGAAGACTTAGTATCAAAAACTTTTATCGCTACAGATCAAGAAGAAGTAGTTGAAGGAGTTGTTGTTAGAATTACAGATAGAGACGTTATCGTTGATATCAATGCTAAATCTGAAGGTGTTATTTCTTTAAACGAATTCCGTTACAACCCAGCTTTAAAAGTAGGTGACAAAGTAGAAGTATTAATTGACATCCGTGAGGACAAAACAGGTCAATTGGTATTATCTCACAGAAAAGCACGTACTATTAAATCTTGGGATAGAGTTATTTCTGCAAACGAAACAGGAGAAATCGTTAATGGTTTTGTAAAATGCAGAACTAAAGGTGGTATGATCGTTGATGTTTTTGGAATTGAAGCTTTCTTACCAGGATCTCAAATTGATGTTAAGCCAATTAGAGACTACGATGTATATGTAAACAAAATGATGGAATTCAAAGTGGTAAAAATTAACCACGAATTCAAAAACGTTGTTGTATCTCATAAAGCGCTTATCGAAGCGGATATCGAAGTACAGAAAAAAGAAATCATCGGTCAATTACAAAAAGGACAAGTATTAGAAGGTGTTGTTAAAAACATTACTTCTTATGGTGTGTTTATTGACTTAGGTGGTGTTGATGGATTGATTCACATTACAGACCTTTCTTGGAGCCGTATTAACCACCCAAGTGAAGTTCTTGAATTAGACCAAAAATTAAACGTTGTAATCCTTGATTTCGATGATGAGAAAACAAGAATTCAATTAGGATTGAAACAATTAAACGCTCACCCATGGGATGCTTTAGATGCTAATTTAACTATTGGTGATAAAGTAAAAGGTAAAGTAGTTGTAATCGCTGATTACGGTGCATTTATCGAAGTTGCTGAAGGTGTTGAAGGTTTAATCCACGTTTCTGAAATGTCTTGGTCTACTCATTTACGTTCTGCTCAAGATTTCGTAAAAGTAGGTGATGTTGTTGAAGCTGTTATCTTAACATTAGATAGAGATGACCGTAAAATGTCATTAGGTATCAAACAATTATCGCAAGATCCTTGGACTGATATTACTTCTAAATACCCAGTAGGTTCTAAACATACAGGTATTGTTAGAAACTTTACAAACTTTGGTATTTTCGTAGAATTAGAAGAAGGAATCGATGGATTAATTTACATCTCTGACTTGTCTTGGACTAAGAAAATCAAACACCCATCTGAATTTGTAAATGTTGGTGAGAAACTTGATGTAGTAGTATTAGAATTAGATGTTGACGGACGTAAATTATCTTTAGGTCACAAACAAACTACTGCTAATCCTTGGGATCAATACGAAGATTCTTTCGCTGTAGGAACTATCCACAATGGTGAAATTTCTGAAATCGTTGACAAAGGAGCTACTGTAGAATTCGGAGATGATATCGTTGCTTTCATTCCTACTCGTCACCTTGAAAAAGAAGACGGAAAGAAATTGAAAAAAGGAGATTCTGCTGATTTCAAAGTAATCGAATTCAACAAAGAATTCAAAAGAGTAGTTGCTTCTCACACTGCTATTTTCCGTGAAGAAGAAGAGAAAAATGTGAAAGCTGCAACTGAAAATACTTCATCTAACTCTTCTACAAATGCACCAGCTGCAACTTTAGGAGATAACAATGATGTATTAGCTGCATTGAAAGCTAAAATGGAAAAAACTGAGAAAAAATAATTCTTAGATTTTTATAAATAGAAAGTCCCACAGTGATGTGGGACTTTTTTTTTGCTTTTGTTTCAGAATTTTGTTTGTTTTAAGTTTTCTTTGTTTCAGGTTTCAAGTTTGTAATCGAGAACCTTTTTGCGCTTTTTGTAGAGACGCGCCGCAGCTCTCTTACTTTTGTTAGAGTAGTAATATTAGAATTTTCAGAAGCTATTCCTGCTATCATTCCAATCTTTTGCCCCGCTAAAGGAGCGGTACAAAAGGATTTTCCCTTCTATCAGGGCTAGGGCAGTGGTTTTCAGTAAAAAAATTCATTTTTTCAGAATCTTACCATTTTGAGAAAGACGAAGAATCTCTGCGATATTTTATTTCAAAGCCAATAATTTTGATTCTTCAGGAGTGAAGTCGTTTACAATTGCGTAGGTCTCAATTTTTGCAATTGCCATTTCATCCAAAATGTCAACCAAATTTTTAAAGTTGCATTTTTTACTTGGTTTTATGATTACAATCGCGCCTCTTCCTGATCGTCCTTTATAACTTGAATATTCAAATTCGCTTTTATTTCTCCTTAAAAGTTCTTTACGTATTCCATTTTTACCATATTCTATTTCTCTAGCTGGAGCTATAGGGCTTGCTAAAATTCCCATATAAGATACTAATTTATTATTTTCACCCAGCAGTATTGTTATTGTTCGGTCTTCACCACAACCACGTCCATAACGACCACAAGTCAAACCATTATCAGGTAAACTTAAATCAATACCTTTTGGTTTTGCCAATTCAATTGTCACCATAAAAAAGATGATCAATAAAAAAGAAACACTCACCATTGCGGTCAAATCAACTCGTGTATTTAACTTTTTACTTCTTACTTTTTTTGGTAGATTTTGCATATTGAGCTAATTTTTATTAAAGTTATCGAAAAAAAGAATACCAAAAAGGCACGGAATCGAAAAATTTTTAAAAATAATTTTAATCAGTAAAGCCTTGTTTTACAGTGTTTTTTTATAATGTTTTAATAAAGGGATCTCTTTTTTAATTTTTTTATAAAACCAAAACGAATCTTACGCCGTAAATGAGCTTATAACTTAAAACATTAATTATGAAAACTAGAAATTTTTTAGCCGTAGCAGTATTAGCATTAGGATTTGGATTTACATCATTTGCTCAAAAAACAGTAATGGTTGGTGGAGCAGCCATGTATCCAAATAAAAATATTGTAGAAAACGCAGTTAACTCAAAAGATCACACTACATTGGTAGCCGCTGTAAAAGCTGCTGGATTAGTAGAAACATTACAAAGTAAAGGACCATTTACCGTTTTTGCCCCAACAAATGCCGCGTTTGATAAATTGCCTGCAGGAACAGTAGATACATTATTGAAACCTGAAAATCTTAAAACATTACAAACGGTGTTAACCTATCATGTTGTTGCAGGAAAAATGAATGCCTCTGATATTGCAAAAGCAATAAAAGCCGGTAACGGAAAAGCAACTTTTACAACAGTTAGTGGTGGTACTTTGACTGCCTGGATGCAAGGAAAAGATTTATACATCACAGATGAAGGTGGAAACAAATCTAAAGTAACAATTGCAGATGTTAACCAATCAAATGGTGTAATTCATGTAGTTGATACAGTATTATTGCCAAAAATGTAATACTCTTTTAAAATTTAAAACCTAAATTCCAAATTCCAATTTTTAAAAAGTTGGAGTTTGGAATTTTTAAGTATTTAGAATTTTGTAAATTTATTTCTTGGCCGTCAAAGTTGATCCGGCAGAAGCTATTACAACACAAATTACTGCCAAAATTTCGTAAAAAGTTAGATTTTCTTGTAAAAATATAAAGGCGCAAATGGCTGCTGCTGCAGGTTCTAAACTCATTAAGATACTAAAAGTACGTGGAGGAAGTTGGCCTAAAGCTTTCATTTCTAATGTAAACGGAATAGCACTTGATAAAAGTGCAAGTGCGACACCCATACCAAAGAATTTTGGAGTGAGATTCGCAAATCCGTTCTCGTAAAAACCAAAAGGGAGAATAAGAATTGCAGCAAAAAGCATTCCTGTAGAAACGGCCTGACCACCGTTCATTATTTTAGAAATTTTCCCTCCCAAAACAATATAAGCAGCCCAAAGCGCTCCCGCAACAAGCGCAAATAAAACACCCAAAGAATCAATTCGGGTATTGGTCCACGGAGCAATCAAGGCGATTCCTGCTGCAGCCAGTACTACCCAACAATAATCAACCAGGCGTTTAGAACCAATTATAGCAACTAACAAAGGCCCGATAAATTCAAGTGTAACAGCGAGCCCAATTGGAATTCTTTCTATAGCGAGATAAAAAATCAAGTTCATGGCTCCCAAAGACAGTCCGTACGGAATGACTATTCGCCATTGTTTGGGTGTAATTTGAAATAAATTCGGTCGATACGCCAACAATAAAATTAGAGCCGAAATTCCGATTCGAATAGATGCCGTGCCCGCCGCTCCAATTGCAGGAAAAAGAGTTTTGGCAATTGCTGCGCCACTTTGAACACTAATGATAGCTAAAAGAACTGCCGGTACAGGAGGAATATTAAATTCTTTATTTTTCATGTTCAAATTTAGCTTCTAATTTTTAAAATAGTCAATTCATCTACTTTTCTGTCAGTGAATGTTTTATAGACAACATAATACCATTTTTGCTGATTCAGATCAACAGTAAAAATATCATTTTGGAGGTGATTTTTTACGGCTGCTTCAAATTCTTTTACCATCATGCCTTCCGCAAACCAGCCTAAATCACCGTTTTTATTGCTGTCCATGTTGTATTCATTGGCCAGATCAGTAAAAGAAATTCCGTTTTTGTATTTTTTCAAAATAGTATTTCGCAAATCATTTATCGATTGTATCGAAATTTTATTTCCATCCAAAAAAATATAACTTACCCTGAAGGCATTGGTTTTTTTCGAATTAATAACTTTATAAAGACCATTTTGATCCGAGAAAACATCACCTGGTTTCTTCTTGTTAAAAATTTTATACGCTAAATTCGTTTCAATTTCGGGATTAACTTTCCAGATTTCACTTTGAAGTTCTGAATGGCTTTCAATAAATTCATTGGCCTGATCAATCGTATTTATTGACTTTAATTGCTCTTTGATACCTTGTCCTAAAACAGATAAACAAATCAGGGAAAAAGTTATAGCGAAAAAAAATTTCATATTAAAAAAATAAAAGCAACAAAATACCTGACAAAAAAGAATGCGTTATCAATAATCTTGCGGAATAATAAAATTGTTTATCCCAAAGCTCGTTTTGTAACATAAGCACGATAGCCAATGATCGCCATTTGCCATTTTTTTGCTTTCGAAATATCTAAACCTTTTTTGGTAAAACTAGGTAATAGAATTTTGTTGAGTCGGGCTAGAATTTTATACATAGTAGGTAGATTTTTGCATAGATTTTTTCAAAGATATAAAAAAAGACCTTGTGTTGATACAAAGTCTTTTGGTTTTAGATTTAACATAGAATATCTTAATATTTTATTTAATTCCCAATCTTGATTTTAATTTTAAGAATAAAAGTGCAATTCTATAGGCATTTTCAGAAGTAGAAGGTCTGTCGCTTTTTGGGATTTTATAAATTTCACATAAATCATCTAGCGTAAATTCCTTATCGGTGATATCCTTGTGCTTTCTGTACATCATGTCTACATCTAGTGCTTCGTTTCTAAGTCTGCCGCAATCTAGTCGTTCCAGCGCCTCGTTGAGCATTTCTATATTAAAATTGATATGATGTCCGACCAATACAGCATTGCCAATGAAGTCAATTAATGACTCAATTGCTTCTGGTTCAGTAAGTTTCTTCATTTTGCTATCAATAATAAAATCATTCGAGAGCTGATGATCTTGCAGGAATTGATATTGAAGCAAAACGCTCTCAAAGCTATCTTTGATTATAATGGCATCCTCTACAATAGCAAAAGCGCCCACTGACAAAATAACATCCTTATCTGGGTTTAAACCAGAAGTTTCAGTAGAAAGTACAACAAATCTATTCGGTTTTGAATCGAATTTTGTTAAGTAGTTTTTCCAGAATTCCGGATGTTCTTTATTTATATTTTTAAGCCAGTCTAACATGTTTATGAAAATTGTGTAAGTTGAAATTTGCTCTTAATAAGCTCCTCAAGATCTTTCATAGGCTGCAAAGCATTTTTTAATTTCTCTCTGTCAATTTTAGAAAACTCCTTGATATTAACATATTCACCAGAATCATCATTTTTTAATCCTTCGATCGTTCTAAATTTAGACAAGGTCAAAAAAGCTTCGGCACAGCTCAAATAAATTTCAGCATTTTTAGAATCGGTTATTGCCAATTGCTTGAATCTTAAATAAGTATTTTTAATTCCTTTGATGTTTGAACTCAAAATTAAGAGGCGTGCAGAATCGATCAACGGCATCAAGGCTCTTGTTTTTATATCAAATTTTCCTTTATGCGGTCCTTCTTCCTCCAAAATTAACTTTTTGAAGAAACTCAAAGGCGAATTTTTTCGTAATGCATCATTTCCTAAGAAATCAAAGAAAAGAGTGTTATTGGTCGCATTTTTGAAAATAACATTTTCCAGTGCTTCCTCAATTTTAGGTTCACCAAAAACAATTTCATAATCAAAGAAAATACTGCTCAAATCATTACTGTTTTCACCTGGAGTATTCATCCAACTATTGTATTGTTTTGTCCAGTCTGTCAATGATTTACACCACAACATATTGCTTCCCATGTGTCCGTTAGGGCAATAACTGTAACCAACTTTTTCTAAGATAGAAGAAGTTCTTTTGGCCAATCTTAAAAAATAATCTTTTACATCACGGTATTTTTCTGGAGCCACATCTTCAAAAATCAAAATACTATCCTGATCGGTAAGCAATAATTGTTCTTTACGTCCTTGACTACCAGTGCTTAACCATGCAAAACGAGCAGGAGGGGAGCCCAAATCTAAAATAGACAGCTCTACAGCACGCCTGATGATGGCCAAATTAATCTCTCCAGCAATGTTTGTAATATGAGATAGCGGTACATTTTTTTGAATTGAATTTTGAATCAAATCTGACAAACGATCGCGTATTTGTTTTAAATCTTTTGCCAGTTGTGCACGTTTGATTTCTTTGATCAAGACCCCGGGATTACTGGCTTGCGCAACAATTAAATCGTGCTCAGAAATAATTCCTTTTACAACAGATTTACTTGTGCCATCTTTGGTAACGCACAAGTGCGAAACATTGTGTTTTAGCATCAATAATTGTGCTTCGGCCAAAGAAACATTTTCAATAACGGTAACCACCGGAGACGACATGATTTTATCGATAGTCTCGGTAATAGGATAGCGTCCTGTTGCAATTTTTGACGATAAATCGGCTTCTGTAACAATACCAATCGGATGCTTTTTTTCGGTAACGACAACATTGTCGACCATTGCATTTGTCATCAATTGCGCGACATCTTTTACAATACTGTTTTGATCAGCTGTAAGAGGCGAATTGTTGTATGAAAGTGACTGAATGTATTGCATTTCAGTCTGTTGGTCTACATAGAAACCCGTGTCTGAAATTTGTTTGCTGCCCGATACAGTGTCTTTTGTATGACGCGAGTTTACAGCGAAACTTTCTAACAGAAAATTCAGTACATTAGAATTATTGGCGACAAAAGGTCTAAAAACAGCTATCGGAATGGCGTAAATGATACTTTCTTCCCGTGCTTTTGCCGTCATCATATAATTGTTCTTGGCAAAAAACGGGCGAAGTCCAAAAACGTCACCTTCATGACATTTATTTAGAATTGTTTCCTCTGCATCAGCAATGGTGCTCAGATTGATCGTTCCGCTGGCAACAACGTAAAAACTATCGTGCAATACGTCATTAATCTGGAACAAAATAGCGTTTTTTTCTAAATTCAGTACATGAATATTAGAAGCAATTTCAGATAATTCTTGAAAAGTTAGATTGTCAAATGGCGGGTATTCTTTTAAAAAATCTGCAATATGCTCAGCAATAGTATTCATACGTTTGATATTTTTTTTAAAGTATCGAATGTAAAAATAATAAAATAAAACCTTACAATGAAAGCATCTTAAACAGAATATATTTATTTTAATAAAATGCTAATTTTTAGATATTTATAATTTGTTAATAGTTTTTTTAAAGGCTTTAATGGAGTAATTGATCAATTTGTTTTTTTGAATTTTAAGAATCGAATGATAATTAGGTAAAATGATAGTGTAATAGGTAATTTTTAAAATATTCTATTTTACATAATATAAATTATAGTTCAAAATATATACACTCTTAAACCGTTATGTTTTTGATTTTCAAAGATTTGTTATTTCTTTCTATCATAGAACTTTCGTTTTGTAATGATATACACTTTATTCTAATTATACAAATCTTACAGCAGAAAAATTTTGAACATAAAAAAAAAACGTTTTATTGGGGTTTATTTATTAGTTTTTATATACCTTTTAACAAGCAGAATAATTAGTATTTTCGTCAAGAATTAAAAAATAAAATATGTCAGAGTTTATTTCAAAAGTTGTCGAATATAGTCCTATTTGGATTATTGCTTTTTTCTTTGCTTATAGTTTTATTTCGTCGAGAACTGCTAAGATGAAACAAAATGAATCGTTTAGAAAATATGAATTTCTCTTTAATTCAAAAGTAAAAAATGTTTTAAAACTAATAGTTTTTATTCCTGTAACATTTATAGCTTGTGTGTTACTTGAGTTTACAGTTAGAACATTAGGTATATACTTTGAAGGTAATATTGATAATACTTATCCAAAAAATGATTCTGAAGCTATTAGATTTTTTTGTAACTGTATTAGATTAATTACAATAACATCTTCAGCATTTGTCTTTATTCCGACAAAACATAAAGGAATTAATTTTTTGTTTGGGTTTCTATACCTTTTTATTGCTTTTCTTTTGCCAAACGAAATACACGTAAGCAATTTTACAATTGTAATTTACAAAGGCTTTACTTCATTTATTGGAGGATTATTTGGAATTTTAGTAACTGGATTTATTATTAGTTATGAAGATGAATTTTATAAATCGTTAATCAATAAAAAACCTTTGTAACTCAATACAAAGGTTTATCTATTATGTAATCATTACAGTATTGTCTAGAAATATATTTTCCTGTTTTTCGGTTCTAAATATTAATGTAATAATAATCAAATCCAACTTTTTTACACCAATTATGCAAGTAAAATATTCATTCACTAAACTCCACAAAAACAAAAAAAAGCACCATAAAATGGTGCTTTGAAAGTCTAAAGAGTAGAAATTTATTTTTTCTTATTTTTTTTCACATAAACAGCTTTACCATTCATAGAAACTTCGATTTCGTTTGTTGCTTTATCAAATTTAGTTCTTAAAACATTACCGTTAAAAACCGTGATATCACCGTAAACTGTTGCTCCTTCTTTTGTAGTGTACTGATAAAGAAGTTTTTGGTTATCTGGCTCAATTCCTAATTTGTATTTTGAGAAACTTGATCCTCTTAAGTCAAATTCTTGTTGAGAATCAATGATTTTATCATCTGCATAGAAATTTGTGATGTTTTTGTTTAGAGTAATGTCTGGATAAAACTCATTTACTTTTTTTAGCAGCTCGTATTGGCTAACGCTCACTTCTTCAATTTTAGTAGTAATCGTTTGAGCAAAAGAAACGCTTGCACAAATAAGCGTAAAAAATAAAATGTACTTTTTCATAATTTTTATTATTAGATTATTATTGGTTTTTAAACACTCTCTTTTATAGAGGAATATTATGGTACTAAGGTACTACACAAGTCATTGTTATGAGTTTCAGAACATTTCTCAAAACTTACAGAATAACCACTTTTGTCATAAAAAGTAATTATTATACGTGATCCGATAGTAAATTTTTACCTTTGCAAAAAAAATAAAAGCAGTTTTTGAAGCAAATGACAACAAAAAAATACATTAAACTCATCCTTATATTAGGCTTTCTAACAGCCCTTGGACCTTTTTCTATCGATATGTACTTGCCTGGTTTTTCGGGTATTGCAAAAGATTTAAACACAACTATCGCCAAAGTTTCGATGAGTTTGTCCAGTTATTTCATCGGAATTTCAGTCGGACAATTACTTTATGGTCCTTTATTAGATCGTTTCGGACGAAAAAAGCCTTTGTTTGTAGGTATTATGGTTTATATTCTTGCTTCTTTAGGATGTATTTATGTTACAAATATTGATTATTTTATACTTTTACGTTTTATGCAGGCCATTGGCAGTTGTGCAGCGACAGTGGCTTCAGTAGCCATGGTTCGAGATTTATTTCCTGTAAAAGACATTCCGAAAGTATTTTCATTATTGATGCTTGTCCTTGGGCTATCACCAATGCTGGCACCCACAATTGGAGGTTATGTAACCGAGGATTATGGCTGGCACACAGTCTTCTTTATTTTAATGTGTATGGGAATTGCTATTTTGGTGGCTTCGCAGATAGGTTTGCCCAACAGCTACAAACCAGATACTACAATTTCGCTAAAGCCCAAACCCATTATTACCAACTTTCTAAAGGTGCTTAAAGAACCTCAATTTTATACGTATGCCTTTACGGGTTCGATTGCTTTTTCGGGATTGTTTACTTATGTGGCGGCTTCTCCTACCATTTTTATGGATATTTACCATGTAGATGCCAAAACATACGGATGGATTTTTGCCTTTATGTCGGTTAGTTTTATTGGCTCCAGTCAGTTAAATTCTATTTTATTGAAAAGATTTTCCAGCGAACAAATGATTTTTGGTGCTTTGGTTTTACAATCTGTGGTGAGTATTGTTTTTCTGTTACTTTCTTTAAATAATTTATTAGGATTGTATGAAACTATTGGTATGCTGTTTTTGTTTTTGGCGTGTTTAGGAATTTCAAACCCCAATACTGCTGGTCTGACAATGGCTCCTTTTGCCAAAAATGCCGGAAGTGCTTCTGCTTTAATGGGTGCCATTCAGCTGGGATTAGGTGCTTTGGCTTCTTTTGCGGTTGGAATTTTTGTAAAGGATTCAATAACACCAATGGTTGCTATTATGACCGTAACAACCATTATCGCATTTGTTTTTCTCAATATTGGAAAGCGTTTTATCAAACAAAAAGTTGATGTATCGCCAGATGAAGAAACTCATATTTCGCATTAATGATCAAAACAAAAAAGCCAGAAAATATTCTGGCTTTTTTGTTACTGTTTTCTATCAGGTCTGATAATCATTCTGAGTGACTGATCACTGGCAAAATAAGCGATCATCCAGTTATAAAAGGTCTTCAGCCTGTTTCTGTACGTGATCAAAGATATTAAGTGAATAAACAGCCAGATTATCCAGGCAAAAAATCCTTTAAAATGCCATTTTGGGCTAGGTAAATCTACTACAGCTTTGTTTTTTCCGATAATCGCCATAGAACCTTTGTCATTGTAAGCAAAAGGCTTGAGAGGTTTATTTTGAACTAAAGCTTTAAAGTTTTTGGCTAAATTTAATCCTTGCTGAATTGCTACCTGAGCAACTTGCGGATGCCCATCAGGAAAGTTTTTATCTCCGGCAGTAATCGCAGTGTCGCCAATAGCATAAATATTTTCAAAACCTTTTACCTTATTATACGGATCCGTTGCCATACGTCTGCCACGACCATAACTTTCTTTTGGAATTCCTTCGAAAATTTTAGCAGTAACACCAGCAGCCCAAATTAAGTTTTTAGTTTTAATAGTTTCTCCATTTTCAAAAAACACGGTATCATCAACATAGTCTGTCACTCGGCTGTTCAATTTTACAACAACACCCAGATTTGTCAGTGCTTCTAAAGTATCTTTTTGTGAAGCCTTACTCATTGGCGAGAGTAATGCGTCTCCTCCATCGACCAAATACACATTGCTCGCAGAAGTTTCGAGCTCTGGATATTCTTTTAAAAGTATATTTTTTCGCATTTCAGCAAACATTCCAGAAACCTCTACTCCTGTCGGACCTCCTCCAGCCACAACAATAGTCAATAATTTGCGACGTTTGCGAATATCTTTTGTAATGGCCGCTTTTTCGAGGTTTTTAAGTAATGTATTTCGCATTTCGATGGCATCGTTCAATGTTTTCATCGGAATGGCGTTTTTCATTACATTTTCCATACCAAAATAACTGGTTTCGGCACCAGTGGCAAAAACCAGATGATCGTAAACCAATTCGCCATTATTAAGAATGATTTTGCTTTCGGAAGGTACAACAGAAAGCAATTCTCCTAAACGAAATTGGAGATTTTTTTTACCGGCAAAAAATTTCCTAAAAGGATAACTAATGCTAGAAGGCTCCAAAAAAGCTGTAGCAACCTGGTATATAAGTGGTGGAAAAAAATTGTAATTGTTTTTATCTACAAGTGTAACCTGTATTTGAGGATGATTTACAAGTTCTTTTGCCAAATTGATGCCCGCAAAACCACCTCCAATGATGACTATATTCATATAAGTTGTTTATTAAGTAGGTTTTATTAAAAAAATACCTCCTAAATGTACGACATAAATTTGCAAAGTCAACAGTTTGAAATATTACTTTTTGAATTTTTTAACAGGTTTTTCAGTTACATCTACTTTGTTTTGCAAAACATAATTGGCCAATAATTTTTCTATTAATTCGTCTTTGGTAAGATGATGAAATACTGTTTTTACCTTTGTTTTTAAATCCCCAGAAAGTTCGTGATTGGGTTTGGTTTTGAAGATTTGCTTGGCCCATAAAAGCGTATTATTCTCTTCTAAACTTGCTACCGAAGGTTTTTTGAACTCGGTAAATTTTAAACCTAATGCTTTTTCAAATTCAGGAATTTCTATTACTTCTTCCTGTTGTAAAACTGTTAACGAAAGCCCCTTTGCTCCTGCTCTGGCAGTTCTTCCACTTCTGTGCACATAGGTCTCGTAAACGTCTGGTAAATGATAATTGACCACATAAGAAATCTCTTTCACATCAATTCCTCTGGCAGCTAAATCTGTCGCTACCAAAATATTAATGTGTCCTTCACGAAATTGTTCCATAATTCGGTCACGAATTCCCTGCGACAAACTTCCGTGGATTGCTCCCGAAGAAAAACGGTTTATCGCCAGATTTTTAGCCAATTTATTAACAGCAGCTTTGGTTTTGCAAAAAATAATGCCGCGTTCTCCGTCTCTGGAGTTCAGAAAATGCATTAAAACATCTAATTTTTCTATAGGATCAACCACAATGTATTCATGATCAATTCCTTGGTTACCAACTGTCTCCATGTTGGCACTTACCTGAACAACATTTTTGTTTAAGTAATTCTGAATCAGTTGTTTGATCGTTCCTGGCAAAGTTGCTGAAAACAATAAAGTACGGTGTTTTTTTGGAAGCTCAGCCACAATTTCGTCTAGACTTTCTTTAAGAATCGTAACCATTTCATCGGCTTCGTCTAACACTAAAAATTGTGTTTGTTTTAAATCTATTGCTTTACGCTGAATCAAATCGATCAAACGTCCCGGCGTGGCTACCACTATATGAGTTGGATGTGCAAGTCGCTCTATTTGAGGTTTTATCGGGATTCCTCCACAAGTTGCCGCTATCGAAATGTTGGGTATGTGTTTGGCAAAATCTTCTAAATTTCTAAAAATCTGATGTCCTAATTCTCGTGTTGGCACCAAAATAACAGCCTGTACAATGGGCGATTGTGTATCTATCAATTGCAACAATGGTAATCCGAAAGCGGCTGTTTTACCCGTTCCCGTCTTGGCCAAACCCACTACGTCATGAGTTTCAGCCAAAAGCAACGGAATTGTTTTTTGTTGAATTTCTGTTGGCTCAACAATGTTCAATTCGTTTAACGCTTTTATAATCGGTGCTGAAATCCCTAATGCTGAGAATTGTTTAGACATACTTTGTATTTTAGAGTTCTGATGTTAGATTTTTAGATTCTGCCACAGATTACTCAGATTAAAATGATTTTTTATTAGAACTTTTTATTCTTAATTTTTATTGTGTATCTATTTTTCTTGTAGAACCTAAAGCCCTAGCCCTGATGGGAGCGGCATCCTTTTGTGCCGGGTTTCGGCATAAAAGATACAGCGGACAGCAGGAAATAGCTCCTTAAATTATTGTTTAAATTCCAATGTTTAACGTCACAACCTGAAACTTGAAACCTGAAACAAAAAAACATAAAACAAATTGCTATTCATCCGGTTCGTTCATGATTTTTTCACGGTATTTTTTACCGATTAATAGTACCATTTTTAGTTTGTAATCATCAACCAGCCATTCGCGGTAGTTTTTACTGCATTGGCTCAAACATTTTGCATAGCGTTTGATGCGGCATTCGATATCATCATCCAGCTCTTTTCCTAGTGCTTTTGCTTCCTGAAGGGTTTCAGAATTGTCGACGCACATGGCGGCGTGTTGTTCCAGCGACTTGTCTAAAACCACTTTTGAACGTAAATTTTGCTTGATAATTAATTTGTGTTCTTCGTCTACATCAAAAGTTACATCGGCTGTTTTGCTAAATTTAGCACGTAATTCCGGTGGCATCGTATACTTAAAATACAATTCGATTTCGGTATCATCACGTAGGTTTTCCAGGTAAAATTCAGGTGATTTAAAGATATGTTGCCAGTTTACAGGCTCGCTCCACAGTCCAAAACGAGCTGCGTTGTTCCCTAAATCAATTACCGTAAATTCGTCTTTACCGGGTAATTTACGAGAACCACGACCAATCATTTGGTAGTACAAAGTCAATGATTTTGTGGCTCTGTTTAAAATAATAGTTTCTACCGTTGGCTCATCAAAACCAGTGGTTAAGATTCCGACAGATGTTAAGATTGCATCTGGAGTTTTCTTAAACCATGCCAAAATATCTTTTCTTTCTTCGGCACTACTTGTATTATCAAGGTGTCTGATGTCGTAACCGGCTTCTCTAAAAGTTTCATAAACGTATAAAGAAGTATGGATACCGTTGTTGAAAATCAGGGTTTTTTTGCCCAAAGATCGTTCTGTATATGCATGCAACAATTTCTCCTGCATGATGGTATTGGTGTACAAATCATCTGATGATTTTACGGTATAATCTCCGTTGATACCCACTTTTAGCGATGTCAATCCTACATCATAGCTATATGTTGTTGCTTTTGCAAGAAAACCTTTGTCGATCAGGGAACTAATCGTATCGCCTACGATAAGCTCATCATAACTCTGATGCATTGGCAATTTTATATTCGAACTCAAAGGTGTTGCCGTTACTCCAAGAATAAAAGCATTTTTGAATGAGTTTAATAATTTTCTGAACGAATTGTAATGTGCCTCGTCAATGATGACCAAACCAATATTATCAAGGTGTAATTTTTCGTCGTTGATACGGTTTTTAAGCGTTTCTACCATCGCAACAAAGCAAGAATAATCGTTTTGATCCGGCAATTCTTTTACTTTACTGTTGATAATTTTATTTGTAACTCCAAAACCTTTAAGCATTTTAGAGGTTTGCTTACAAAGTTCGATACGATGCGTTAAAACCACTACTTTTTTATCATTATTGGCTAGATAACGACGAACGATTTCGGAGAAAATCACAGTTTTTCCTCCACCCGTTGGCAGTTGATATAATAAATGATGTTTTGAAGAAGCATTGTCTAAACGTTCAAAAATGGCGTCGATGTCACCTTTTTGATAGGCATAAAGTTCTTTTTTCTCTTCTCTTTCTATTTCTAAAGTGTTTTGAGACATTGTAAATTTTTGGATTTTTGCAAAAATACACCTAAAAAACAGTTATTCACCTTATTTTAACGTAAAATAAATGATTTTTTTAAATAAGATTTTTTATAAGAAAACCTTTCAAAAGTCGATTTTCTCCAGAACCACCTCAAAATCATGCTTATTCTTCCATTTTTGTTGGGTTGTTTCTTCTTTTATGGAGACAATTCGGGATTTAAATTCTGATAAAATTCCGTTTGAAATTATAAAATTTACCGCCTGTTCAAAGGAGTTAAAGATGCTTTTGTAAAATAATTCTTGTTTAATATAATTTCCTGAAGAAAACGTTTGCGCAATTTCAATATTGTACAGCATAACATCGGCGATCACAAAAGGATCGACACCAAGTAAAATAAAGTGTTTGATGTATTTTTGTGCCACAGAACGGCGCATTTTTGCCTTTGACCGCGATTTGGTACCCGGTTTTCTGACAGGAAAATACTCCTGCGAGATTTTTGTCTTGCATTCTTGCAAAAGTTTGTCTTCTTTCGGATTAAAAACAAAATCGTAATACACTTTTACAGGACTGAATTTCTCGTACAACTCGATAATTTGTTCTTCGAGTTGCTCTTTGGTCAGTTCGCCCAGGTATTTTTTTAAATCGCGTTTACTCATTATCAAAGTTTAAGAATACAAAAGTAAATTACTTTTAGCATTCCTAATCAAAAACCAAGGATAATACTTAATTTTGCTTTTACAAATTAAAAAAATAATTAAATGCTCAAGATTTTTAAGGTTACAGCAATTTTAGAAGGAATCTCTTATTTGGTATTAATTGTCAATATGCTTATTTTAAAAAGCAATAATCCGGAACTTTACCATACAATAGTTCGTCCTTTCGGAATTGGACATGGTGTTTTGTTTATTGGTTATATTATTTTGGGTATTTTGCTTAGAAAATCTCAAAATTGGGATCTTAAAACATTCGGAATTATATTGATTGCGTCTCTTATTCCGTTTGGTACTTTTTATATAGAGAAAAAATACTTAGCTGTAAATGCATAATATTTTGGATAAATTATTCAACTTTTTATATCCTGTTTTTAGACATTGGGGAATGAGTCGCAAC
Organism: Flavobacterium geliluteum; assembly: GCF_017948595.1. Lineage (GTDB taxonomy): Bacteria > Bacteroidota > Bacteroidia > Flavobacteriales > Flavobacteriaceae > Flavobacterium > Flavobacterium flavipigmentatum. Next base: position 65,107 of record NZ_JAGFBV010000004.1, on the reverse strand, counting down.
TTTGCGTCTTACATCAGCCTTGCCTTCAATATTGTCCTCATGCTCGCTTTGGCGTATGCTATTTATTATGTTGCCAAATTTGTTTTGGTAACATTAATGGCCGTTTTTGCGCAAAAAACCAAGACAAAGTTTGATGATTATCTCATTCATAATAAAACAACCAAATATACCGCTTACCTTATTCCGTTTTTCTTTATTTATAAGGCGGTTCCCATCATTTTGGACAAATATGAGTACTGGGAATCTGTTTTTGGAAAAATAGTGGGCGTTTATATCGTTTTGATCAGTTTATGGATTACCAGAACTATTTTTAATGCTTTAAAAGATTATCTAAAACAGAAGCCCGAATACAGCGACAAACCAATTGATAGCTTTATTCAGGTAATCATGATCGTGCTTTGGATTTTTGGAATCGCAATGATCATTTCGACTTTATTTGGAGTAAAAAAAGGTGAATTACTAACTGTTTTAGGAACACTTTCGGCTATTATTATCTTGATTTTCAGAGATACTATTTTAGGTTTTGTTTCGAGTGTACAAGTAGCGATAAACGATATGGTGCGCATTGGCGACTGGATTACAATGGACAAATTTGGTGCTGACGGTGATGTTATCGAAATCAATCTGACCACCGTAAAAGTTCGAAATTTTGATAATACCATTACCACGATTCCAACTTATGCATTGAGTTCGGATTCTTTTCAGAACTGGCGCGGCATGCAAAAATCGGATGGTAGACGCATTAAAAGACATATTTTAATCAAAAGCAGCAGTATTCGTTTTCTATATCCCGAAGATTTGGAGCAGATGAAAAAAGTACAGCTTATTACTTCTTATATCGAAACCAGACAGGTAGAAATTGAGAAATACAATGCATCCAACGGAGTAGACAAAACCCTCGCCCTAAATGGTCGCAATATGACTAATTTGGGTTTGTTTAGAAAATATATCATTCAGTATTTGGTGACGCATCCGGGTCTTAACAAGGATATGCATATTATGTGTCGTCAGCTGCAATCTACTGCGCATGGTGTTCCTCTAGAAATTTATGCTTTCTCGAGTGACAAACGCTGGGCCAATTACGAGTATATCATGTCGGATATTTTTGATCATGTAATGGCGTCTGTACAATATTTTGATTTAGAGATATTTGAGCTTCCTTCTAAGATTGGAAACACAGAATAAGGTCATTGTAACGCAAAATGATATAAGTAAATATTGTTTCATTTAATATAAAACTTAAAATTTACTTATATCATATTGTCCCTTATTTTATTTTTTTTCTACTTTTATTTCTTCAAAAAGAAACTCAGGATTTGTATAATCTATAGGAATATCAGGTATATAGCAGGGAAGATTAAGATAAGTTCCTATAACGCCTGTACCCAGAAAAAGTTTGTTGTCTTTTTGTAACAAAGCCAGTGGCACTCTTTTCCAGCTCCCGCCATGAGTTTTATAATGAAAACTCCCTTTTAGCGTATCTCCTACTATATTTCCTTCTACATCGCCAGAATCTTTGCCAATTTCATAATGGGTTATTTCGTATTGGCCAAAAAAGCGTTTTTCATTTTTGTTTAATGTTAAAGTTGCAGTATCGTTTTTATTAACTGCACGGTACAAAGAAAATTTGTACGTATCTTTATCTTCCTTTGAATTGCAAGCGACTAAAATACTTAAACTCAGCACAACAAAAAGCAGTGATCTTTTTGACATTTTTAATGTTATTTTAAAAAATATAACTTAACTAATAAAACTCTTTACAAACGATCTTTTACAAACTCAATTTGTGTTTTTCCGTGTGCTTTTGGCTTCCCGTCTTCATCCAGATTTACCATAGTCGTACTGTCAATAGTGATGATAATTTCGCGGGTCATCATATTTCGAACAGCACATTTTAAGACGAGAGAAGTATTTCCAAACTTTACCACATCAATACCAATTTCGACAATATCACCTTGTCTGGCAGAGCTTTTAAAATTGATTTCAGACATGTGTTTGGTTACTACTCTTGGGTTTTCTAATTGAACAATCGAGTACAAAGCCAGCTCTTCATCAATCCAAGCGAGTAATTGTCCGCCAAATAAAGTACCGTTTGGATTTAAATCTTGGGGTTTGACCCATTTTCTGGTATGGAATCTCATATTTTACTATTATATAAACAAAAATAACCTTTTTGTATGTTATTTTTTTTTAAATTTAAAGAAAAAACATGGCAGACAGAGATACTTTTTTAAGAGAATTTAGAGGCGAAACTTTAGGAACCGTTGGTACTCAGTCTTCACCTGATGAATTATTTCAAAATCAAACAATTAGACCAATTTTAAAGCTTCAAAATGAGCTGTTTATCGCAGTTTTTATCAATTATGTAAATAAAAACAAACCTGACTTTTATTCGCATACGATCGAAAAGAAGATACAGACGATCGAAAATTCAATTCAAAAAGATATTAAATTTAGAAATGCTCTAAAAGGAATGGTGATTGGGCTTTTTACTGTCGAAGAATACACTACTTACATTCAGAATTCTTCCAGTTTAAACAAAAGAATGATGAATTTATTGGTTGAAAGACTGAAAAGTCAATTGCAATTGTTTGAGCTAGAGTCAAACTCAAAGTAAATTGTATTACAAGCAAAAAGGTTTGATGAAACTCTAATCTCATCAAACCTTTTTTACAAAATATCTTAAGGATTTACTCTTTCGACAACATCAATTCCTTAATGTATTTTACGGGAGCGCTTCCAAAACTTAAGAATTTTTCATGAAATTCTTTCAATTTGAATTGATCTCCTTGTTGTTTTTTAAGTTCTTCTCTTAAGTTAAAAATCTCTGTATAACCTGTAAAATAAGAACACAATTGCACTTGAGAAAGTGTTACACGTTTCCATTTTCCATCTGCTTCAGCTTGTTGCTGAAATGCTTCTTTAGTCAATAAATCGATCGCAGCTTCTTTAGACATGTTTTTGGTATGTACACTATAATCCAAAATAGTATTGCATGTCGTTCTTAGATTCCATTTGTAGTACATCAACCACATTTCATCTGAGTTTTTATAGCCACTTTCTAGCATCATCAATTCGGCATAAACCGCCCAACCTTCAACCATTGCACCGTTTCCTAAAATAGATTTTATAATACTTGGCGATTGGTTGCTGTAAACCAATTGGGTGTAATGTCCAGGAATTGCTTCGTGAATATTCAAAATTTGAAGGATATAATCATTGTATTCACGTAAATAGCTTTCAGAGTTTTCTGCAGTCCAGCCCGCCATGCTTCCCACATTGTAATAGGTATTTGCATTTTTATCGTAAGGTCCAGGAGCAGAGATTGAAGCGCCTGCAACACCCGCCATATAAGCCGGTTCTTTACGAACCACTAATGGTTTTGAAGGATCGATGTACAATAAATCCTTGGCTTTTACATACGCTGTAAGTTCCGGAATTTGTTTTTCTATTTCAGATTGAAATTTCTCCGGAGTGGTATGTTTGAGCGAGATTTTATCAATTACTTGTTTGATTAAATCTAATTTCTCAGCTGGTTTTGGCTCGTTTCCTTTGTATTTGGACCATAATTTATCGGCCAAAACAAACATTTTCTCGTGTAAATCTTTTTTATGCTCGGTTGCGATTTTAAAAATTTCATCGGCAGAATAACCTGATTGAATATTAAAATCGAATTTTTTAGCATATAATTCAGTTCCTAATCTAAAAGAACGAGGCGTTTTATTGGGAGTTTTTTCTAGCCATGCAGCATAATCCGTAATGGCTTTTTTGGCTAATTTGGCTTTTTCCTGAATTTGTTTTTTCTCGACATCACTCAATTTACTTTTAGCCAAAATATCGTTTAATTCGCCCTCAAATACCGAAGAGCCGCCTAAATTTTGAGCAATTGCTAGTGCTGTATGCTCAACAGTTGGGTTTTTAATGTTCTTTTTTGCCGCTTCATAATACGCAGGAACGGCACTTAATTTTGCACCAAAAGCACGTAAACGAACCTCTTCCGAGGCGTATTTACCATTTAAAATTTCAGAAAAAGAACCGCAAACATTGTATTCAGAAGGATTCCATTGCCATGATTTTAATTCTTTGATACTAAAAACAGTACTTTCAAGCTGATTTTTTATCATTCGAAAATCGGTTTTATTATTATCCGACAGATCTTCAATTTCAAACTGTTGTAAAGAATCGAGTTGCGCTTTTACAAAATCAAGCTCTTTTTTTTGTTGTGCGCCATCGGGAATAACCAAAATACTATCAAATTTGTGATAGCCCTGACTTGAAGCCCAATCAGGATTTAGTTGCCATAAAGAAGTGACAAAACCTTCTTTGTATTGATCAAATTTTTTATCGGAAGCTTTACTCTCATTGGTTTTTGTGCTTTTATTACACGAAAAAAGAAGCGTAAAGGCAAGAATTGTAACAAAGATTTTTTTCATAAAGTAGATTGTTTTAATGGTTTAAAGATAAAAAAATCTGCTTTATAAAAGACAAATAAGTTATATAGCTGTTAGGCTATTTTATGATGAGTTGTTCTCCTGCAAGGTTTTTTTAATCTTGCTGGCATCTTTGACACATAAAATAAGACCTACAAGGTTTTGAAAACCTTGCAGGAATGTGAAAACTTAAATTTTAGTAATCCAATAATTCTTTTAAAACTTCTTCAAAACGATTTTTAGGCAAAAATTGATCTTCGAGAGCTTTTGTAAACGGAATTGGCGAATCTAAACTTGCTACTCTTTTTACGGGAGCATCCAAATATTCAAAACATTCTTCCATAATAAGTGCCGAAATATCGCTCGCAATTCCGCCAAACATTGTATCTTCCTGGTAAATAATCACTTTTCCGGTCTTTTTTACCGATGCAAAAATAGTTTCGGTATCCAAAGGCTGTAACGTTCTCAAATCGATTAAATCCGCCTCTATTTCAGGATTTTTTGCCAATGTATCCAAAGCCCAATGCACGGGAGCTCCGAAAGTAATAATCGTTACCGAATTTCCTTCTTTTAATAAAGCTGCTTTTCCCAGCGGAAGCGTATAATAATCGCTCGGAACGTCTTGATAAATACTTCTGTATAATTGTTTGTGTTCAAAAAACAACACAGGATTCGGATCATTAATTGCCGTATTGAGAAGGCCTTTAGCATCATACGGAAAAGCTGGGTACACCACTTTTAAACCTGGTGTTTTGGTAAACCAAGCTTCGTTTGTTTGCGAATGAAAAGGACCCGCTTGCGTTCCGCCGCCACAAGGCATTCGCACGACAACATCGGCCTTTTCTCCCCATCTGTAATGTGATTTTGCTAATAAATTAACAATTGGATTAAAACCTGTAGAAACAAAATCGGCAAATTGCATTTCGACAATAGCTTTGTAACCGTTGATGGATAATCCCATCCCGGCAGAAACAACAGCGCTTTCGCAAATTGGCGTATTGCGCACACGTTCTTTACCAAAAAGTGCTACAAAACCATCCGTAATTTTAAAAGCACCACCATATTCGGCAATATCTTGTCCCATAATTACCAGATTTTCATGACGTTGCATCGATTGTTTTAAACTGCTACTAATAGCATCAATAAAACGAATATTTTCTGTTAATAAACTTGAGCTAATCTCTTTATATTCAAAATCTTTGTAGACGTCATCTAATTCTCCACTGTAAGTCGGAATTATTTCTGGTTCGGCATTTGCTATGGCTAAATTTTCGTCAATTTCTTTTTTAATTTCTTCATGTAACTGGGCATCATATCCTTCAGATAAAATACCTTCATCCAATAAAAACATTCTGTAATTGTCTACTGGATCTTTTGTTCCCCATATTTTCATCAATTCTTCAGGAACATATTTGGTGCCACTCGCCTCTTCGTGACCGCGCATTCTAAAAGTTTTAAATTCTAATAAAACCGGATGTGGATTCTCTTGCATTTCGGCCTTTAGTTGTGCTAATTTAGTGTAGACTTCCAGAATGTTATTTCCATCAATGATATGACTTTCAATGCCATAGCCAATACCTTTGTCTGCCAAATTCTCACATAAATATTGCTCATTTGTAGGCGTAGACAGCCCGTAACCATTATTTTCGATAATAAACATGACAGGCAATTTCCAAACTGCTGCAATATTTAGCGCTTCATGAAAATCGCCTTCGCTGGTAGCTCCTTCGCCAGTAAAAACGGCTGTAATTTTTTTATTGTTTTGAAGTTTATTTGCCAAAGCGATTCCGTCTGCGATACCTAATTGCGGGCCCAGATGCGAAATCATTCCGATAATATTATATTCCTGCGTTCCGAAGTGAAAGCTGCGATCTCTGCCTTTTGTAAACCCGTTGGCTTTTCCCTGCCATTGCGAAAACAAACGGTACAAAGGAATATTTCGGGATGTAAAAACGCCTAAATTACGATGCATGGGTAAGATGTACTCAGAATCATCCAATACTGCTGTAACCCCAACAGCAATAGCTTCCTGACCGATTCCGGAGAACCATTTAGAAACTTTTCCCTGTCGAATTAAGATTAGCATCTTCTCTTCGATCAAACGTGGCTTTAATAATTTTTTATATAAATCTAATAATTGAGTATCGCTAAGGTTTTGTCTGTAAAAGATCATGTCGGTTGTCGTTTTTAGTGTTTCAAAGATAAAAAATTATAACAATTTTAGTTGTTTTTGTTATATTTTTTTGATTTTAATATAACTTTTAAAATTCAAATCTAAAATATTCTCTACCTTTGTTACAGAAAGGCTTTACAACTCCTTTCATCTTAAAATAAAAATGTAAAGTATGCAAAACATTCCTAGTGTAGACTTACGTGATTTCCTTTCGGACGACCCGAAACGTAAACAAAAATTTGTAAATGAAATCGGCAGTGCATTTGAGAACATTGGCTTCGTAGCCCTAAAAGGTCATTTTCTTGATGACCAGTTAGTAGACGAGCTTTATGGCGAAATTAGAAAATTCTTCGCTTTGCCAATAGAAACCAAGCATAATTATGAAATTCCTGGAATTGGCGGTCAAAGAGGGTATGTTTCTTTTGGAAAAGAACATGCTAAAGGACGTAAAGAAGGAGATTTGAAAGAATTCTGGCATTTTGGCCAGTATGTTGACGCAGCTTCAAAATACGCTGCAGAATATCCTGAAAATGTAGAAGTAAAAGAGTTGCCCCGTTTTAATGTTGTCGGTAAAGAAGCGTATCAAATGCTTGAAAAAACAGGTGTTTACGTGCTTAGAGCTTTGGCTTTGCACTTAGGACTTGATGAGTTTTATTTTGATCAGTATGCAAAAGATGGAAACTCTATTTTAAGACCGATACATTATCCGCCCATTACTTCTGAGCCAGAAAATGCAATTCGCGCTGCTGCTCATGGTGATATCAACCTGATTACTTTGTTAATGGGTGCTCAGGGCAAAGGTTTGCAAGTACAAAATCATAATGGAGACTGGATTGATGCGATCGCAGAAGACGATCAATTGGTGATAAATGTGGGAGATATGTTGTCGAGACATACCAATAATAAACTAAAATCTACGATTCATCAGGTAGTGAATCCTCCGAGAGAATTATGGGGAACTTCACGTTATTCTATTCCGTTTTTTATGCACCCCGTAAGCGATATGCGTCTGGATTGCCTTGAAAACTGTATTGATGCCGAGAATCCTAAGAAATTTGAAGATATTACAGCGGGAGATTATTTATACGAACGTTTAGTGGATTTAGGTTTAATAAAAAAATAAACTAAAATAAATTCAATTAAAAAATTCCAAATCCCAGCATTTCTAGTGGGATTTGGAATTTAATTTTTAGAATAAAAGAGCTATGGACTTACAAGACCAACTTAAAAATCTGTTTCCAGACCACGTAGAATCAAATGAACCGGAAGAAATTCAGGAGCAAGAACATGTACTTTATGTGCAAAAAGAGCCCATGATTTGCAAATTCGAAAAAAGAAAAGGAAAAGCAACCACTATAATCGAAGGTTACGAAGGATCAGACGAAGATTTTAAAATCCTGGCCAAAGAAATTAAAACAAAACTAAGCGTAGGCGGAACTTTTAAAGACGATTCGATTATAATACAAGGCGATTACCGCGATAAAATAATGACAATTTTAAAAGAAAAAGGATTTAAAACGAAACGTGTTGGCGGATAATGGTTTCATGTTTCAAGTCATCACAGCATGAAACTTGAAACTTGAAACAAAAAACCTTAGAACTTTAGCAACTCAGAATCTTAAAAAAAACCTTAGCAACTAAAAGAAATGATACAAAATTCAGAATTAATACTTAATCCAGACGGAAGCGTTTATCATCTAAACCTTCGTCCTGAGCATATTGCACACGACATCATTTTTGTGGGCGACCAAAATAGAGTCGAAAAAATCACACAGTTTTTTGATTCGATAGAATATTCTACTCAAAAAAGGGAATTTAAAACCCAAACCGGAATGTATAAAGGCAAAAGAATCTCTGTTATATCAACCGGGATTGGTCCTGACAATATTGATATTGTTTTGAATGAATTGGATGCCTTGGTCAATATTGATTTAGAAACCCGCCAACCCAAAGAAGACCTGATTTCTCTAAATATTATTCGAATTGGAACTTCTGGCTCTTTACAGGCATCTATTCCTGTGGATAGTTTTGTAATGTCTAAAATGGGTTTAGGATTAGACAATATGCTCCGCTCCTATTTGATTGATGAAGTTTCGAATCATGCGGTCGAAGACGCTTTTGTTCTACACACCAATTGGGACATTAAAAAAGGAAAGCCTTATGCAATTGCGTGCTCAGAAAAATTAGAAAAATTAATTGAAAGTGATATTATTTTTAAAGGAATTACCGCTACAGCCGGAGGTTTTTATGGCCCTCAAGGACGTATTTTACGTTTGAATATTCAAGATGAAAATTTGAATGCCAAAATGGATAATTTTGATTTTGATGGCAATCGAATTACTAATTTAGAAATGGAAACCGCAGCTATATATGGGCTTTCTGCGCTTTTAGGACATAACGCCTTATCATTAAATGCGATCATCGCCAATCGTGCTTCGGGAACTTTTAGCGAAGATCCGTACAAGGCTGTTGATGAATTGATTGCATATACGTTGGATAAATTGGCAGAAAAATAGTGTTCGGTTTTTTAATTGACCACATGATTTTTAAGCCTCTAAGAAAATTTACTTTAGGTATGGGAGGTTTGTTCAGATGGAGTTTTTTTCAACTTCTAAATGTATCTATTGAAGAAAAATATCCTAAAAGCTTAGATTATTACTGGGATAATAACAATGAAAATATTGATAAAAATGGATTCACGACAGCTCAGAAAAATTTATTTGCTGGATTTATACTTTTTATCTGTTTTATAATTTTAATTGAAAAAATAGAAAATTGATTCGACAACAATCAATTTGAAAATTAGATAATGGCAGAAACACATAAAAAAATACTATTCAAATATTACAGCACTTACTTGGAAGAAATCGTTTCAGAAACCATGTGGGGTGAGATTGTTGATTTAGAAAAAGGATATTTTAAATTGGATAATATTCCGTTTTTTGGACCTTTTATAGCGACAGACGATATCTTTCGCGCAGAATATGATGAAAATGAAAAGTGTTTCTTTCACAAGGAAACCCTTCAACATTCTGGAAATTCGATAATTCAGGTCTTGATTTTAGAAGAAGGTTTTGACAAAGAAATCATTAGAGAAAAGTTAAAATCAATCAATTGTGTATCTGAAGCTTTAAACGATACTTTTTTTGCTGTTGAAGTGATAAAAGATGTTGATTATGCTGTTGTAAAAAGACTTTTGAATGAATATGAATCACTTTCTATTATAGAAGTTGCAGAACCTTGCCTTTCTGAAAAACACAAAACGGATTTATTGAAGAATTAGTTGATTTTGAACTAACAAACTTATAATACGCATACCAAACTAACTTAAACTTGAACAAAAATGAAGACTGTAAAAATTGTAGGTGTGCCCGAACACTTCAATTTGCCATGGAAAATATGCATTGAAAATGGCGAGTTTGAAGCAGAAAATATTGATTTGCAATGGCAAAATATTCCGGAAGGAACAGGTAAAATGTGCCAAATGTTGCGGGATGCCGAGACAGATATAGCGGTTATTTTGACCGAAGGTATTATAAAAGATATTACGGCAGGAAACCACAGCAAGATTGTACAAATCTATGTTCAATCTCCTTTGATTTGGGGAATTCATGTGGCTGAAAAATCTGATTTTCATAACATTAAAGATTTAGAAAATAAAAAAGCAGCAATCTCCAGATTGGGTTCTGGGTCGCAATTGATGGCCTATGTCAATGCAGATAATCAGGGTTGGAATACTGATAATCTTCAGTTTGAGATCGTGAATACCATTGATGGTGCTGTAGAAGCTTTGACCAACGGAACGGCTGATTATTTTATGTGGGAACATTTTATGACAAAACCACTTGTCGATCAGGGAATTTTTAGACGTGTCGGCGACTGCCCAACTCCGTGGCCTTCGTTTGTTATTGTAGTTCGCGATGAATTTTTGAAGAAAAATTCGAAAATAATAGAGAAAATCCTCGAAATTATTAATAAAACGACACATGATTTTGCTAAAATTCCGGATATTGATAAAACTTTGGCAGAACTTTTTAATCAAAAGCTGGAAGATATTCAAGAATGGTTGAAGCTTACACAATGGTCGCAAAAAAATTTAAACGAAAAAGCATTCATTAAAATTCAAAATCAATTATTTGATCTCGGAATTATTGATAAAAAAAGTACATTTGTTGAAACCGTAAAAGCACTATAAAATATTGCTTTTTGTAAGTATGATAAGAATTCCTAAAATTAACTTTCCGCAATTAAAATCCAAACTACAGGTAAAATCGCCTTGGGACCGGATTATCATCATGTTGCTGAGTGTTTTAATAACGATTCCTGTCTTCATTATTCTACATCAGAATTTAATCGATCTGCAATGGCCTTTTAACATCGACAGAGTGTTTATTTTCTTGTTTGTTTTGGCCTGTTTTTTTCTAATTTTAATGTATTTGCGAACCATTATAATTGTTTGTATTGCCTTATATTTGTTGGTTTTGGTGTATGGTTCTGTATTTGGAAACTATGGTTTTAATGAAATTTCGGAAGATTACAATTCGATGATTTACACCATGTCAGACAATCCGTTTCCTCAGGATATTATTGTGGCCAAATTGCTTCCGTTCCCTAATAAATCAAAAATTATCAATGCCATCGAATACCAAGATCCAAAGGTTCGAAATTTTGCGATTATGGCCACTACAGAACATTTTAAAGGTATAAAAGGCTATTCGGATTATCGAACCATTATACAGTGTTTTGCCGTTTTTAAAGAAATTAATAGCCGTTGGAATTACGTTAACGACCCAAAAGAAGGTGATTATATTGCTACCGCAAGCGAGTCTTTGCAATATTTTTCCGGGGATTGCGACGATCATTCTATTTTGATGGCTGCGGCGATTCGCTCTATTGGAGGCACTCCGAGGCTTATACACACCAAAGGTCATATTTATCCTGAAATTCTTATTGGCTCTTTAATCGACTTAGAAAAGGTCAATTATTTGATAAAAAATGTACTTTTTAAGAGAGAAAGTTACAAGAAAAAGCTACACTACCATATTGATGAACGTGGTCAAGTATGGCTAAATCTCGATTATACGGCTCAATATCCAGGAGGGCCATTTATGTATGAAGAAATTTTAGGAGCATTGACTTTAAACTAAATTACAACTATTCTTTATTTTTTTCTAGTAAGGTTGCTATCATCATACTTTTGGATCATTTTTTATCAATATTTTAGTTTTTCATCCTACTTTTACACATTGGTTTATCGCTAGATTATATTATTTTCTTGTCGTAATACTATTTAATTTCGAATTCATCTATGTTAATTCTCCTTCTATAAATAATTGATTTTTAGCAACATGTAATTGTTTTTTTTGTATCTTTTGCTTTCTAACTTTAAAACCAAAAATCATGAAAAAATCAAAATTACTTATTGTTGCGATTGCCATCTTTGCACTGTTATTTGTTTCCTGTCACAAGGGGAGAAAAAAGCTTATTAATTCCTGGAAAGTTACCGCTGTGGAACTTAAAAAACCACTATCTGATTCGTTAAAAAATTTAATTTTGTCCAAAGGAAATCTAACCTTTACAGAAGATGGAAAAGTAACCGGTTTTTTGGAACATGACATGAACGGAACTTTTATTTTATCAGAAGGAGGAAAAAGTCTGGTCTTAAAGGACGAAACGCAAACACCTTATAAGTATGTAAGTGACATCGAACATGAGGGTTTAATACTAGATAACCCAACGATGAAAATAACACTTACCAGCAAATAGAAACCTGTTTATACCAAAAAACTCCTCATGTGTGAGGAGTTTTTTATACTATTTTTTTGGGCTTATAAGCACTTGTACGCATTGTCTGCGTTGGTTTTCTTGAATAAGATGTTAAAGAAAAGCATTAATCACTTGCCTCTATTTTTAGCACTTTTTTCTCAATATGGTGCGTCATTTTCTCGGCTTTAAGCCAATATTCAATAATAGATTTGATCGTATTCTTGAATTTTTCATAGTTATAGGGTTTTACAAAATAGCTTTTTGTTGGATTAGAATAGGCATCAATTATAAAATATTGCGCTACTGCCGTAGTAAAGAACATGTAAGGACAATTAAGCTCTTTGCTTACATTTTTGTACGTTCGGTCAATTAACTTATGATCTTCCATTTGAAGCAGTACAATATCTGAAAATATTAGAAATGGATTTACTTTATTTTTAATAATCGTATTGTAAGCCTCTTTTCCCGATTTAAAATAGGCTATTTTATTAGAAAACCCCAATTCTCTAAAAACCTCAATAAATAAATTTTTATCACGTTGATTATTTTCTATTACTATAATATCTCCTTTTTTATTCATTTGTTTCTTTTTTAAAGTCAGACAAAATGTTCAAAAAATATTTTTATACGAAAACCAAACGGTAAAATCGTACTATTTATAATACAAATATTCTATTTTGTTTTTAATTCTTTTTTACAAAATTTTAAAAAAAAACTTCGAAATTTTCATTTTAACGCTCGAAAATATTGAATATTTTATCACAAATAATGATAATTTTCTAATGTTTTTATCAGTAATGTATAAGCTTAGACAAAGAATGTGCCTGAATAAAAAATCCTTGCATTCACATTTTATTTTTATTGAACAAATTAGCGTTATTTAAAAAATTATAATTGACTTTTTAAGAAAAATATGATAAAAATCATATCTTTAAGGATATTTAAGTCGTTCATTTACATTTCATTTTAAAAGAACAAATCGTCATGCTACATAAATTGACTTCTCCGCCTCTTTTTTTATCAAAAAAGAAAATGTTCTTAATTGCTTTATTTTCAATTATGCTACCATCGTTGGCGCAGCAAAAAGACAGGACATCTTCTACAGATACCATTACCAATTATTCTGCTTACAAGAGAAAACTGAGTTTTGCGGGCGTACTGCAAACCCGCTATGTCTATTCGCTGACAAAAGACGCAGACGTTGATGGAAAAAATTTTGAACCTAACACAACAAAAGGCATTACCAATACCTTTATGCTAAAGCGAGCAAGAGTAATGCTCAAAACAGATATAAATGACCATTTTTCCGCCAATGTACTGGTGAATTTTGCCGAATTCAATGATAATCCGTCTAATAAGGTACTTGAAAATGCGTATATAAAGTACAAACTCAATCCATATTTCAGCCTACAGGCAGGACAATTTCGTCCTTTTTTCGGAATAGAAGATGTTGTTCCCGTTGATATCATACGCACACTTGATTTTTCAAATCAGTATTATGCATTTGGAAAAAACGGATGGCAGAGTTTCCAGATCGGGGTATCTATATTTGGAAATATAGTACCAAGTGGCAGTTTAAGATATTATGCAGGAGTCTACAACGGAAACAATAAAAACCAGAAGAAAGATAACAATAATACAAAAAATACCTATCTGAGGCTAGAAACTGATGTAGCCAAAACGATAACAATCGGAGCCAATATTGCGAGAGGAAACCTTGGCGAAAGCGGTATCGGAAATGCTTACGGTATTGATCTTACGGGTAAAATTAATTTCTCAGAAAAATGGCAACTGCTACTGATGACCGAAGGAAAGACAGGTACCAATTTTCTGGCATACATGGCAAGTAATTCAGATGTAAATCAAGTTATAAAACCATCTATAAGTGAGTTTAAAATGCAGGGTTTTTACCTGCTTCCTACCCTAAGATACGATTGTAAGAATAGAAGATTGCGGGCTATCGAATTTTCTTCCCGTTATGAATATTTTGATGAAAATTACAAAATAGACAGTAATATACGCCAAACCTTAATTCCTAACCTGTCTCTGATTTTTGCGGATGATTTTTATGCCGCACTACAGATGGGAGTTTCTATAGATATTTATAAAAAAAGTATTCCTCTTACGACCACAAATTCTAATAGCCTTGCTTACGTACAATTGCAGGTAAGATTCTAAATTAATTATTATGAAAGAGATCAATTTCAAATCTGTTTTTATTACCTGCGCCATAGGCCTTACAATTTGGTTTATCCCAAATCCAGAAGGCGTGCAGCCCAATGCATGGCACCTCCTTGCTATTTTTGTCGCTACTATTGTGGGGATCATTTCAAAAGCTGCTTCAATGGGAACTATGGCTATAATCGGAATAACATTATGTGCCGTCACCCAAGTACTTGCTCCCGGAGATCCTGCAAAATCTATTGTGAATGCGCTGAGTGGATTCGGAAACGCTACAATATGGCTAATCGGACTTGCTTTTTTTATTGCTAGAGGATTTATTATAACAGGTCTTGGGACAAGAATAGCGTACAATTTTATTAAAATATTCGGAAAAAGTCCGCTTGGTCTAGCCTACGGATTAAATACGGCTGATCTTATACTTGCCCCGGCTATTCCGAGTAATACAGCAAGAGCCGGAGGAGTTATCTACCCTATCATGAAATCAATTGCCACAAATATGGGATCGCATGCTGAAAAACCTGAAACACACAGAAAAATTGGCGCTTACCTTACCCTTAGCAGTTATAATGCTAATATGATTACCTCAGTACTGTTTTTAACAGCTACCGCCAGTAATCCTATGGCGCAGAAATTCGCTGCCGATCTGGGCGTAAACATTACATGGGGAAGCTGGGCACTTGCTGCCTCTGTCCCTGGTCTTGTTTGTTTTTTACTGATTCCGTTATTTCTTTATAAATCCTATCCTCCAGAATTAAAAGAAACGAAAGAAGCACCCGCAATAGCAGCAAAACAACTTGACGAAATGGGGCCTGTTTCTCTAAAAGAATGGTTAATGGTCGCTACTTTCATCATATTGCTCGTACTTTGGATCTTCGGAAATTTATTTGCCATTGATGCCACTACGGCAGCATTAATAGGACTTTGCATCTTGCTATTGAGCGGCGTACTAACTTGGGAAGACGTAAAATCTGAAAAGGGAGCTTGGGATACCATTGTCTGGTTTTCATCTCTTGTAATGATGGGATCCTACCTAAATTCACTTGGACTTATTGGTTGGTTTGGCAAATTGGTCGGTAGTGAACTTTCTCAACTAAGCTGGCATTGGGCTTTTCCGCTTATTATTATCGTATATTCTTACTGCCATTACATGTTTGCCAGTGCAACAGCACAAGTAGCCGCAATGTATTCTGTTTTTTTATCCGTAGGAATTGCAGTAGGAGTTCCGGGAACGATGCTTGCCATATTCCTCGGAGCCTGTGCCTCACTCATGGGGTCGCTTACTCATTATGGTCATGGTCCCGCTCCTATTTTCTTTGGAAGCACCTACGTAGACTTAAAAGATTGGTGGAAACAAGGATTTTATATGAGTGTTCTTTTTCTACTGATATGGTTTACTGTAGGAGGACTTTGGTGGAAAGCTATCGGGCTTTGGTAATAATATCTTTTACTATGAATTTTTATAATATTTTGATCTTATGAAAAATAGCACACTAAAAAAGAAGCTATTTATAGCTAACACAGGTCTTTTTCTGTGCTTTTTTCTCGTGATACATTTACTGGGAAATCTTCAGCTTTTACTGCCCGAAGATGTGGCAAGAGAACAGTTCAATTGGTATTCAAAGATGCTCTCCAGCAATATTCTGATCAAAATAATTTCGTGGATATTGTATGTATCAATTATGGGTCATGTTGTGTTGGCTCTTCTTATCACGATAAAAAATAAGACAGCAAGCGGAAAAAATTATTACTATGATAAGAGAAATTACGCCAGCGCATGGAACAGCAGAAATATGGGAATTCTCGGTACTATATTACTATTGTTTCTTATAATTCATTTTAAGGATTTCTGGTATGTGTACCAATTTACAGAATTGCCTCTCGACAGCAACGGTCACAAGGATTTATATGCAATAGTTGTACACTCTTATTCTCAGTTTTGGTACGTTTTGATTTACGAAATATCCTTGGTTGCACTGGGCTTTCATCTACTGCACGGATTTTTTAGTGCTTCCGGAACATTGGGGCTTTATCATCCTAAATATATAAAAGCAGTAAAAATAATCGGATGGGTATATACACTCATTATTACAGGAGGTTTTATGGCAATACCTCTTTACATTTATTTTAAATAAGTATCAAAATGATCGACTCAAAAATACCTGAAGGTTCTCTGGAAACTAAATGGGACAACTATAAAGCCACAGCAAAGCTTGTCAATCCTGCTAATCGAACTAAACTCAACATCATTGTAGTAGGTACGGGATTGGCAGGCTCTTCTTGTGCCGCTTCTCTTGCAGAACAGGGTTATAATATAAAATCCTTCTGTTTTCAAGATTCGTCCAGAAGGGCACATTCTGTTGCGGCGCAAGGCGGTGTTAATGCTGCAAAGAATTACAAAAATGACGGCGACAGCGTTTTTAGAATGTTTTATGATACCATAAAAGGCGGTGACTTTAGATCTAGGGAAGCAAACGTGTACCGACTGGCCGAATGTTCTGCCAAACTGATTGACCATGCCGTTGCTCAAGGAGTTCCTTTTGCAAGAGAATATGGAGGATATCTAAACAACAGATCTTTTGGAGGAGTTCAGGTATCAAGAACGTTTTACGCTCGCGGACAAACGGGACAGCAACTTTTATTGGGAGCTTATCAGGCACTTCTACGCCAAGCAACTGCTGGAAAAGTTGCCTTGCACACACGTCATGAGATGGTAGAACTTGTCCTGATTGATGGAAAAGCCAAAGGAATCATAGCCCGAAATCTGGAAACAGGAGCTCTGGAACGTCATGAGGCAGATGCTGTAGTGCTGGCAACAGGCGGATATGGCAAGGTTTATTACCTTTCTACTCTGGCAATGGGCTGCAACGGATCGGCTATATGGCGGGCACATAAAAAAGGCGCATATATGGCGGGCGTTAGCTGGATTCAGTTCCATCCTACCTGCCTTCCTCAACGGGGCGAAAGCCAATCTAAGCTAACATTAATGTCTGAATCACTTAGAAATGATGGACGTATTTGGGTACCATTGAAGGCGGGAGACCAACGCAATCCTAATAGTATTCCTGAGGAAGAACGAGATTACTACCTCGAGCGCCGCTATCCTGCTTTTGGAAATCTTGCGCCAAGAGATATTTCTTCACGCGCCGCAAAAGAGCGTATTGACGCAGGTTTTGGCGTTGGATCTATGAAAAATGCAGTTTATCTTGATTTTTCTAAAGCAATTGATTTTCAAGGAATTGAAAAAATAAAGTCGAAATATGGTAATTTATTTTCGATGTATGAAAAAATTAACGGAATCGACGCTTACAAAGAGCCGATGCTCATTTCTCCTGCCGCACATTTTACGATGGGCGGACTCTGGGTTGATTATGAACCAATGACGACTATTCCCGGACTTTTTGCATTGGGAGAAGCTAATTTTTCGGATCACGGAGCCAACAGACTCGGAGCCAATTCTCTTCTGCAAGCTTGTGTAGACGGTTATTTCATTGCACCTTACACTATTCCAAATTATTTGTCCGGTGAGCTAAAAACACCAAAAATAAATACGGATCATCCCGCTTTCGCGGAAGCGGAAAAATCGGCTCAGGAACAAATAAATATGTTTTTGAACTGTAAGGGAAAGTATTCTGTAGATTATTTTCATAAAAAAATTGGAAAACTTCTCTATGAAAAATGTGGGTTGTCGCGAAGTAAAGAAAAACTGCAGGAAGCAATCGATTCGCTACAATTATTGAAGAAATCTTTTGAAAACGACCTTTTGATAACGGGAGACGAAAAACTAAACAGTGAACTGGAAAAAGCAGGACGTGTAGCAGACTATATCGAGCTGGCCGAACTTATGTGCCATGATGCGCTGCAAAGAGAAGAATCCTGCGGGGCACATTTTAGAGAAGAATTTCAGACGACAGAAGGAGAAGCAGTTCGAAATGATACTGATTTTTGCTATGTCTCTGCTTGGGAATGGAAAGGAGAAGGACAGCTTCCGGAACTTCACAAAGAACCGTTAGTCTTTGATTCGGTAGAACTTGCGGTAAGGAGTTACAAATAATTTCAAAAAAATAAAAAATGAAACTGCATCTAAAAATATGGCGCCAACTTGACACCGCTGCCAAAGGAAATATGGTCGATTATGAAATAGATGATATCTCTGAACACATGTCTTTTCTCGAAATGCTGGATCTTTTAAACGAATCGCTTTTACAGCGTGGCGAGCGAGTGATAGAGTTTGATCACGACTGCCGAGAAGGTATTTGCGGACAATGCGGAATAATGATAAACGGCAGGGCGCACGGCCCGCTCAAACATACCACCACCTGCCAGCTGCACATGCGAAGTTTTAAGGATGGAGACACTATTTACATTGAACCTTTTCGAGCTTTAGCATTTCCTGTGCTGAGAGATTTAAAAATCAACCGAAAATCGTTGGATGCGATCATCGGCTCAGGAGGTTATATTAGTGTTTCGACAGGGCAAGCGCCAGAGGCCAACAGCATTCCTATCACTTACGAAGCAAGTGAGGCTTCTTTTGATGCTGCAGCCTGCATCGGATGTGGTGCCTGCGTTGCAACCTGTAAAAATGCCAGTGCTGCATTATTTACAAGTGCAAAAATAACACACTTGGCCTTATTGCCACAAGGAAAGCTGGAAACCTCAAAAAGAGTCATTACAATGGTAAATCAGATGGACGAAGAAGGCTTTGGAAGTTGCTCAAATACTGGAGCTTGCGAGGTAGAATGCCCTCAGGATATATCGCTATTGTCGATCGCTCGAATGAACTATGAATACAATAAAGCACAACTTTTAAAAAAGTAAAGCTGTTTTTTTGTAAAAATAAACTTATCTTAAAAACAAATTGTATCACTCCAATTGTGTTCTTTATTTAATATTTTCTGTAACTTAGCTACGTTTAAAGTAAAAAAACTTCTTTGACAGCTATTTTACGTACTTCGAATATGAAAGAACTTCTAAAACAGAACATTAGAAAACATATTGTACTTTCTGAAAATGAAACAGAAGAATTTTGTGATTTATTCGAGCAAAAGTCAATTCAGAAAAAAGGTTTTTTACTCAGAGAAGGCGAAGTCTGTAAGTTTGAAGGTTTTGTTACAAAAGGTCTTTTTCGGGTGTACCATATAGATCAGAATGGTTTTGAGCAAATTCTCTATTTTGCAGTAGAAAATTGGTGGATTACCGATATTGATAGCTTTTGCAATGAAACTCCTTCACAGCTTTATATAGAAGCTCTCGAGGATAGTGAAGTGCTGGTCATTACAAAAATAAACAAAGAATTTTCATACGCTAATTTGCCAAAAATAGAAAAATTATTCAGGGTAATGACGCAAAAAACGCACGTAGCGCTTCAAAGACGAATGATTGATAATCTGAGCAAAACAGCAGAATCTAGATATATCGAATTTAGAGAGAAATACCCACACATCATACAACGACTCTCTAATATACAAATAGCTGCTTATCTTGGGATTACCAATGTTTTTTTAAGTAATATTCGAAAAAAAATTGCTTTGAAAAAATAATTTTTTAGCTCTATTTACTGATCCGTTTAGGGGTTATTACAAAAACAGCTTCTATATCTGCAAATTATTCCAAAAACACAAATACCTACTTGATTTTGATATTGTATCCGCAGGAATGCGGAAACATGGTATTGCACAAAAACAATCCACACTTATTTTGCACTAATTTATTAAACTAGTTTAATGTTTTCGGACAGTAAATGACTGCATTTTTGCAGTATTAATTTTAATATAAAAATATGAAAACCAGAATTATAACAATATTATTAATGTCCTTAACTTTATTTAATATGGAAACACAAGCACAAAGTTTTAAAACATTCGAAACAAAAGAATTAAAACTTCAAATATTCAATGCATCCGAAAATAGTTTCGGTGTTGCATCGGTAATTGTCTCTGGGAAAACAGATGCCGTTCTAATTGATGCACAATTTACTTTAGCGGAAGCTGAAAAAGTAGCACAAGAAATTAAGAATTCAGGCAAAAAATTAACTGCTATTTATGTTTCTTACGGTGATCCTGATTTTTATTTTGGATTAGAAGTATTTAAAAAATATTTCCCCGAAGTTACCGTTTATGCGGTTCCTAAAACAATAGAACACATCAAAGAAACCGCTCAGAAAAAACTGGAAGCTTGGGGAGAACGATTAGGCAAAAATATTACCTCAAATGTTGTTTTGCCTCAGGTTTTAAAAGGAAATAGTATTGATTTGGAAGGAAAAAAGTTAGAGATAATGGGTTTGGAGGATTTTCCGGAGAAAACATTTGTCTGGATCCCTTCTATGAAAGCCGTTGTGGGAGGAATTAATGTTTTTGGCTCTACTTTTCACTTATGGATGGCGGATGCGCAGACAGCAGAAGAGCGTAAAAGTTGGATAACTGTTTTGGACAAAATTACGGCTCTAAATCCGGAGATTGTAATTCCGGCTCATGCCAATTCTCTAAGTCCGTTTGATATCTCGGCTGTTAAACATACTAAAAGTTATATTCAGTTTTACGAAGAGTCTCTAAAAACAAACAAAACTTCAGAAGCATTAATTTTAGCTTTGAAAGCAAAATATCCTACACTCACTTTTGAAACCGCTTTGATGATTGGTGCAAAAGTAAATACTGGAGAAATGAAATGGTAAAATGGTTATTCAGTTGCAGCTTGGTGGTGCTTTTTGCACTGTCAGGCTGTACTTTAAAGAAAACTAAAATGACAAATCTTGAAATAGTAAAAAGTACTTACGAGGGAAAAAGTTCAGAGGAAAATGGTCAAAATTTGGCTAAATATGTTGCTGATGATGTTTCCTGGACAGAAGCAAAAGGTTTTCCTTATGCCGGGACTTATATTGGTTTGGAAAACGTGACTAAAAATGTGTTTAAACGTTTGGGCAGCGAATGGATAAACTACAAATTTACTCCCGAAGATTATGTTGCCCACGATGATAAAGTAGTCGCTTTTGGTACTTATACGGGTACTTACAAAACAACTGGAAAATCATTTGAAGCCAGAGTAGCTCATATTTGGAAATTGAAGGATGGTAAAATAATTAGTTTTGAACAGTTTGTCGACAGCAAAACTGTCACCGATGCGATGCAATAAGAATCATTTTTTATACCTTGCACTGGTTTAATGTAATTATAAAAACCAATGCACGAAGCACTTTTTACCTATATTAATCGGCATATTGGATTACCGCTCACAATTGATGAAGAAGCATTGATTGAAGCTAATTTTCAGCCCAAGAAACTCAGAAAGAAACAGTATTTTTTGCAGGAAGGCGATGTTTGCAAACAGATTGGTTTTATTGTAAAAGGTGCTATGCGACAGTACAGTGTAGATGATAAAGGCGTTGAGCACATTGTACATTTGTATATCGAAAATTATTGGGCAGGTGATCGTGAAAGCTCGATTATGCTTACCCCGTCTAAATACAATATCGATGCTTGGGAAGATACTGAATTGCTTCTTATCACGAGAGCAGAGATGCTTGATCTAATGCACAAAATACCTGCATTGGCACAAATGATACGTACAATGGACGAAAGAAATGCTATTGCGAACCAACGAAGACTAAGCTCTACTATCAGTAATTCAGCTGAAAAGCGTTATGAAGAATTTGCCAGCAACCATCCACAATTTGTACAGCGTTTTCCGCAACATTTAATCGCATCTTTTTTGGGAATCACAAAAGAAACGCTAAGCAGAATTAGAAAACAAGCATTCAAATGAATATTGAATTTAATTGTTATTTTTTACAAAACCGTTGATAAATATCAACGGTTTTTTTTATCATATCTCATTCTTATGAGGCTTCCTTCTGATGCAACTTTGCCTTATCAAAATGAATAAAAAAATAACTTTTAAATTTTAAAAAAATGGAAAACTCAAAAAATACTTCAGCAGTTCAACTTCTTCGTAACAGTTTAGACACTTTTCTTGCCAAAGATATGAAAGGCTGGTCGGCGCTTTGTGCAGAAGATGTAGTGGCAGAATTTCCTTTTGCTCCAGAAGGTTCACCATCTAGATTTGAAGGTCGTGAGGCGCTGTATGCCTACCTAAAAGACTACCCTGGTTTTATAGATGTAAAGACAATTCCAGCCTTAAAAATCTACGGTACCGATGATACAAATGTCGCCATCGCAGAATGGAGTGCATCCGGAGTAGTAATTGGTAATGGAAATCCGTATGAAATGAGTTATGCCACTTTTGTAACTTTTCGTGATGGCCTTATTGTAAATTACCGTGAATATTGGAATCCACAAGCTTTTCAGAAAGCAATGAGTGGTGGAAGTTTTGCTTCAGAATAAACATCAGGTAAAAATATTGTTTATAAATTGAAAATCGCTGACTACTATCAGCGGTTTTTTTTATGAGATATTATTCATTTAAGAACTATTAATTAAATTTAAAACAAAAAACAATTTGACATTCGAGAGAACAACTAAACACTATTTGTTTGGCGGTTTTTCCGAAAATTTTAAAGTAATTTTGTACTGCAAATCTTTTAGATAATGAAAAGATTTGCATTTAATTATAAAAAATTGAAAAATAACGAAACAAGCTGGACTGTTTGTGAGGAATGTCAAGGACGTGGCAAGAAAAGTCGGGGTCTCACCAAGAAAGCAAGACTCCGCTATCAAACGGAATTAGCACAATTTGAAAAAACAAATGGTGAAGGACAAGCTCCTATTCCACCAAAAGGGCATCTACATTTATGTTCGAAATGTTCGGGATCTGGATTGAAACCTGCTATTAGCCCTCCTGCCCCTGATGATGAGAACTTTCCGCATATTGCTATTGTGGGTGGCGGTATCGGAGGCGTGGCTCTGGCTGTGGCTTGTTTGCATCGCGGAATTCCTTTTACTCTCTATGAGCGAGATAGTGAATTTAGTGCACGATCACAAGGTTACGGACTCACTCTACAACAAGCCAGCAAAGCAATGGAAGAGTTGGGTATTTTATCGTTAAAAGAAGGTGTAATTTCAACAAGACATGTCGTACACACTACAGAAGGAAAAATAATTGGGGAATGGGGAATTAGAAAATGGCTCCATTCGGACAAAAAAAAGGCTCCAAAACGTACCAACATACACATTGCCAGACAATCTTTGCGTCTTGCGCTTTTGGAGCAACTAGGTGAAAGTAATGCTGTAAATTGGGGACATCAACTAATAGACTTTAAGGAAGTTAATGATGATGGCATTGAACTAACTTTTCAGGTTAATGGTGAGTTGAAGACCTCAAAGGCAGATCTTTTGGTCGGAGCCGATGGTATTCGTAGTATCGTACGCAAATTACTGATTGGGGAAGATAGTACCCCGCTTCGTTATCTGGGCTGTATTGTAATATTGGGTATTTGCCCACTAACAGCTCTCGAAGGTCTTAACAGTTCTTTACTAGATTCAGCTACTGTATTTCAAACTGCCAATGGCCACGAGCGCATCTATATGATGCCATATACAGCCAATGCTGTCATGTGGCAACTTAGTTTTCTAATGTCTGAAAAAGAAGCTAAGGCGTTAAGTATTCAAGGATCTCAGGCCCTAAAGGAAGAAGCGTATCGTAGAACACAGTGGCACGATCCGATTCCACAAATAATGGCAGCAACGCCTGAAGCTCAGATTTCGGGCTATCCAGTGTATGATCGAGAATTACTTCAATCTGAATTATTAGAAAAAAAAGGTTCCGTAACATTAATTGGTGATGCAGCTCATCCGATGAGTCCGTTTAAAGGACAAGGAGCCAATCAGGCACTGTTGGATGCGCTTACACTTGCTAGAGAAATCTCCAGAGGATGTAAATCTGCGAGGTGGAAAAAAGCAGGTATTAGGGAAAGTGTGCTAACTGATTTTGAATTGAAAATGTTACAACGCAGTACATCAAAAGTAAAAGATTCTGCTGATGCTGCTGAGTTTTTGCATTCTGAAGTTGTACTTCATGAAAGTGATGCGCCAAGAGGAACGTATTTCCAACAAAAAGACAAATAAAAACGGCTTTTTACAGTGAGATAAAAAGCACTATTGTTTCTCTATATTCGTTTTATTTGCTCATTTTAGAAATAAACGGTAACATAATTACAAATAAAAAAGGCATTTGCTTGATACAAATGCCTTTAGAAGTAACTGTTATAGTGTGATTATGCTATTACTACGTTTACTGCGTTTGGACCTCTACGGCCTTCTTCTACGTCATAACGTACTTCATCGTTTTCACGAATGTTTTCTGATAGACCTGAAACATGAACAAAAACTTCGTTTCCTCCATTACTAGGAGTTATGAATCCGAATCCTTTTTCTTCATTGAAAAATTTTACTGTACCTTCTTGCATTTTTAATGTATTTAATTCCTCAAATGTAATCATTTAAATTGAGAACTAACTGAAAATAAGTTTTTTATTTTAAAAATAATATAGGAACTCCTAATTTATCTCAAATTTTGATGAGATAATACCGTTTCAAAAGAGTCAATTATTACCAATTCTCTATCTCTATTTTATGTTTAAACGAAAATGCTATTTTTTATAGAAAATAGTGTTTTTTAATTTTCTTATTTTACTACAATCGTCATGTTAGGCACAATTATCGAATCACCTGTACCTCCTGTAAAACGCTGTGCAAAAATTTCGATATAATCGTTATTTGATAGTTCAACTGTTGCAGTTATTGGAAGAACTACTATATCATTGGCTGCGAGACCTCTTCCATAAACTTTGTATTGAGTTAATGCTGTGCCGTTTTTTGCGACATAAATTATATAGGTTCCAACAGCAGGGACTTGAAAAGAAATAGAACCTGAAACCTGAAAAATTCTTTTCTTTTTTCCCAAGTATCGTAATCTATTGTTATTGTTAGGATTAGCATCTATGGCAAACCTAAATAAGTTATTTGATGTAGAAACTCCATTAACTTTTACAATATTACTAGGATTTGAGGTATTAAAAGTCGTAGCTGCCCCTGATCCTACTGCATAATCCACAGAAAAATCTCCAACAGCAGTTGCATCCGTTTCAGTAGGTATTCCTGCTGACCTCACATTCCAGCTGTTGTTAAAATTATATCCTGTGTAGGTTCCTGTGGTGTAAGGTTTTACATATCCTGCAGTATTAGTACCGGTAAAAACAACCGATTCTAACACAGCGTCACCAGTAATAGTCAGGCCTGTGGTAGATACATCAAAGCCAATGGCGGTACCATTTACAGTACTAAATCCGCCTTGTTTTTCTATTAAGGTAAAAGTTCCTGTAAATTTTTCATAAGTGCCTGTATTACTGCTAAACCATCCCAGATTACTCAGTAATAAGTTGCCTATATTATCGTATGTAATACCTGTTGTATTTGCAGCATACTGAACGATGCTGCAAAAAACCAATCCAAAACCTGATATTGTACCTACACTAGCAGAACTAGCTACTACAGAATCTCTAAATATCAGAGTTTGAGTTGCAGCACCACTAAGATTAAATACACTACCAGCAGCAGCTCTTAAAGTAAGGGTCTTAATAGTTCCGCCAGTAGCGCCCTCAAAAAGATTTCCTGAAGCCTTAAAGATAACATCATTTTGGGAATCTAAACCTTGAATGTAAGCATTGTTTATCTCTATAGGCAAGGTAAAAGTAACGGTACCATTGATTTCGTATAAAGTATTAGAGTCCAACAAATATTTTGCACCCGCACCAGCTGCTAGCTCTGTTGCCAAAACAGTTGCCAAATTATCACCTGTGCGTATTCTCTTAAAATTTTGTCTTGGTGTAGCGCCATTATTGATCACTGTCCATGAAGATGAAGTTGATACGTAATAATAAAATGATTTTAAATCTGTATCATAGACAATCAACCCATCTGCAGGCGTTGTTATGGCATTTCTTTGAGTTGTTGTCATTCTCGGAGCCAATAAACCTTGTGTAGTAGAGGAAATATCTAAAACAGAACTTGCATTGGGTGTAATTGTACCAATACCAATTTGTGCATTTCCAATAGATGAGAGTATGAAAAATAGCAACAAGAAAAATGTCTTATTGGTTTGTGCGATAAATTTATGTACCATAATTTTTGTTATTAGCATTGTTCGTAATAAAGTAGATTTGAGAAATTGTAAAGTGTTTAAAAAATATAAAAATTGAAAGTAAAATTTTAGAATTTTGATTATTGCATTCCTGAATTTGAGATAATAATCTTTTGAGTTATTTTTTCATTATCTGAAGTCACAAATGTGGCAATGTAAATTCCTGAACTCAGCCCCGAAGTAGAAAATGTATAATTTTGATCAGCTCCTAAGTTCTTTTGAGATAATATCGTCTTACCCAGAATATCAAACAATGCAAATGAAGATATGTTTTTATTATCAGGATTTGATACTTTCAAGACCTGATTAGTATTATCCTGAGAGATAAAAAAAGCATATTTTGTAAGATTATTAGTACTTAATGTCTGACTTGTAAAAGCAATTTTAAATCGCTCTCTATCAACTCCTGGCGGGATAGTAACTTCATAAGTTCCATTTTTAATATCATGGTATGTTGAGTTAGATCCATCAAACAAATAAATGTTTTGTGTAGGATCAAAATTTATAATTTCAGGAATATAAAATTTTAAAGTAGTACTGGTGGCAGCTTTTACTGTTAAAGGTATTTTTTTTGAAACATCAAAAGTAAGTCCTTGTATCACGTAGTTACCGTTTTCCAGCCAAAATGAAGCATCATTTGGAAGGCTTCCATCCATATTCAAAGCATCAATTCCGGCGTCTACGCCATCCGTTGCTTCTGGCAAAAACGCCAATGCAAGCTGTCTCGTAAATTGATTATTGATAATAGTATTTATTTTAAAATGCGAAATTTCTGCAACTGCTTCAGTAAGCTCACCTTTGCTTTCCGATTTATCAGTGGTTTTATTTTCTGATTTATTTTTTGAAGGTTTTGCAAATTGCGACAAACCAGCACCTTCGATATAATAAACTCTGTGGGCATTTTTAAAAGTAACCGAACCGTTTGCAGTACCATTTATTAAAAAACCCTGCCCAATAGGCGAATATTTTCTTTCTATCACCAAACCAGATGATGTTCCAGCGGTATTTAATGATCCATCAGGGTTATAGCTACTAAAAGTCGCCGCAGTATAAATTCCGTTTGAACCTAAAGTTCCAGGCGAATATGTTCCGTAACCTCCTCTATAAGCAGAAAGATAATGAGAATTTACTGTTTTGTCCTGTTCCCAAAAATAAGCCACACGCGTACAGGCACTATTTGTTGGATCTAATAAAAAGGCATTTAAATCTAATGCAGAAGGGTACGGATTTCCTGTTAAGGTTGCGGCATTCCCACTACCTACTGCTACCGTAATAGTCCCATCATTGGGTTTTCCTCTAAAATCATATCGCTGTAAGCCAGTTCCCGGATTGTTGACCACACCTGTACTTTCAGGATCTGTGGTATCTGTACCGCCTGTTCCTTTCATCGTAAAACCTTCTCCCGGAGCAATAGTGGTAGCACTTGCAACTTGTACCCATTGTGAGTAGTTATTTGCGTTGGTCAATTTGTAAATCCAATAAGGCGCTATTGCCAATGGACTTGCAGTTCCGTTGTAATTTCCTATAGGAAGAATCGTAGCTGGAGTTGCGAGAACCGAAGTAGTGGGACGATTTAATAAAGTGATTCCAAAATTGTTATTTACCGATGAAGAAGTCGGCTCACCAACAGGTGAACACCAATAATTATATTCAAAGTTGTCTGAGGTTCCTTCTTGGTAAACAGAAAGTATTCCTGTTCCCACGTTGGCAGATGATCCCGCTGTACCCTGTACCAACTGAGAATTATTTCTTAAATAAAGATTTGAATTGGTATCTAAGTTTAAATTCTGTCCGACATATAACACCTGACTTTTTACATAAACGGGTGTATTAGCACCAATAAAGAGCTGTGAATAGGCCTGTAACGAAATAAAAAAAGAAAATAAGAGTAATTTTGTTCTCATAATTTTTAATCTATTTTACATCAAAAATTAGATTTTAAATCAACCTAATTTTTAGTGTATTCTATTTAATTGATTTATCTTTTCTTACTGATGATGTAAGTTCCCAAAATAATACCGCCAATAAACAAAACACTTATCATACTATCTACTGGTAGTGGCGGCGGTGGTTCATCGGGTAAACCAGGTGGTGGCGGATTATCCGAAAAGCACCAAAAAGGAACTAAAACAAACAAAAGGATAAGAAATTTTTTCATTATTATTTTGGGGTTAAATTCGTTGTAATAGTGATGTAAGATTGTTGCGTAAAAAAAAAATAACCTAAGGGGTTATAAGGAAAAAAAAGAATTTCTTGAAAACGGCGTGTAGTAGTAATCTTTTGCTGCACTTCTATATAACTTCTTAAAAGTGAGTTACTCAAATTTACTAAAAAAAATAATTATTCTTACATCATTAAGTGTTAAAGTTTTATAATTCTCACCTGTTGTGTTTTTTTTGTAATCAAATATTTACACTAGTTGCATTTTTTAAAATGAGTTATTGAATTTTTTCTTTGTAAATTAAAAACCTTTTACATTTTTTAGGCAAAAGATTGCTATCTTAGTATTATTCTGAAATTAAAAAGTTCAATTTACTATGATCCCTCAGTTTAAATCACAAATTCAAGAATGAGAAAAATTATAATCATATCGTTTGTCTTTACTTCTTTGTGCAGTTGGTCTCAAAATCAGAAGGAAAACGACAGCATCAGTAGTGATACGGTACAAAATATTAAATACAGTTATAAACAACTTATTATTCCCGGCGTTTTGATAGGTTATGGTTTTTGGGGAATTGAAAGCGGTCAAATAAAAAGCTTCAATCACCAGATTCGCGAAGAAATTACAGAAAACATAGATCGCAAATTTTCTGTTGATGATTTTTCGAGATATGTACCTGCGCTTTCTGTTTATACTTTAAATGCTTTTGGAGTAAAAGGAAAAAATAACATCAGAGACCGATCGGTTATTTTAGGTACTTCACTTATTATCATGACAGGAACCGTTTTTGCATTAAAATCAATCACAAAAGCCGAACGACCTGACGGAACATCAAATGATTCTTTTCCTTCAGGTCATACTGCTGTAGCTTTTGCCGGTGCCGAATTTTTGTATCAGGAATACAAACACCAATCTATATGGTATGGTGTTGCAGGATACGCTGTTGCTGCTGGCACAGGAATCTTTAGAATGTACAATAACAGACACTGGCTCACAGATGTGGCGGCGGGTGCTGGTATCGGAATATTGAGTACTAAGGTAGCTTACTGGATGAATCCTTATTTGACCCGAAAACTTTTTGGAAATAAAGAAAACAACTCTACCTCTTTTTTAGCTCCAACTTATGATGGCAAAAATTTTGCTGTTAACTACATCAAAACATTTTAATTGCTATTAAAAAGGCTTCAAATATCGATTATTTTTTGAGTTTTAAATATTTATTTTCAATTAATAAAAGCTATTCTAGATTAAAAACATTTCCTAAATGTTCTTCCATAATAAACGATGGATCATGAGTTTGCGTCACCGACCTTATATGAATTAAACTAGTTTTACTCATCATCCTGAGCATCTGGCGACGTTCGCACTTTATAATTTTTCCGTTCTCTTCGCGTTGTCCGGCAACAAAAGCACTTCTGCCATGAGCACACAAATGATTGTTGACAAAGATTACATCTCCAGAATTTGGAATGTAATCACTATTGATAAACTCTTTAGCTTCGTTCCAAAATTCTGTCAAATTATAAAGAGCTTCCGGAGTTTGTCCTGCATTTTCGTTGAAGATTTGTTCGGCAGCGTCAAAACGAATAAAGGGAAGCTGTTTATTTCCATATAAAACCGAAGCCGTTGGTCCTGAAACGACTTGCTTATCGCAATAATTGGCATCTTTTGGACATTGATAGATAGGATCAAACAACTTTTGCATAGTTTCATTAACTTTTCCATGAGAACGAATAGAATATAGTGTAGAAGGAACTCTTTCTTCATTTCTTAGATAAAGAAAACTTAAAAAATCAGCTTGATGAAGTAAAAAAGCATCTTCTGTATGCACATATAAATCTGTTTTGGACCCAGATCCCGTTTGTGTTACTGCCATTTTTTCATCCGGAATTACAGCATGCAAGAGTCCTCCACCCTTTCGTTGCGCATAATATTGCACTGGTTTAGAAGGTACAGCGCCATGAAGAAGCGAACAAATAAAACCGTATTTATTCAATTTTGCATAATCCGTTTCTTGCCAGTTTGGAGGAGTTGGTCCCAACTCTTCTTGGTCAACCTCTAAAAGTCCCTGAAAAACAATTGCGCCATATTGATTTGCTGAAAAATCACTTCCAAAGTGACTTAAGATTCTACTAATTCGTTCCGGAAGCAATTGAAAAGCTTGAAGATGGAGTGCTGCGATATAATCTGGATTTTCGTAATTGCCAAATGCTTTTACTAAAAGATTACCAACATTTGATAAAATATTCCTTTCCTGAGACGTTACCACTACGATTAATGGTTTTGTAGGAATGTCAAAATGTAAATTAGTTTTTGCAGGTCTTTCTTCTGCAACAATAGTTTGTGATTTCATTTTTTTAACTCGTTTTATAGTTATTAAAAGATAGAGGAATTAACAAAAAATAATTATTAATCAGTATTATAATAAATAATTAGCTACTAATTAAACATTGCTATGTACGTCCATTCGTATAAAATTTTCATATTTATTTTTTTTATTGATATTAATTTATACATTTGTTTTTCATTATTCTTATTTATTCTAAATAGTAATTACTTACAAATATATTTTTATTTAATCTAAATAAAAAGAAAATAGTTAAAAAAAATCAAAATATATATGAAAATTAAAGACAATCCCAGTAAAAACAATAGCTCCGAATATTCTGAAAAATTAAATAAAATTTCGAAGAATATTCGTAAAAGGAGAAGTGTTTTCGCCAATGACTTTATTAAAAAAGAGTTACCCGAAAAACTGCTTGAAGAAATACTAATTAATGCTACTTGGGCACCAACTCATAAAATGACAGAGCCTTGGAGGTTTATTGTTTTTAGAGAAAAATATCTAAAAGAATATGGCCAATATATGGCGCATTATTACAAAGATTTTTATGATGAATTATCTGCCGAAGCCAAGAAGGAAAAGCTAAATTATCTCGCAAACTACCCATTAAATGCTGCTTGCCTTATTGGTGTGATTATGGTGCGAAATACAAAAATTGATTTGCCAGAATGGGAAGAGATTGCCGCAATATCTTCGGCGGTACAAAATATAGCACTTACCTGCACTGCTCATAAAATAGGCAGTTATTGGAGCACCAAGCAAGTAGCCCTTGATTATGTAGCCCAATTTGGTCTTGCAGCAAATGAAAAGTCACTTGGGCTTCTCTATCTGGGCTATTATCCAGAAAACCTCAAGTCATCTAGTAAGAAAAGAACGCCTTTATCCAAAAAAGTAATCTATCTCGAATAAATATAACTAAAATCCTTAAACAATTATTTTATGAACAACACATTGATCCATAAGGAAGAGTCTGTAAAAGTACCTCTTATTAACGAAGATTTCTACAAAGACATTTTTCACCAGAATTCTGGAGCTGAATATGCTCAGGCTGTAAAATTAGCACAAGAACGTGTTGCTAATTTCTTAAAAAACAATCGTAAACCTTTTAGCGGAATAAGACCTGAAGAAATTCGGACAAAAGTCGAACAAATAGATTTGGCATCCCCTCTACCGGATTATG
This sequence comes from Flavobacterium geliluteum, assembly GCF_017948595.1. GTDB lineage: Bacteria > Bacteroidota > Bacteroidia > Flavobacteriales > Flavobacteriaceae > Flavobacterium > Flavobacterium flavipigmentatum. The sequence continues at coordinate 32,782 of NZ_JAGFBV010000004.1, read as the reverse complement.
AAAGTTTGCTTAATGAAGTTGATGAGCTTTATGTTAAACATGCTACCGCTTATCACCTTCCGGAGTATATCGCACACTTAAATTGCCCTGTTGTAATACCAGCATTAGCAGCAGAAATACTTATAAGTGCTATAAATTCTTCGCAAGATACTTACGATCAAAGTGCTGGCGGAACTTTTATAGAGCGCAAATTAATTGATTGGACAAGTGAACAAATTGGGTACAGAGAAGGCGATGGTATTTTTACTGCTGGTGGCTCTCAAAGCAATTTAATGGGGTTGCTTTTGGCTCGAGATTATTATGCTTTACACTATCAAAAACAGAATATCAAATTGGATGGTCTTCCTTCAGATGCCTCAAAATTTAGAATTTTTGTTTCAGATAAAGCCCATTTTAGCAATCATAAAAATGCTTGGATTTTAGGTCTTGGAGAACAATCTATCGTACATGTGGGAGTTGATCACAGATATCGTATGAACCCGGAAGAGCTAGAAAAAGCGATTGCTGACGAAATAGAAAAAGGAAATATTCCGATTGCAATCACTGCTACTGCGGGAACTACAGATTTTGGAAATGTTGATCCGCTAATAGCGATTGCAGACATTGCCGGTCGATATAATTTATGGCTTCATGTAGATGCTGCTTATGGTTGCGGATTGCTTTTGACCGACAAACACCGTCACCTTTTAAACGGTATCGAACTAGCCGATTCAGTAACTATTGATTACCATAAATCATTTTTTCAGCCTATTAGCAGTAGTGCTTTTATTGTAAAAAACAAATTGCACCTCAATATCATTAAGCATCATGCTGATTATTTAAATCCAAAAGAGCAAAATTACGACGCACTTCCGGCTCAAATCAACAAATCGATTATACAAAGTACACGTCGTTTTGATGCGCTGAAATTATGGTTTACGCTTCGCTACATGGGCAAAGAAAAACTAGGACAGTTTACAGACACTATTATCGAAACAACCCAAAAAACAGCAGAATATATAGAATCTGACCAAAAATTTGAGCTTTTGTGCCACTCAGATATGGGGGTTTTGGTGTTCAGATATCTTGGAGATTCAGCAAAAAATAGCTCTTGTAAAGTCAATCAGTATATCAAAGAAAAACTCTTTTTTAGCGGAGAAGTTTTAGTAGCCAGTACCAAAGTAAACGGAGAATTCTATTTGAAGTTTACCATTTTTAATCCCATAACTACCCTTAGTGATATTAAAAAAATTCTTAACCTCATAAAACAAAACGGAGATGAATACTACGGACTTAACTAATTTTCCCCAAGCGGCAGAAGAGATAAATTTTAAATCTCTGCTCAATTGTTATTGCCGGGAATTCAATAATTGGAGCCGTTACGAAGGTATTCCAAGGTACGACCAGACATTAGCCGATTGTATGCAAACGATAGGTCATACCTCTTTTATGAGATTTGATTTTGCGTCTATTAGCCAGGAAGTTTTTGCGCCTTTGACTTATTTTTCAGAGAGTGGCGTGCATTCTTTTGGTTTCCCTGTTGTGGTTCGTGATGTTGCTACAGAAAAGATTACTGCAATAGATCCGTTACAATTTACGGAACTCGTAGCTGCATACAGCACCGAAAATTATCCTGATATTGATTCTTTGCCAACAAAAGAGCGTTTAAAAAATAGTATTGATAATCTTGCGCTATATCTATCGCATTATAAAAATAGTGATCATGCCGCCAATACTATTGAGCAAACCTTTATTGAAGCAGAACAATCCCTTATTTTAGGACATACCGTACATCCTTTGCCAAAAAGTAGAGAAGGATTTACAAATGAAGAACTCCAAAAATATTCTCCGGAAACCAGAGGTGAATTTCCTCTACACTTTTTCTTAATTCATCCCGAAAATGTACATGAAAAAAGCGCTGTAGATTATTTAATTACAGACTATTTAAAAAAAGAAATTCTAAAGTACGCAGATCCTGCAAGCAAAGGATTACTAGGTCGCTACCCAAATTATAAAGTGGTACCAACTCATCCTTGGGAAGCTCAATATTTATTGAATCTGACCGAAGTAAAGGAAATGCAGACAAAAGAAATTCTATTTAGTCTCGGGGAGTTTGGTCCCTCCTACACCGCTACATCCTCTGTTCGGACGGTTTATAATGCCGAAAGTGAATGGATGTACAAATTCTCTTTGCATGTAAAAATCACCAATTCGTTTCGTGTTAATTATCTTCATGAATTAAATCGTGGTTACGATGCAGCAGAACTCATGAAAACAGATTGGGGAAAAGGCATTCAAAAAGACTATCCTCAAATAGAACTTATTACTGATCCTGCTTTTATTACGGTTACTTACGAGGGTAAAACTATTGATGGTTTTAGCACTAGCGTTCGCCAAAATCCTTTTAGTGGAGTCAATGTCAACAAAAATGTAACGATGATTGCCTCTCTTTGTCAGGATGGTATTTTAGGCGAATCTCCGCGAATTCTCAATATTATTAATGAAGCTGCGAAGAAACGAGATGCAACGGTAGCTGATACTGCGCTTTTATGGTTTAAACACTATTTAGATATTAGTCTGAAACCGCTAATAGGTATTTTTAATCAATACGGATTTGGAGCTGAGTTTCATCAGCAAAATATGCTTGTCGAGTTTGACGAAAATCTTTTTCCTTCAAAGCTTTATTTTAGAGACAATCAGGGCTATTTTTTCCGTGAAGGAATAGTAGAAAAACTGGAGGAATTGATTCCTGGTTTTGGTAAAGAAAGCAGATCTTTTATTGCCGAAACTAAAATTATTAATCTCTGGGGATATTATTTGTTGGTAAATCATTTATTCGGAATTGTAAATGCTTTTGGTAAAAATAAACTTGCCGAAGAAAGCACACTTCTTAGTTTGATATATGAAACGATAAAAGAGGAAGCCAAATCTGATACCACGGGTTTGGTTGCTCAGCTCACAAATAGTGTAAAGTTGATGGTAAAAGGCAATTTGCTAACAAGCCTGAACAACATGGACGAAGCAAGTGCTCCGAGAACAAATCCTGCAGTTTACAAAACGTATCCAAATCCTTTAAACAAATCCTTTTTTTCTAAAAAAATGATTAATCCAGAAGGAAAGGAATCTGTTTTCAGCAGGTATTTTGAAAAGGAAAATGTAACAATCACATTACGACCTGTAGATATTGATAAAGATCTGGAGATGCTTCACGAATGGTTTCATCGCGAGCACGCGCTAAAAATCTGGCAAATGAATTGGACAATACGCAAATTAGAAGCTTATTATCGCACGCTTCTTCCGGGAGATCACGCACATAGTTACATAGGTGAAGCCAACGGTGTTCCAACTTTTAATATTGAAGTGTACTGGGTATGCCGCGACATATTGGGCGAATATTATGATGTGAAACCCTCAGATTACGGCACGCATCAATTTATTGCGCCGGTTGATCCTAAACTAAAATATGGTTCGCCAGCCACGCAATCTATGATGGATTTTGTATGGGCAGAGTCAAAAGTAGGTAGAATGGTTGGTGAAGGTGCTGTAGATTCGATCGCATCGATGATGAACAAAGCTCATGTAGGATTTAAAATTGATAAAGTTATCGAAATGCCTCATAAAACTGCCAATCTAAACTTTTGCTACAGAGAATGGTATTGGGCAAAATTTCCTGCCGCAAAAGATTTTCAAAATAATCCAATAATTGCCTCTCAAGTTTAATCCTTAAACAAAATAACAATGCATACAGAAAAAATATATTCGGTTATAGGGATCGGGATCGGCCCTTTCAATCTTGGTATGGCGGCTTTAATAGAGCCCGTAGAAGAATTAACATCATTATTTTTTGATCAGTCTGAAAGCTTTGACTGGCATCCTGGATTAATGTTAAATAACGCAACGCTTCAAGTTCCTTTTTTGGCAGATTTGGTAACAATGGCAGACCCTACGAGCAAATATAGTTTTCTTAATTTTATTAAAGAAAGCGGACGTTTATATCCTTTTTACATTAGAGAAAATTTCTTTATTTACAGAAGAGAATATAACGAATATTGTAAATGGGTGGCGTCTCAATTAACCAATTGCAAATTCTCACATAAAGTAGTTGCTATAAATCATACAAATGATTTGTATGAAATTATAGTTAGAAACACAAAAACATCTGAAACAACTACATATTATTCTCAGAAAATTGTTTTAGGAACTGGAACTTCACCGTATCTACCTGATTTTATTGATAATGAAGCATTTCCAAATGTAATTCATGCATCAAAATATTTATACTATAAATCGCATATCCCAAAAAACGCCACTGTTAGTATTATTGGTTCTGGACAAAGTGCTGCAGAAATATTTCGTGATCTTTTACCTGAAACTCAAAACGGATTGCAACTAAAATGGTTTACCCGTTCTTCGCATTTCTTCCCACTTGATAATAAGTCAAAACTAACTTTAGAACTTACTTCACCAGAATATATTGATCATTTTCATAGTTTGTCTGATGAAAAGAGAAAACGACTTTTGGCCAGACAACACGGGCTTTATAAAGGTATAGATCAGGAATTAATAAACGAAATTTTTGATAGTTTATACGAAATGAGTCTGGAAGATACTCCTCTAAACGTAGAATTACGTTCTAATATGCGCCTGACTTCTGTAAAAGAAACTGTCGATGGTTCTTATAATCTGGATTTTGTTCATACAGAACTTGATGCACCTTATGACGATCAGAGTGATTGCATTATTTTGGCAACAGGTTATAAATACAAAGAACCAGCGATTCTGTCAGGAATTGAAGGAAAGATCAATCGTTTGGAAAAAGGTTTATTTAATGTTCATCGAAATTACACAATTGATAAAAACGGGACGGATATTTTTGTGCAGAATGCAGAACTTCATACACATGGTCTCTCTACGCCTGATTTAGGAATGGGAGCTTACAGAAATTCGTGTATTATCAATCAACTTGCAAATCGTGAAGTCTATAAGGTAGAAAAACGAATTGCTTTTCAACAGTTTGGTGTACAAAAAATTACAAAAGAGTTTACAGAGGCAAATGTTATCGAATTGGTAAACGAGTCATTAAACCATTAAAATTGAATTACAATGATAATTTCAGAAAATATATTCACAGGCGCACAGCATCTTAATGCTCCTATTTGGAACAAAGTAAATCGAAACCTGTTGGCCAAAAGCATTGCAGAATTGATACGAGAGGATTTGGCAAAGCCCGAAATAATTGGCAAAGATGAGAATGAACTTACCCATTTTATATTAGCAACAGATAAAGAAAATATTCATTATCGCTTTTCTGCGTATCCGAGGTTTCTTAATTATTGGCATATTGTTGCAGAAAGTATTCACAAAATAGAAAATGGGCAACAATTAGAACATGTAGACGTACCTAATTTCTTTATCGAACTTCAAGAGACTTTTGGAGTCAATTCTTTTACACTTGCCCACTATGTTGAAGAACTATTGCATACTTTATATGCTGATGCTTTCATTCATTCAAAGCGTCGTTTGTCTGCAGCAAAACTAGCAGATGCTGATTTTCAAACTATAGAACACAGCCTTGATGGGCATCCGTGGGTAATTGTTAATAAAGGCCGAATTGGTTTTGATTCAGAAGATCATAAAAATTTTGCACCAGAGTCGGGTCAAAAAACACGTTTGGTCTGGATGGCGGCTCATAAAAACAGAGCCAATATACAGCTGCAAACCGATATGAATGAGCATGATTTTTATGAAAACGAAATAGGTTCTGAAAAAATTAATAGTTTTAAAAATAAGTTAATCCAATCTGGTGTAAATCCTGATGATTATATTTTTATTCCGGTACATTTGTGGCAATGGCAACATAAACTGGTCATGCAGTTTTCGCACGATATTGCTTCAAAAAAGCTAATTCCGTTAGACCTTTCAGACGATATTTACAGTCCTCAACAAAGTATTCGCACCTTTTTTAATTACAGCAAACCACACAAACATTATGTAAAAACTTCAATGTCGATACTGAACACAAGCCACATCAGAGGGCTGTGTCCGAAACAATTATCGATAGCACCACGTCTTACAGAATATATTAAAGAGATACTTAAAAAAGATCTTCATTTGCAAAATATGGGTGTTGTGTTGTTAGGCGAAATAGTTTCGGTAACGTATACGCATCCTAGTTACAGTAAAATTGAAAATCCGCCTTATCAATACAATGAATATTTAGGGGCAATGTGGCGAGAAAGCCCTATCAATTTTCTAAAACATGGAGAAAATTTAATGACAATGGCAGCCTTGCTTTATGTAGATGATCATGGCCAAAGTCTTATTGCGGAATTGATAACAAAATCAGGACTTTCTACAGAACAATGGTTAAAATCATATATGAGAGCCTACCTTAAACCTGTACTTCAAATTTATTACCAGCATTCTTTGTGTATCGATCCTCACGGACAAAATGTGATTCTAATTCTAAAAGATTATGTGCCAACGCGTATCGCTTTGCAGGATTTTGTGGGAGATATTTTAATCAATGAAGAAGGAAAGAAAAAACTACCGCAGGAGTTTATAGATAACATGTTTAATGCTTCTCCAAACCCTGAAAATGCGCCGTTAGTAATCCTGATTGCCGTTTTTGATGCTTTTTTTAGATACCAGAGTGATGTATTAATAACAACTGCCAATTATTCAGAAGTTTCTTTTTGGAATTGCGTTTACGACATTATTTTAGAGTTTCAGGAAGAGCATCCAGAGCTACAGGAGATGTTTGAGAAGTATAATTTATTGATACCAGAATTCAAACGTCTCATTTTTAATAGCCGACGTTTATTTAATGGTTATGAAGAAACAGCTGGTTTTCCACACATGAAAAAAAGTGGTTTTATTCCAAATCCATTGTTTCAATTGGTGAATAAAGAATTATTAATAGTAAAGGAAAATTCATGAAAGAAGCGATTCTAAAAACACGCTCTTTCTTGGGGCTTATAAGTCGCTCGCTCTCAGGAACTGAAACTAATTTTACATCTGGGAGTATCAATAAAGCCATTATTCTATTGTCTGTACCAATGGTAGCAGAACTGCTAATGGAATCTTTATTTGTTTGTTCCAATCTTTTTTTTGTGAGTAGATTAGGCACTTCTGCCATTTCGATTGCGGGAGCAACTACGACATTTATTACCTTTTGTTACTCAGTTTCAATAGGTCTTGGTATTGCGGCATCGGCCATGATTTCGAGAAGAATAGGTGAAAAAGAGTTCAAAATTGCAGGTCAAACCGCCATGCAGGTTATTTATGTAACAACACCAATAGCGATAATTATTAGTCTCGTTTGTTCGATATGGGCAACCGATATCATGAGCGCAATGGGACTTTCTAAAGCAATGGTTGAGGAAGGAAAATGGTATGGCATGGTCATGTTTGCTTCAAGCGGATTTTTGATTCTGCGAATAGTAATAAACGGCATATTTCGTGGAGCCGGCGATGCTTCTACTGCGATGAGAATCCTTTGGCTTTCGAACGCCTTAAATATTGTATTGTGCCCCCTGTTTATTTTTGGATGGGGGCCAATTCCTGCTTACGGTTTACTAGGAGTAGGTTTAGCGACCTTAATTGCCAGAGTTATCGGCGTGATTTATCAGGCCTGGTATTTGGTAAAAGGCAAAACGGTGCTTAGAATTGCTAAGGCTCAGCTCCTATTCGATTTGGCTATTTTTAAAAGAGTAGTAAAACTGGCTTTTGGCGGCACCGTTCAATTTATTATTCCTGCTTCAAGCTGGGTATTTATGATAAAAATTATGTCTCATTTTGGAGAAAATGCATTGGCAGGTTATATTTTGGCTCAAAGGGTAGCCTCAATAGCAACAATGCCAGCATGGGGACTCGGGAATGCAGCTGGAATTTTGACCGGACAAAACCTAGGAGCCAAACAACCTGAGAGAGCCGAAAAATCTGTATGGAGAGCCGGAATGCTCAATATGGGATTCCTTATTTTAATCGGGATTTGCTGGATTTTCATGGCAGCTCCCGTAGTGAAGTTTTTTACAGATATTCCAGAAGTTATCTCTTTCAGCACAAGGTACATTCATTTTATTTCGATAGCCTACATTTTGTTAGGCTACACGATGGTCATCTCCAGGGCGCTCAACGCTGCGGGCGAAGTCAAGGTGGTAACATGGCTTTATATTTTAATGTTTTACATCGTTCAGATTCCGCTGGCCTATTCGTTAGGAATTGCTTTTGAGTTAGGGGCAAATGGTGTTTTTACAGCCATCCTTCTGTCAGAAATTGTATTGGCTGTAGCCTGTATTATTGTCTTTCGTAAAGGAAAATGGAAACATACCAAAGTTTAATAAAATATCAATTTAAATACTAAAAAAAGATGAATACAATAGCACAATTACACCACGTATTTGCAAGAGCGTTTGAAATACCTGTTGAATCGGTAAACGACCAACTAGAATATCAGGCAATAGTAGAATGGGATTCTATGAGTCATCTCGTACTAATTGAAGAACTAGAAAGCACGTATAAAATCTCAATAGAAATGGAAGATATTCTAGAAATGAGCAGTGTTGAAAAAATAAAAATAGTCCTTAAGAAATACGGATTTGAAATTAATTAGAAACCCAAAGCTATGGAATTATACCATTTAATATCAGAAAATAAAAATTTAATTTTTACCGATGCTACAACTGGATTTTCTAAAACTATAAAAGAAATGCATCAATCGCTGGAGATCGAAAACCTTCGTTCTGTTGTGTTTATTTACAATGATAATCAGTTACCAGCCGTTGAAACTTTTTTAAATTTTTACCAAAGCCGTTTTACCATTGCTTTATTAGGATTGGGAGTGAATGTTGAATTTAAAGAAAATTTAGAAAAAAATTATACGCCTTATTATATTTACGATCCGTCAAGAAGCGAAATTGAAGGATATAAGGTTGTTGATGCATCACGTACAATACAATTATTCAAACGTATTGAAAATGCTATCTACCCGATACATCCAAAAGTTAAACTCTTGCTGAGCACTTCTGGAACAACAGGATCACCTAAATTTGTGCGATTGTCTGATGAAAATCTTGTTGAAAATGCACAATCGATTTTGGATTATCTGCCTGTTAAAAGTGATGATGTGGTACCGCTCAATGTTCCGATAAATTCTGTTTACGGATTATCGATATTTAATACCAATTGTATAAAAGCACATCAAATTGTCTGTACCGACAAAGATGTTTTTAAGAAGGAATTTTGGCATGACTTGAAAAATTTTGGCTATTCTACGCTAGGTGGCGTGCCTTATTTTTATGAAATGCTTCAAAGTATAGGTTTTTTTAAAAAAGACTATCCAGCATTACGCTATTTTACGCATGGAGGCGGCATTATCAATCATAAATTAATCGAAGTCATTTCTGAATATACCGAGAAATATGGTAAAAAGTTTTTTGCACAATATGGTCAGACCGAAGCGAGCGGACGTATGGCTTTTTTGCCACCTGAAGACTTACTCAGAAAAAGAGCTTCAATTGGACGCCCGATTCAAAATGGGCGCTTTGAGATTGAAGAAAATACTTCGGAACTCATTTATTATGGTCCTAATATTTTTGGCGGTTATGCCGAAAGAAGGGCAGATTTACAATTTTATCATCAGGAAGAAAAACTGCATACCGGCGATCAGGCACGAAAAGATGATGAAGGTTATTATTACATAACAGGGAGATTAAAACGAATTGTCAAATTATTTGGCAGCCGTATTAATTTAGACGAAATCGAACTTCTTTTAAAAGACACTTTCGGTGGAAAAACCTTTATTTGCTTGGATCTGAATGATAAACATTTAGCTGTTTTGTACACAGATGCTAATTTGAATAGAGAAATAATGGTACAAACCTTAAAAACAAAATTGCATTTGCATGCGAGTTCTGTAAAAATAATTCACATAACTGATGTACCATTGACGGTTAATGGAAAAGTAAATTACCCGCTTATCAAAGAATCTTTAGAATCTGAGATACTGGTACAATAGAACCATTGATTTATAAAAAAAATCACCTCTATACTTAAACAGAGGTGATTTTTAAATTTTGATTTAAAGAAATAATTAAAACTTGAAAGTTAAATTTACTAAGAAATTTGCCGGAGCCTGAGCTGCTCCCCACGTACTCCAATATTTTTCGTTAGTTATGTTATTCAATTTAAGACCAACTCTCCAAGTAGGCTGTTCGTAGAATAAAGTTTGATTAAAAATGGTGTATGACGGAATGTAAAAAGTATTGGTGGTAGCCATAAAAGTATCATCAACATAATTAGCTCCAAAACCAATACCAAATCCTTTCAGACTATTTTGAAACTTATAAGAAGCCCAGATATTCCAAACGTTTTCGGGTGCATCTGCTGCTTTTTTTCCTTCAAGAGAAGCCGTTGCCGATTTTACGATGCGATTATCATTATAAGCATATCCAGCAATGATATCAAGTCCTGCAATTGGGTTAGCGATTAACTCAAAATCAAACCCTTTACTCACTTGTTTACCGCCTTGTTGGTACGTTAAATCTGTAAACCTCATGACGGCATTATCATTAGTGATATTGTAATAACTAATGGTAGTACTTACTTTTTTGTTGAATGCCTCAACTTTAATACCACCTTCAAATTGATTAGCATATAAAGGATCTAAAATCAATTGTGCCCCATCTGGCTGATTTACTGGTGCAAGATTTTGAAATCCATTCATGTAATTACCGAATAACGAAACCTGATCTTTTACAACCTGATAAACCAACCCTAATTTTGGTGATAAAGACGTCTGATTGTATGCTGGAGTAGTACCACTTTCTTTACGGTCAAAATTATCTACACGCAAACTTAACATCACCGAAAGTCGGTCTGCAAAACTAATTACATCCGAAGCATAAGCACTAAAAGTATACTCTTCTCTACCCGCTCTTATTACGGGAGCCAGTGCTACGGCATCAATATCATTTTTTCTAACAGGAACGAAGTTTGTCGTAACATCAATTGTTCTAAAAGGAGCTGTAGGAGTTGGTGTAGACGAAAAAGTATCTGAATAATACCTGTAATTAATACCCGTTAAGAGTTTGTGTTTCAAGAATCCAGTGTTAAACTCCCCATTAATATTTTCCTGAATATTGGTATAATTACTAGAAATTGGCCCAAAAACCGTGGCGCGAATAGTAGCCGTTGTTGGCGAAGTCCAAGTAGGTGTAACTTGATAGCTATAATCGACATTCTCACTTACAAAAGAATACAAAGTAGTTGATTTCCAGTGATCTGAAATTTGATATTCTGCCTGTACGAAAGCTTTTGAAGCCGATGACTTAGCGTCTGCATCTTCATGAACCAATGATTTTTTATAATCTATTTTAAACTCCGAAGGGTTTGTTATGCCAGAAGCAGCAGTCACTGTAGGATATAATGGTTTAGTACTGTTTACATTAAATAATTCAGCATCTATGTTAAATGTAAGCCTGTCTGTCGCCTTGTAGGTAATACTCGGAGTAACTGCAAGTGTATTATTAAAACCATAATCCAAGAAGCTTTTCTCCTTATTAACCGCTACATTAAGTCTGAACAATACTTTTTTATCTTTTGTAAGAGGCGTATTAATGTCGGCCGTAAGTCGGTTTAAACCAAAACTTCCGCCAGTGTATGCTATTTCAGATGATGTTGCTTCAAAAGGTTTTTTGGTTACCAAATTCACTACGCCACCAAAAGAAGATGCTGAGGAACCAAATAAAGTTCCAGAAGGGCCTTTCAAAATTTCGATTCTTTCCAGATTTGCTATGCCAACAGAAGAACGGCCTGACAAAGTTTCCATTCCATTTCTGGAATTAATTCCAACTGTAAATCCTCTAAAAATAGCTGCAAATCCTCCTGAAGGATAATTAAGCGGAACAACTCCAGGAGAGTTTCGAACGGCACTACCAATTTCTACCGCCATCTGTTCTTGCAAAAGTTCTTTATGTACTACGCTATAAACCTGCGGATTTTCTAAATTTTTTAGAGGCATTCTGGCCACATAATCTGTTTTTTTTGAGACAATACTTTTTCTGCTACTAATTACAACTTCATTCAATTCTTTATTAGAAACCTTCAATTGTAGGTTGATTGTCGTTGTCTCATTGTCTACAACCACCACTTCTTGCTCTGATGTTTCGTATCCTATCAAAGAAATCTGCAAAGTATACGTATTGGGTTTTACTCGGCTCAATTCGAAGCTACCATCATCATTTGTTGACGTATTGTATTTTGAGTTTTTTAATATGATATACACATCGGCTGCAGGATCGCCATCAGATGTGGTAATTTGACCTTTTATTTTTCCATGATTTTGTTGGGCAAAAACAGAAATGCATGAAAACAAAAAGATAATTGTAAACAAAAAACTTGTTGTCTTAAAAGTAATATATTTCATTGTTTTGTAAATATTAGTTATTGTTTTTATTCATTCTAAATAAAAACAAGGCAAAAATATAAATTAATATTTATTTAACAAGTTATGATGAGAAGAATTAGTTTTTTTTATCAACCAATGACGAAACAGAAGAAATGTTTTTTATATTTCACTTTAATTATTTATATATAGTCTAAATAATTATAAATTTGAAGAAAATTTAAAGGATCACTCGTGAGCATCCTTTTCTCTCTAAAACGCACGGAAAAACAATGAAGAAAAAATTAATGAAAACTTTTGGAAAACTACACCTCTGGCTGGGCTTAGGTTCGGGACTTATTGTTTTTATAGTAGCATTGACAGGCAGTATAATGGTTTTTGAAAAAGAAATTGACCAATATATAAATTCAGATTTTTACTTTGTTTCCACAATTGGCAAGACAAAAAAGCCCATTGATTACTGTACCGATTTACTGCAAAAAGAATATTCGGTAAAAAAAATAACCCGAATTAGCACATTTAATGATCCTAAGCGAACACTATTAATTGTGGGAAAGGATACAGATGATCAAAGTATCATTTTTGCGTTTGATCCCTATTCCGGTAAAATTTTAGGATCAGTAGATCAGGAAACCAGATTTTTCTCTATCGTTTTGTCGCTCCATAGGCACTTATTATTAGATGATATAGGAAAACTTATCACTGGAACCTCTTGTCTGATCTTTGCTTTTATGCTTATTTCCGGACTTATTTTGTGGTGGCCCAAAAAAATAAAAAACCTCAAACAAAGATTAACCGTAAAATGGGGAGCTTCTTTTAAAAGAATCAACTGGGATTTTCATTCTACTTTTGGGTTTTACAGCTTTTTATTTTTATTAACTATTTCGCTAACAGGTCTTGTATTTACCTTCGATTGGTTCGAAAAAGGCATTTATTATTTTGCTGACGGCACTACAAAAAAGCTTTCGAATAAAGTTGAAAACCCAACCAAAACAGATCCAAAATTGAATAAAACTGCCTTTTATCAGACCATTTATAATCAAGCAGATAGTATTTTTGATTACCAAGGAAATATCCAGATTAGAATGCCAGCTGATACCATAAATAGTATTTTGGTACTAAAAGAAAATGTAGAAAAAACAATTCCATTTCAGTCCAGCGCAGCTTATTTTGATAAATATACGGCAGAAATTATTGAGTCAAGACCTTATGAGAATTTTTCAAGAGGTGATAAAATCAGACGTCTCATCTACCCTATTCATTCGGGCAGTATTTATGGATATCCTACCAAAATAATAGCTTTTCTCGTGTGCCTTTTTGCCTTGACTTTACCTGTATCAGGATTTTTAATTTGGTGGGGAAGGAAGAAAAAATAGTAGTTGTTGTGCACCACTATTTTACTGGATTTGGGTCTTTTGATGAAGTTTTTAGATGTTGGTAACTACAACTTTAGGAAAAACACCTAAACGTTTGGTTTTGAAACCTAAAAACTTAACGAGAAAACCTAAACAATTAGATTAAAATCTTTCTTGAAAGGCGTTTGATTTGCTTTTTATCTCTCACCATACATTTATAAAGTAGGCTTTCCGCTCTTTTTTGGTTATGAAAAATAAACTTCTACTCTAGCCCCGATGGAAGTGTATCCTTTTGCTTTTTTCTTTAAAAAGCAAAAGATATAGCGTACAGCGGGACGGGTGGTGATTATAAAAACAAAATTTCTGCTCCTATTCTTTAAAATCAATACTTTTCTGTGGTCTTATGTCTTTATTTTCGGCTCAATTGTATGTGAAATTTATTGTTTTAAATTAGAACTATTATCCTCCGCTTTCTTCAAAATTGGTCAATCATTTTATCTTTTTTATTTGTTTAATTAAACAAAATAAAGAGTAAACAAATTATTTTAGTGCTTCATGCAAAAAGTTTCTGTTTGAAATACTAATTAATCCATTATTTTATTCTTTTTGATTAAAAAAACACGTAATTTTGTTTAACATTAAATTCAAATAGTTAAACAAAATTATATTGCTTTTTTTAAGCTGTAAATAATCTGAAAGTAATAACCTCGATAGCATAGTAATTTTGAAAAAAAGGTTCCGTGCTTTACAAAACTGATGAGAAAAGTAAAAAAAGAAAACCTACCGACTAAAATCTGCATCGTGTGCAAGCTGCCGTTTACCTGGAGAAAAAAGTGGGAGAAAGTTTGGGAGGAAGTAAAATATTGTAGCGATAAATGCAGAAAAAATAAAAATGAAAAATAAAAATACACCAACACTTCGGCTGGTTCTTGGAGATCAACTCAATTACAATCATTCGTGGTTTGAGACTATCGACAATACGATTACGTATGTGATGATGGAGGTTCGAACCGAAACGGATTATGCAACCCATCATATTCAGAAAGTGGTTGGATTTTTTGCTGCAATGCGCCAGTTTGCTGATTGGCTGCAATTGAAAAATCATAAAGTACTGTATATAAAAATAAACGATTCAAATAATTTACAATCTTTTGAATCGAACCTAAACACGATCATCAAGCAAGAGAATATCGCTCATTTTGAGTATCAGTTACCAGATGAATATCGTTTGGACTGTGTGCTGAAAAACTTTTCGTCCAGTCTTTCTATTTCGAGCGAAGTCTTTGATACAGAGCATTTTTTTAGCACTAGAAATGAATTAGGTGCTTTTTTTGAAGGAAAAAAGACTTTTGTAATGGAAAGTTTTTATCGCACTATGCGAAAAAAACATGACATACTAATGGAAGGAAATAATCCTATTACCGGCCAGTGGAATTACGACAGTGACAACAGAAAAAAGTTGCCAAAAGGCCATCTTGCCACAACTCCTTTGCTTTTTAGCTCCGATGTTGCGTTAATAGAAGAGGAAATTTCGAAAACTACTATCCAAACCATTGGAAAAATAGAAGCAAAAAACTTTATTTGGCCCATAAACAGAGATCAATCACTAGAACTGCTGCAATTTTTTATAGCCGAGTGTTTGCCTTTGTTTGGTTCTTATCAGGACGCAATGTCGCCGGGTCAATGGTCTTTGTATCACTCGCGATTGTCTTTTTCGTTAAACACAAAAATGATTAGCCCGTTGGAGGTGATAAATGAAGCCATTCGGGCCTGGCAAAATCATCCTGAACGGATAGAATACAATCAATTAGAGGGTTTTGTGCGTCAAATTATTGGCTGGAGAGAATACATGCGTGGTATTTACTGGTTGAAAATGCCTGAATATGCGAAACTAAATTTCTTTAATCATAAGGAAAAATTACCCGACTGGTTCTGGACAGGAAAGACCAAAATGAATTGCTTAAAAGACACCATTACACAATCTTTGGAGTATGCTTATGCGCATCATATTCAGCGTTTGATGGTTACCGGGAATTTTGCACTCTTGGCTGGAATAGATCCTGACGAGGTCGATCAATGGTATTTGGGTATTTATATTGATGCAATCGATTGGGTAGAAATTACCAATACTCGTGGTATGAGTCAGTTTGCAGATGGTGGCATTGTAGGTACAAAACCGTATGTAAGTTCTGCTGCCTATGTGGATAAAATGAGCCATTATTGTGGAAGTTGCTTCTACAATAAAGCAAAAAAAACAGGCGAAAAAGCATGTCCTTTCAACAGTTTATATTGGAATTTTTATGACAAACACAAAGATAAATTATCCCAAAATCCGAGGATTGGAATGATGTACAATGTTTGGAACAAAATGAAGCCAGACGATAAAACAGTGCTTTTGGAGCAAGCGGATTATTATTTAAAAAATATCAATAGTTTATGAAAACAGCTATAGTTTGGTTTAAAACAGATTTACGACTTACGGATAACGAAGTGTTGCTAAAAGCAATTTCGCAGAGTGACAGTATCGTCCCTGTTTATTGTTTTGAGGATGCTCATTTTGAAACTACACCTTACGGATTTAAAAAAACAGGTGATTTCAGAGCGCAGTTTTTAATGGAATCTCTGATCGATCTGGATGCAAATTTAAGAGCACTAGGCTCCGGTTTAATTATTTTGAAGGGAAAGCCAGAAATTGAAATTCCGAAGATCGTGAAACAGTACAGAGCGGCTAAGGTGTATGCGAAACGTGAAGTTGCTTTTGAAGAAAAACAGCTAGAAACATTAGTACAGTCTGAACTTTGGAAAATTAAATGCGAATTGCTAACACTGAGCACCAGTACTTTATATCATGCCGAGGATCTGCCTTTCTCTATAAAAGATATTCCGGATGTCTTTACAAATTTTAGAAAAAAAATTGAGAAAGATTCGGTTATTCGAGTGTCTTTAGAAAAGCCATCGACGATCAAGTCACCAGAGATTCCTAAACTAGAATTGCCGGACCTGAAAGAATTAGGTCTAAAAAAAGTAAAAATAGACAAAAGAGCGGCGATTGCATTTAAAGGAGGTGAATCGCAGGCCCTGAAAAGATTGGATTATTATTTTTTTAAAACAAAATCAATTTCGAACTATAAAGATACCCGAAACGGAATGGTCGGTGCCGATTATTCATCCAAATTTTCGGCGTGGCTTGCTTTGGGATGTATTTCCCCAAGGCATATTTATCAGGAACTTCAAAAATACGAATCTCTTCATACTGCCAATGAATCGACATATTGGCTGGTGTTTGAATTATTGTGGAGGGATTATTTTAGGTTTATGATGAAGAAACACCAAAACAAATTTTTTCAGAAAAACGGCATTAAAAGCACTGACTCAGGAGTGAAAAAAGTTAATATTGAGCAGCTTCAAAACTGGATTAACGGTAAAACCGGCGTAGATTTTATTGATGCCAACATGATAGAACTCAAACTGACCGGATTTATGAGCAATCGCGGTCGCCAAAATGTTGCCAGCTACCTGTGTAACGACTTAAAACTTGACTGGCGTTATGGAGCAGCCTACTTTGAGCAGCAGCTTATTGACTATGATGTTTGCAGCAATTGGGGAAACTGGTCTTATGTGGCGGGCGTGGGC
The DNA here is from genome assembly GCF_017948595.1 of Flavobacterium geliluteum. Classification (GTDB taxonomy): domain Bacteria; phylum Bacteroidota; class Bacteroidia; order Flavobacteriales; family Flavobacteriaceae; genus Flavobacterium; species Flavobacterium flavipigmentatum. The sequence continues at coordinate 15,409 of NZ_JAGFBV010000004.1, read as the reverse complement.
AATGACCCCAGAGGCAATCGTTATTTTAATATTGATAAACAAGCCTCAGATTATGACAAAAATAAATCATTTAGAAATTTATGGCTTAAGGATTAATAAAAATCCAAGCCTTTTTTTTCTAACAAAACCCATTTTTTATCACTGTTGAGCTTAAATGAGCCAATAAATTCCTTATTCCATTCCTCAGGTGATATTAGAGACAAGAATTCTTTACCATCCGTGTCAAGATAGAGATGATAAATTTCGCCCATTACAGGTTCAAACGAAAACCTGGCATTGTACACAAGTTCGTTCCATTTAAACTCTTCAATTAATTTCTGATATTCAGATTTAAGTTCATTAAACTTGTTCTCGAATTCTTTATTGACATTATGAATTCCTCTGCTCTTCCAGGCCACAACGTCATCAACTTTTATTACGGGAGCACCAATATTTGTTGCGTATGGCAACTTACTTGAGTTGTATCCTTCCTGCTCAGAATAAACAATATTGTCTGGTTTTTTATTTGGCATAATTGGGTTATCTCTTTATTTTTTTTTTTTAGATTATAAAGATACTATTGATTACAATCTTTAACAAATATTATGGATAAAATTACAGGTAAATTTGCCGTTTTAATAGCAATTTTAGTCTTAAAAAAAGAAATAAAATCTTAAAAAGAAATACAAGCAAATACCAACCCATGCTAAATGATATTTAGTAAGAAAATTGCCTGTTTTTTGCTTTTAAATTTGATACAATCGAATAGTTAAAAGCGAAAAAGTTGCCCTATTAGTTGTATTTTTTTCTTTAATTTGTCATTTTCCAGCGGTATTTGCAAAGTTTAAAAACCTTATATTTACGTTCTGGTTGACAAAATTACACTGTACAAAAAATCAATTTAAGCATCGTAAAGCAATTAATTTTAAGAAGTGAAGATGGAAAAATATGCCGTATCTGAAGCAATATTACCTTTGGTTGATAATCCAATAGCAAATAGTTTCATAAAGAAAGCCGATTTATCGCCTGATCCTGAATCTTGCCTGAATTCAATGGACAAGAAAGAAAGACCCATGCAGGATTTGAGTATTCCGTTTAGAGATGTAACCAATGCTACCACTAAAAAAGAAAGTTTTGCGCGACTTATTGAGAAATTAGACGTTGAAAATAGTATCAGATATCAAAAAACAATAGAAGATACCTATTGCAACGTGTATTCTTACGATTATTGTTATTTTTCTAAAGTCTACCTACCAACGGTTTGGTGGACACCAGAATCTATTGAAAAAATACTAGAAGGCCAGGAAATAGAAGCTGTTTTTGAAGAAACGGTTGACCGTATTTATTCTAGCGCCATACACGACTGGTTTTTGCAGTGGGGAGCTAGTTTTGGCTGGAAAAGAATGTTTACCGCTGATGAAATTCAGAATCATGTAAACACCAATGGCGGTGTTGGAATTATTTGCGCCAAAAGAAAAATAAAAGGTCTCTCTGGACACATTGTGCCTGTTGTGCCAGAAACGGATTTACATAAAGCCTATCGAGAAAATGGCGTAGTCGTTTATCCGTTGCAATCGCAGGCAGGAAAGCTCAATTACAACTATTTTTCAGAAGTTAGAAAAGATTGGTGGAATGACGAATTATACTCTTCTTATGTTTTTTATTATCATGAATAAATAAAAATGGGTAACCCAATTTCTAAATTTAAAACCGTAATTGATTTTCAATATATTAGCTACTTGTAAATAACATAAAAAAGAACTACTTTTGCAACTTAGAAAAAAGAAGAATAGCAAAAGTTGCAATTAGGTTATTCATCTGCTCAAAATACTGATTTAAAAGTAATTAATAACTTTATTGATTTTATAACTCTTTTATAAAATTTGACTTTTATATTCGTCTTTCGGTCGATACACGTGCAAAATTTCTAAGAAAAAAATAGAATTTCATACAATTTTAAAAGTAAAACAAGCCTTTTTTAGTGGATGCAACCCGGATGCTTTCTCCATTAAATGACTTTTTGGCTCTGATTATTAACCGATTACAATTGTATTTTCGAAAAAAATAATGCCTTTAAAAGAATAATTCATCATAAAAAAAGAAAATTAGTATAAATGAAAGACAATCAGACACAAAAATATTATTGGGGAATAGGATTAGAAAACGAAACCTACATGCAATTTGAAGAATCCCTAATAGTTTCTGGTGAGTTTATACAAGAAAAAATTGGTTTTGAAAAATATAGTATTGACTACAGAAAATGCTACAAACCAGAAAGTTTAGCCCCTTTGTTGAAAAAAGCTTTTGGTTTGGATAAAAACTACAAAGTGAGCCGAATGATGAACAGTCATTCGCTTGAAAAACTAGACATCAACTATCAGCACAAAACGTTATCACCCATAAAACCATTGCTTGATACAGAAGCTGGAGAAGTGATCGCACAACCCACCGAAAACCCTGAATATCTGGGACAATCGATCATGGAGCTTTTTCTTGAAGATCAGCCGTACAACATTCAGAGCATGATTACCCAAAGAAATAAAACAATGGGTTCTGTACATTTTGATGGCGATTCTATTGAATTTGTAACCAAATATTTTGAAAACAGAACAGTTGTTGATTCGTGTAAAGAACTAAAAGCAACCAAAAAATTATTCCTTGATAAAATCAATGAATCAGCAGTACTTGACGGAAAATTAAATTTTCCAGACTACAACAATGGTCTGAATATGTTTATGACCAATCAGGAGAATCTGGTTTTGTTTAATAACGGAACCTATCATTTTCATATCACTTTGCCTACGCTAACAGAAGACAGCAGAATTATTGATTACGATAATTTTGAGAAAACGCACGCCAATGCTATTTATTTATTACAATGGTTTGAGCCTTTTTTTATAGCCACTCTTGGAAGCCCTGATATTATGGGCGTAATTAGCGATAAATACAGTTTAGACAAAAAATTCACTTTGGGCTCTATGCGCAATGCGATGTCGCGATACATAGGTGTAGGAACTTTTAATAAAGCGATGCCAAAAGGTAAAATTTTAACTTATAATGTAGATGAGTTTAGAAAACTTCTGAAATTTGAAAAAGAAGAAAACATTTGGTGGCGAGACCAGATAGAAGTCGAGATGGAATATGAACTACTTTCGGAAGTTGGACTTGATTTTAATCAGGAAAAAATGTATCAAAGTGGTTTCGAATTCAGAAGTTTTGATGAGTTTCCAGCTGAGTATTTAAACGATGTTCTTTTTTCTATTATTTTAATTTGTGAGCATTCTTTAACCCTTCCAAATGTACAATGGGGACATGATAGTGTAGCCTGGAACAACTTGGTTTTTAAGACTTTAAAAATGGGTTATGCAACCGAAATTAATGAAGACGAAAAGGCTGAAGTTTTAGATTTATTACAATTATTAAACCCATCAGATGCAGATTACAATACGCTAAAATCAGAGTTTGAAGCTATTGTGATGCTGGATCAATTTTTCTTTAAAATTTTGGCTGTTTTGCATGACAGATACAAAGACAGCAACATTTGCCTGGATGCTATGTACGGTCAAAAAACGAGTGCTCCACCAAAATGGAATAACTTCAATAAATACCAAACAGAAAAGCATTTGCAGCAAATTGGTGCTTTTTGCGAAAACTAACACTAAACAAAAACGGCTCAGTCACTTTATGATTGGGCCGTTTGTTTTATTAAGGAACACTTTATATCACTCCAAATTTTTCTTTGTATCTCTTTAGTTCTAAATCAGTTTTGCAAAGTAACTTTTCTAAAAGAAAAACCTTGTCTTCATAGAGCTTTTCTACTTTACTGCAAGTAGCCATAAAATCTCCAAGGTCGTTTTCTTTGACATTCTTAAAATAACGCTGACCTTCAAAATAAACGATATCTTCTAAATTTACCTCTAAAACAATAGCTATTTTTTCTATTTTTTTATAGCTAATATTGTTTTTTCCACTTTCAATTTTGCTGTAACCGGCTTGTGTAATACCAAGGCGATCTGCCATATATTCCTGTGTATAATTTTTTAATTCTCTTATACTTTTAATATTATTTCCTATTGAAGTATTCATAAATTCAATTTAAACAAAATCACTTTACAACTAAAAGTGAAATGATGTTTGAGATTTTTTTGATTATTAAACTTTTAGAAATCTACCTCTTCGTTCGCACTACCCTACTCTCTATATAACCAAAACATTAATGAAAATATTTCATCACAACAAATAATAAAAATAAATAAAAACGGAATATACTATTTTTGTAATAAAAATAATACCAGACGTAAATTAAAACCCTATTTGCCTTTCTGAACAATAGTAATGCAAAGTAAAAATAGGTTTTTATGATAAACAATAACATTTGTTAACAGTTTGAATCAATCTTCCTTGTTTGCGTACTTCAATCGGCTTAAATGAACAGAGGTAATATTGAGATAAGAAGCGATGTAATGTTGCGGCACACGCTCGAGTATTCTGGGAAACGTAGCATTCATGCTATTGTAACGCTGCAAAGGAGTCTGAGTGTATAATGCCTTAATTTTATCATTAAGCATAAAGAAGTAATTTTCAGCAATCAACCTTCCTAATTTTTCACCATTCTTTAGATTTTTGTACAACTCTTGCACCATTTCGATCGTGATAACAAGAACCGTTGTATCCTCACTTGCCTGCATTGAAAAACTGGAAGGAATACCTTTTATAAAACTTTCATAATTGGTCGCAAAAGTATTTTCTACAGCAAAATGAAAAATTCTTTCTTCATCGTTATCATCAATATAATAACTTCTTATTAAGCCATTTATAATAAAGTATATATTTTTGCAAATTGTATTCTGACAAAGAATAACCTCTTTTTTACTGAATTTTTCAACAGTAAACTTTGGAGAATATTGAGCCCATTCTGAATCACTAATTTCAATAAAACTTGAAATCAATTCACGTATTTTTTCAAGATTATGATCCATTTACTATTATATTCTTAGAATTTTAAACCAACTTACAAAAGCATTTAGCCTTTGATACTTCAATATACTATCAAATAAATGCTAAATCATAAATTGGTAAAAGCTGTCTCTTTATTTAATGTGTAAAATTAACGCTTTTGATAGTTTCACCTTCTTATTAAAAACTTAAAAAAACAAAAAATGTAAACGATTACTTTTTTATTATTAAAAGTTAACATGAATTGGATCAATAAATTGAAAAATCAAGTACAATTATCTTTTAATTTAAAATATTGATTACTGTATTTTGGTGTAAATCCCCATCCCAAACTTCATGTTTCCTTGAAATTTCAATGCAATGTCCCCAGCATTTAAATCTATTATTCTTTGACAATTATTTACGGTGCAGGCAATAAATAGGTGAAATAAATGTTTTTAAATAAGTTTTACTGTAATGGATCATGAGGTTCATTTATATTTAATTTATTAAAAGCTAATGACTATGAAAAGGATATTTTTTACAATTATGATGATGGCTATTGCCCTGCAAGGATATGCACAAAAGGAAATGAGCAATAAATATAGAGCTATTCCGCCAGCAGATTCAAAAATGAGGGAAATTGTTCCTCCAAAGGAAATTATTCCTCGAATCGCTCCGTTAGAATTTACTAAAAAGCCAGATTCATTAGAAATCAACCCTGAGGAACTTTTTAAGAATACCATGCTTTACAAAAAAGAAGCCAATACCGATGGTATTTTTTACAGAAGAAATCAGTTTTTAGGAAATTTTAAAACGAAAGCTTTTGTTTCTACTATTCGTTACAGAGATGCTGCTTTTGTTGATGGAGACAAAATAAAAGTATATCTGAATGATAAAATAATAGAGCCCGAAGTGGGTTTGAATGGTGAATTTCAGGGATTCAAAATTAATTTGGTACCCGGAATTAACAAAATTGATTTTGAAGCGTTAAACGAAGGTTCTGCATCGCCCAATACTGCAGAATTTCAGGTTTATGACGATAAAGGAGTGGCTATTGAGGCAAGTCAATGGAATGTTGGTACGGGTTATAAAGCTACTATTGTGTTAATAAAAGAATAAATGAAAGTTGTTAAAAAACTGATATTTCTCCATTGAAATGATCGCAGCCAAAGTCATCATCAAAAAAGCATAAAATAAGAGAGCCAAAAAAAGTGACATTTTTTCATTATAGAAAATGAAAAATGCCACTTAGGTTTGTAAAATTTAATTGAATTTAGTTGATGAAGCCAAATTTATCTTCAAACATTTTTCCAATAACCGGAATAGGTTTCTTTTGTTCGTTGGCAGCATTAATTATTCCGAAAATCCACAAAATAAAAAGAGCATAACCAATGTAATTAAGAAAATAAAGCGAAGTTACCGTAAAGACCACAACAGAAAGTATAATATTTACTGCAAAAGAAAATAGAAAAATTCCGAAGCCTTGTTTAAGGTGATAGGTTACAAGATCACTTTTTGGTGTTACATCTTTGCTTTTTACAAAAGCTATAATCCAACCAATTATGGTGATGTAGCTCAGGATTGATAAGGTTTTATTATTCATTGTTTCAATTTTTAGTGTGGTTCAAAAGTAGATACAATTAGAGAAAAACAAAACAACCACTTTGTCATGTGTAGCTTTTGGTTGGTATTTGGATCAGTTGAATTTATATGCAGTGAATAATTAGATTTCGTCTTTCATTAATTTAAAAAATTGCTCTTTTTTTGCTCTTGATATGGGTAGTACAGATTTATCAATCATGTGAACCATACCTTCTCGGGAATAACTCAGAATAGCATTTACATTAATAAGATGTGATTGATGTACACGAAAGAAAACTGGTGGTAGTAAAATGTCTTCATAATTTTTTAAAGGTTTTGAAACCATTATTTTTCGGCCGTCCGTTAGAAAAAAAGTGGTGTAGGAGCCCGAAGTTTCACACCTTAAAATCTGTTCTAATTTTACAACATACATTGCTTCCAGAGTTGGTAAAACGAGTCTGTCAGGAGTTTTAGAAAGATTGGTTTGCAATTCGGTGATTTGTTGTTTTTCTAACACTCTTTCCTCTAAAATGGCAATACGGTCAATTGCTGTTTTTAGTTCTTGTGAATCTATGGGTTTAAGCAAGTAATCGACAGCACTGTATTTGAATGCGTTTATAGCATGCTGCTCGTAAGCGGTTGTAAATATGAGATGAAAAGTATTAAAAGAAATTTGCTGCAGCACCTCAAAACCAGTTCCGTCTTTGAGCATAATATCCATAAAAACCAAATCGGGTTTGAGTCTGTCAATCATTTTTGTGGCTTCTTCAACGCTTTCGGCATATCCAATGATCTGAATATTTTCTCCGGCTACCATTTCAAGCATAATAGACAAAGCTTCTCTTAATCGATGCTCGTCTTCTATAATTAAAGTTTTGTATATCATGACAATATCGGAATGTTTAAAATTACTATACAGCCCTGCCCGTCTGTTTCAGGCTCTCTCTCTTTTACAGTAAAACCGGCGTTTGGATTCTCTTTTTGCATTTTTGTCAATCTTTCATCTGTAATGGTGGTAGATAAAGATTGATGTGTATCGTTGATTTTTAATTTTCTTGAAGCCGCTAATCCAATTCCGTTGTCTTTGATGGTACAGATCAAATTTCGTTTTGTTTCGTCTTCTTTAAAATAAATTTCTATTAATCCTCGTACATTATTCTCCTGAGGTTTCAAACCATGTTCTACGGCATTTTCTATAAAAGGCTGAATCAACAAAGGCGGAATTAAAATATCAGTTTCAATAGTGCCATCACATTCAATTACATAATCAAAACCATTGTTTAAGCGAAGCTGCTGCAGTTCGATATAATTTTTTAAAGTATTTATTTCTTCTTCCAGAGAAATGGTTTCCTTGCGGGATTGTTCTAAAACCTGTCTGGTCAGTTTGGCAAATTTATTTAGATAAGAAACTGCCGGAATAGTATCTTTTTGCAGTATCATACTTTGAATATTTCCTAAAGCATTAAAAATAAAATGCGGATCCATCTGCGAACGCAATAATCGTCTTTCTAAGGATAGTCTGGCCGAAAGATTTTCTATCGTTTCTTTTTCCATCAATTGTACTTTCAATTCGCTATTGGCTTGTTCCTGCTTTAGAAAATCTTCTCTATTTTGATAATATCGCTGACGATAATAATAGGAACGAAACATAAATATTAATCCAATTAGCAAAACTCCGGCTATGGCATATCCTAATAATTTATTTTTTTGTTGTAATTCATTTTCGAGTTCAAGCTGTTTGATACGTTCTGCCTTTTTAGAAGATTCATATCTGGCTTCGGCATTTTGCAATTTAGACTGAGTTGCTTCATTATATTTTAGCTGATTGTATTTTGTATAAAGAGTATCGTAAGCATAATAGGCCTTAAAATCTTTTCTTTTTACAGAAACCTCTTTTAAACAGCTGTAAAAAGTTGCCAATAGATAATTATCAGTATATGGAAGTTTTTTTTGGTAATTGATTCCCTCTATAAAAAGAAGTTCCGCTTTTGCATAATCGCCTTTTTGAGTAAAATAATATCCTTGAAGTCCAATCGCACTGCGGTAAATAATTTTTACATTGTATCTTTTGGCAATTGTAGTCGCTTTTTCAAGATTCATCAAAAAGGCTTTTTCGTCAATCGACTTGGGGTCTTTGGTGTAAAGATCGGCAAGATTGATATAAGCAATACCTATGTTACTTTTACTAATGATTTTATCAGCGTTTTTTTCTGCTAGAGCAACGGTTTCTTTAAAAAATTTTACAGCAACTTCCCAGTCGACTACTCCACCCGTTTCCAGTTTATCGGTTAAGAAACTTCCAAAGGCCAATCTTGCATACAAGTTACTTTCGGGATCTCCAGATTTTGCTGCATGAATCATCGCTTCTCGGGCGTATTTCTCTACTTTTGGAGGAGAAGCAGGCGAGAAAAGATACGATATGTCCGAAGCTATTTTGGCACATTGATCGTGTGCGTTTATTTTAGAAAACAATTGATAAGCTTTTAGTAAATAATTCAGCGCCTGAGGTTTATCTTCTATATACGACTTTAACGATCCCATTGCAGCTGCCGCATGTGCTTTTGCCCGCACATTCTGTACATTTTTAGAAAGATAATAAGCTGTATCTGCATAATGCAAAAACTCTTTTAGATGAAGTAAACGCCTTTGTGTGAGTGCGAGATAAGCATAACAGATTACTTCATCGTCTTTGCTTTTGTTTTTTATGGCTAAGTTGAGAGCTTGATGCTGAATTTTAAGAGAACCTGTTGTATCTGAAAAGCGTTTTGCATACCCCAGACTGACTATTTTTTCGACAGAAGAAATACTTTGTGCCTGAAGTGGTGAGACAAATAACAACGATAATAATATCAAAAAAATCAGGTATTTTTTTCTTGCTTGTTTGGATCTAATAGTAAATATTGTGGGCATAAATAATAGTAATTGACGGCAAAATACAAATTGTCATTTGACTTACCAAACATTTATGCGTTGTTTTCAAACGATAAAACACTTAATCATAAGGCCTTCAGAATAAGCTGAATTTATTAGATTTCCGATATATTTCAGACGTAACCAAATAAAAATCTAAAGTATCCATTTACCAATTCGCAGTAGGTATTAATTTTTGTATGAAGTAATCTTGTCCTATTAAATTATTTAAAAAAAAAATCTACCATGAACAAGAAAAGCCTTACATTACTAGCAATTGTTTTCTTTTTTCTAACTCAAATCAGTTACAGTCAATTTGATGAAAAGCGTACTAAAATAGAAATTAGTATCAAAGATGGAAATAAAACGATAATTGTACCTGTACGCTCTTCAACAGTATCTTTTAGCAGATCAGCAAATTCTGTAAAAGATACAGAGAATAGCAATGATTCAAAAAATTATTATTTGTCCATCGATTTTGAAAAACAGGATATCAACTTATTGCGCGCTTTCGCTAAAAACAAGACGGGAATCGACGGTGAATTGACTATGATTGATATTTACGGAAAAGCACCATCAAGAAAATTTGAGTTTAAAGGAGCCACATTAGATGCTTTAAGTGACCAGTTAAATGGCGATTATTCGAGCTCGTATTTTTCATTGAATTGCCGATCCTTAATAATAGACGGTGTAACTTTAGAATAGTATAAAATGTCACAACTTAAATATTTTACAAGAAATGGCAATAATTATGTCATGAAAAGAGAATTAGGTTTTGCTATATTAATTAGCATTGGACTTGCTGCATTTGCTGTGGGAGGAATCTGGATCAATAATATGGCTATGTTTTGGATTTTTGGTATTTTATCTATTTTTTGTATTATTTCTATTTGGTCAAAACAGGTGATTATCGATTTAAAAGCAAAAGAAATAATAGTAAAAGTGGGATTAATTGGGAAACCTGTTCCTATTCCATTAAAAGATTTTCAAAATTTTGAATTGATAAGAATGAAGCATTTTTTTGTTACGATCAACACATCATTAAACGTAAATTATTTAAAGGACGGAAAAGAAAAATCTATTTTGATCGCCCAAGGATTTACTACCAGAGCAATGCAGAATTTAGCAAATGAATTAGACGAAATACTGAACAGCAATGAACATTCGTGAAAGATACAATATAAAAGAAACATCAGATTCTTTTTCGTTTCAGCCAGCAAAACCGCTGCAAAAAGTATCGCATTGGTTTTTGGCTGGTCTTTTTGCAGGAGCTATCGTATTGCCTTCTTTAAGGGAAATTTTAGACGAAGCTTTTTTTTATGCCCTTTATATTTTGTTGGCTTGTGGTACGCTCAATAGTTTATACGATATGATAGTCAAAGCAAAAATACTTTATACTTTTGATCTCAAAAATAATTCGATTTATCGAATGAGCCCCTTTTCTGCAAACAAAAAAATTATGAAACTCGAAGAAGCTGTAATTTTTGTCAGCTCCGAAATGGGAAGCTGGCATTATAGTTTGGGGGCTAAAAAAAGTCATTTTATAAAAAGTTACGCGATCAGCGAAAATTTCGGTTCAGGAAAAAAAAGCGAACAAAAAGAAGAAGAATACAAAAAACAAGTTTTAATGAAAATCAACAAATTGATTGATTCAGTTCATGCTTCAAAAAATTAAATTGATATGAAATTTCTAATCCAAAAAAAATCTCCGAAATCTAATGACTTTGGAGATTTTTTAATTTGCGGATTCTTCCGGAACTATTTAAGAATCATTTTACTCAAGATTTAAAGAAGCTTACAATTATATAAAATAGTTTTTTTTATTGAATTTATATTAGAATTTTGATTGGAAATAAACGCTATTCTAAACTATGATTCCACTAAATCATGCAATCTCTGCCAACGTATTATCAGTAGCAATAAATTTTATCTTAAAATTATTCAATACAATATTATTTCTGAAGATCTTTACTTTTTAAAATCAGTAACGATCTTTCCATCAAAACGATACACTCCATTCATAGATCCAAACCAAATATTCCCATCACGAGCTTCTAAAATCCCAAAAAGACCGTTTCCACCTGACTTAATTTCGGTTATAGTAGGCTTTTTACTAGACAAAGACTTTCCATCATACCGAAAAAGTGCCCAAACTTGGCTATTATCCCGTTGCGAACTAGTCCAAATGTTACCTTTTTTATCCTCAATGATGTAGCCCACAAAATTCTTAGTAAAATTGATCAATGCATTACCATTATAGCGCCAAAGTCCATCAGCACCACCAAGCCAGACATTTCCTTTTTTATCTTCGATTAAAGAACGAACATTTTTAAAAGGTTTGCTATCGTGTGTAAAAACAGAGAATGTTTTACCATCATAAACAAAGGTGTTACCTCTTGTGGCAAACCAAAATTTACCTTTTGTGTCTTCAATAATAGAAGTAATTTCATAAGGACGTCTATTAGGAAAAGTTTTTCCTGTTCGATCCTCATTCATTACATTTCCATCTATTATATAATTTTGAAAGGACATCCCGTCATAACAGCTTACACCCCCAGAAACACCAAACCAAATTTTGCCTTTTTTATCTTCATAAATACTTGTAACTTCATTGTTAAGCAATCCCTCATCGGTCGTAAAATTCTGAAAGGATTTCCCATCGTAACAATAAACACCTGAGCCTATAGAACCAAACCACAAATTGCCTTTTCTATCTTCTAAAATAGAAAAAAAACGTGTCGAAATCACTTTACTTGTAATGTTGGTAAAAGACTTTCCGTCATACCGAAAAATCCCAGAAAATGCAGCAATCCAAATATTGTTATTCTTATCTTGTATGATATTTCGAGTTATCCATTCAGGTCCATGAGATGTAATTACATCTTTGGTTTGGGGATTGATAATTATTTTTTTTCCTTCTGATTGGTTTTGTCGACAAGAGATTGTGATAACGATGAAGAATGTGCAACAAATTTTGAATATATAATACTTATCTAATTTTACTTTCATATAAATGGTATTTTTTAATGATGCACAATTGTATATTGTACTATCTCAGTAGAATATATAATACTTTTATTACGCAATGTACTATAAAGTTTCAAAAAAGAATATTTGAGCTTTTATTATTTTTTAAAATAACAAAAATAGAAGCTGAGAGATTTGTGAAGAAAAATAAATATAAAAAAACTCCTTAATTTCTTAAGGAGTTTTTAGTGGAGTATCAGGGATAAAAGTTTGAATACCTAATCACTATTTTAATGTTCATAAATAAGGTAAAATTATGGTAGAGTATAATTTGATCAACTTAAAAAACCAGTAACCAATTCAATAATTTTTTCAGGATTTTCCTCTATCATATAATGCCCACTATCTATAATTCCTTCTACTTTGCAGTTAATTGCCACATAAGGTAATCCCATTTTTATATAGTTGTAACTTGAGTTACTACCGATACCCAAAACCGTAATGGTCAACGGCTTATAGTTTTTCGAATCTTCTATATCTTGTGTAAAACTTTGATACCATGCATTAGAAGCACGTATATTTTCAGGGTTGTTGTATACTGATGCATAAACTTCCCGTTCAAAATCAGTCATTTTTGTATCATCCAGCATTACATAGGAAAAAAGATAATCAAGCAGGTACCTGAATCTGTCTTCTAATAATTTTTCAGGAAGATGCTTGACCTGATTAAAGCCCATCCACCATACATAGGGCATGTTAATATCCATTTTATTTGTAAACGTTCCTTTTGCCGGTATCAGCGGCATTTGCAACATACCCTCAGTAGGATGAGCACCATCCATCACAATCAATTTATTAATTACCTCAGAATAATTAAAAGCAAAACTCATTGCTATCATACCTCCAATATCATGCCCTAAAAGGTTTACTTTTTCAAATCCCAGATGCTTTGTAAGTTCATAAATATCTTTGGCCATTGTTTTTTTGCTATAACCATCTTCTGGTTTTCCAGAAGTCCCCATACCTCTTATGTCAACAACAATTACCCTATAACTTTTTGCAAGTTGGGGTGCAATTCTATGAAAAGAATACCATGTTTGAGGCCATCCGGGCAGGCATAATAAGGGCATACCGCTACCACCTTCTACATAATGAAGTTGTATACCATTCACCACTGTATATTTATTTTCAAATCCCAACCAGTTTTTAATAAGCTGTTCATCAGAGTACTGGTCAGTGCTGTTCTTTTTATTTTCAATATTCATAATTCTAAGTATTTAAATATTATCTTCTACTTTAGACCACATCAAATCGAGATACCTATCGTTATCAAGTGCTTCGTGATGTACTAAAAACATACTGTATAAGTACTGTGCCTGCTGCCATTTTGGGTATAGCTCATCTTCTCCGGCAGAGTCCTGTGCCCGCTGTATTTTATTGTAAGCAGAGAATCCTTCCATAGAACCCATATCAACAAGTTTAAATCTTTTGTCTTTATATTGCTCGCTTAAGGCAACCAAGTCGTTTGGGCTAACCCTGAAACTGGCAATTCGTAAATATCTTGGTGTTGTAGCATCGAGTGCAGCTTTCGCAGTAAAAGCCGCTGTATCGTCCATGGTTGTGAAATCAATTTTCCAGTAGGCTTTATCGTCATAATAAGCGACCGTTTGACCTTTTACATTAAATAACGGTGTATTGTATCTTAAAATATCAGCAAAGCATCCATTAAAAATAGTCGTGGCTTTGATAGAGCTTTTTTCAAGGTGCTGTCCAAACTCTTTTCTTAAATCAAAATTCCTATTTTCACCCTCGGGGATATTTGTAAATTCGGAAGAAAAATCTGAGGGTATAAAACGTGGTACTCCAGCTGCAATAGCTGCGTGTAATAGTTCTAATTGTGCATTAACAATTACATCATGTAATCCTGTAACGGCAGATACCACACATGAAGCACCCTGGCATATAGGGGTAAGTTCTTTTTCTTTAAATTGAGTAACTTCAATAATCTCAACTCCGATTTTTTTAAGGGCATCAACTTTTAAGGGATCACTGCTATCGCGTACGATTGCTTTAACATGAGTCCCCGCTTTAATTAATTCCGTACAAATACTATGGCCTAAATTTCCGGTAGCGCCGGCTACCACAATAGTGTTTTTCATTGTCATTATTTTTAATGCAAATCTAAAACGCCATTGTCATTTAAAAAGCTACCATTTGGTAGGTAATTACTATTTGATGTTTTTTCGTATCCTGCTTAATGCATTTGGAGTGATACCAAGGTAGGAGGCAATTTGTTTTACGGGCACTCTTTTCATTAATTCGGTATCACGCATAAATTCTAGGTAGCGTTCTTCTGCCGATAACGTTTGAAAACTAATAATTTGATTAATCATTCTGATAGCCATGTTTTCCCAGGTAATCCTGCCAAATTCCTGCCAGGTGGGAATTTGTTTGTACAATATTTCCATGTCATCTCTATGAATGCAAAATAATTCTGTTTTTTCGATAGCTTCAATATTAAAACGTGTGGGGAGTTGAGGATTTAAACTCGATATTTCGGTAAAAAACTCATCTTTAACAATTACCCATGCTGTTAGTTGTTCTTCATAATCTCCGTAATAAAAGCGCAAAGCCCCTTTTTTTATAAAATAATAGTGATTAGCAATTTGGCCTGTTTTTAAAATAAACTGTCCTTTTTCAAGCATCATTTCTTGAAAATTAGACAAGATATTCTCTAGTTCATCTGCGCTAATTACTACTTTAGATTTAATAAAATCAGATAATTGTTTCATTGAATATCATTAAAAATTGTGCTAAGATACAATTCAAATGCAACCGATTCTGAGAAAAAGTTACTTAGTAGTTACGAAAATAATTTGAAGTTTTGTTTGGGATTAAAAAAAAATAGGATCAACACATATTGTTGTGGGGAAATATTAAAATCTAGATATTTGTATTTTCAAATTATACCCTAATGCAAGATTCTTTTATCGATATCCTTAAGTTGTTACTGCCTGAGATACTAGTAGACTAC